>CBFIHE010000011.1:0-73120 GCA_965662345.1 Salibacteraceae bacterium
CAGATTCTACGCAGGTTTACATGTTAGGTACCAGCATCGGATTATTTGCAACAAACACCCTGGCAGGCAAAAGCACGATTTGGATACAACAGGCCGATGATGTTATTGGCAATGTGGTAGTTGATATGATAGATTTTAGAGCATCTGATGGCTTTACAGCTGTGGGTACTCACGGAAACGGAGTGTATACTACTTACGTGAAGAACGAGTACGATATCACTTCAGACGAATTGGTATCAGCAGAAGAAGCAGTACATTTAAAGGTATATCCTAATCCAGCAACAGACTTGGTTAATGTGGCTTTCACATTAACAAGTCCAGAGACCATTAAAGCAGAAGTATTCAACCTGAATGGTAAGCGCGTAAATGGACCCTTTAAAAGACACTATTCAAGCGGTGCTCAAAGGTTGAACTTAGATATTTCACATTTACCTGCAGGGCTATACTTTGTGAAGCTACAAGGAGACTCTTTTCAACTCACAAAGTCACTAACAGTGCGCTAACATGTTTTTCATTCTCTCCAAAATACTTGCCTTCTTGTTTACGCCTGGCTTTTGGGTGTTTGCCTTATTGGTGCTCGCAGTGACTCTCCCTAAGAAAAGGAGTCAGCTGCTTTGGTGGAGTCTTGGTGTATTCTACTTTTTCTCCAACGGATTCATCATAAACCTAGCTTCCTGGGCTTGGGAGCATCCGCAAGAAACACTGCCAACAAGTGCCAAATACGCTGTTGTTCTGGGAGGTTACAGTAGTTTTGATAAAGAAAGAAATCAAGTTGAATTTTCAGGAAGTGCCGACAGAATAATGGTTCCCCTGCAGTGGTACCACAACAACAGAATAAAAGGTATGATTTTATCTGGAGGGTCTGGTGAACTCATTACCCAAACGTACAGTCAGCAAGAGAAGGTGGCACACTTTCTTTTTGATGCGGGCGTGGCAAAGGCCGATGTAGTTGTTGAACCCAATTCCAAAAACACCCGCGAAAATGCGGTATTCACCAACGCTTTGATTGACTCTCTTCAAATTGCTCAAAATGAACTAGTTCTAGTTACTTCTGCGGTACATATGCGCAGGGCACTCAAGTGTTTTGAAAAAGCCGGACTTAAACTCGCGGCCTATCCGGTAGACTTTAATTCAGAATCCCCTTTGGAAAAACTGAGTTTCAGTAGTTTATTCATTCCAGACATGAGTGCCTTAAACGGTTGGAACTTCCTGTTTCATGAATGGTTCGGATATGTGGTGTACTCAGTAATGGGATACATCTGAGAATTCCTTTGTTTTTAGGCTTACCCGTTTATCTTTGGCTTGAAACCAATAAAAGAATTGAATGCCTATACGATTAATTAGACGTGATGCCCTGGGCAACTTCCTGCTCTTCAAACGCTTCATGTTTATCGTATTTGGAATGATTGCGAACTATCGCTTTCGGTTTCTTAATATCACAAGAATTACGGGTTCTGAAAATGTAAAAATGCTTCCCAAAAGACAGGTTTTGATTGTAAGCAATCACCAAACCTACTTTGCAGATGTCACCTTAATGCTACTCACCTTTTTCAGTATAAAGAACGGCCACACAGATCGCCTAGGTAATTTCTTATCCTTACTCAACCCCGCGTTCAGAGTATACTTTGTGGCTGCAGTTGAAACCATGAAAACAGGCATGCTCCCTAAACTCTTCGGTTATGTAGGCGGTATTTTGGTAAAACGCACCTGGCGAGAGAAAGGAAAAGAAATTCACAGGAATGTTGATTTAAACGACACAGCTCAAATTGGAGAAGCCTTACACGATGGTTGGGTTATTACATTCCCTCAAGGAACCACCAAGCCCTTTGCCCCCGGAAGAAAAGGAACGGCACATATCATAAAAAAATACAAGCCCATTGTTCTTCCCATCGTCATTGACGGATTCCGCAGGGCATTTGACAAAAAGGGGATGTTCATCAAGAAAAAAGGCGTAGAAATCACCATGAGAATCAAGCCTGCGCTTGACATCAACTACGATGATGAACCTGAGGAAATTCTGGCTCAAATCATGGAAGCCATTGAGCAAAGTGAAGCCTATCATCCTAAAAACTGGAAAGGCGATGAAGAAGAGCAGAAAGAGGCTACACCTGCCAACAGCAAGCAATCCAAGAATTAATCAATTCTTTTACTCTTAAAAATAGTTACTTCTTGAAAGAGCCTTCAGCGCAAACCTATAGCAATACTTGAGATTGATTGTGGGCTGTAACTTCTGCACAGTTTGAACAAATCTCTGGATTGATTTGCATGACACTTTAAGTGACAGTACAAAATCCTTAAAACGAAAAAAGCGCTTAAATCCTTGATTTTAAGCGCTTTTAACTCATTTTGATATTTTAAAAAGCGGTCCGGACGAGACTCGAACTCGCGACCCCATGCGTGACAGGCATGTATTCTAACCAACTGAACTACCGGACCAATAATTGTGTGAACAATTCCGTTCTTTCCAAACGGGCAGCAAATGTAATTCAAAATGGACTTTTTGCAAACAATTCAGAGAATTTTTGATTTTTTTTATTCCAGGGCTGTTTTCACCCCTAGCCCCTATTTTTGACACCATGAAACATTGGCGTAGTGTTGTGTCTGTTGGAAGAATGTTTTGGTTCGTGGTTTTCACCTCGGGAATCTCTACCAGCGCACTGATTCTACGTATGTTCGGTAAGCCTCACTCTAGTGCTTTTAAGCACTATAATCTTTGGAAAACGCTTATCCAAAGGATGCTTAACGTAGACTTGATGGTAGAAGGCAAAATCCCTAGTCAACCAGGTATTCTAATGTCTAACCATCGCAGCTATTTTGACGTGGTTCTTGTCGCTCCCGCTCATCCTGCCGTATTTGTGGCAAAAGCCGATGTAAAGTCTTGGCCACTCTTTGGTTATGCCGCGGGTGCACTCAAAACCATTTGGGTAGATCGCGAAAGCAAAACCAGCAGAAAAGAAACTCGGACAGCCATGGATAATCGTTTAAGACAGAACCTGTCTGTCATTCTCTTTCCTGAAGGAACTACCCATAAGGGCCCTGAAATTCTGCCCTACAAACCCGGGATGTTTCAAACTGCCGCAAACCAGGGTTTCACCATTTATGCAGCTGCCTTGGAATATGAAGAACCAGATGTGGCTTGGGTAAATGACGAGCTCTTCTTTACCCATGTTTTCAAACTATTCAAGAAGAAAAAGATTAGTGCCAAGCTGGCATTTTCACAACCATTCACGCATACAAATGCAGATACATTGAAACACGAGGTGGAATCATGGACAGCGCAACAACTCCTCAAATTCAGGCAAGAGTGGGATTCAAAATACGGATAGTCGCTTAAATCCCATACTCCTAAAGAACTTCAAGAGATCGGTAAATAAATTCTGAATGATGTCTGAGTTTAACACCCTTTGCATTTTTACATCATCCGCTTACAATTCAACATCGGCTTTGCCAGATAAGAGATAGATATTTGTATCAACATATAAAGCAACCGACTTATGGACAGAAAAAAATTCATTCGTAGCTCTATCTTGGGAGCAGCAGGCGCGGTAATCACTGGAAAGGCACTAGCTAATCAAGAAAAAGATAAGTCTACTTATGACAAATTGATGTACAGGGTTGGATTCAATCATTTACCTAATAAGGAGGTTAAAACCATGAAAACAGTATTGCACAAAGCAGCATCTAGAGGACATGCCAACCACGGTTGGTTAAACAGTCACCACACGTTTAGTTTTGCCAATTACCACAACCCAGAACGTATGCACTTTGGTGTATTGCGCGTTTTGAATGATGACCGTGTTGCCCCGGGAATGGGTTTTGGCAAGCATCCGCATGATAACATGGAGATTATTTCTATTCCATTAGAAGGAGATTTAGAGCACGAAGACAGCATGGGTAACAAAGCCGTTATTAAACAAGGCGATGTACAGGTAATGAGCGCGGGCACGGGAATTTTCCACAGCGAATACAACAAGAACAAAGACCAAGAGGTGAAATTCTTGCAGATTTGGGTGTTTCCCAATAAAAAGCAAGTGGAGCCGCGTTACGACCAAATAACACTAGACCAAGACAAAACCAAAGATCAAATGCACCAAATATTGTCGCCCAATGCAGATGATGAAGGGGTTTGGGTTCACCAAAATGCTTGGTTCCATTTAGGTGATTTAAGTGCTGGAAAGGCAGTAAATCATATGTTAAAATACCCATCTAAAAATGGGGTTTATGCCTTTGTAATTAAAGGCGATGTGACCATAAACGGAACGGCTCTAAACGAGAGGGATGGTTTTGGTATTTGGGATACAGATGCGTTAGGGATTGAAGCCAATTCTGATGCACGCCTACTACTTATGGAAGTTCCCATGAGTTTGTAGTCTCATTCAACCCACTATTTTAGTAAGCCCTGAATACATCCATATTCAGGGTTTTTAGTTTCCCTTTGGCTGTATTACCTTCGGAACTTCATAAATTTTAATGAGAACATGAAGAACTTGAATTTCCTCTTCGCAGGGGCATTGGCTTTTGGGCTGGCTGCATACGGAGGTCAAACAGAACCCAACAAACCCGTTGCAACGGAACAAACAGATTCCACAGCAACTTCTGCTGATTTTGAATATCTAGCAGAACAGTTTGCAGATTTAAAACTGATCCGTTATCAAATTCCTGGCTGGGACAAGCTTACGCTACAGCAAAAGAAGTACGCCTATTACCTTACCCAAGCAGGGTATGAAGGAAGAGATATAATCTGGGACCAGAACTATCGTCACAACCTAGAAATTCGCAAAGCTTTAGAAAATATTTATGCCAACTACGCGGGTGACAAAACAACCGCAGATTGGGAAGCCTTTGAGGTATACTTAAAGCGGGTTTGGTTCTCTAACGGTATTCACCACCACTACTCTATGAACAAAATCCTTCCAGAATTTTCTGCAGATTATTTCAATCAATTGTTATCAGAAACTGGAACTAACTTAAGCGATGAGGCTAAGGCAGCAGTATTAGACCCTGCAGTAGACGCCAAAAAGGTGAGTTTAGACCCAGAAAAAGACTTGTTGTTAGCTTCAGCTACTAACTTTTATGGTGCAGACATTTCTGAAAAAGAAGTAGAAGCTTTTTATGCTGCTAAAGCAGATAAGGCTGATAAAACACCCATTTCATACGGACTGAACTCTAAAATCGTTCGGAACGGTGCTGGTGAGCTAGAAGAAGTAGTTTGGAAAGCAGACGGCATGTATGGCCCAGCAATCCAGCGCATTATTGGATGGTTAGAAAAAGCAACCGAAGTAGCAGAAAATCAAGCTCAGGCTGATGCACTTAAATTGCTCATTGACTATTACAAAACGGGTGATTTAAAAACCTGGGATGACTACAACATCGCATGGACTTCAGCAACAGACGGAGACATTGACTATATCAATTCTTTCATTGAGGTCTATAATGACCCTATGGGTTACCGTGGTTCTTTTGAGAGTATTGTTCAAATCAAAGACTTTGATGCCAGCGAGCGTATGTCTGTAGTTATGGATAACGTACAATGGTTTGAAGACAATGCTCCATTGATGGCTGAGCATAAAAAAGAAAAAGTAGTTGGAGTTACCTATAAAGTGGTGAATGTAGCTGGTGAGAGTGGTGATGCATCTCCATCAACTCCTATAGGCGTTAACCTGCCAAATGCCAACTGGATTAGAGCCAATCACGGGTCTAAATCTGTATCTCTAGGTAATATTGTAGAGGCCTATGCAGGTTCAAGCGGTACGGGTTACACAGATGAGTTTGCACTAACCGATGAAGAAAAAGCACGTTCTAAAGAGCACGGTAAATTGGCTGGCAAACTGCATACTGCATTGCACGAAGTAGTAGGTCATGCATCTGGTAAGTTGAACGAAGGAGTAGGAACTCCTAAGGAGACACTAAAGAACTATGCCTCTACTTTAGAAGAAGGCAGAGCGGATTTGGTTGCTCTATATTACATTATGGACCCCAAACTAGTTGAACTTGGTTTGATGCCTTCGTTAGAGGTAGGTAAGGCCGAGTATGACGGCTACATCCGCAACGGATTGATGGTTCAACTTCGCAGAATTGAGCCAGGTGAAGTAGTTGAAGAAGCACACATGCGTAACCGCCAATTGGTTGCCGCGTGGGCGTATGAAAAAGGACAAGCCGATAACGTAGTTGAAAAGGTAGTTCAAGATGGAAAGACTTATTTCCGTGTGAACGACTATGAAAAGCTTCGCGTATTATTTGGAGAATTGCTTCGTGAGATTCAGCGCATTAAATCAGAAGGCGATTACGAAGCGGGTAGAGCATTGGTTGAAAACTACGGAGTACAAGTAGACCAAGCGTTACACCAAGAGGTATTAGAAAGATCAGAAGCCTTGGGTATTGCACCTTACGGTGGATTCATTAATCCTAAATTGGTTCCAGTTGAAGAAAACGGTGAAATCACAGATATTAAGGTGGAATACCCCGCAGACTTTACCAAGCAAATGTTAGAATACAGCTCCACTTACGGAAATATGTAACCTAATCCAATCTGGATAGATGAGCCGCTTTGCCATAAGGTAAAGCGGCTTTTTTACGCCTTTCCAGCATTAAGTCCAGCCACAAAACCGGTGGTCCATGCTGCTTGAAAGTTGAACCCGCCTGTAATACCGTCCATATCCACCAGTTCACCCGCAAAAAAGAGTCCAGGGTGAAGTTTACTCTCCATGGTTTTTACGTTAAGGTTCTCCCAAGCAATCCCACCCGCGGTAACAAACTCCTCTTTAAAGGTGGTTTTACCTTTACAGTTGTAGGTATCATTGGTCAGCACTTGAATCAGCTTGTTCTTTTGCTTTTTGGGCAGGGTACTCCACGTATTGCCTTCTTGCAACTCTGCTCTTGTAACTAGATAATCCCATAATCTACTGGGTAAATCAAATGGGTTCTTTCCCATCACCTTTTGCTTGGGGTGTTTAGCTGCAATCGTATTCCAAGACGCGCGCAATTCATGTTCAGGAGTATTTCCCAACCAATTGATACTAATGCTGTATTGATATCGCTGTTCATGTAAAAACCTAGCCGCAAAGGCAGATAGTTTCAATACAGCTGGGCCACTAAAACCCCAGTGGGTAATTAAAACGGGGCCCTCAGAAACCTCATCAAAACCGTGAATTTGAATAGAAACAGGATTCACACTCACACCCATTAATTGATTAATGGGATGCTTCTTCAAATTAAAAGTGAATAGCGAAGGAACGGGAGCTGCTAAGGCATAGCCGATGTCTTTTAACCACTGCAAGCCGCGTTCATTCGGACTACCTCCTGTGGCCAAAATCAATCGATCTGCATATATTCTTCCAGCATTTGTTTCTATTCCAAACCCCTTGCCTGCTGTGGTAATACGCTTTACGGTTGTTTCAAACTTCACTTCTACCCTTCCCTTGTACAACTCCTTCATCAAACAATCAATGATAGTTTGTGATTGATCTGTAATGGGGAACATGCGGTTATCTGCTTCGGTTTTAAGCTTTACACCCCTGTTTTCGAAAAAGGAAACGGTGTCTTTAGTAAAGAATTGACCTAACAGTTTTTTCAATTGCTTTCCTCCTCTAGGGTAGCACCTATGCATGTAAGCAATGGAGTCTGAGGCGTGGGTTACATTACATCTCCCACCCCCAGAAATCTTTACTTTTTGAAGCAATTCGTTTGATTTCTCTATCAAAATCACATACGCATTTGGATGATTCAACTTGCATTGAATTGCCGCGAAAACCCCGGCTGCTCCACCACCCACTACCGCTACCTGCATGCAGCGAAAGTAGAATGTATGATGAAAATCAGTCTTAGATATAGAGTAAAAACATAATTTTATCGTGTAAACACCTATAAATGAACCACATGAAATTAGTTCGTCACACAACCTGCTACCAATTCCATTCTTCCCGTTTTTGAACAAGAAACCTTACCGGGTTCACGCAACGGAACATGTGTTTGGCAAGACACCATTTACAAGTTTCACCTACCAACTGCACAACTTTTAGATTCTGTTGATATAGAGCATGGCTCCCATAAGGGTAGAATGCGAGTGAAACCTGAACTGAATAGTGTTTGGAAAATGAGAAAAGGTTTAGGCATGTATATGTATTCGCTAGGTAGTGGAAAACTCATGGATTCAATTACCGGAATAGAACCTCATCATTATAATCATTATGCAGATGCAGATTACTTAAACGGTTTGTTATTAATCATGCAAATAAGTAGTCCGGAATCGTTTGTACGGTACTATGATATGAATACACTGGAATATTTGGGTAGAGAATGTGTAGATGAAGAAGATCAGGGCCATTTGGAAGCTAATTTCTATAGTGGTAGGTTATAGGCAAATCGGTACCATAGCTTAGTACATGTTTACCATAGAGATAACTCCTTTTTTAAAGGGCACTATTTTAGGCCCATGAGTAACTACGCTGATACCATTTCTATTTCAGGACGTCTGATGGAATTCACTCAAGATTATGTATTCACGATTAGGAATAACTCTTACCCATCTCACTTGAAAATATATACTCCCATAGGATCCCTAACACACCCAGAAGATGAGTACAATGACATTATCATACATGCCAGGGATATGGCAGCTACACCGAACTATTTATATCTAGCAGGCGAGAGAATTCCACTCGAACCCCTTACCTCTTTCAACCGTGCTTTTGTTCGCTTGAATTTAAATGTACCCACAGGAATAGCTCAAAGAAATGGTTTCAGTGAAGATCTGTTTTCTGTATACCCTAACCCCGCAGCTGATTGGGTATACGTTCGCCCCTTAAACCAAACCAAGAGCTATTCTATTGAAGTGTACAGCACCACGGGCTCATTAGTAGTTAATACCCTAGCGGAATTAGGTGTTCAAGCCATAGAAATCAGTGATTTGCCTCTTGGGATGTATATCATGCACATTGAACAAGGTGATAAAAGCTACATCAAGAAACTAGCGGTTCAATAGGTTTTAACATAAAAAAAGCCCTCGCAATGCGAGGGCTTTTCTTTTGGCAATTGACTTGCGCTTAATATTTCACTATTCGAATCTCTTCAGCTCCAGCGTCTGTGCTTACGCGTAACACGTAAACTCCTTGCGCTAAGTTTTCAAGGTTTAAATTGACCGTGTTACTGAGCTCGGTATCTGAATAAACAGTCTGCAATAATTGCTTACCATTTAAATCCATTACAACAACATCGGCTTTGCCTTCTATACCTGTAGCTCTAATACGAACCTCACCGTTGAACGGGTTGGGGAATACAGATAACCCATAAGTACTCTCTACCTCAGCAGTACCCGTAGGCCAGTTGACTACATCGCCCACATAAGAATCGTTACCACATGGGTTGGAAACGTTCACTGTAACCGTATAATTACTGGCAGCGGCATATTGGTGACTCACATTAAAGCCCGTGGCGGTAGTACCATCGCCAAAGTCCCAATTAACAGTCTGACCATACTGCCCTGAGAAGCTAAAATCCATTTCACCTGTGGCATCATTGTAAACTGATGTAAAACCAGCTGTTGGCTCTTCTACCACTTCTATGGTGTTTGCATAATTATCTTGTCCGTTGGTTCCATTAACACTAAGTGTAATATTCTGTGTACCCAACGAATTGAATGTAATCGTATGCGGACCCGCTGTTGTTGCCGATGCTGGACTACCATTTTCGAAGGTCCAGTTATATGTTAGCCCTGGCCCTTGAGATTGATCATAGAAGATGATGCTCTCACCTTGGCAAACCATTGTATCACCAGTAAATAACGCCACGGTAGTGCTATTATCTATCAAGTTAATGTTATCCAAGAACAGGTTGTTTCCGTAATCGCAAATTCCAACAAAACGCAACTGAACGCTTGACCCAGTAAATGGCGACAAATCAACCGTATCTCTGCGCCATTGCGATGCCGCTGACGGAGAGAAATTACCAGTAGTAGGATTAACTGTTGCCAATGCGGCACCCAATCTTTCATACGGAGTGAAGGTGAATGTCTCACCACAATCTGTTGATACTTCAATTCGCAATCCATCCAAGCTATTTGCCGTGTACTGTGCGTAAGACACGTCAAAGGCCAATTGTACATCATTGGTATTGGTAAGATCAATTATTGGACTCACCAACCAATCTTCTTGCCCTGAAGCATTGTAATTGTAGAAGTTGATGTATGCGGTTACACTATTGTTACCGTCTAACCCAACAATATTAGGGTTAGCAACCCATGTTTGGGCTCCATCTGGATTCTCAATGGTAAATCCTTGATTAGGGAACGGTGCTGATTCAAAATCATTAGAGAATGGCACACTTTCACCATTTGAAACACTGATATATGCACTCTTGAGTAGCGTATCAGAACCAATTGGGTTTGTTGCAATCAATTGCACATCATAGTCGCCTGAGATATTGAAAACTACCACTGGATTCGCACTGTTGGCATTTGTACCGTTTGCAAATGAATACGTAGCTGGTGTTATACTCCATGAATATTGATTAGGAGCATTCGCACTCAAATCAAACAAGGAAACATTTTGACCCACACATGTAGAAAGCGGATCTGCCATGAAGTCTACGGTTGGAACTGTTGTGGCTTCTTCAATCACGAAGTTATCTAAGGCGATATCAGAGCTCCAATCTGAACCTGTGATTCCTCTGAATCTGATATTTACTGTAGTTCCCGCATAAGGCGAAAGGTTTACAGCACGCTCTTGCCACAATCCACCTTGTGAACCGATTAATGCAGGAGTTACATCAAAATACCAAACTCCGTCTGATAATACATCTACATGAAGCTCACCCACACTAAAGCCATTCATGTGATAGCTAAACATCATTTGCGGAGCTTGAGCATTTGTTAAATCAAAACAAGGTGACATTAGAACCGCTTCTTGGAAAGTACATCCTCCAGATGCTTCTAAATACAAGTATTTACCCGAGATTGTACCCGGATTGGCATCAATGGTAGGACCTGTGCCCGTTGAGGCCGTTCCACCCTGGTCTGTTCTCCAATCGATATCATCAAAAACGTTGTTGAAAGCGTTGAGCCATCCGTTCGTTAATGAACAATTTGTTCCACCGCAATCATTTGCTGTACCGCAATTGCTGAAAGATTCAAAATCTTCAGTATAAGGTAAGGTTTGTGTTCCTATTCCGTTAAGAATTGCTGGAGAAGTAGTGAGGGTATCGTTGAAGGCGTTTCCATCTCCAGATAAACTCACCCACGCTACAAAGTTATTTGCACCCGTAGTTAAAGTAACTCCTGGCTGAATAGATACATGAGCAGTATCTCCAGGGTTTAGTGTACCTGTATAGGTTTCTGTAACTGTAGTTCCTGAATTGAATGAATAGTTTACATCAAACCCAGACGCTGGGTTCTGTCCTTTGTTCTCTACTATGAGCTTTACCTGCACTGCACCTGAAGATTGGCAAGTTGGATACAAGCCTGAAGGGCTCATCACTTGTTCAAGAGCCACATCATTAGATACTACACAATTAACTGTGCCAATTGGTTTGTTGATGGCAATTGCTCTACGACCTTTTGCTTCTTGAGTCTCTGCGCGAACGCTAATCCACAACTCTTGGTTTGGCGAGTACCCAGTAAGAAAAGCCTGTGTACCAGTTACCGTCATCACAGAATCCATAAACTCTGTACCTAAAACATACACATCGTATGAAGTTGCTCCACCTACGGCAGACCAAGAAATAGCGATGGTATCTGGACATGCATAATCAACGTTGAGATTTTGAGGCACTCCGATGATGCTAAACGTTTCATCTGATTCATCACTTAACCCGTTTCTTGTTACACGAACTTTAGCTTGACCTGTAACCGTATTAGGAACGCTCCAAGTATAGAATCTGGAGTTTGCGGAAACATTGGTTGCAATTTGATTCCAGTTGTTTCCGTTATCTGTAGTGTACTCCAAGGTAAAAGAACCATTGGTTCCGTAGGCATCCCAGTGAATACGCTCCTGTGTTCCTGCCTCTAAGTTATCTCCACCCATTGGGAAAGTTACCATCGGCTCTGCAGAAAGATATTCAAACACTACGTAATAATCTTGTGGACCAAAAGGCACCGTTGTTCCGTCTACTGTGAGTGTATACGTTCCTGCTGCAGGGTTTACCAAAGGAATTTGCTCAACGTTATTCAAATGATCTGGCCCTGTGGTTGCCGGGTCGTCTAACGTTGATGCATTAGGTGCAGGGTTTAGTATGTAAGGCTCGTAAGTTGTTCCACCTTGTGTAACTACCGCATCTAAATCGTTTACCAACGCTGTAGCTGCACTTGTACTCGCCTCTTTATCATGCCAGTACACCATTACTTTAGCCAATTCTGTTCCTGCTGGCACCGTGAATGTATGCGTGTTAGTAGCGTTTTGCGCTACACTACTTTTTAAGTAGCGGCCTTCTTCCAATACCATTAGTGCACGTAGGGTATTTACCTTACCAAAGCCGAATTCAAAATCTGGGCCAATATTTCCCAATTCATTTGCCGTATTGAGCATAATGGCTTTCAGCAACGCACTTTCTGCTGTAGTACCCCCATTGAGTTCACGGTGTGCTTGGTGCAACTGTGTCATACACCCTGTAATTCCAGGCGCTGCAGCAGAGGTACCTCCACCTGGAGCATAAGTATTTCCAGGATCGGTGGACATTTGGTTATGTCCGTGTGCTGAAATATCTGGTTTTATTCTACCATCATTAGCGGGTCCACGTGAACTACTAAAACGGAGATTATCTTGGTTGTCTAGGTTTGCCGTGGCAACTACGTTTTTACCCATCTTATGACCACCCGTGATATTTCCCCAAAGAGATCCTGCACCATAGCCGCAATCGTTGTTATTGCTGTTACCAGCAGAAAACACCTGAATAAGTGTTGGATTATTGTAAATCTCTTGATCAACAGTTCTGGTTAAAGAGGTATAACCAGCATTACAACCATTGGAATAAGATGATTGGAAAATTAAAACGTCATCACTTAGGTGAAGTGGTAACGTACCAGGTAAAGAACCACTGTATTGACGAATCCAAATAAACGATGCGGGTGCCATACCTCGCATAGTTGGGTCTAGGTTACCAGCAGCTCCAACAATACCTGCAACCATATCTCCATGTGTTCCTAAATCGTTTGTAGCTTGTGTTTGGTCTACTCTACCTTGAAAATCAATATGCGGACCAACAGGACCGTCATCGTTCACAGCCACGGATACTCCGTCACCATCGTATTGTCTACCACCGTATCCGTCTGAATCTATACTGTTGGATCTGTGCAAGTTTCTACCATCATCACTTTCTTTTTCTCCCGGCTCAGGAGCTACATCTACGTAGCGTACCCAAGGCTCACTCGCTAACTGCTCTAGTTTTGCCAATGCAATTTCACCTTGTACCACATTAACATGTGGCTTGCTTAGCTCAGTTTCAAAACCATATGCTAGAAGTCCTTCAGCAACAGAAGAAGGTAGCACATCTTGCTGACCTGTAACCTGCACAGAAACCTTACTGCCTTTAACTGCATATTCTGGAAGCGGACGCTCTTCCAAACGCATAGATAGCTTATGTTTCGTTTGAAGTGGTGCAACAGCTAAAGCATTGTAATTCTTCAAGGTTAAAGGAACCAAACTAGTTGGGAAAGAAACCACGAATGCATTTGTGGGTAGGTACTCTAAAAACTGAACCCCCTGTGACGCTAACGCTGATTTAGCCGCATCATCTGGAATTTCAGCAAATTGTACAATGCGGTAAATACGATTGTTATGCTGCTCACCAGGAGAGATATTCCATTCTGTTGGACCTTGCAAGTTGGGGGACAAGAATTCCGTTCCTGTAGTAAGGTTAAGAGGGATACCCGTTCCATTAGCTTCTTGGGCCATTGCCGATACAGATAACGCTCCAAAAGCAAGAACCAGCATCGGTTTCCGATGTAGTTTGAACATGTTTTAGTTTTGGTTTAATTAAACAATACGTATAGTAATTAGCGGTTTCGTTTGGAGAGAACGCTAATATCGTACTTATCAGCGAGATATAAAAATCTTAATGCCTAGTTAACCTTGCTTTGCTAAAGCAACAGCATGCTTGTAATTAGCCATCATTTCTTGATGAATTTTCACAGCATTTTGAGTGAATTGTTCGTCTACCAGTTTCTTAACTTCATCTGGACCAGCAAATGCATCCTTTGGGAATTTATAAACCTGCTCCATGGGTCCGCCCACCAAATTGATCAAGTATTTATCATTATACTGATGAATGGTAACTGTAAAATATGGATTCTCTATTTGAGCAACTACACGCATGATTGGTTGATTAAGCTTTAGTATCTCGGGTAAATACCCATTTATTTTCTAGCGAAAGTTCTGGGTTAAATCCATATCCTTCTGAGTTGAATGCTTTTAAATCTTCTGGATTCTTTAATTGGTTCTCAGCCATAAATCTGGCCATCATTCCTCTGGCTTTCTTTGCAAAGAAACTGAGCACCTTGTATTGTCCGTTCTTAAAATCTTTGAATTCTATATCAATTATGCGCTGAGGCATTCGCTTTGTGTTCACGGCTTTAAAGTACTCGTTAGAAGCTAGGTTAATCACAACACCATCGGCTTGGCCAATATCCTCCATGAGTGTGGATGTAATTGTATCTCCCCAGAATTCATATAGATTTTTCTTCCTCTTAATGTTCACTTTGGTTCCCATCTCTAACCTGTATGGCTGCATGGCATCTAAAGGTCTGAGTAGACCATAAAGACCACTTAAAATCCGTAGGTGTTGTTGAAGGTAATCTATTTGAGGCTGGTTGAGAGATGTGGCATCTAGTCCTGTATACACATCTCCATTAAATGCGAAAACTGCCTGCTTTACATTCTCCTCTGTTGGTTGAGCGGTCCATTGCGCAAATCTTTCATGATTGAGTTGGGCCAGGGGCGTGGAAATCTTCATGAGTTCACCCAGCTTGGCACGAGAAAAGGAGCGCATTTTTTTTACGATTTTCTCGCTTTGTTCAACAAATCGCGTATCTGAAACAGATTGAATTGGTGACGGAGACTCAAAATCAAGGGATTTGGCTGGAGAGATTACTGCTATCATCATTATTTCTTTTTCACATTTATGTAACCAGAAATTACACGAAAAAGTTTCCTGTTATGGTTTTTGGTTATTCTCTTTCCTTCGAGATATTGCTTCAATTACATGTTCGTCAAACTCTATCAATAATAGGTTCTCATGCTTAGAAATAGGAAAACGAAGCAGCTCTTCCCACTCTAACCCATATTGTTCCATGATTGGCACATGAACGGGATTAACAATGTACAGTGTATTGGGTACGGGTTTTCCTACATGTTTTTTGAGGGTTTCGTTACGAAGCCTACCAATGTATAAGGCTGTTTCTGGGAAAAAACCAGATTCTTGCCAAAGCTTGAGGTCTTTACCCATTGATAAACGAGCAGCTTCCTCTGCACCATCGCGGTAAGCGGCTTCTTTTATTTGTACATCTAATGCGGGGCGTATAAAGACGTTATACGATATTCTACCGAGAAGCACTCCGCAAACCATAAGAATGAGGGCAGACTGCTTGTACTTGAACCAAAGTACAAACAAGGTAAAGAACCCAACGGACAAGCCTATTACCCAATAGAGTTTATGGTTTGTATAATCATAACTGGTGCCAAGGGCGAAATACCAAACCCCAATGGCAGACAGTGCTAAAATTGAAGCGTAAATTCTACCTATCCATAAGTTACGCCTAGGCAGAACAAACTCCTCTTTGGCGTAAAACCACACCAACACTGTAAAGATTAATGGGAAAAACATGATTAAATAGCGTGTTGTACTTCCTGGAGAAATCCAGTACACCCAGCTATTTGCAAAAAACACTACAAAGCAGAACCAAAGAAGGGAATGCTCTTTTACTATTCTAAACCAGCCTTTGCGTACTAAAGCTATTAGCAAGATAGACCAAGGCGCAAGCTCGTACAAAAACCGAAGTGGGAACATTGCTACATGCTCTGCAAAATTGCCAAAACCATGTACCGCAACGGACCGCTCATTACTGTCTGTCCACAAAGCCGTAATGATTTTAAAAATTCCTTCTGGATGCATGGAATAATACAGCCCGTAATAAACTCCCACAATCACTACAAACGTGATAAGCCCTACCAAGTGCTCTAAAGAAAAGAGTTTCTTAAATCTATTGTTTGCTACAAACCAAGCAATTAAGGTGAACCCTTGAAAAGGAATGGTTGGGAGTCCCTTCGTTAAGTAGGCAAAACCCGCAATACCGTAAGACACTGTAAATAAGAGCCAAAAATTGCCCCTTTTAAAGAAGTAGTACACAGAGATGAACATGGCATAAATCATCCACGAAAAGGGAATATCTATGCGACCTACTCTAGAGGATTCAAAAAGCACATGCCCTGCGGTTAAGGTTAAAAGTCCCATAGCGATGGCATGCTTTGAACCAAAGGTCTTTTTGTGAAAGAAGTAAATAGTTAGCGAGAACAATAACAGGCAAAGTGTTACTGGAAAGCGAATGGCAAAGTTTGAAAAACTACCTGTAATGGCCGCTGTAGCAGCAATCATCCAGTTGAAAATAGGAGGCTTAATATAGTAATACTCCCCTTGAAGTGTAGGAACCACATAGTTACCAGAGCGTTCCATTTCAAAGGCCACTAGACCACGTAAGCCGTCATCGTGATTGAGTGGCACTAAGTCTAGGTTAAGCCACAAGGCCGGAAATACCAACAGCACGGCTAGTACATAAATCCAAGTATCGTTTTTAGGAAAGCTCAAACTGTTTGGTCTAATTTTAAGATGAGTGCAAGATTACATTTTCGCCATAAATCAAGTTGATAATCACAAGAGGAAAGGAATTAGAATCTGATTTTAGAATGAACCCTATGTTACCAAATTATTAGGTGCGCAACCTAAATATACTATAGGGTATCTATTCAAGAAACAATCTACAACTCATGAAAAAGATCGTGCAAGCTTTGGCCATTCTGGTGTGTTCTACTACGGTAACGTTGGCTCAAACAGAGAATGAGAAACACGTTTACAGGAATCACTTAACCATTGAGCCTCTCACTTTTTTAGCTGGAGGGATTCAAATAGGTTATGAGCGAAACCTTGGTTCAAGAAGTGCGTTAAAAATTTTAGCAGGGTACTATCACAATCAAGAACCTTCTCTTTTGTATCCCATGGCCACGAGACTAGAAGGCGGAAACATACAACTTACCGCCAAACGCTTTTTCCAAGCAGAAGAATCTTCTCCTACCCGGTTTTACATGGGTGCCTTGGGACTATTCAAACTAGGCGAATTAGATACTATGCTTGACACAGATTACCCACAAATGACCATTATAGAAGAAAAAACATATGATGCATCTGCTATTGGTGTGGGAACTGTGTTTGGATTATCTATTTATACACAAGCAGGCTTTCATATGGACATCTCTTTGGGTGGCATGATGAACTTCTCCCTTAGCCCCAGAGAAGATGCTGAATTTCTACATGCACCTCTGGTTAACCCCTACCTCACTGGAGTTGCTCCAAGAATGAATTTTGGAATTGGCTATTCTTTTTAATTTTATGCCATGAGGCATTACCTACTTCTTTTGTTGGTAGCAACTACCCTTGTTTCTCTTGTAAACGGACAGGAGCTTAAGAACGCCATATACATAGAACCAAAGGCCGTATTGGCCAAAGGGCTGGAGATTGGTTATGAGCGAGTTATTTCGCCACGGTTGCATGCCGCGGTAAATATTGCCTATTACAGAAATGGTAACTCCAAATGGGTTTATCCTGCATCCGAACTGCACGAAAGCTATAGAGTTCAAGCAGATTTGAAGCATTTTTTCAAACAGAAGCAAGAGCAGATTATCCGTCCATATGTTTCTGTTGAATTGCTTTTTAAATCCAGTAGGTTAGATCCGCTTGGTGATTCAACTCAAATCAGAGGAACTTGGGTAGATGTTTTTGCACAAGCTGCATCTATGTCTTTCCCTTCCTATCCTTCATTACCATACAGAACGGTGCAACGTGCTTCTGCCATTGGGTGGGGACTCACCTTAGGTGCCCAATACGCAAAATTAGACCCCTTTTACTTAGATACTTCTGTTGGGTTTCTGTCTTATCACACCCTTGTAGACCCGCGTGAATTAGAACATGTTCATAAAGACTTCATCAATCCTTTTGACGGTATTCAACCTAGCTTTAATCTGAGTTTGGGTGTTCGCTTCTAACGCGTTATCTTGCTCAAGATAGATGCGTTTTTCTTTATTCATACGTAGCCTGGGACCTGGTTTGGTTTACGCTGGTGCAGCTGTAGGTGTTTCGCACTTGGTACAGAGTACCCGTGCAGGTGCCATGTATGGCTTAGGTCTTCTAGGCTTTGTGATTCTAGTAAACATACTAAAATACCCCTTTTTTGAAGTAGCTCCGCGTTACACCTTAAAAACTGGAAACAACTTACTACATGGGTACCAAAGTTTAGGGAAGTTTGCACTACACCTATTTGCATTTATTACCTTTTCTACCCTATTCATAATTGTTGCTGCTGTAACTATTGTTACCGGAGGATTAGCCGCATTTCTCTTCAGCACGTTCTCTGCATTAACTTGGAGTGTAATTCTTCTTTTAGCCTGCTCTGTCTTGCTCGTTTTAGGTAGATACTCTGGTCTAGATAAACTCATGAAGTGGTTGGTAGTTTGTCTCACCCTTTGCACACTCGTTGCTGTTCTGCTGTCTGGAATCAAAGTTCCAGAGCTTCCTACTTCCAGCTTCTCTTTTGCAGAGCCCACCGATTTACTATTCTTCATTGCGCTTGTTGGTTGGATGCCTGCACCATTTGATATTTCTGTATGGAATAGTATGTGGATTGCTGAAAAACGAAAAGACTCCACAATCTCCAACCAAGCCATTTTAACCGACTTCCATGTAGGTTATTGGGGGACCACTCTTTTGGCTGCACTATTCTTGTTGTTAGGCGCTTTTACACTATTTGGCACAGGGGCTGAATTACCATCATCTGCAACAGGATTTGCACAAACCTTGATTGGCATCTACACAGAAACACTTGGAACTGGCGCATTCTACCTGATTGCAGCAGCGGCATTCACCACCATGTTTAGCACCACGCTTACCGTTTTAGACGGGTTCTCAAGAGTTGCTGTTTCCCTCACCTCTCTCTCCCTAAACATGTCTACAAACTTGAATCGTCAACGCTATTGGATATTACTGATTGTTCCAGGAAGTTTAGCCATTTTATTTTATGGCATGTCATCTATGCGGCAGTTAATAGACTTTGCAACAACCGTTTCTTTTCTAACTGCTCCCATTCTAGCGGCTATGAATTTGATGGCCCTGCGCAAAGCCGATGCTTGGTGGAAGAACAAAGGGACTCCTATCGTAGCATACCTAAGTCTTTTAATCCTTTCTCTTTTTACAATCTATTTTCTTATATCTAAATTCTTATGAAAACGAATTGGGAAGAAACCAAAAACGGTTTAGAACGCACTTTTTCTTTCTCGAATTTCTCAGAAGCTTGGGGGTTTATGAACAGAGTTGCACTTTTAGCTGAGCAGCATCATCATCACCCCGATTGGAGAAACATTTACAATAAGGTATGTATTACCCTAAATTCACACGATGCAGATGGAGCAGTAACCGAGAAAGATCGAAAACTAGCCGAGGCTATTGACGCACTGTAGATTTTTTAGCTGGCTTATTTACGTTCTTAACTTAAGTCAACGAGTTTAGCTATACCACCACCATAGGTTTGCTTCATCAAATAATTCATGTGATGAAAGCAGCAATTTACAGCACTTACGGAAGTCCGCAAGCGGTAACCGTACAAGACATTCCCAATCAAAAACCTGGAGAAAACGAAATTCGCATTCAGGTAAAAGCTACTAGTGTAACCTCTGGAGATGTGAGGTTAAGAGCAGCTAACCCGTTTATTATTCGATTCTTGTATGGACTCAAAAAGCCAAAAAACCAGGTTTTAGGTCATGAATATGCAGGCGTTGTTGAATCGGTTGGTTCAAGTGTAACCAAATTCACCGTTGGCGACCGAGTGGTTGGCTCAATGGGCCTAAAGTCTGGTGCACATGCAGAGTATGTGGTAGTACCTGAAAACGGCATGATCAACCGACTTGAAGATTCTGTACCCCTCAAGGTAGCCGCCACATCTGTTATTTCTTTTCTTACCGCAGATTACTTTTTGAATAAAACACCAACTAACGCCAAACAGATATTGATACACGGAGCATCTGGCTCCGTTGGTACTATGGCTATTCAGTTGGCAAAACTCAAAGGAATGGAAGTTACAGCTGTTTGCAGTGGTAGACACGTAAAAGCTGTGAAAGCGATTGGTGCAGATTACGTAATCGATTATTCCAAAACAGATTTCACAAAAGTAGATGTGCAATACGATGCCATATTCAGTACTGTTGGTAAAACCACATTCCAATCTTGTTTGAACATTCTTGCCGATGACGGTTACTTTTTAGCATCTGAAGCGGTTCCTGCGGATTATATTAAAGCAGGGATTATACAAAAGCGAACAGGGAAGAAGTTCATTGCAGGAGTTTCAAAGCCTACGCAAGCCTCTTTCAATAAACTTTCTGAACTACTCAACGAAGGTAAAATTCAGTCTACTATAGATTCTGAATTTTCGCTAGACCGCATTCAAGATGCACACGCCTTGGTAGATACAGGGCACAAGTTTGGAAATGTAGCCATTACAATCGCCTAACTCTTCTTACTCCATTTATAAAAATCAGACTTATGAGAATTTCTTTAGATTCCTATACAAACAACAAGCGCTATTCGCAGGAATAGCTTACCTAATCATTTTCTTCACCGCCATATTCGCTAACTTCTATGTCTTAGAGGGCTTGTTTGGCAGAGCAGACCATCATGGATTAACAGCTGCCATACGAAACAATATAGATATGTTCCAATACGGCAATGCGGCCTTTCTCATCACAATGATTCTGGATGTGGCCTTAGCATGGCAACTCTATGTTATCACCAAAGGGGTAGACATGGAATTGTCTGCTTTCTCAAGCATGCTGCGCTTGATATACGCTGCCGTATTGGGCATAGCTTTATTCCATCTGTCTCAAATGCTCTACTTGGCAAACACTACACTCAGTTTACATCTAGATACCTTGGATTGGGAAATCTACATCCACAAGCTGGCATTTAGCAAAGTGTGGGTTATGGGCTTAATTCTATTTGGTATTCACCTCATGATTCATGGATTCTTACTCATCAAAGGCAAAGGTTTCTCATCTTGGGTTGGATATGGGTTATTGATAGCGGGCTCTGGCTATATAGCCGATGGCGCAGGCCAACTCATCTTAGCTAACTATGATAAATGGACCTTTATTTTAGATACATGGGTACTCGTAGGTGGAGTTACAGGAGAAATGGCTTTAATGATTTACCTGTTTTACCTAGCCTTTAGAAAAGAAGACAAAATTTTGGCTATGGCCGAGTAATCATACGTTTTCGTATACGACTTAGAGACTCGGGTTTAATGCCCAAATAACTAGCCAACATATACTGTGGAATGCGCTGGACCAGTCCAGGGCGTTCTTTCACTAAATCTGCATAGCGTTTCTCTGGTGGAGAGGTTAACAACTTCATCATTTTCTCTTGAGCTTCACCCAAATATTTCTCCACCTCTACCCTGCAAAGCGATTCAAAAACAGGCCAACGCGCAATGAGTTCATCTTCAGACTCCTTGGTGATCACGCACATTACAGAGTCTTCTTCGCACACGATTGTTCTTGTTGTTTTACCCTCTTCTAAGAAACCTCCCATAGGATTGATCGCATCATTCTCCATGAAGAAGTCTACGGTACGTTCTACTCCATCGTCTGTAATGATGTAGGCGCGTACCAATCCTTCCATCACATAAAACGCTGTGTCGGGTATATCGCCTTCGCTTACTAATACTTCGCCTTTGGCAAATTTTTTAACGGGGATAAATTCATCTACCATTCGAGCCTCCTCTGGAGTGAGGTTCATCTCAAATAATTCTGAGCTTTTAAGACTGTTCATGCGTCTAGGAATTTTTTCAAAGGTAGGTTTTGAGCATAAAAAAAGGCGGTGTTGTTCAACACCGCCTTTTATGCTTAACAATGAAATGAATTACTTCTTCTCGTCTTCTTCCATTTGCGATTTCAACGCAGACAATGCATCGATGTCTCCTAATGTAGACTTCTCTGAGTTGTCGTTGAGTGCTTTCACAGCTTTGCTTGTTCCAGCACCACCTTTGCGACCTGCGCCACCACTAGTTCGCTTAGAACCGCTACCACCTTCGTTCATTCCTGAATCGAACATAGCACTGTGAGAAATGATGATTTTCTTACCGTCTTTATTGAATTCCAATACTTTGAAGTTCAACTTATCATCAACAGCAAGTTTACCACCATCTTCTTTCTTCGCATGGCGAGTAGGACAGAACCCTTCTACACCGTATGGTAACGAAACAACAAATCCTTTGTCTGTTTTCTGAATAACGGTTCCTTCGTGCTCGGAGCCTTCAGTAAATACCGTTTCAAATACATCCCATGGATTTTCTTCAAGTTGCTTGTGACCTAGAGAAAGTCTACGGTTGTCTTTATCGATTTCCAATACAACCACTTCCATTTCTTCACCTGCTTTGGTGAATTCAGATGGGTGATTGATTTTCTTGCTCCAGCTCAAATCTGAGATGTGAATCAAACCATCGATACCTTCTTCTAACTCAACAAAAACTCCAAAGTTAGACAGGTTGGTAACCTTACCTTTATGCTGAGATTGTACAGGGTATTTTCCTTCGATTGAATCCCAAGGATCTGTAGTAAGTTGGCGTGTACTCAAAGACATTTTACGCTCTTCGCGATCTAATGTCATGATTACAGCTTCTACTTCGTCTCCTACTTTGAAGAAGTCTTGAGCAGTTCTCAAGTGTTGGCTCCAGCTCATTTCTGATACGTGAATCAATCCTTCTACACCAGGAGCAATCTCCACAAATGCACCATAGTCTGCAAGAACAACCACTTTACCTTTAACTTTATCTCCAACTTTCATGTTCTCATCCAGGTTATCCCATGGGTGAGCTTCAAGTTGTTTCAAGCCAAGAGCGATTCGTTTTTTCTCATCATCAAAGTCAAGAATAACAACGTTCAACTTCTGATCCAATTCTACAACCTCTTCAGGATGCGATACGCGACCCCAACTCAAGTCTGTGATGTGCACCAAGCCGTCTACTCCACCAAGATCGATGAACACACCGTAAGAAGTGATATTCTTAACAGTACCTTCAAGTACTTGACCTTTTTCTAGCTTGCCCATGATATCAGCTTTCTGAGCTTCAAGCTCGGCTTCAATCAACGCTTTGTGAGAAACAACAACGTTCTTGAATTCTTGGTTAATTTTAACCACTTTGAATTCCATGTTCTTACCAACGTACTGATCGTAATCGCGAATTGGCTTAACATCAATTTGAGAACCAGGAAGGAATGCTTCTAAACCGAATACATCTACAATCAAACCACCTTTTGTTCTGCATTTCACAAAACCTTTAACGATTTGATCAGTTTCTTTCGCGGTATTCACATTATCCCATGCTTTCAGCATTCTCGCTTTCTTGTGAGAAAGGATCAGCTGACCGCTAGGGTCTTCAAGGCTTTCTACATATACTTCTACTGTATCGCCAACTGATAATTCTGGATTGTAACGGAATTCAGTTGCTTGAACAATACCTTCAGACTTGTAGGAAATGTTTACTACAGCTTCTTTCTTGCTCAATTGAACTACCTTACCATCAACAACTTCATGCTCTGCAATAGAAGTCATGGTGCTACCGTAGTCTTCTGCGAGCTTGTCCGCTTCTTCTTCGGTATATACTTCAGTTGATTTACCTAGAGCGTTCCAATCAAAATCATCCAAAGGTTTTACCTCTGTATAATCTACAGGAGTGTGCTCTTTTTTGGCTTTAGGTTCAGCCTTTTCTTCGGCTTTAGGAGTTTCAACAGTTTCTTCGGTAGCTGCTGCTTTTTCAACATCTACTTTCTCTGCTTTTGGAGCAGTTTCAGTTTTCACTTTTTCTGCTTTCTTTTCTGCTGCATCAGCAGCTTTTTTTGTTTCATCAGCCATTAGAATTGGCCCTCAAACTTGTATCGCAGTACGGGTGCCGCGAGGTGTTCTTTTGATTGCCGATTCCCGAACATCGGCCCCTACTCTTCGTGAACGGGGCTGCAAAAGTAAAAATTATTTGAATGTGAGCAAGTTAGGTCACTTTTTCTATCGCCATAGTTTGACGAATGCGCATGAGCGATTCACGCAGTTCATCGTGCTTTTCTGTGCCTATTAGAATGACACCTTTGCTTTTTCTTTCAACGCGTAAAGCTTTATCTCCTGATAATGTGTACGCTTTACCTTTACCACTCCAACTTTGGCGTAAACCCCAACCCCCGAATTCACTCAGCGGACTGTACGTTACTACATCAATGGAGTTGATCTCTTCAACTGGAATAAGCTTGTATTTTAAATGGAAAGGGAACAATCTATATTCCACGCCCGCCTTAGTGATTCGTAAAGAAAGCTTCATGTTGTAGAGGGCAATGGTAAGAAGTGCCATGAGCGTTATTGCGATATACAAGCCTGTGTCTGGCATCGGATTATTCCCAAATGACTCTCCTTTTATAATTTGCCTGTAAAAACCAAAGCTGAAAAGTGCAGTAACCATAGTGGTAACTATTGTTGCAACGTTAAAGCCATACTTCTTATGTTCTTCGTAGAGTACCATATGATTACACTAAATAAGCTTCACTAAATGCGTTCAAATCATCTACGATCGCATCTGCAATGCTAAATTGTGGATTTTCTCTCTCATGCGCATCAGGAACGGCCAAACATTTCATTTTGGCTGCTTTAGCCGCAATAACTCCGGGAAGCGAATCTTCAAGAACCAAGCAGTTTTCTGGTTTAACACCTAGCTGATTAGCCGCGGTTAAAAACACTGCAGGGTGCGGCTTACCTAAATCTTCATGTTCCGCAGAGTGAACCACATGAAAACTAGATTCTAATGCCAACCCGTGCAGTACGGCATTAATTAAACGCAATTGCGATGAAGAGGCCACGGCTGTTTTTAAACCTTTAGACTCACAAATGGCCAAGGTTTCATATACCCCAGGCAGTGCTTTTGCATTCAGCTTCATCTCAGCTACCATGCTATCCACAATGTGCTTTACCAAAGATTCTTTGGTTGTACCGTGCCAAGGAATTCTACTGAACCAATAATCTACTACCTCATCAATGCGTAGGCCTTTGGTTTCCATACATTGACGTTCCGTCAATTCAACACCTACTTCTTTGAAACAGGCAATTTCAACTTCTCTCCAAACGGGCTCTGAATCGACTAGGAGCCCGTCCATGTCAAAAATAACCGCTTCAATCGGCACCTTAAAGAACACGTTTAAACGCTTCAACTACACGAAGCGACTTGGATGATCTCATTATTCAGCCGCTTTGAATTTAGATAAAGCTTCTTGGTAAGATGTGGTTTCTTCTCCCATCATTTCTGCCAAACTAACAGCTTCTGTTTCTTTGCTCATAGCTTCATCCTTTGCGCCAATTTTAAACAAGAGGTGAGCTTCTGTATCTAATATGGCAGCTGAAGTCTCCAATTCAAATGCACGTGATGCCCAATGCTGGGCTCGCTTTAGAGCTACTTTATCTTCTACTTGCTCATAGAAATTCCAAGCGATAGTATTCAACATTCCAGGGTCATTACCTACGTATTCCAATGTTCCTTCAAGGGCTAACTCTTGGTAGTCTTTCCATTTGCCTTTTTGCTCAAACAGCATGATGTGTGTAATAAAATCAATTTTATCTGCTACGGGAACCCTACGACCACGCAATTCCATGATATAATCATCTAGTTGCTTTTCTTTAAAATCCTTTGAACGCATCAGATTCATTGCACCAGTCATAAAAGTTTGCATCAATACATCTTCTGCCTCTGTTCCGAAAAGAGCGTAATACTTTTCATATTCATTCACCAGACTTTCAATCATCATAGATTCTGGTCTATGACGATTACTTTTTGTAATCTGCCAAACATCATAACGTTGGTACTTATCAGGATTGGATCCATAAAACTGATCTAATATTTCATCTGTAGGTTGCCCTGCTATACGAAGACGTTCTGTATATTTTGCTACAAACGCGACATCATCAATTTTCCCTCCAGCCTGTGCTTCTAAATAATTTAATGCCTCAAACGGATTCAATGCTCGCGTAGCTGCTTTCATCCACATAGCCGTTGATGGATAAGCCCCAACCACTCGGTTTACCACTTCGCCTTTCGGACTAATGAACAAAAGGGTTGGATAGGCGCGTACTTCATACTTTTTGGCGAACTCAACCCCAACACCTTTTTCCATGTCTAACTTAAGGTTCACAAACTGGCTATTGTAGAAACTGCCCAAGGTATCATTGGTAAAAACATTAGCTGCCAACCACTTACACGGACCACACCACGTTGTGTATGCATCTACGAAAACAATCTTTTTTTCTGCTTTGGCTTTAGCCATAGCTCCAGCGAGGTCGTTATCCATAAATGAGATTTCCTGCGCATTAAGCAAAAATGGAGTCAAAAGGGCTATAAAAACTGTTGTAATCTTATTCATCATCATTATTTATGCGTTTGGTTGATGGCTCGGTTTCGCCAAATCATTTACTGTTTTAACAGGGTTAAAAGTAGCCAACGGAACTTCAACGAACAAGGTTATCCAATTTGCCATTGCACCGTTCCATAGTCCTGGAAGCTCCATAGCTTTTAATAACTTGCCATTCAACGATTTATCTGAGATAAACCCAGTATTATCATCTCTAAAAGATTTGAGATCATAAAGAGTTCCATCCGATTTTCTGAGCCCACAAACTAAGTCTACAGGGTTGAAATGGGTAGACTTAGACAGAATCTCATTCTGCGTTTTGTCATTTACATCAATTTGTGCCTTTTCTACAATTTGTAATGTACACATCCCAGTATCATCTTTTACCCAAAATGGACCTCCTCCTGGTTCGCCTTGGTTCTTAACCATTCCACACACGCGAATAGGTCTATCTAACCAATTCTTCAAATCACCAGTAGTGCTATTAGCTGGTAAAGGAACCCCTAACTCTTCTAGCTTAGTAAGAAAAGAGGTTTCGCCAGTTTTCAAATATCCGTGTGCAATTTCTTGTACTTTAACAAGCAGACCAGCAAGTGCCTTTTTGTAAAGCTTAGTCTCTACCTGCATATCTGCTTTGCAAACATTGTCTATGTTTTTGATAAACAAGACATCGCCTTGGGTTTTCTCTAAGTTCAGCAACAACGCTCCGTGTCCGCCAGGCCTAAAAAGTAAATCTCCCTCTTCTGTTCTAAATGGAGTGTTATCTGGATTTACTGCAATGGTATCTGTATGTGGGTCTTGAGTGCTAAAATTTATCTGAAAATGCACTCTATATTCTTTTTCGTACTTAGCTTTTAGTGAAATACATTCAGATTTTACTGCTTCTAAGTGGCCAGGAGAAACTGTAAAATGCAATAGGCACTTTTTGTCCTTACCAACAGCATGTAATATGGCTTCTAAAAAATGTTCTTCTAATGAAAGCCGTATGTCTGTTTCTGTGTACTTGTGAAACGGAATAAGCGCTTTGGGCTTTGCACCTAACTCCATAGGAGCCTCTAACAACGTAGATAGAATAGTTTTCCTTCCGACAGAGCCGATGTTGTGCCTCTTATCTTCTAGCCTAGATTTGAGTTCTTGGTAGAAAGCAAACTTCTCCAAATTGGCAAAGAATTCGTCTGCTGTATTTGAACTCTCTCCATTCATAGCCGCAAACAAGTGCTTAAACATGCGAGAAGCTGCACCACTTGCAGGAACAAACTTCTCTGGGTTTAATCCCTTTTGCTTGTTCTCATAAATCTTGGCTAAAGATTGAATTTCTTCATGTGAGTAACATAAAATACCATCTCCTGGAGTTGCGGGCCTATCGAGGACAGCAAAGGGAAAACCAGATTTAAAACGATTGATTTGTTTAGAAACCTCGTTGGGGTCTACTCCTCTTTCTTTTATTTGGTCTAGGTCTGTCTGCGTAAATTCCATGGATTCGGGATTTTTCCGAAAAATAAAATATCCGCTTGGTAGGACCTTGTTGGTTTTTGGTTTTTTAAGAAGATTTCAAATTCTCATTCACAGACTTTAGCCAGGTAAGTGCAAAATAACATAGAGCCAATCCATAAGCTCCTATGATAAATAACCATTTAAAAACAGAGTCAGAACCTTTGAAATACACCCATACCGCCAACAATCCATAAAGAACAACCCCAATCCAATACTGGTTTAATCTTAGGTTGAGGGGATACTTGTACGTTCGTGAAGCAGTATGAAACGCAGCAGAAGTTAGCTGATACATGCCTATAGCGAGTTGCCCCATTAGGAGCCAATACCAAACATCTTCATGAAGTATAATGGCAAGAAGAACGCACCCGAATAGAACAGCCTGCATATAAAGGTCTATATGTTTTAGCCCTTTTGTCATGCGTTCATAAGCATTTGCCCCATCAACTCTTCAGTGTCTGCTTCATCTGAGCCTGCGAACATCACTAAAATCGCGTCAAGTTGTTGGGTTAACATTGCAAGTTGTGAGGTTATTGTAACAAACTCCTGCTCCTCTGGCGAAGTAGCTTCTATCTCAGAAGCATCTTTAAGCAGTTTAAGTGTTGGTTCTACCTCTCGTTTTCTCCTTTCAATGGCTATACGTTTGGTCATAGCCATAACATCTTTAAGCGCCTTAAAGTATTCTTTGCGCTCTCCGCTAATGGATGTCTTTTCTACCAAGCCCCAATCCATAAGTGAACGCAAATTCATACTTACGTTACCTCTACTCATCTGCAATTCATCCATAATCTCTACCATAGTCATTGGTTTGGTAGAGATTAACAGTAATGCATGTATTTGCGACATGGCCTTATTTATGCCCCACTGTTGACCCAGTATGCCCCATGCGGCAATAAACTCTCGCTTTTTCTTGGTAAAATCCATGGCGCAAAAATAGTAAAAGAATTAAACTTTCAAATATTTTTGAAACTATTGAGGAGAGAATCGGAAAGTGATGGTTCCGCGCTGCAAAGCTGGAGCTGATGAACTTCTGTTAAACTTACATCTGTAGGCACCTTTAATAGCTGCATCTAACAAGCATGGGTCATTAGATTCGCTTTGAGATGTGTTTACTTTAGCCTTCACCACTTCTCCTTCTCTATTCACGGCAAGATTTACGGTAATCATACCACCAGATTGACACAAATAAACTGGAACATAAATATAGGTGTCATATCGATTTTCTAGCTTGTAACTGATGTTGGTCGTACCCTTGTAAGCTCCTTCGCTCCTTGCCTCTTGAGGTGCAACGTGCTTTAGTTCATCTGGCTTGAACGAGTCAATTAATTCTTTTGCCTCTTCTTCTGTATACCCGTAGCCCGCAGCCCGTTGTTCGTCTATCACCTGTTGTTCAAGAGCTTTTAAATCATTGTAAATTTTCTCATCTACTGACTCTTTACCCGACTCTGATAGCTGATCTTCCAACTGGTTGTAATCGGCTTTGCTCATACCAGAAGGAGCCGCCTCATTTTTGGCTGTGTTTGATTCAGGAGTTTCCCCAGCTTGAAGCGGTGGATTCAACGGGTCGTTCTTTCTTACCTCTGGAGGTAGAATGGGATCTGAAAAATCCATAACAATCACAGGATCTTTCATTACATAGGTTTGCACCTGAACGTAATTAAAGCCAACGAGAAGCACAAAGTGCAACAGCAGCGTACCCAAGATACCTGTTTTGTGATCTTCTATGAAATGTAGAAGTTTCAAGGTTTTTGAGATTTACTATCCATGAAACCCGCCTCGCTGTAGAAAAACTGGTTCTTACGTGCATTAAATAATGCTGAAGCACCACCTCTCTCTACTGAGAATACAGAATCTTTAACCAGAGATATTCGATCATATTCTGGTGAGAGTAAGGTATCTCCGCTAACAGTGTATAACCCTGCTACAGAATCTACTGTAGCCAAATAATAAGCCCCATCACCCGTTAATTCCAATTGCGTGCACTCAATAGGAATCAATGGCTTGCCCGATAGGTCAATCAGACCGAAAAGTCCATTTTTTTCAACCCGAGATACAGAATCTTTAAACGACTCAGCATAGTTGTAAGCGTAAGGGATTTTAAGGTTTACACTAGCATCGGCATATCCCCAAGTATCTCTCTTTTTAACTGCGGTGAGGGTTTTTGAGTAGCTTCCCAAATCTTGAAATATGGCGGGAAAAACGCGCTCACCTAGCGTATCTAATAAACCAAATTTACCTCTGCTTTTATACTTGGCATATCCATTGTTGAAATCGGCATAATTCACTGTAGATGGATCTACCTCGTAATTGGGTTCAATAACCCATTCCCCATTCGCATTGATGTAACCATATTTACCTTCGTCTATAACCAGTGCTCTGTTCTGGTTAAACATACCTACATATTCAAATGAAAATGGCATAACGGTATCCATAGGTAACTTAATCATTCCGTATCCGCTATCGTTCTTTGCTACCACCACACTATCAGGAGAAACAAAAAGCTTTTCAAATTCTGGCATTACCAAGAAAGTTCCAGATTTATCAATTACACCATACTTGTTGCCTGCCTTTACTTTGGCTATACCATTCACAAAATCAAAAGCAGTGGTATAAGCAAAAGGCAAAACCTGTTCGCCCGAGGTATTGAAGTAGCCATATAAATCTCCCTTAGAGGCATAAATCATTCCACAAGAAACGGGGCCAACGTCTTCATGCTCGGGTTTAAGAATCGTTCTTCCCAAGAAATCTAGTGCTCCAAAGCCATCCTCACCTTCAATAACAGCAACTCCTTCTTTGAAGCTATACCCGTCTTCATAGATACAGGGCGACACGTACTCTCCGTGCTTATTCACATAACCAGCTAGTCCGTTCTCATACACCAGAGCTTTGCCTTCTTTAAAGGGTTCTGCCCATTCAAAACAAGGTTCAATTACAGTATTACCGAGCGTATCAACAAAACCAAATAGGTTTCCAAATTTAGCTGGGTAGTAGGTATTTCTCGATCGTTCCAAATCTGCCCGCACTTCCTCTCTGAATGGATATGAAGGATAATCTAGTAAGAACTCAGAAATTTCTGGTTCAGTAAACTGATGAATGCGCAAGGTATACAGCTCCTTCCATGCCCGCCCAATAAGGTGATTATGAGGGTGATTTTGTACGAAATTCCTCAAATTCTCTTCGGTTATCTCTGGAACAATTAGAAGATAGACCTGTCTTTCTGCCTGTTTGTGATAAGGGCTATCTGGATACTCCTTGGCAAAAGTGGCATAGTCTGATGCTGTTGCTCCAGACGTCATGGATAAAAAGAATAGCTCGTCATATTTGGCTTTTGCCACCACTACTTCATCTGCTTCTGGATAGGTTTCTATAAAGTACTTGTATGATTTATACGTATTGGTATCCATAGCCAGTGTAAAAGCGATTTCATTGCGTATCATGATAGCCGAATCGATTCTAGGGGATTCAGGGTGTTCATTTAGATAGTCTTCAAAAAGTGAAAGACTGTTTTTGGTGCGTATGGAATTAAATATAGTAATGCTGATTTGATTCTTTAAGGACGTGATACTTGAATCAGTAATACCTATTTCCTTAAGCTTATCACGTGATTTATCGTCTAAAAGCGGGTGAAGCGAATCTGCCTTTCTTACATACAGGTAAGCAGAATCGGTATTAAAGTAAGGGTTATTGTTTGTGCCATACAACAAAGCCAATCCGTAACTGCTACCCACCTGTTCTCGTTTAAGCCCTTTGTAAAAAAGGGTTTTAGCATTGGTAAAGTTGTATGCTTTTAGCTCCTCTAGTCCTTTTTCTGTTTTACCAGCACAGACGGTAAATGAAAGAAGAATGCCAATGGCAACTGTAAATGATGCTTTGAAAACAGACATGCCGCAAATGTATGAATCCAAGTGCCTATGCAATCAATATCTTATTTAGTGAAAACGCGTTGATAAATCTCTGCACTTCTAACCCATATCATAACGAATCCTAATGTGATTATTTTAAAATTGTAACCAGGGTTACATAAATTGGAATAAGACAATCCTACTTTTGCAATGTCAAAACTGAAAGAATAACACATACAATATGTCAGAAGAGAAAGAACACGTAAAATGCCTTATTATTGGGTCCGGACCAGCAGGATATACGGCAGCTATTTATGCCGCAAGAGCTGATTTAAGCCCAGTACTTTATACAGGTATGGAGCCAGGAGGTCAACTAACAACTACTACCGATGTAGATAACTTCCCTGGTTATCCAGAGGGAATCAACGGTCCACAAATGATGGAAGACTTGAGGGCGCAAGCCGTTCGTTTTGATACAGATGTGCGCACGGGCTGGATTTCTAACGTTGATTTTACAGGTCCGGTTCACTCTGTGGAAGTAGATGGTGGTAAGAAAACAATAACTGCAGACAGTATAATTATTTCTACTGGAGCTTCTGCTAAATGGCTGGGCTTAGAAAACGAACAACGCTTACGCTTAAGCGGAGGAGGTGTTTCTGCATGTGCCGTTTGTGATGGATTCTTCTACAAAGGTCAAGACGTAATTATTGTTGGTGCAGGTGATACTGCTGCTGAAGAAGCTACCTACTTGGCTAAGCTTTGTAACAAAGTATATATGCTAGTAAGACGCGATGAAATGCGTGCTTCAAAAGCCATGCAAAAGCGCGTTTTTGATGCGGAGAATATTGAGATTCTTTGGAATACAGAAACTGTAGATGTAACAGGTGATGATGGAGTAACAGGAGCCCTTGTGCGCAACAACCAAACAGGAGAAGAACGCACATTGGAAGCAACAGGCTTTTTTGTGGCTATCGGTCACAAACCCAATACAGACATCTTTAAAAATTGGCTAGACATGGATGAAACTGGCTACATTAAGGCTACGCCAGGAACGGCAAAAACAAATGTGCCCGGTGTTTTTGTAGGAGGCGATGCTGCAGACAAGATATACAGACAAGCTGTTACAGCAGCTGGAACAGGATGTATGGCCGCATTGGATGCTGAACGCTATTTGGCTGAAAAAGGTATTGTTTAACAGCATTTTTCTGATTTGCTGACTAAGAAAGAGGGGCTATTTGGTCCCTCTTTTTATTTTTACCCGGTTAAAACACCAAGTTGAATCTAGAAATCATAAGTATCATAACCTATTTGGTTCCGTTTACGGTTGCCATTTTAGGGTCTCTTTCTATTCTAGGAAATAGGCACAAGGGTATAACCAGAAACTTGTTCGCCATCATTTTGATGTTGGCAGCTTACAAGTTTGCTTATGATATGCTTGGAGTATTGGGGTTAGACTTGCTTCAAGTTCTAGCTTTTTTTGCTGGCACACTTATCTGGTTCTCCATTGCTCCGCTACTATATACTTACTTCAGTTCGTTACAAACCCACTCTTTTGAACTAGACAAAAGTCTTCTTAAACATTTCGTTCTTCCGGCAGGGCTTATTCTTGCAGGAATAGGATTTCTAGTATTGTTGGGTGAAAATCGTTTCTTAGAGGTATTGAATCACCGCTTTGAAGAAGACCGCTCTTTTGAAAGAAGTATTTCCAAGATAGGATTGTTCCTAATTGGAACCCCTTTTCTAGCAGCTCAATGGGTGATCTATTTTAAATTTTTGAGAAGTACTATTTCTAAGCAGAAAAACTACTACGGTAAGTTTTACGGCTCCTACGAGCAACGAAATGAAGTACTCATGAATCGCATATTTTATTCATTCTTTGCCGTATTTGCCGTTAGTTTTCTGGTTCAATTTTTTCAGGTGAATCAGTCTCTATACATAATCCTTATTAACCTCACACTTGGTTTCTTGGTATGGGTTGTAATGGTTGCGGGCCGTGAGCAGATAGACATGAAAAATTACCGCATGTATAAGCTGAGCTCTCATGAGGAAGAAATAAAAAACAACAAGCAAGTAAACGAGCTTTAAGCCTTTCTTTGCACTTGTAAAAATGAGAATTGCTCTATGATCAAACCGCAATCAGGAATATCTGTAGCCATATACCTCACTTTAGCCTTGCTTATTATTAGGTTGATTTTAGATACCCTTGGCGTAGGTATAGATGGCGGTGTGCGAATTTATCCTGTTCTATTGGGCTTGTTGGTTGCTTCATACCTTGGCCTGCGTTCTCAGCGCATGTTAGTGTCAACAGAGAGTCCAAAGGAACTATCAGACTTAACTTTTATTATGGAAATAAGGGCTGCTATAAGACCAGCTGCGTTACTATCGTTTTTATACAGTGTTTTTCTATATGGGTTTTACACTTTCATAAACCCATCACTCTTTCCCAAAGAAGTTGAAAAACGTAAAGAAGAATACAGAGAAGCTTTTGAGGCAAACAACATTTCTCCAGAAGAAGCTGAACAAGTATTAGAAAATTTCACAACGTTTACAGACTTTGTTTTCGATCCCCTAAACTGGGCTACGCTGTCGCTATTTGCTTTAGTAATGCTCTCTGCGTTGTATGGCTTTATGCTCACAGCTATTGCGCGTAAGTTTCCTGAATTCATTCGTATTTAGTTGTTATTCAAGCGTTAAACATACGCTTGTTTTTTCTCCAACACTAAAAGATTACATTACCTTGGCTTGGTGAGAAGATCGGCAATTAGGTGGTTAATAGGAGCGGCATCCCTACTCCTTTTATTTCTGGTTTACATCCAAGTAACTTGGGTTCAAAAGGCGTACGAGATTGAAGAGCGTCAATTCGATTACAACGTAACATCGGCTTTGCTGCAAGTAGTAGAGTTAATTGCAGATAATAATCCAGATGCAGCGCCCATATACGATCCTATAGATAGACCTTCACCCAACATCTACACGGTTAACATAAACGATACACTGCATCCATTTTATTTAGAGAGCTTATTAAAGGCAGAGTTAAAAAAACAAGAAGTAAACGAGCCATTCCAGTACAGCATTCATGATTGTTTTACAGATAGTGTGGTATATGAGCGAAACGTAAAGTACAATAATGAAGATGCACACCCCATAAACCCACCTGCTATTAATTGGGGCAAAGACAACCATCACTTTAGTGTATTCTTTCCTAATAGAGAAGCAGGTATGGTAGGAAGACTCAACTTTTGGATTTACTCCTCTGCGTTTCTCATTATCGTAATTGCTTTCTTTAGCTACACTATTTCTGTAATTCTGAGGCAACGGAGGTTATCTGAGATAAAAACAGATTTCATTAACAATATGACGCACGAGTTCAAAACTCCAATTGCCACTATTGGTCTTTCTAGTGAGGTTTTGTTAAAAGATTCCATTGTCGATAAGCCAGAAAAGCTCAAGAATTACGCTACCATCATCAACCAAGAAAATAAGCGGCTACAGCACCAAGTGGAACGGATTCTACAAATTGCCACCATTGAACGCGAGCGTATTAACTTACGCAGTAGTGCTGTAAACGTTCATGATATACTCACCAAGGTTACGGAAACGTTTAGGTTAAACATTGAAGCGAGTAATGGTAAATCTCAGATTGAGCTACGCGCTACAAATCCAACCATTCAAGGAGATGAAGTTCACCTTGCGAATATCTTCAGCAATTTAATTGATAACGCCATTAAATACTCTGGAGATAATCCGATAATCAGAATAAGTTCTTCCAATACAGAAAAGTTTCTTGAGATTAGCATAGCCGATGAGGGTATTGGTATAGACCCTGCAGAACAACGAAACATTTTTGAAAAATTCTACCGCATTCCTCAAGGTAACCTGCATGATGTTAAAGGATTTGGTATTGGATTAAATTACGTTAAAGTAATGGTAGAGCAGCACGGGGGCAAAATACGGGTGAGGCCCAATTCACCCAAAGGGAGCATCTTTACCATTTCATTTCCGTTGAATACATAATTATGGATACATACATTTCATTGCTATTGGTTGAAGATGATGAAAACCTAGGGTTTATCATTCAAGAAGGGTTGGAAGAACATGGCTACCGAGTAACTCGCGCCAAAGATGGTCAGGCTGGATATGAAGCTTTCCAGTCTGATAAATTCGACTTATGCATTTTGGATGTGATGATGCCCAAAAAAGATGGTTTTACACTCGCCAAAGAAATTAGAACGAGTAATACAGAAGTGCCAATCTTCTTTTTAACGGCCAAAGGGCTAAAAGATGATCGTATTGAAGGGCTCAGTATTGGTGCAGATGACTACATTACAAAACCATTTGATATGGATGAGCTCTGCCTACGAATAGACAATATGCTCAAACGCACAAAATTTGCAGATCAACAAAACACCAAAGAAATATTTGAGTTGGGCTCAATCACCTTTGACTCTAAAAACTTGATTTTGCACATTGAGAATGAAACTCAGAAGCTCACAAAAAAAGAGTCTGAACTTCTACGGTTACTCTGTCTCCATCAAAATGAAGTGCTGGAACGCGATGTTGCGCTGCGTATTGTTTGGGGAGATGACGATTACTTTTTAGGCAGAAGTATGGATGTATTTATAACCAAGCTACGTAAATACCTGCGTCCAGAACCTAAAATCTCTATTACAAACGTGCATGGAGTAGGATTTACACTTGCTATAAGTGAATAACTGAGCCCTGTCATTTTCATTCGTTGTAGGAAAAGCCATATTTGCGGAAAGAATCCGAGAAAATATGAGCAAAAAATTCGATCCCGCATCCGAAATTCAGAATATCCAATACTTTGGAGAATTTGGTGGAGTTAATCCCAGTATAACAGACAGTGCAACCTACACTTTTTTAGAGGCAGGTCGCATGGAAGAAATTTTTGAGCACGAGATGGAAGGCTGTTACCTCTACTCGCGCCATTGGAATCCCATGAATAAATATTTGGCTGATGCATTAGCCAAAATGGAAGACACAGAAAGTGCCCAAGTAATGGGCTCTGGTATGGGCGCCATCACATCTACACTTTTGGAGTTGTGTAACTCTGGAGATGAAATTGTTGCCAGCCACACCATTTATGGCGGAACATACGCTTTCTTGAAAAACTATACGCCTAAATTCAATATTGAAACCAAGTTTGTGAATATCACTAACTTAGAATCAGTAGAGGCAGCCATCACCTCTAACACAAAAGTTATTTATTGTGAAGTACTCAGCAATCCACTTCTGGAAGTAGCAGATATTCCTGCTTTGAGTAAACTGGCTAAAAAGCATGGAGTTACCCTAGTAGTTGATAATACATTTACTCCCATGATCTTTTCTCCAAAGCATTTAGGAGCAGATATCGTTGTGCACTCCATTACCAAGTTCATTAACGGCACCAATGATACCACTGCTGGCTGTGTTTGTGCAGATAAAGAGTTCATTGGAAAACTGATGGACGTGAACAATGGTTCTGCCATGCTACTGGGTCCTGTTCTTGATAGCCTACGATCATCCAGTATTCTAAAAAATCTACGCTCTTTGCACCTCCGAATGATGCAACACAGCAAAAATGGAGCCTACTTAGCCAATCTATTTGAACAAGCTGGCTTAAATGTTAAATATCCTGGACTCAAGAGTCACCCACAGCATGAGCTGATGAAGACTATGATGAATGACGTGTACGGATTTGGTGGCATGGTTTTAATAGATACTGGAAGTAAGGAAAAGGCCTATAAGGTGATGGAACATATGCAGAAAGCAAACGTGGGTTACTTAGCCGTAAGTTTAGGCTTCTACAAGACATTGTTTAGTTCACCAGGAAGCAGTACAAGCTCTGAAATACCAGCAGAAGAACGTGATGAAATGGGTATGAGCGATGGGCTCATTCGCATGAGTGTTGGTTTGGATATGGATATTGAACGTACTGGAGAAATAATGCTCGAACAATTCAAAAAGATGAACTTGATTTAATCTAACTGGTTAAACCTAAAAGCAAGCAATCAACATGAGCAATGTAAGAAGCCTAGAACCCCAAGTGGTTTGGAATCACTTTGAAGATTTAAATGCCGTGCCTCGCCCCTCTAAAAAAGAGGAGCGAATCATAGCGTTTATGAAAAATTTTGGAGAGTCATTGGGTCTTCCCACATCCGTGGATGAAGTAGGTAACGTATTAATTACCAAACCAGCTACTCCTGGAATGGAAGACAGAGAAACCGTTGTTTTACAAGGACACATAGACATGGTGCACCAAAAGAATAACGATACAGATTTTGACTTCCTTACTCAAGGTATCCAATCTCACATACAGGGTGATTGGGTGAAGGCAAAAGGAACCACTTTGGGAGCTGATAACGGTATGGGCGTGGCGGCAATCATGGCTATCTTATCTTCAACGGATATAGAACACCCTGCGGTTGAAGCCATTTTCACCATAGATGAAGAAACGGGAATGACTGGTGCTATTAACCTCAAGCCTGGAACATTAAGTGGACGTATCATGCTAAATATGGATACGGAAGAAGATGATGAGCTAACAATAGGTTGTGCTGGTGGCGTAGATACTACCGCATACTGGAATTATACTCCTGAAAACATTCCAAACGGACTCACCGAACTGAAAATAACCGTAAACGGGTTAAATGGTGGTCATAGCGGAATGGATATCATTAAAGGCTTGGGAAATGCAAATAAGTTTCTCACGCGTTTGCTGTACCGTGCCAATGCAGAATTTGGTGTTCGCATAGCTAAGATAGATGGTGGCGGTTTGCGTAATGCCATTCCTAGAGAAGCTTTTGCCTTGGTTTGTGTAGCAGACGTTGAAGGGTTTAAGAACCACTTAAATGAAATTAGCACCCAAATCAAAGCAGAATACCATGCCTTAGAGCCAAACCTTACCGTAAGCTATATACCTTCTTCAGAAGCAACGAACATCCTACCTCAAGAGGTGCAGGTTAAGCTATTGAATAGTTTATACTCACTGCCAAATGGAGTTTTTCGTATGAGCCCAGATGTACCTGGCTTGGTTGAAACTTCTTCTAATTTGGCACGTGTGCTGGCCGTAGGTGGTAAGATAGAGGTTTTAACACTTCAACGGAGTTCCGTTGAATCTTCTAAACAAGACATTGCCAATGCAATAAGAGCAGCTTTTGAAGCAGGCGGAGCATTGGTTGAGCATACAGGAGATTACCCTGGTTGGGAACCTAAACCAGACGCACCCATTATTCGTGTAATGGCAGATCTATACCGAGATTTGTTTGAAGGAGAACCCAATGTAAATGTATGTCACGCTGGGTTGGAATGTGGAATCATAGGCAAACACTACCCCAAAATGCAGATGATTTCATACGGACCAACCATAAGAGGTGCGCACTCTCCAGATGAACGGGTGGAAATTGCCTCAGTGCAAAAATTTTGGAAATATACGCTTGATACCCTCAAGCGTATTCCCACAAAAAAAGAAATGGATGAACAATCCTAAAGAAGAAAGGCTCTCATTTAGAGAGCCTTTTTATTTTTCCTCTTGATTCCTATCTTACCATGCATAAACTCATAATGCTTGTATGAAAGAAGTATTAAAATTTCTACTGCCTAGTTTCACTTCTAAAAAGTCTTATTTCCTCTTTTTTGTTCCTATTGTTCTCTACATTGCAACCTCGTCTTTTGACTATGCGCTAGATGATGGGCTCTACATTACTTCCAACACTTTTACTCAAAAAGGTCTTGCAGGCATAGTAGACCACTTGACCAATGAAGCATTAACTGGGTTCTACGGTGAGCAAAAGAATCTACTCACTGGTGGAAGATATAGACCACTCGCACCAATTACCTATACTTTAGAATATGCTTTATACGGTCTTAAACCCGGGATGAGTCATCTTATAAATGCCATACTCTATGGGTACTTGGTTTTAGGCTTATTTAATTTGTTCAAACGATATTCACGTTCTGAGACTTCGGATGATTTGATTTTCTTCGGTCTTCTTCTTTTTGCCACCCACCCCATACATGCAGAAGTAGTGGCAAATATTAAAGGCAGAGATCAGTTAATGGCCAATCTGTTCACTCTTTCATCAACAAGCTACCTGTTGAAGTACCTGAACGGAGAAAAGAAAGCTTTAATTCTATCAAGTTTGCTTTTCTTTTTAGCACTTCTATCTAAGGAAAGTGCAATTACTTTTCTTCCTCTCATTCCTTTATCGTTTTACATTTTTGATAGGTTTAGTTTGAAATCAACCTTTGTTCCATTTCTCGTACTGACAGGTACCAGTGTTGGATGGTTTATCATTCGAGCTTACATTATTCAAGGGTTTGAAAGCGTTGAAGCCACCACCGTATTAAACGATCCTTTTTTGTATGCAACTACAGAAGAACGATATGCTACACTCTTTGCCGTATTGCTGCTAGCAACTAGGTTGTTAATCATCCCCTACCCTTTAACCCACGACTATTATCCTTTTCATATTGAACTTCATGATTGGAGCAGTCCAGTGGTATGGATAGGAATAGCACTTACCATAGTAGGTGTTGGGGCTACTCTTTTGGGTATAGCCAAAACCAAAAGTTATGGTTTTTGGCTGCTCATGTTTGCTGCCACCTACAGCATATCTTCAAATGTTTTATTTAATATCGGTTCTTTCTTTAATGAGCGGTTCCTGTTTGAGGCATCTTTGGCTTTTTGCATGTTGCTGGCTGGATTTCTCTATAAAGTTATACCTCTAAAATCTGACAAAGCACTAGTTGCTATAGCCATATTTTTTGGAGTAATCAGTGTTAACAGAAGCTTTGCATGGCAAAACAACTACACCTTGTTTACCACAGATGTTGAAACATCTAAGAATAGTGTTAAAGCACTTATGGCAGCAGGAGGTAGTTTGTTGGATGATGCTGCAAAGCAAAACAATCCAAAGGAAAAGGCTGAACAACTCAAAAAGAGTATTTCTTACTTGAAGAGAGCTACTGAATTACTACCCTCTGAAACAAACGCTTTCAGGTTATTAGGGAATGCTTATTACCAGAAAGATGGAGTCTCTATTGAAGTAGTGGAAGCATACAAAAGTGGATTTCAACTTATACCGAACGATCGATTCTTGGCAGACAATGTCAATGCTATATTGTTATCTGCTAGAAATTCTCCTAGAAAACGCATTGCTTTTGGCAGTGCATTCAAATCAGAGCTAGAAACAAACCCAGAGTATCATTATAGAATGGGGCTTTTGTACGGACAAGAATTGAACGACTTAAGTAAAGGTCTTGCCCTTTTCAAGAAAGCGGTCTCGCTTGATGGAAATAATATCAAATATTTAAATAAAGTAGGTTTGGTTCAAGGTTTGATGGGAGATTATTCTGCTTCTATAAAAACATTTGAACGGTCACTTGAGATACAGCCCTTCAATTTGGAAGCATTAGATGGCGCATCAGCTGGGTATTATAAAATGGGGAATAAGGCTAAGGCTGACGAATTAAAGTCATTAATGAGACAATAAGACAATGGCAATTACCCACTTGTCTTTTCGAATACTAGTTCAATTGTAGCTGTCTCAAACTCTCGCCTAGAAATATCTAGTAAAACAAAAAATGGAATTGTTGAAACGGCTGCAGCAGCAGAAACTATTCGTTTGAAACGAATATTTTTTCCGTCTTGCTTTACACCAACCTTCAGCCATTCATAAAAGACATCTCTAGGTTGTAAATACTTGTTTAAAAAACTTTGGAGGTTGCTAAACGGATTGTAGAAAACAGATGCAGAAGAAGATTTCTTCAAAGTCAATCCATGCCTTGCACACATAGCAATAAGTTGCCTTGGCGGGATTAAGTGTAGGTGTCTTGGAGGATCTAAATGAAACCAATTTGAACCATACCTCTTAAATTGTTTACTGCTTACATTAGGAATACTAATTACTACATGACCATTCATATTAATAAGTCTAGTAACCTTAGAAAGGGTAGCTTCTGGATTGGGTAAATGTTCAAAAACATGCAAGAGCGTAATCAAATCAAACTTCTCATCACCAAAAGTTGCTGTATCAAAAGCTCCACTAATAAACTCGATTTCTGTAGGTATCAAGACTGATTTATGAATGTCATTGCCTACCAACTTTACACCCTTCTTGTATTTACCTAAAGCTCTCAAGAAGCCCCCATGACCCACGCCTACATCTAAAACTTTAGCATTGATTTTAGGTAAGTATTTCCCAAGTCGGAATGCTGCAGAAATCTTACTCGCATTGAAGAAAAGTGAAAAAGGCCATTTGAACTTTTGGGTTTCGCAGCCATAATATTCCTCTCCATAAGCATATTCGAATAATTCTTCAGAATAATTGGAGAGTTGCAATGTTCCACAAGAAGCGCAGGTGAAGTAGTTGAAGGTTTGGGTCTTCACATCATCAACACTGAATGCATGATTCAAGCTAGCCGTATCACAAGCCTTACAATTTTGAACCCTATCGGGAGGTCTAACGCCTGAAGTCATTTATTTCCAAAAGGTTTAAGGTATTTGCTCTTCAAATATAACTAAGCATTACGAGATAATCACAAGAAGCAATATACCAGGTCCTTGAGCGCTCTAAACGTTCCATTCAAACAGCAAACTGTTATCGAATAGGTGGGCGGTATTTATCAAGAGAATGCCCTCCAAATTAAAACCTATGAATAACATAGCTGCGCATGCCACCTCAAGTCATAGTTGACTACAAGTGAAAGTAATCCATTTACGCTAATTGACTCTAGTTGCTAGAGAGTACAAAGCTTATAATGGTAGAGTCCTAAAATCATCTATTCACAAAAAAGCCCCTATTGCAACTGCAACAGAGGCTTAAATACGTTTCCAGAAACGTTTACTATCCAATAATCATACCTGCCGCTACGGTTTCATTGGTTGATTCGTCTACCAATATTATGCTTCCTGTATTGCGGTTTCTTCTGTAAGCATCAAAGAACAATAGATTAGTTGTTCTCAACTTCACACGAGCGATATCGTTCATTTTAATCACCTTATCCTCTTCATTACGATGCAAGGTGTTGATATCTACCTTATACTTGATCTCTTTGATCATCGTACGTGCTTCGTTGCTTGTATGCCTTAGGATATACTTTGCTCTTTCGCGAGGTGAAGAATCGTGCAGCCAGCACAGCATGCACTCTACGTCTTGACTTACGTTTGGTTGATTGTTTGTACGCACAATCATATCTCCTCTTGAAACATCAATATCGTCTTCCAAATTGATGGTTACACTCATAGGAGCGAAAGCTTCATCTACTTCACCATCAAAAGTCATAATAGACTTCACTTTAGATTGGAATCCGCTTGGCAATACCGTAATATCATCGCCTTTCTTGAAAATACCGCCTGCTATTCTACCAGCATATCCACGGTAATCATGATAGTCATCGCTATGCGGGCGAATAACTGTTTGCACTGGGAATCTACAATCAATGTGATTTTGATCAGATCCGATGTGAATGGTTTCTAATTCATTCAACAAAGTTCCGCCTTTATACCAATCCAGATTCTCTGATTTGTTTACCACATTATCTCCATGCAGCGCACTGATAGGAATAAAGCGTATGTCATTCACATCTAATTTTGCTGCAAAGGTTTTGTACTCCTCAACCACTTTATTAAATGCTTCTTCTGAGAAGTCTACCAAGTCCATTTTGTTAATACAAACCACCAAGTGAGGGATTTGTAACAGTGAAGCGATAAAGGAGTGTCTCGCAGTTTGTTCCATCACTCCATTTCTTACATCAACTAAAATCAATGCAAGGTTGGCTGTTGAAGCTCCAGTAACCATATTTCTAGTATACTGAATATGGCCTGGAGTATCTGCAATAATGAATTTACGTTTAGGTGTAGCAAAGTAGCGGTATGCAACGTCTATGGTAATTCCTTGTTCACGCTCATCGCGTAAGCCATCTGTTAATAAGGCTAATTCTACATGGTCTAGCCCTTTTCGATTACTTGTTGCGGTTACCGCCTCCATTTGATCTTCAAAAATGGACTTGGAGTCGTACAACAAACGCCCAATTAAGGTACTCTTACCATCATCTACGCTACCCGCTGTGGTGAAGCGCAGCAATTCCATATCTAAATAACTATCTGTACTCATGTTCTTTGGGTTTAGGGCTTAGAAATAACCTTGTTTCTTACGATCTTCCATACTGGTTTCAGAGCGTTTATCATCTGCACGATTTCCGCGCTCTGTTTGTCTAGCTGCCGCAACTTCACCTACAATTTTTTCTAAGGTATCCGCATCAGATTCTAATCCACCTGTAATTGTAATGTCTCCTAGGGTTCTGAATCTAATTTGCTTCGTTTCTACTTTTTCTCCCTCTCTGAGGTCTATGTATTCGCTCATAGGAATCCAAGTGTTGTTTCTCCAAACCACCTCTCGCTCATGAGCTATATATAGTGAAGGGATTGGGATGTTTTCTGCCAAAATGTATTGCCAAACATCCATTTCTGTCCAGTTACTGATGGGGAATACACGGAAATGCTCTCCCATTTGGTATCTTCCATTAAAGATATTCCAAAGCTCTGGACGTTGGTGTTTTGGGTCCCATTGTCCAAAATCATCTCTATGAGAAAAGAAGCGCTCTTTAGCTCTTGCCTTTTCTTCATCGCGCCTTGCTCCACCAATTGCTGCATCAATGTTATTACTCTCAATGGCATCTAACAGCGTTGTTGTTTGCAATGCGTTTCTACTCGCATTAATTCCTTTTTCTTCTTGGACTCTTCCTGTATTGATTGAATCTTGAACAGAACCTACAATGAGTTTAGCACCTAGCTCCTTGATCAAATCATCTCTAAACTTTATAGTCTCAGGGAAATTATGCCCCGTATCAATATGCATTAATGGAAAGGGAATTTTTGCTGGATAGAATGCCTTTCTTGCCAGGTGAGTAACTACAATGGAGTCTTTACCACCAGAGAACAGAATCACGGGATTCTGGAACTGTGCATACACCTCTCTAAGTACATAGATAGCTTCTGCCTCTAGTTCTTTCAAATGTTTTAATGAATAGTTCTTCATAAGCTGAATTTCTTAGGATTGTGTAGGTAGTTTTTGGGTTAAAACTTTCATAATCTGGCTCACGCAGGTTTCCAAATCATTTTTTGCTGTGTTCACTTTAATCTCTGCTTCTTCTGGAGCTTCAAAAGGAGAAGAAATACCTGTGAAATTTGAAATCTCACCAGCCCTTGCTTTTGCATAAAGGCCTTTCACATCTCGCTGTTCGCAAACTTCAATAGGGCATTCTACATAGACCTCTATCACATCTGATAAGCCTACAATCTCTCGCACTTTTGCTCGATCTTCTTTAAACGGTGAGATGAATGCTGTTAAAGCTATGGCTCCAGCATCTACAAACAATTTAGAAACTTCACCTATTCTACGGATATTCTCGCTCCTACTTTCAGATGAAAAATCTAAATCTGCATTTAATCCACTGCGAATATTGTCTCCATCCAAAATATAGGTTCTTACGCCCATTTTGTAAAGCTCCTCTTCTACCCTATTTGCCAATGTAGATTTACCCGAACCGCTTAGTCCTACAAACCATACCACGAATGAACGGTGTCCGTTTTGACTATTTCTTTTGATTCTGTCAATTTTATGTTCGTGAGGAATAATATGGAGTTTCTCGTCAGCCATGGATGGAATACGTCAATAATAAAGTGAATAACGAAGTTACGGAATACAGTAAGGTAAAGGATATCCCAATTTTGAAAAAATCACGCATTTTATAATTACCCGGCCCGTATACCATTAAGTTGGTTTGATAACTAACTGGTGTTATGAAAGCAGCACTAGCACCAAAGGCAATTACTAAATAAACCAAAGACGGATTTAAATCAAGATCAGCAATAATCTGGAAGGCCAATGGAAATACAATAGAAACGGCAGCCACATTTGTAACAAATGAGGTTAAGATAAAAGTGAGCAGGTACAGTCCAATAACTATCCCATATACACCAAAAGGATGGAATAATTCTATAAATGGTTGAGCTACCAACTCGGCCGCACCAGAAGAAATAAATACACCGCCTAAGGTTATTGCGCTTCCCAAGATAACCAACAAATCTAGGTTTGCATGTTTCTTGATTTTTTCTTGATTAATCATGCGTAAACCAACACCTACACCTAGCATAAGTACAAGACCACTAAATAGCGAAATTACACCCGCAAATACAGCTGAAATCAAAGCGAATATTAGTGCAAGAAAAACCTTTTTCTTTCCAGTTAGTGGTCTGTCTATGGTTGATACTATTGAAACTACATAGATGTTTTTGTCTTTTTCGCTCAGCCGCTTAAATAGCTTTCCAGTGGTTAGTAATAATAAGTCTCCTGTAGCGAGTTTAACCTCTCCTAATTTGCCACTTAAGCGCTCTCCATTCCTATGAATAGCTACAACTGCTGAGTCGTAGCGTTCTCTAAATGTAACATCTTTGAGCGTTTTGTTCTCAAGGATACTATTAGCAGGAATTACAGCTTCAACAACATCTAATTCTGTTCCTAAGCTAAATCGTTCCGTTTTGGCCCATTCTAGTTCGTCTCTGTTTTTTACTAGCTCTATTACTTCTTTGGTATCTCCAGCAAAATACAGTCTATCATCTCCTTGTATCACCTCATCTGGGTCTACCGATTTTATCAGATGCTGCCCGCGTAAAATCTGTGCCAAGAAAACCCCGTCTAAGTTTCTGAGGTTTGCTTCTGTAATAGACTTACCTACCATGTCGGACCCAGCTAGAACACGCGTTTCTACTAAGTATTCGCGAATGTTCGATGTCACCTGTTCCGTAACACTAACACTATCTGGAAGCAAACGATACCCAACAGTAGAGAGGAATAGAACCCCTACTGCAGAAACCAGAACTCCAGGTATAAAGAAGTGCAAATAGCTTAGTGTTTCACCACCACTGTTAGATATGAAACCGTTAAGAACCAAATTCGTACTCGTACCAATAACCGTAATCATACCTCCCGTTATAGCAGCGAACGAAAGCGGAATGAGGAGCTTAGAAGGAGAAACTTGATGCTTTTTACCCCATTGATAGACATAGGGCATTAAGATGGCCACAATGGGAGTGTTATTCATAACCGATGACATTCCCGCAACAGCAGTAGTCAACTTGAAAATGAAACCCGAGGGAGAGTTGGATTTTCCAAAAAAGCGATCGAGCAATCCAGCCAAGTCAAAGTTATCTCTGATAATGGCCGTAACGAAAATGAGTAGAAAGATGATGATGATACTCTTGTTCGCAAACCCCGTTAAGAAATCAGCTACGGGTAAAATATCCAACAGAATTAATGCGAAAGCTGCTGCAAAAAAGATGTAGGTAGATTTGAACTTGTCCCAAACAAGCATTACTACTACCAAAGCAAGATCTGCCAGAACTACGTATTTTTCCCAATCAGGCTCAATCATGTTCTAGTGCACCAAAAACCAAGGGTTGAGTAAATTCTCTTTATTGTATTCCAATTCTGTTAGTTCTGGGTAACGGTCTACCCTAAAGCCAGCTGCCTTACAAATAGCATGGCCCGCTCCTGTATCCCACTCCATTGTAGGTGCGAATCTTGGGTAGAGATCTGCAGCGCCTTCAGCCACCATGCAGAGTTTTAATGAGCTTCCACGAGAAAGAACTTCTATCTCACCTTGTGTCTTTTTCAATTCTTCCATGTAGGCTAAAGTTTCATCACTCATGTGCGATCTGCTTCCAACCATAACAAAAGGTCCGCCAGTTCTTTTTTCTGGCAAGGCTGATGCTGAATCTATAGCGGGAACTGCGTCTGTTGCAGAAACATTTGTCCACTTCCAAGCACCTTCTCCAACCACGCCTGCATATAGCGTTTTATGCACCGGAACGTAGATGACACCCATTACTGGGTAACCGTCTTTCACCAAGGCAACATTCACTGTGAATTCGCCATTGCGCTTTACAAACTCTTTGGTACCATCTAAAGGGTCTACCAACCAAAATGTATCCCAATCTTTTCTACTGGAGTAATCTGCATGCTTACCCTCTTCACTTAAGATAGGGTAATCCGTATCATTCAGAAAACTCACTATTGCTAGGTGCGACCTTTTATCTGCTTCTGTTAATGGTGATTTATCGTCTTTGTGTCCAACGGCAAAATCTGAATCGTAAACGTTCAAAATTTCACCTCCTGCCTTCAAAGAGGACTGAATACTAAGTTCAAGTTCGTTCTTGTATCTCATGAGTTAGGATGTTCGAAACAAATGTAACATTAAGGTCTTATCAGTTTACTGACTAATATCAACCCCAAGTCTGCTATATGATCACAAAAACCGTTAAATATCAGGATTTAGTTGCTAAGATGCTAGTAAGTTTGTGTGAACCTAAATAAAATAGCAATGAGTAAGGTATTGGTAACAGGTGGTGCTGGGTACATAGGTAGTCACACAATAATAGAATTAATTGAAGCTGGTTTTGACGTAGTTTCAGTAGATAACTATGTGAACTCTAATGATTCAACATACGAGCGGATATACGAACTCACTGGAAAGCGTATACCTTATTACGAAACAGATTTAAGAGACCTCAACGGCACGGAGCAAATTTTCAAAGATCATGAAGACCTAGTTGGTGTCATTCACTTTGCAGCACTCAAATCTGTTCCTGATTCTGTGGCTAACCCAGACTTTACCTTTGACAATAACAACAATTCATTGAACAACATTGCAAAGTGTTGTATGAAATACAGAGTAGACCAATTGATTTTCTCTTCATCCTGCTCAGTTTATGGTAATGTTATGCCAGAAGACCTGCCTGTTACTGAAGATACCCCGTTAAAAAATGCAGAATCTCCGTATGCTTACTCCAAACAAAATGGAGAAGTGATGTTGCGTTTCATGACAAACATTAGTGACTTAAAAGCAATTTGTTTACGTTACTTCAATCCCGTTGGTGCTCATATCAGTGGTCAACTAGGAGAGTTACCCTCTAAACGGGTGAATAACTTGGTTCCTGTTATTACCCAAGCAGCATCAGGCGTTATACCTCACTTCACCGTATTTGGAGGCGATTGGCCAACACGTGATGGCTCTTGTATTCGCGATTACATACATGTTACTGATATTGCCACAGCGCATGTAACAGCGCTTCAACAACAACTTGATGGTTCTTATGGGGTGAACTATGATATTATAAACTTAGGTAGCGGAGATGGCGTTTCTGTTTTTGAAGCTATTGATGCATTTGAGAAAGCAGCAGAAACCAAAGCTCCTTATGAGGTAGGACCAAGAAGAGATGGTGATGTAGAATCTATTTTCTCTAACCCTCAGAAAGCGGCCAAGGCATTGGGTTGGACTCCCAAATACGGCATTGATGATATGATGGCTAGTGCTTGGAAGTGGCAACTCAGAATGAAAGAGTTGGGCATTGCCAAACATAAGATGGAAGATTAATTAGAATAACTCAGAGATAATACTCTCTACTGTGTGCCCCTCTGCTTCAGCGCGGTAGTTTTTCACTAAGCGATGGCGTAAAATGGGTGTTGCAACAGCTTGAACATCTTCTATATCTGGACTGTACTTACCGTGCATCAAGGCATGACACTTAGCTCCTAAAATGAGATATTGAGATGCTCTAGGTCCTGCTCCCCAACTGACAAAGTCTTTCACAACTTGCGGTGCGAGGTCATTATCATAACGAGTCTTAGCAACTAAACGAACGGCATACTCCACCACATTATCTGGAACTGGAACACGTCTTACCAAGTGTTGGAAGTATCTAATCTCTTCTTCATCCATAAGAGATTGAATCTCTACTCGTTCATCACTAGTTGTTCGCTTAACCACCTCTACTTCTTCTGAGAAAGAAGGGTAGTCTACCCAGATATTAAACATGAATCGGTCTAATTGCGCCTCTGGTAGCGGATACGTACCTTCTTGCTCAATTGGGTTTTGGGTGGCTAGAACAAAGAATGGTTTATTCAACTCAAACGTTTGACCAGCAGCCGTTACACTTTTTTCTTGCATAGCCTCAAGTAAGGCCGCCTGCGTTTTGGGTGGTGTACGGTTAATCTCATCTGCCAAAATTACATTGGCAAAAAGTGGTCCTTTGATAAATTTAAAGTTGCGCTCTTTATCCAGAATTTCAGAACCTATTATGTCTGCTGGCATTAAGTCTGGGGTAAATTGAATGCGGTTAAACTTTAACCCCAATGCCTTGGCAACAGTGTTTACTAATAGTGTTTTTGCCAATCCAGGAACACCAACTAGTAATGCGTGTCCACCGCTGAAAACGGCAATGAGTAAGTCTTTAACCACCTCATCTTGACCAATAACAGACTTGCTCACCTCTGTGTGAAGAGCTTTTAACTTTTCTGCCAACGCATCTGCAGCAGCAACATCATCGGTATAAGGTACCTTACTCATATATTAAAACCATTTATTCTCGAACGAGCATTCGCGGTATTCATCGTTCATCTTAATGTAACTACGTCTAATGTGATCTTCCATCCAATCGCGCATTATATTCGCTTGCTTATCGGCTTTTGCCGCTGCTTGAATACGCTGATAATCATCTTTCAAATTTGCTCTATGTGGTTCGGTTACAGAAAGTAATTTCACCAATCTATATGCTTTAGATCCATCTGGTTTTTGATACACTACAGGGTCTGAAACCTCCCCTGGTTTCATCTTATCTAAAACAAAGAACAAGCCAGGGTCTACCTGATTCATTTGATCTGTTTCAAAACGCGTTTCACCGGTTTGTGGATTAATTAATCTACCACCATTCATTTTGGTGGGTTTATCTGTACTGTATTCCTCTGCCAATTCTTCAAAAGAAACTGTATCGTTTGTTTGTAACACTTGCTGCAGGGAATCGAGTATGTTTTTGGAACGAACTAAGTCTGAAGTGTTAATCTTTGGTTTAAGTAAAATATGGCGTGCATTAACTTCTTGACCTTTTTTCTCCAATACTTCAATAAGGTGAAAACCAAATTCAGTTTCAACTATGCCAGATACCTGACCTGGCTCTAGGCTAAATGCTTCAGCTGCAAATTCCTTCACCAACATCCCTCTGGTTAGAAAGCCTAATTCTCCATTCTGCCTTGCCGAACCAGGATCTTCTGAATAAAGATAAGCCAAGGTACCAAAGTCTTCACCATTCAATATACGCTCGCGAATCTCACGTAGGCGAGCAAGTGTACTTTCTCTTTCTGCCTCGCTCACTTTTGGATCTAATACAATATGAGAAACTTCTACCTCTGAGTTGATGTAAGGTAAACTGTCTTTTGGGATAGCATGGTAAAAATCGCGGACCTCTTTGGGAGAGACTGCTATTGTTCCAGTAATCTCACTTTGCATTTGCTGCACCAACATTTGATCGCGAATGAGGTCATGAAATTCACTTTTGATCTTTACAATACTCTTTCCGTAAAACTCTTCTAGTTTCTCTACAGACCCAACTTGTGATACAAAGTACTCTACTCGTCTGTTTAACTCGGTTTCTACTTGTGCTTCATCTACCTCAACACTATCCACTCCTGCCTGATGAATAAGCAGTTTTTGTGACAATAAATCTTCTAATAAGACACACCTCGTATCGTCTTCAACGGGCATTCCGCTTCTTGCATATTGTGTGAATTGCTCTTCTAATTCGCTACGGAGAATGATTTCATCTGCCACCACGGCAATAACTCCGTCTATTGGGTCGCCTTCACCAACTTGGGCAGGCAATACCAATGGAAGCAAAAACAGTAGCAAATTTGCTATGATGAAACTAATTTTCATGGGCGATCAAAGGTCTCAAAATTATTCTTGCGTTCTGCTTCTATAAACAAGTCTTTTTTCAGCTTATTCAAGAACTCGCGTTTACGCTGATTTAGGAGCATTGTCTTTATCTTATTCTTTTCTAGTGCCAAAGGTGAAATATCGTCTTTTAACTGATAATCTGAAATACGCAGGTAATAGATGCTTAGAGAATCGTTGTGGGTTATGAGCCTTCTAGAACGCACAAACTGCTCTTTATTGTAAACCTCAATGGGGATCTCGCGAAGAACATCATCTAAATAAAGCCAGTTGTTGTCATCTAAATAAAAATTGGCTGCAAACTGGTAGCAATACTCCTCAAGAAGTGCTCGATTCTTTTCCGTTGGATTACTCATCCAGGTTCTTACATCATCTGTTTTGGGTGCATTGGTATCTAGGCGAACATATCTTACTTTAACAATGTAATCCTTTAGTTTGAAGTTATCTGGATTCTCCCGATAATAAGCTTCAATGGCCTCATCTGTAATATTGGTATCCAGTTTTTGCTTGATGAGTTCGCGCTGGTAAGCGAATATGATTAAATCATTTCTATACTCTTCTAACTTGCGCTCAACATCTTCTAATTCTGTTTTAAGATTGGTTTCTGCTTGAAAAACCAGCAACTCCTTCTCTATCCAGTTTCTAACGATGCGTTTAGCTAATTCCGAGCTGTCTTGAGCAGACAAGTCGTTGGGTATACGTTCTGCTAACTCATCGGCATACAGGTATTTCTCGTGCACTCTAGCTACAGGCGCGCCCTTTTCTGTTTCTGGGCCAAAGCGCTCACACGCCAAAAACAGCAATGAAAAAACAGAAAGGTACACTAATGCAATTCGCACACTTAAAGTGGTTTAACCTCGTTCAACACCTCTTCATTAATTTCAAAGGTATACTTGGTTCTAAGTTCTTGAAGCCATGACTCTTCTAGGTAGTTTTGATATCCAGAAGTAACCAATCCTCTAGCCTCATCTAATTCTTTGGGTTGTACGTCAAGTACTTCGTTCACTTTAATGAGATAAAACCCACTTTCAACAACAGTATGAACTCCTTCTTCCCAAGTGATTTGATTCAAGACGGGCATTTCTTCTGCAGTAAACTTACCCTCTCGTACATCTACTCCTAGGGCACTGTTCACATTGATTTTTGCAATTACAGCAGAATCTGAAGCCCCATCTTTTAGCATCTGGGATACGGTTTGCAAATTCTCTTGTGAATCGCATGTGTAAATTGTAGCATCCAAGCGCTTAGGCCACATGAAGTTACTTTTGTTCTCCTCGAAATACGACTCCAAACCTGCTGTATCTTTTACAGCCGCTTGCCATACTTTTCTATCCATGAGCTCAAATAAGAGAATACCATCTCTATACTCTTGAACCAAAGCTTTATATGCGGGGTACTTGAGTGGAAGAATTTCACGTTCGTACTCCAAAATCTTATCCGTTTTGAAAGCTTTGAACGCCTCACTTACCATAATGTCTAATGAAACTGGTTTCTGACGCTTACTTAGTGTTTCCAAGTATCCAGTAAAATCAGCTTGAGTGATTACAACCTTTTCACCCCTGTAGTTCTTGTCTTTCCAGCTTAATAGCGGTTTAGAAAGCGAACTACGTTGTTCTTCAGAGAATGTGTACCCTCCTTGAAAGTAAGTACTATCCATAGATGCGGCAACGGCCTCTAGACTCTTGGTATTTGCTTTAATCTTGTATTCTACCTCTAGCTTTTTTGCCAAAGCCTCTCTAGAGCCCTGTCCGCGTCTGTCGCGCTCCACACGTTTTTTCAAATCATCGTACTCTTCTTCATAAGAGCCCATATTCTTCTTTTCTAAACGCTTAATTATATGCAGGCCGTATTGTGTTTCAATAGGCTCGCTTACATCTCCATCATTTTCCAGAGCGAATGCAGCGTTTTCGAATGAAGCTACCATTCTGCCTGATCCAAACCAAGGTAATTCGCCTGCTCTACCTTTTGAACCACGATCATCTGAATACATGCGAGCTAGTTGACCAAAGTCTTCTCCTGCTTCTACGCGTGCATATATTTCATTGATTTTCTGGCGAGCTTTTACGACAGTAGCAGAATCAGCATCTGGCTTTACCGCAACCATAATGTGAGCCGCTTTCATTTGACCCACAGCTGGCCTTTTGCCGTGTACCTTAATAACATGGTATCCGTACGTAGTTCTAACCGGATTACTTACTTCTCCTACAGGTGTATTGTATGCAGCCGATTCAAACGGATAAACCATTCGTAAAGCAGAGAAGTAACCTAAATCACCACCGTTGTCTTTGGCAGAAGGATCATTACTGTTTTCCTTTGCTAATTCTGCAAAATCCTTTCCAGCGCGAGCCAAATCACGTAATTGAATAGCCTTTCTGAAGGCCTTTAGCGTATCTGCTGGAGAGGCATCTTCAGAAACCGTTATTAGTATGTGGCTGGCGTGCACATCTTCTTTCAAACGGTTATATGCTTCTTTTACCAAGCTTTCTGCATACTCTCTGTCTACCAAGTACGGTGCTGCTAATTGATCAACATATCCTTTTAGCTCTTTTTGGTACTTAGGAATGGTATCCAACCCTAGAGCTTCTGCTTCTTTTACCTTGAGCTTGTAGTTCACAAAAAGCTCCATGTACTCTTGAGGAGTTTTCTGCTCTATATTTTGGCTAACGTTATTGTTTTTGTTGTAAACGGCTTCAAATTCGGCCTTAGTCACCATTTCATCCTCTACGGTTAAAATAACTGGACTTGTAGACTTCTTTTGTGCCTGAACTGCTGTTAAGCCGAATACAATGCCGACTGTCATGAGAAGGATTGATCTAGTCATGCTTGAATTTTTAGTTTGGTATGTAAACGATTATTTTCTTGAGTAGTTTGGTGCCTCTCGCGTAATAGCTACATCATGAGGATGACTTTCCGCTACACCCGCTGACGTAATCTTCACGAACTGTGCTTTCTTAAGCGCCTCAATATCTTTAGCCCCGCAGTAGCCCATTCCAGCGCGTAACCCACCAATTTGCTGGTACATTACTTCAGCTAAATATCCTTTGTAAGGTACTCGTCCAGAGATTCCTTCTGGAACTAGTTTCTTGATATCGTCTTCCGCATCTTGAAAGTAACGGTCTTTAGAACCTTTCTGCATGGCTTCTATAGAACCCATTCCTCTGTATGCTTTAAACCTTCTTCCCTCATACAAAATGGTTTCACCTGGTGATTCATCTGTACCCGCAAATAATGAACCAGCCATAACCGAGTCTGCACCAGCAGCCAATGCCTTTACAATGTCGCCCGTAAAGCGAACACCTCCATCAGCAATGAGCGGAATACCATCTTTTTCTAATTCCTTAGCTACTTCCATAACAGCACTTAATTGAGGTACACCCACTCCAGCTATTACACGTGTAGTACAAATAGAACCTGGACCAATACCTACCTTTACCGCATCGGCTCCATTATCTACTAATAGTCTTGCAGCCTCGGCTGTAGCTATATTGCCTATAACCACATCAATAGAAGTAAATTTTGATTTAACAGCTTGTAGTGCTTTAACCACGCCTTGGCTATGACCATGAGCTGTATCAACAACCACCGCGTCTACGCCTGCTTTAACCAAAGCCTCAACCCGCTCTAACATATCTCCTGTAATGCCTACTGCTGCAGCAACGCGCAACCTTCCGTATTCATCTTTACAGGCATGCGGTTTGATCTTTGCCTTGATAATATCTTTAAAGGTGATTAGACCTGTTAATTTACCATCGTTGCTAACAACGGGTAATTTCTCAATTTTATGCGATTGAAGTATTTCTTCTGCTTGCGTAAGGTCTTCTGAATTGTTAATCGTAACAATCTCTCCAGAAGTCATCACATCGGCAATGCCTCTGCCCATTTTCTTTTCAAAACGCAAATCTCTATTCGTAACAATTCCAACCAAGGTGTTGCTTTCATCTACTACAGGAATACCACCAATAGAATGCTCTTTCATTAAGCTTAGAACATCGCCTACTGTAGCACTCTTATGCACCGTAACAGGATCTTGAATCAAACCATGCTCAGAACGCTTTACTTTACGCACTTCAGCCGCTTGCTTTTCAATGCTCATGTTTTTGTGAAGCACTCCTATGCCGCCTTCCTGAGCTATGGCAATAGCCAATGCAGATTCTGTAACGGTATCCATTGCAGCCGATACGATTGGTGTATTGAGGGTAATATTCTTGGAAAAACGAGTGGTAATTTTAACATCTCGGGGAAGCACCTCTGAGTAAGCGGGAATTAATAGGACATCATCGTAGGTTAAATACTCGCCTCTTATTTTGGAATCGAAATGTGACATACCGTGTTCTTTTTTGCGCTTAAAGAATAAAATTGAGCAAAAGTAAGTAAACGAGGTCGTGTGGTAGTGATAAGGAAGTGTTAAGATGTGTTGTTTTGAACGTGTTGTTCACTACCTCAATAAAACAACCGATCCTCTTTTAATCAGCTCGTCTCCAGCTAGATTCACAACGCGAAGCTCCCAAGCAAAAATATTAGTACCAGAGGTAGTTCCGTTGTAACTACCATCCCAGCCTTTATCAGGGTCTGTGGTTTCAAATACCATAGTACCAAATCTGTCGAATATCTTGAAAGAATACTGCGTGAAATCTGCAAATGACATAACGGGTATAAATACCCTGTTGAAACCAAAAGGTCTAAATGCAGATGGAACAAATATTTTGGCATTATCACCTAGGCAAATGACGTTTGAATAACTCTCTGACCTAAAACCGTTCACATTCCCATCTGCTTCTGTTGCTCGAATAATGTAGCAAACCTGAAGTCCTTGATCCATTAACGGAGTCATGTCTTCATCAAAATTGCTGCCATTTGCACCCATAGTGATGGCGGGTATCAATTCTTGCTGCTTATTAAGTATGCGGTAGACTTCATATTCAAATACTCCAGATCCAGCCGAATCCCATCCCAGATATGAAGTCCAGTCCATGGTGTTGAGGTAAGTGATTTTATTGAACTCGCCTCGTAGATATATGGTCTTAGCAATGTTTGAAGAGGCCAAAACAAACTCGCATGAATCCATTATATCTATGTAGTAATAGTAGTCTGTTTCTGTTACTCTGGCAGATGTATCTGATAAACTGATTGTGGGCAACCCAGAAAATGGAATACGATTAACCTCAAAATACGGTCCATTCAATGACAAAGACCTTTTCAAAGAATAGAAATTCGCGTTAATAGAAGAGTCTGTTACTGCATTTACTAGAACACGGTCGTTATCTACCACAGTAGCGTTGATGAGATAATGAATAGAGGGAACAATTGTACCAGCAGCAGCAGGGCAAGCTACATTAGATGAACTCGTTTTTGTTCTTCCTGGACTTGCAGCTCTTGCTATGTAACAATAGTCGTTGGTTAAATCAACTCCCTGGTGTGTGTAAGTTGAGTCTGGATAAGCAACGCTATCTATGCGAATAAATGGCCCTGAGTTAATACTCACCAAAATCTCATAATGCGAAATACTATCCCAGCCAATGTAATGCTGCCAGGTTAAAAAGTTTTGGTTTCCGCAATAATCTGGAACCACTTCTAAAAAAACTGTTCTATGCCAACCTTCAATGCTACTTACATTAGACTCAGGAGGGTTCCCTTTCAAACATGTATCAAAAGCAGCCGCACCGTATTGTCTTGCGCCCAAATTTCCAGATGCGAGGGTATCCACATAATTCGTATTCATTCTACCTATTGTGGAATCAATAACAATATTTTGCTGCGCAATTAGGTCTCTAAAAATAATTTGATACCCTCTGGTATCACCAGAAGCAGACGGTTGCCAACCTAGAATCAAATCACCAGTTACTGGGTCAACAGAAACCGAATCAAATGGAGGGATTTCTGGTGAAGTATTGTCTTCAAAAAGTTGCTCTATCACTGCCGAAGAAGAAACACAATTACCTTGCGTATTAGATATCTCAACCTTATAGGCAATATCTTCTGAACATACCTTAAAGCTATCAATAAACTGTCTATTTCCCAATGGTCTTGTACCGATCAATTGCCAGGGGGTTCCTGCTCCCATTCTCCGATAAACCTCAAAATTTGCCGCATCACCAGGTAAGCCTCCTGTTACTGTTGCGTTCCATCCTACTCTTGCCGTACTGTCTGTAGTATTTACAAACTGAGGCAACATAGACCTAAGTGTTCCCTGCGGTGCAGATGATGTATCTTGGATTCCAGAACTGATGTATATCGTTCTTACTCGATAAAACCACAATCCTAAATTCGCATTCACCGTATGGGTATATGATGAAGTAGTTATAACGGGAACGGTAATGTCTGTAAATGGTCCAGTTTGATTATTACTCACTTGGAGTAAATAGGCAAAAAACTGACCATTAGGATCAGTGGGTGGAGTCCAAGTTAATGTAACATTACCTGTAGCTTCATCTACTGAAATGCAATGAACCGTTGGTGCATTCACCTGTGCTTGAGTGGTTAACCAACCCAACAATACAGCAAACAGAAGAAAAAAGTTTTTCACGTACATCCGAAACGAAATTGGAGTCTTTTTCTTTTATTAAAAGTCAAAATTCTCTCCTAGCAGTTGTGTTTTGGCCTCTCTGTATTCTGATAAGATCTCGTTAAAAACCTGCTTAGCTGGCTTTACTTCGTTGATTAAAGCTGCTATTTGACCAATCTCTAATTCACCCTCTTCTAGGTCTCCTTCAAACATGCCTTTTTTGGCTCTCCCTCTTCCGAGAAGATCTGCCAGTTCATCTTTTGTCGCCTTGTTTTTATAGGCCTCTACTACCTTGGCATAAAACGGGTTTTTAATCAACCGAACAGGAACAAGCTCTTTCAATGTTAATTCTGTACCTCCTTCACCCGTTTCAACTATGGTATTTTTAAAGTTATTGTGGGCAGATGACTCTTCTGTAGCAGCAAAACGAGAACCTATTTGTACCCCCTCTGCTCCTAACGCCATGGCTGCCAACATACCTCTACCCGTTCCAATACCTCCCGCTGCGATTACGGGAACAGAAACCGAACGTACCGCATGTGGTATTAATACCATACTAGTAGTTTCCTCTCTACCATTGTGACCACCCGCTTCAAAACCTTCTGCTACGATAGCGTCACATCCAGCAGCCTCAGCTTTTTGAGCAAATTTGGCACTACTCACCACATGCACAACCTTAATTCCGTGCTCTTTTAATTTTGGAGTATGCGTTTTGGGGTTACCTGCAGAAGTAAATACTACGGGAACATTGAAGTCAATAATTGTCTGAATATGCTCTTCTATGTTCGGATAAAGCAGGGGTAAGTTTACTGCAAAAGGCTTCTTTGTGGCTTCTTTACATTTTGCAACATGTTCTCGCAACACCTCAGGATACATGCTTCCAGAGCCAATAATCCCAAGTCCGCCTGCATTGGATACAGCAGATGCCAATTGCCAGGGAGAGCACCAAATCATGCCTGCCTGAATAATCGGATACTGGATTCCAAATAACGCTGTAATTCGATTCATGACCATTTTTTGGATTGGCTGCAAAAATAAGGGTTCGATATAGATACCAAGCGTTATCCCTAAATCATTCATTAACATTACTATATTTGCTACACCTTAAATCTTCTTAATGGAACGATCTACCCTTTTTACGGCATTCATGCTGCTTGCATGTATTGTGTCTGGTCAGGCCTTTAAATGGGACTTGGGCGGGCAAGCTGGTATATCCAACTACTTTGGGGATTTAGCTGAAAGTACTGGTTCAAATTCATTCAAAGTCTACCAAGAAAACACCCGATACACATTTGGTGCCATGGCTAGGGTGCGCATGGCGTACCGATTTGGGATCAATTTCCAGTTAAATTACCTTGCAATCTCTGGAGCCGATAGCCTAAATCCAAATTCAGATAGAACAGATAGAAACTTGAGTTTCCGCAACAACATGATTGAAGCGGCAGCAAGGTTTGAATACTATCCTTTGGTATTTAACGACTTAGGCGGTAAAATGCGTTATGTAGCAGACCTTCACTTTGTAGTTTTTGCGGGTCTCGGCTTCACCTACAGTGCTCCCCAAGCAGAATACAACGGGAGCTGGGAGAATTTACGCCCTTTGCAAACAGAAGGCGTTTCTTACAGCGCCATGCAGCCAGTGATTCCATTGGGCATTGGAACGTTTATAACGTTTAAAGGAAGAAGCGGAAAAATTAGAAGGCACCGTATAGGTATCGATGTATCATATCGCCTAGCGTTTACAGATTACCTAGATGATGTGAGTACGAGTTATGTTGATAATGCAGACTTAAGAGTTTCTCAAGGTGATATGGCTGCCGACTTGGCAGACAGGAGAGAAAATACATCTGGCTCTGCGGGGGGGATTCGCGGAAACCCAGAAGACAATGACGGATACGGAACAATCACCATCAGTTACAGCTATGTGATTGCTACTGGAAGAGGTAATTTCTACCGTCCTAAATACAATTACATCTACGGAAATTCTCCAGCAGCAAAGCGCAGGACGAAATTCTAATTGCTTTTACCTTATTTAAGTTGGTTGGCTTGAGGCTAATTCTAACTTTGTTCACCCAATACATTGAGAGATGAACAGAGATGAATCTTTATTTTCTTTAATTGAGCAAGAGCGCGAGCGCCAAGTTTCGGGTATAGAGCTTATTGCCTCAGAAAATTTCGTGAGCAATCAGGTGCTAGAAGCCATGGGCTCGGTACTTACCAACAAATACGCAGAAGGATATCCTGGTAAGCGCTATTATGGCGGTTGCGAAGTGGTAGATTTGGTAGAGCAAATGGCCATTGACCGTCTTAAAGAACTTTTTGGAGCGGAATATGCCAACGTGCAACCTCACTCTGGAGCCCAAGCTAATGCAGCCGTTATGCTAGCCTGTTTGAAACCTGGTGATCCTATTTTGGGCTTTGATCTCTCTCACGGTGGCCACCTAACACATGGCTCACCCGTAAACTACAGTGGTAAATTCTACCAACCCCATTTTTACGGTGTAGAAGAAGAAACTGGACTCATAGATTTTGATAAGGTTCTAGAAAAAGCATTAGAAGTAAAACCCAAGATGATTATTTGTGGTGCTTCTGCTTACTCACGCGATTGGGATTATGCCAAACTGCGCAAAGCAGCAGATGAAGTAGGAGCGCTACTATTGGCAGACATCTCCCACCCATCTGGATTGATTGCTAAAGGCATTTTGAACGATCCAATCAAGCATTGCCACATCGTAACTTCTACAACTCACAAAACGTTGAGAGGTCCGCGTGGGGGAATCATTATGATGGGCCAAGATTTTGAAAACCCGTTTGGGTTGAAAACGCCCAAAGGAGAACTTAGAATGATGTCTGCCGTGCTCAATTCAGGTGTATTCCCTGGTACGCAAGGTGGTCCGCTTGAGCACGTTATTGCCTCAAAGGCTGTAGCGTTTGGAGAAGCACTTACCGATGAGTACATGCAATACACCCTTAAAATGGTAAAAAATGCACAGGTTATGGCAGAAGAATTCGTTGCCAGAGGGTACGATGTAATCAGCAAGGGAACAGACAATCATTTAATGCTCATAGACTTACGCAGTAAAAATGTTACGGGTAAAGATGCGGAACAAGCGTTGGTAAAAGCACACATTACCGTGAATAAAAACATGGTACCGTTTGATGACAAGAGTCCGTTCGTTACTTCTGGAATTCGCGTAGGAACAGCAGCTATTACCACGCGCGGGTTGTTAGAATCAGATATGCCACAGATTGTGGAATACATAGACGATGTAATTCAAAACCACGAAAACGAAACACAATTAAACGCGATTAAGGCATCCATCAACGGTTGGATGAACGATAAACCTTTGTTCGCATAACTTAAGTAAAGCGTAAATCAAAAATGGATATTACGGCAAACAACCCCAACAGAAAATCATTCGTAAGCGTACCGCAAGGCAGCGACTTTCCCATTCAAAATTTGCCATTCGGTATTTTCAGCAAAGCCGATGCAAGTGAAAAACACGTTGGCGTTGCGTTGGGGGAACAGGTTATAGACCTCAACGAACTTCTATCCCTTGGTTACTTCAGCGGATTAGATTTTACCAGCCCCGACTTTCAAACGGGGAACCTAAATACCCTGATGCAAAAAGGAAAACAAGGTATGCGCGCTTTACGAAATCGCATTGCGGATTTATTTGATGCCGAAAACAGCGAATTACAAGCGAACGAAGAACATGTGCAAAGCGTATTGCATGCGCAAAGCGATTGTACTATGCACCTTCCCGTGCACATTGGCGATTATACCGATTTTTACTCCTCAAAAGAGCATGCCACCAATGTGGGAACGATGTTCCGCGACCCAAACAATGCCCTGCTTCCCAACTGGTTGCACCTTCCGGTAGGTTACCACGGAAGATCAAGTAGTATTGTGGTATCGGGTACAGACGTAATCAGGCCCAAAGGACAGCAAAAACCAGATGATGCCAACCCTGTATTCAGTGCATCAAAATTGTTGGATTTTGAATTGGAGATGGCTTTCATCACGTTTGATGGTAAACCTATGGGAGACTCCATCGGCACTGCCGAAGCAGAAGACTACATTTTTGGAATGGTCTTGTTTAATGATTGGAGCGCTCGTGATATTCAGAAATGGGAATACGTTCCGCTGGGGCCATTCTTAGCCAAGAATTTTGCTTCAAGCATTTCTCCGTGGATTGTGACTTTAGACGCATTGGAACCTTTCCGTGTGCCAGGTCCCGTACAAGAACCCACACCGCTTCCCTACCTCAAATTTACTGGAGACAAAAGCTATGACATCCACCTAGAAGTTGGCATTCAACCAGAGGGAAAAGAAGAAACTACGGTATGTAATTCTAACTTCAAGTACATGTACTGGAACATGGCTCAACAGTTGGCGCATCATACGGTAAACGGCTGTAATATAAGGGTTGGAGACATGTTAGCTTCAGGTACCATTTCAGGCCCAACTCCAGATAGCTATGGCTCTATGCTTGAAATTTCATGGAGAGGCACCAAGCCGATTCAAATGAAAGACGGCTCAGAGCGCAAATTCATTCAAGACGGTGATACAGTAATCATGCGTGGACATTGTGAGAAAGACAGTGTACGAATTGGGTTTGGAGAAGTAACGGGGAAAGTGCTGCCGGCTAAGTAGGGCTTGGTTGTTAGTTTTTTAGTTTTTAGTGGTTTTATGCATATACATCCCTAAATAGCGTTGACTATTGAAAGTACCAAGACTCATGAACAACGTATTAAGGTGATATAGTTGTTAGGCTTGAGATGTGAATTCGTAGCCGTTAGTAGAATTTCTCAAGCCGTCAAATCGAGTGGATTTCTTGGAGCAACGCGGAAAGAAATTTGTATCGAGATTGAGGCCTAACAAGGTATTGGTATGCTGTTTACTCTTGTTCTAAACTGTTTTTTCGTCATGCTAAACTTGTTTCAGCATCTCTATATTGAAAGTATAAAGACTCCAGTACCAAGTACTAAGAGAAATCACAGCCGTCATGTCGAGTGGGCTTTTTGGAGTGGAACGGAGAAAAGGTTGTATCGAGACATAGGAGGATTTACAATAAAATTTAGCAGTTAGCTCTGAGCAATTAGAACGTTCCTATTGCTCAATACTCCAAACTCTTGCTGTTTTTCCCGCCTTATTCTCGATACAATCAGCCTTTGGCGAATTACTGAAAATAACAGCTGTAATCTACTACGCGCTTGAACAAACTCATCTCAGCATAGCATTGCTATTGAAAGTTTCATCACCAATTCAATCGGAAACTATCAACAATCTCTACTCGCTCTTGTAGAAAAAATGTACTTTACACGAGTGTAGAAAGAGCGCATTTGAAACTTGACCGTATTAAGCTACGTAAAATATAATCTACACGCACTGAGAAACACACATGGCAGATTTCAAAAAATCCTTGAGCATTGAGCTTGAACCTTACAGGAATCGATTGATACACCACCCAGTTTATGCAGGAGTGCATACAGTAGAAGAGTTAAGGTCTTTCATGGAGCACCATGTTTATGCCGTATGGGATTACATGAGTTTGCTAAAAGCCATGCAGCGCGAGTTTACTTGTCCGCATGGCCCTTGGACTCCCGTAGGTTCTGCTAAGGTGAGACGATTTATTAACCGGTTAGTATTGCATGAAGAAAGCGATGTAGATCTACTCGGAAATGTTGCCAGTCATTTTGAACTGTACTTAGAAGCCATGCATGGTTCTGGTGCTAATACAGACCCCATAGATAAACTTGTTCTAGCCTTTTCTAGAGGCATGTCTGTTGCACAGGCCATGGAACTTGCGAACCCGCCTGTTGCAGTGCAACGCTTTACGGGTCACTCATTGCAAATTGCCCAAAAGGCCAGTATACATGAATTGGCCGCGGTGTTTACAATGGCTCGTGAAGATTTAATTCCAGTAATGTTCTCCAACATTGTAGACGAGCTGGATGAGCGCGTGGGCATAGATTTATCTGCTTTTTCTTACTATTTGAAACGACATGTTCAGCTAGAAGCAACCGTAGAAAATTCAGGACCTGAAATTCTCGATGAAATCTGTGATGGAAACCCTCAAAAAGAGAAAGAAGCCATTGCTGCAGCTAAAGTTGCGTTACAACACCGCATTGCCCTTTGGGACAGTATTGTGAAATCTTGGGTAGCTAACCCTACGAACACCCAAGACTTGGTAGAATAAACAAGTTGACCAGTCTTTTTTTTGGGTTAAATTTGAGCATATGCGAAACCTTACGCTCAGTTGCATCCTTTTATTTTTTCTGATTGCCTTTGCATCGCCAGCATCGGCTCACAAGCACAAAAAAGAACATCATCCGCTTGCAGGCTTTGTGCCCAATCATGGTCAATTTCATGCAGACGTAAATTTTAAGCATTCACTACCACAAGGAGCATTATTCTACACAGACTCTGCATTGGTGTACCATCTCTATGATTCAAAACTCTTTAGTGACTGGCACACTGGAGTACGAACGCCAGATACAACTGCTCCTCTATCTGTAGACTACCATGCATTTGCCATGACTTTTATTGGTGGCAAAGCCAAAGCACATTCAGGCAGTCAAAAGGCCTCTTACTATCACAATTATTTCAAAGGCAATAACCCCAAAACATACGCCTCACGCGTACCTGTTTTTGAACAAGCAAACCTACACGAACTCTATCCTGGTATAGATTTAAAAGCCTACAAGGTTGGTGACGATTTAAAGTATGATTTCATTGTGGCACCTCACAAGAATCCCAATGCAATTCAATGGCAATATGCTGGAGTTGAAACTCCAGAAATAAAAGGCAAAAGCATAGAAATAGCTACTTCTTTAGGCACTGTAACGGAGTATAGACCGTATGCTTACCAGCTCATTAACGGTAAAGAGCATGAAGTTCCGTGCAGGTTTATTCAAAACGATTCGATTTTTGGTTTTGAGTTTCCCAAGGGGTATGACTCAACCTATACCCTAATCATAGACCCCACTCTTATTTTCTCTACGTTCTCTGGCTCTACCATTAATAATTTTGGATACACTGCTACGTTTGATAACTACGGCTTCTTATACTCTGGGAGCACTGCATTTGGCATAGGATATCCCACTACTTTGGGGGCTTATCAAACTACCTTCGCTGGTGGTACGGGAAATACTCCGCAAGGCGGAAATACCGCAGGAACAGATATCGTTATTACCAAGTGGGATACAAATGGAACAGCGCCTGTATACTCTACCTACATAGGCGGAAACAGTGATGAGTTACCCCACAGCCTTATTGTAAATGATAGGCAAGAATTGTTGATTTTAGGAACTACTAGCTCTTTAAATTTCCCTACTACCTCAAACGCATTTGATACCACCTTTAACATCAACCCCAACAACATCAACCCCGTAAATCTGCTGAACGGTTTGGGGGTTTTCTATCCCAATGGTTCAGATATCTGTGTATCTAAACTAGACTCTTCCGGATCTACATTGCTAGCTTCTACTTTCTTAGGTGGCACGCATAATGACGGACTCAACACAGCGGGAACAAAGTTCAATTATGCCGATGAAGTACGCGGAGAAATATTGGTAGACCCTAACTCAGACGTGTATATTGTAAGCACCACAAGATCTAGTGACAACCCTACCAACGGTAATTCCTTTCAATCTACCAAACCAGGCACTGGTTCAGATCAAGACGGAATTATCTACAAACTGAATTATGATTTAAGCGCTTTGGATTGGAGCGCCTACTTGGGCGGTGGAGGTGGTGATGCTGTTTATTCTGTAGATCTAGCCAATAACAATGATATTGTGGTAACAGGGGGAACGCGTTCTAATAATTTCCCAATTACTCTGTTCTCTTACGACACCAACTATGGTGGCGCCACAGATGGCTTTGTTTCTCGTATCTCTTCAGACGGAAGCACTTTGCTGTATTCCACGTTTTACGGAACAAGTGGCTATGATCAATCTTACTTTGTTGAAGTAGACAATGATGACTATGTCTATCTCTTTGGGCAAACATCTGGCGGATTAAACACCCTCATTTTTAATGCTGCTTACAACGATCCGCTTGGAGGTCAGTTTGTGGTGAAAATGGGTCCGCAATTAGATACGCTTGAGTGGGCTACACGCTTTGGAAGAGGAGATGGGAATCCCGATATTTCTCCAACTGCATTTTTGGTAGACTTATGCAATGCGGTTTACTTGAGCGGCTGGGGAAGTAGTATTCAGTTTGGAACTCTAACTACAAATGGCTTAGATACCGCAGGTGGGCCAATTCAGGGAACTACAGATAATAACGATTTTTATGTTGCCGTAATAGCCGATGATGCCTCGCAGCTAGAATACGCCACTTTCTTTGGTGGTTCTGCTCAAGAACATGTAGATGGTGGCACGAGTAGGTTTGATAGAAAAGGGAAAATTTACCAAGCCGTATGTGCAGGATGCGGAGGTACGAGCGATTTCCCCACCTCGCCCAACCCGGGAGCGCACTCCAATGTAAATGCGGCATCCCCGGGGTGTAACTTGGCGGTGTTCAAAATAGATTTTCTCTTACCCATAGTCGTGGCAGACTTCCTTACCGATGAAACCGGGTGTGCCCCATACAATGCTTCATTCAATAACTTGAGTTTAACCCAAAGTGCTACCTCATTCTTTTGGGATTTCGGTGATGGAAACAACTCTACCCTAGCCAATCCCAATCACACCTATGCACAATCTGGAACGTATGATGTAACCTTGGTGGTTAATGACCAAAATACCTGTAACCTGAGCGATACGCTATCCAAAACAGTAACCGTATTGAGCGATAGCTCTTATACCCTTAGTCCAGATTCTGTCTGCTACCTAACTCCTACCACCATCGGCTTTGACGGAAGTCAGAACCCTCCCGGCACTTCTTATCAGTGGTCACCGTCAACTTTTTTAGATGATGCGCAGTCGCCTTCACCAACCGTAACCACTCCGTTTGATATCACCTACACGGTTTTGGTAAGCAACGGAACATGTACAGATACCGTGAGCATACCTATTGAAGTAGACAGCGTTTTAGCAGCCGCACCGCAAGACACCTCTTTATGCTCTGCAGATTTACCGCTCACCTTTACGGGGACATCCTCAGGAACAGGGAGTTTGTACACATGGTCTACCAATGGCAACTTTACCGATACACTAAACAACGCCCCTGGTGATTCTACTTTTATTCTGCAAAACCCCACTACCGGCTTAAACGTATTTCATTTTAGGGCAACCAACAGCAGAGGCTGCAGCGGCACCGACTTGATGAACGTAATTGTAGAAGATTTGGCCAACCCACTCATTGCAGATTTTGACGACCCCGGAGTAGGATGTGCTCCATATACTGTAAACTTTGTAAATAATACCAACGGAACGGCAACCACGGCTTACCTGTGGGATTTTGGAAACGGAGACTCGGCAAACACTCCTTCTCCTTCCTACACCTTCACACAACCCAGCAATTTTGTGGTAACACTCATAGCGTCTGATACCAGCGCTTGCTCGCAAAGCGATACCACCTTCTTAGAAGTTATTGTAGATGCAGACAGTTTATTTTTTGAGCGTCATCTCGCTTGCCTAAACCAAGAAACACAAATTGGGGTTGAACCACTTCGCTTTCCGGGTAGTACTTTTTCGTGGGTACAAAGTGGATTGGTTAGCGACCCTACTCTTTCAAACCCAACGGGTGTGTTCACAGCCGATACCGTTTTGTTGTTAATTGCTCACGGCATTTGCACCGATTCTATCTTTGATTCCATAACGGTTGAACCTATTTACGCGGATGCAGAAGTGAGCAGGATTCTTTGTTCCGATGAACTCCCCTACTCGCTCACGGGAAATTCGTTAGGCTCTGCTGGTATTTTTGTTTGGAGTAGCAATGCTGGTTTTACGGATACGCTTAACTCAGTAACCGACTCCACGCTAGCTGCCAACTTCACAGACTCGGTAGACATCTATTACTTTGCCGTGGAAAGCCCCAATGGCTGTGTAGAGACAGATTCTACCATTCTTACCATTAGCGACAGACTCTTAAATGTTACCCCCTACTACCAAGTCTGCTTTAACGATACCGTACTACTCACCTCGTTTAATCCCGCACCAGTTATAAATCCATTGAGTTATAACTGGAGTCCGCTTGAAGGCTTGCTCTCTCCACCAGATTCTGCCAATGCCCTGGTTTCTCCTGATTCCGCTCAAGCCTATCGCTTGTTTACTGTAAATGACAGCGGCTGTACGCGCATAGACACGGTGCTGGTAGACAAATCCACGCTCAATCCGGCCTTGGTAGATGCAGATAGCGACCAAGATACTGTGGTGAGAAGTTTAAGTACCACCTTGCGCGCCTTACCGTTAAGCGGAAATTACACGTATCTATGGTCACCCGCTACAGGCTTGAATACCACATCGGGGCCTAACCCAGAGGTAAGTCCGCCAAATACCACCACTTACACGGTTACAGTTACCGATGCCAATAATCCTGCCTGTGCTTATGAAAGTTCGCATACCATTTACGTACGCGACCTCATTTGCGGAGAACCCGATATTTACGTGCCTAATGCTTTTTCTCCTGATGGAGATGGATTAAACGACCGAGTATTTGTGCGTGGTGAAAATATTAATACGCTTACTTTCTCTATTTTCAATCGCTGGGGTGAGCGTGTGTTTGAAACCACCAACCAACAGCAAGGTTGGGATGGCTATTTCAACGGTCAACTCGCAGACCCAGCCGTATATGTGTATCAATTAGATGCTAACTGTGTAGATGGACAATCGTTTTTCAAAAAAGGCAATATTACTTTGGTTAGATGAGGGTGATCCGCTACATACTCACCCTTAGCATTCTTATGGGAGCAGTAGCTTCTATTGCTCAAGATGCGCATTACTCGCAGTTTTACAGAGACCCGCTATACACCAACCCCGCCAATACGGGTGCATTTGACGGACGATACAGGTTTGAAGGTCACCACAGAAACCAATGGCAAGCGATAGGCAGACCTTTTGAAACATTTGGCATTTCTGCCGATGCGGCCAATTTCTTGAAACTTCCTGCCTTGGGTGTTGGACTAAACGTATTCAATGATGTGGCTGGAGACGGAAACTTAAGTAATCTCCAAATTCAAGGTGCGTTGTCGTACACACTCAGGCTAAATAGTGATTCTACTTCATTACTCACCTTTGGATTGCAAGGCGGATGGTACCGCAAACAACTAGACTTTGATGCGTTGTTTTTTGATGATCAGTACATAGGTGGTAGATTTCAACCTGGGGTTACCTCAGCAGAACAGATTAGTCAAAACGCAACCAATAGCTTCAACACCCACGCTGGAGCTTTGTATTGCAAACGAACAAGTAATTTTACGGGTTACTCCATCGGCTTTGCCGCACACAACATGACTCGGCCTAATCAGTCATTTACAACAGATGACATTCCGTTAGACATGCGCTTTACCCTACACGCTAACTTAGAAACCGAATTAACCCCCTCGCTCAATGCCTTACCTGGTATTTTAGCTATGCGCCAAGGCCCACACAGTGAATTGCTTATTGGTTCCAATTTCAGATACTTTTTAGACAAGCGCCCTTATAGCCTATTGGCACTGCAGCTGGGGGGATGGTACCGCGTACAAGATGCAGCGGTAATTTTTGCTGGAGTAGATTGGGGAAATTGGCAATTTGGAGCATCGTATGATATAAACACCTCTTCTCTACAACAAGCCTCTGGCAACAGGGGTGGATTTGAATTCTCAGTGATTTATATTATCAAACATATATTACCTAAGCGCATGCGTTTCAAAAACTGTCCTGATTTTCTATAGATGAAAGCAATTGTTTTTGTCATATCATTCTTCATAGCTTCCCTTGCTTTTGGGCAAACACCTAAGCAATGGGCGAAACACGGCAATGAGGCGTTTGAAGAGGATGATTATTACGGAGCTGCTTATTATTTTGAAAAAGCCATACGAGCAGATACGAGCTTCTTAGAAGGGTATTGGATGGCTGCGGAAAGTTACAGACATTTCAATCATTACGAGAAGGCAGCAGAGCGATATGCTCAGGTGATTGCCATGGATGATGATGAAGATTATTTTAAGGCTGTATTTTATCTCCCACTCATGCAAAAGAGCTTGATGAAGTATGTACTGGCCTTAGAAGGTTTTCAAAACTACACAGCTGTTTATCGTTCTGCCTCCTCATCTTTATACAAGCGCGCGAAACAAGAAATTAAGTCTTGCCAGTTTGCTTTGGAAAATTTGCACGATTCATTGAATATAGAAGTGATTCATCCAGAATTAGGCGTAAACTCATTTGAGGGAGAAATTAACCCTTTTTTCACAAACGACTCTACACTTTATTTTAGCTCGTTGAGGCATTCAGATACGGGTTCTAAAACCATTGAAACTCCTTCTTTCTTTTCTTTTATGGGAGTTCGTTCAGACTCTATTTTTGTATTAGACTCACTCTTTGCGCCAGAAGGAATTCACTTGGGAAATGTATTTGTTTCTCCACTTCGGCCACGTGTTTATTACACTCTTTGTTCTAAAGAAGAGGGCTGCGCTATCTATTACAGAGATAGCACACTCCATGTAGAGGGATTAGACCCAGCAACACGTATTGAAGCTTTAGAAGTATCTGGTTATACTGCCACGCATCCTATTGTTACCGTTTGGGGTAAGAAAGAAGTATTACTATTCGCTTCAAATCGTCCGCGAGGCAGAGGCGGAATGGACCTTTGGTACAGCGAGATTAAAGATGCTACTAAGTTTAGCAGACCCAAAAACCTGGGTAAAACCATTAACACTCCTGGTAATGAGGTTACCCCCTACTACGACACCACGAAGCAAGAGTTGTACTTCTCTTCTACCTGGCACAACGGATATGGAGGGTATGATATTCAAAAAAGTAATGGCTCTTTACGCTCTTGGAGTGCACCAGAGAATTTTGGACAGCCAGTAAACTCAGCTACAAACGATTTGTACTTTAACTTAAACGATTCCTTGCGTTTGCTGGCATGGGTTTCTAATCGCAGCGGAAGTTTTGCTAAAAAAGGAGAGCATTGCTGCAATGATATTTATGTGGGTAAGGTTCCCGTTATTCTAGATACGCTGCCAGTAGACACCCTTCCAGTTGATACTCCAGTAGTACCTAAAGACTCCGTTCCTCCTGTATTGGTTCAAGCTCCTAAGGTAGCACCCGTATCTGTTTATTTTGACAACGATTATCCAGACCCTAGAACCAAGCGCACAACCTCTACCCTTTCATTAGAAGATTTATTTTTGCGGTACAATCAATCTGCAGACTCTTATGCAGATGCACAAACAGATACAGCTTCTTTTGGTGTTTTTACACGCACTAACCTAAAGAATGGATTAGCAAACCTAGATGCGTTTGTTGAGGAGGCAGAGGCGTTTAGAGCTTTCTCAGATACCATTGCTATAACATTACGCGGTTTTGCTTCGCCCTTGGCAAGGACAGATTACAACCTTAATTTATCTAAACGAAGAATAGATGCTGTAAAATCCTATTTACTTGCCCAGAAAGATTGGGCAAAAGCTGTAGATGATGGAACCATTCGTTTTATAGATGAACCTTTGGGTGAAGCTGAAAGCTCAGGCGTGGTGAATGACTCATTAAGTGAAAAAGCAAAGTCTGTATACAGTCTAGAAGCTATGAAGGCGAGGCGCGTAGAAGTTCTACTGAAACAGTAAATCAAACATCTTCTTTTCGCTTTGCCCATCGCTTGTTCGCGAAAGAAAGGGCTATACCCGCAGGGAACCAAATAACAGCTTCTTTAGCTACCAATAACCACGAAAATTCTTGATTACCAGAAATACCTGGCTCAAGAACAGCAGAGAAAAGCGTCATAAACAAGCCAAAAAAAAGTGCTTGGCCCCAGAATGATTTCAACGTGTATAATTCCATGGTGAAAAGTTAATCAATGTAATAACGTATTTCAAGCAAACGGTGAGATTGGTCTTCGTCACTCTTTTTTGGAAAATATGTTCTTGATACGCATCCTAATGTAAACGCCTTAGCATGCAGTATTTCGTGTTCTTTATCGTGTACTGCCAAAATGCTATTTCCTGTATTTGAATCTCGCAAGCGATATACGTGATAGGCATCAAAAACACTTTCATATTCATAAGTTGGCACTTTGCCTGCAATTAAAAGCTTTTTGGCAAATGCACTTTCTTGGCTATCTGCAGGCAACAATTCTAGGGTACCATGTACCATGAGGTTTACCCCCTCTGCTAAGGTTGTTAATTGAGCAGGCACCAAAAATTCAGCAGTATATTTCTCATAGGTCTTCTTAGCAGAGCTGCTGAGCATTTCAGAAAGTGCAGACTTATCTACATCACTCAAACGAGACGAAGCCAGAAGTAAAAACAACGCCATTTCCTGGCTATTAGAAGTAACCCCAGCTGCTTTGTTTATCTCTGCTTCCGTAATAGAGCCATCATCTGGTCTAGAGAATAAATTGAAAAGTCTACCTCCATTATCCAATGATTTTCTAGCGTCTTGCAAACTAAGAAACGGTTCTACCTTCTTCATTCAATTTTCAAATTATGTTAATGTATACTTTGCTGATGCAGACCTACGTGATAAATCATAAAAAAACCCATCTCGCGTAGCGTAAGATAACCCATTAGCGGATGCGATACAATTACGGTATCTAACTGCTTATTATTGAGTTTCGCGTAACGTTCAGATAGCTTCTTGGCTTGTAATCTAAGGCTTGCACAGAGTGATGCCCTATTTGATAATGCCACTTCTTTGGGAGCAAATTTGGCAGGTGCCTTATCTGCCTTTGTTAGCCG
>CBFIHE010000012.1:0-46486 GCA_965662345.1 Salibacteraceae bacterium
TAATCGCGCTATTTTCTTTGGCAGAGAAACTCAGCTTAGTGTAGAAGAAAATGGTGTCTCATTAACACAAAAATAATGGCAGACCATAATGATTTAGGCAGAGAGGGTGAAGCATTAGCTTTGGACTATTTAAAGTCAAAAGGGTATGAGATACTAGAAACCAACTACAGGCACCAACGTGATGAAGCCGACCTAATCGCTATGCACCAAAACACCATTGTTTTTGCAGAAGTAAAGACACGCGTTAACCGTTATGCCGGAAACCCAGAAGAAGCTGTAACTACTAGCAAACAAAAGCGTTTAGTAAAACTTGCCAATGCCTACATTCAAGAAAAAGATATAGATGCAGAAGCTAGATTCGATATAATAGGCATCGTCATCAATCAAAACACGCGAGAAATCAAGCACATAGAAGATGCTTTTCAACCCAGGTGGTAAGAATAATGCTAGCTTTGCACGTTTAAACGAGACTATTCAATATGCGCAATAAACGCTCTAAAAATCAACACGATAAGCCAGGAAGTTCTGCCGTACGAAAGTACCGCTTGGGCAAACGCATTCAAGACCAGAAATTTGAGCGCAGTATTAAGAAAGAGGCAGATGCTACTAAAAAAGTTGGTGTTAGACTAAATAAGTACATAGCCAATGCGGGGGTTTGCTCAAGGCGAGAAGCAGATGAACTCATTACAGCAGGCGATATTCAAATTAACGATGTTGTTATTACTGAACTAGGTACGCGTGTAATGCCCAAAGATGTGGTGAAGTATCGTGGGCTTGTGTTAAAGGCAGAAAAGAACGTGTACATAGTGATGAATAAACCCAAAGATTTTATCACAACTGTAGATGATCCGAAGGGTAGAAAAACAGTGCTGGATTTGGTGAAAAACTTCTGTGATGAGCGCGTTTATCCTGTTGGCAGACTTGATAGAAATACAACTGGTGTGTTGCTTCTAACCAACGATGGAGATTTAGCGAAAAAGCTAACGCATCCTAGTCATGAAGTGAAAAAAGTTTATCACGTTAGAACAGAAGAAAACCTTTCAAAAGGCGATTTGATAAAGCTCATTAAGGGAGTAGAATTAGAAGACGGCATTGCGAAGGCAGATGAAGCTGCTTTTCTAGACGAAAACTTCAATGAAATAGGCGTTGAGATTCACTCTGGAAAAAATAGGGTGATTAGAAGAATGTTTGAAGCCATTGGCCACAGAGTAATCAAGCTAGACCGTGTTTATTTTGCAGGACTCACGAAAAAGAGACTTAGCAGAGGGAAGTTTCGCTTTTTGGCACCCAAAGAAGTGAACTTATTGAAGATGCAAGGAGCTAAGGCCAATGCAAAATAAGCGTTAAGCAAACACGTTCTCTCATCAATGAAAATGCTCAAGCGCATATTTGCGGCTCTATTTGTTTTAGGAGCTTTATTCGTGGGAACTGGAGCTTATGTGGGATACAAATACCAAGACAAAGCTGTCCCTTTTGTCATTGAGCAAGTTAACCGATACATCATCACACCCGTCTCCGTAGAGCGTGTGGAGCTCAGCTTCTTAGAACGCTTTCCAATGGCAAATGTGAAGCTCTCTGGCGTTGTTGCAAAAAGCAGCAATCCAGAAAGCATACACGATACGCTTTTCGCGCTAGACCATATTCACCTTTCTTTTAACCTCCTCAAACTTTATAAGGGTGAATACATTCTCAATAAAGTAGAGCTACACAATGGAGAGGTTGCATTGCACCAAGATATTCATGGTAAAATCAACTATAAATTCATAGCAGACGCAGATACCGTTTCCACATCTGCACATTTCAAGGTTGATCTTTCAGACATCCTACTCAAGAATGTGCGAGTACACTATCAAGATGATATTAACCAACAAGACATTCGTGTTAAAGCAGATAAGTTTACAGCAAAAGGTAGCTTTAGTAGCAATGCCCAAACCATCGCTCTGTTTGGCTCAGGAGTAATTGAACAACTTAAAATTAAAGAAGACTATTACGTAAACCAAGAAGCTATTTTTCTTGATGCTGGTCTGGAACTAGATAATAACAACTCTTTCTATCAAATTTCTAGAGGAAAACTACGGCTAAGAGAGAACTACAACCTTGATATTACAGGAACCTTTGGGAAAGAAACATGGCAGCTCACCGCATTGGCAAACAATATAGATTTAGAAGCTCTACCAGCCATGCTTCCCGCTTATATTACCAAGCCAATACAAGATCTACGCGGTTCTGGAAAGTTAAACGCCTCAATCAACCTGAAAAAAACAGCACCTTCTCTTCCTGTTAGTATCCATTCTAGATTTGAAGTACGCAATGGAACAGTTCATTTAGCAGCACTAAAAAAACCTGTTAATACACTAAATGCCAATGTAGTATACACAAATGGCTCAGCTCGTTCGGTTAAAAGTAGCTTGGTACAAATTGATTCTCTAACCTGTAGAATAGATGAAACTACCATTAGTGGCAAAGCCGATATAAAGAATTTTGAAGAACCCGTATTTAGAGCAGGAGGTCGAGCAAAGATTGAGGCTAGCTCCATTCTTGAGGTATTCGGAATGGATTCTTTAGGAGAATTAACGGGTACTCTAGGAGCTAAATTTCATGTTTCTGGCAAAATTCCTTCTGTAGACAGTGTAGCTGCAAAACACCTACTAGAATTTGCCAAAGAGATAGACATGCACTCCTCTGGCCTGAGTTACTCCTCAGAAGATATGCACCTACAAGCAGACTCGCTAGCCATTCACCTCAGCGGAAATCATGTGGCTGTAGACTATTTTAAGGGTGAAGTAGCTGGCACAGAAATTACAGCTTCTGGAATTGCTCAAAATGCTTTTTCTGCCATACTTAAAGGTAACTTACCCACACATGCCAAAGGAGATATACATGTTGGAACTTATCAGGCAAAATCAGATTCTTCAACTGGCAGATTAGCTATTCCGCAAGGATACAATTACAACCTAAGTGTTAGTGTTGATTCTGTGGCCTACAAAGATTTTACTGCATCAGAACTTACCGCTAATATCACCTTAAACCAATCGTTGTACCTCAATGATTTTAGCCTTCGCACAATGGGAGGTGCCCTAAAAGGTGATATTGCCATGCACCCCTATGCAAACGGCATGGTTACTCGGCTAAATGTTACTGGAGCTTCCGTTTCCATAAGAGATGTGTTTAAAACCTTTAACGATTTTGAACAGTCTGCAATTAGCTACACGCATTTAAAAGGCAAAGCCGATGTTGAAGCTGCTTTTCAATTCACGAGAGATTTAGAAGGTAATACTGTTCCAAAGAGTATTGAGGGCATTGCAAACCTTACGATTACAGAGGGTGAATTGATTAACTACAAACCCCTTTATTCTCTGGTATCCGATTTTAGAAAAAACAAAGTGTTGAGCCTATTCATTAAGCTAGAAGATTTTGAGGAGCGGTTGAAGCACATCCATTTTGACACACTAAAAAATAGCATTTCTATTGATAATGAATCCATTACAATGCCACAAATGACCATTGAGTCTAGCGCTTTAGACTTATCTCTGCGCGGTAGCCAAACCTTCAGTAATGAGTTAGACTATCACATCGGGTTTAACTTGAAACAAGTCTTATTGGCCAATAGAAATCAACCTATTGAAACGGAATACGGTTATATTGAAGATGATGGTACTGGTAACAAAATGGTTTACCTTACGCTAACGGGCACAGCAGACAATCCCATTGTTAAATTCGATAAAAATGCTGCTAAAACAAGAAGAAAAGAAGTGGTTCAACAAGAAGTAAATACCACAAAAGCTATATTGAAAGAGGAGTTTGGCCTTTTCCAGGGCGATTCCTTAGCACCAACAACTCCTCAAAATGAAAAAACCACTCCTGGATTAGATATAGAAGCATTTGATTCTTCTTTAGAAAAAACGCAAGCAGATAGCTCCACCATTCAACCAAAAGCCCAACCAGACACTACCAAAACCAAGAGCAAGTGGAAAAAATTATTGCAAAAGGTAAGTGGAGAAGAGAGCAAGAGTAAATTTGAGAACTGGGAGTTTGAAGAAAACGATGATTGGTAAGTGAGCATCTATAATCAAAAAATAATTTGGAAACGCGTACTATTTGTAAGTGCCTTGGTAATTGTAGGCATCGGCATTTGGTACACCAACAAACTGGTAAGGGAAGTAGCCAAAGAAGAGCGCCAACAAGTAGAGCTTTGGGCACAGGCCATTCAACGAAAAGCCAAACTCGTAAACTATACCAGTAAACTGTTTAACGACCTCCAAACCGAAGAGCGAAAACGAGTTCAGCTCTGGAGTGAGGCCACTAAATCACTCATTTCTTCTCCAGATATAAGCTTAGCGCTTAAAGTAGTTGAGGCAAATACCACCATCCCAATTGTATTGGTAAATGAAGATAGCACTGTAAGTGGCTACAGAAATTTGCCAGACATTATAGAATACAGAAGAGACACCTTATCATCTGCTGAAATAGACTCCATTAAAACATATAACGATTCTCTAGTTCAAGTTCACTTGCGCGAAATGATGGAGTTGGGTAATCGCATAGATGTAAACTACTATGGCACCAGCTACAACTACCTTTATTATAAAGACTCACGCTTGTTTACTGATTTAAAGAACACTTTTAATGATTTACAAGAGAGTTTTATTTCTGAAATTGTGAGTGAAGCAGCGAATACACCTGTGCTCTATACAGACTCTTCGCAAACAAAGATTATCGCCTCTGGCAACATACCTCAAAGTGTTTTAGAGCACCCGAAAGAACGCGAAATCCTCATTGCGTCTATGCAAAGTGAAAACGATCCAATCTTGGTAGATTTAGGAGACGGTGAAGTTCATTATATTCTGTACAGAGATAGCGACTTACTTAACAGGCTTAAAACCTATCCTTTCGTAATGCTAGTCGTTATTGGGGTATTTGTTTTAATTGGCTATTGGCTCTTTAGTATCAGTAGAAAATCTGAGCAGAATCAAGTTTGGGTTGGCATGAGTAAAGAAACTGCTCACCAGTTAGGTACTCCTCTTTCTTCACTTCTTGGTTGGATTGAGGTATTGAAAGAATCAGAAGTCCCTCCAGCTTGGGTTAGTGAAATGGAGAAAGACGTAAAGCGCTTAGAAATAATAACCGATCGTTTTTCTAAAATAGGATCAAAACCTAACCTTAAAGAAGAACCTGTTACAGAGGTAGTCGAAATTATGTTCAACTACTTAAAAAATAGGTCTTCCAAGAAAGTAGACTTCACTTTCAACAAGCCAAATGAGCCCTTATATGCTAACTTAAACACGCCTTTATTTGGCTGGGTTATTGAAAATTTATGCAAGAATGCGGTAGATGCCATGAATGGTACAGGTAAACTTTCACTATCTCTGCTAAAAGAAAAAGGTAAAGTAATTATAGACGTGTCAGATACGGGCAAAGGAATACCTCCTGGTAATCGCAAGCGCGTATTTGAACCTGGGTTCACAGAAAAACAACGCGGGTGGGGACTTGGTCTATCATTGGCTAAACGAATTATTGAAGACTACCACGGAGGTCGCATTTTCATAAAAGAAAGCGAAGTAGGCAAAGGAACAACCTTTCGGATTGTATTAAGTAGCTAATGGCTGGTATCTATTTTCATATCCCCTTTTGCAAACAGGCTTGTAACTACTGCGATTTTCACTTTGCAACTACCTTAAGACAGAAAGAACCTGTGCTAAAGGCGTTGTCTAAGGAGTTAGCGTTACGCAGCAAGTACCTCAAAAATAGTATGGTGGAAACTATCTACTTTGGGGGGGGCACACCATCACTACTTAATCATACAGAAATCAAGTGCCTTCTTTCTGACGTGCACCAACTCTTCACTGTATCAGATAATCCTGAAATAACACTTGAAGCCAACCCAGATGACTTAACCCCATCTAAGCTCCAAGAATGGAAACGTGGAGGAATAAACAGGTTGAGCATAGGCATCCAATCTTTTTGCCAAGCAGATTTGGAATTCATGAATCGAGCACACAATGAACAAGAAGCCGCAGATTCTGTATCTAAAGCTAGAAATGCTGGGTTCGAGAATATTAGTATTGACCTTATTTACGGCCTGCCTTTTAGCACAGAAGCGCAATGGGAGAAGAATCTTGAGCAAGCAATCTCCCTAGATGTTCCACATATTTCTGCATATGGGTTAACAATTGAACCCAAGACCAACTTTGGATATCTACATCGCAAAGGCAAGCTGAAGGAGTTACCAGATGATTCAGTAAATAAGCAATTCGAACGGCTAATACATGCCTTAAAATCAGCGGGCTATGAGCATTATGAAATCAGTAATTTTGCTAAACCAGGGAGGTATAGCAGGCATAACTCTTCGTATTGGCAAGGAACGCCTTACCTGGGCATTGGTCCATCTGCCCATGGGTATAATGGTAAGCAACGCTACATGAACCTAGCCAATAATAAAAAGTATGCTGATGCGATTCTACAGAACAAGTTGCCAGAAATAATTGAAGAACTAACACCTAGTGACACTTACAATGACTATATCCTAACCAGGCTGAGAACCGCAGCTGGAATAAAGCTAAAGGAGATTCAACTTCAGTTTGGAGAAGAAATGCTTAGCTACCTTCTTCAAGAGGCCAAGGTACATTTAGCAAAAGGCTTGCTTATTCATAATGATGGTAAGTTACAACTGTCTCACCAAGGTAAATTCTTAGCAGACCATATTTGCGCACAACTCTTTCATACCAATGAAAATGAATAATTTGCAACCATGAAGGCTGAATTTGAAATCCACGGTGCAAAGGGGCTAGCAGACTTGTCAAAACCATTAGACATTTCCATTGCTATTAATGAGCATGGGCCACGTGCTTGGTATGTAGGCCCTCCCACGTTTGAGCCTGTAATGGAGAATGGTTTTATTGGCTCTGTGGCGCAGGGCGGAGCTGTTAACTTCAGAAATATCTCCTTTAACCCGCATGGGCATGGCACGCACACAGAATGCTTTGGGCATATCTCTACTGAGGTAGACAGCATAAACCAAAATGTAAACGAGTTCTTCCATTGGTGCTCCTTGGTTAGCGTAGAGCCTGAACAGCAAGGGGAAGACCAAGTCATAACCCAGAAATTACTCCAATCAAAATCTATTCCTTCCTATGTTAATGCTCTCGTTATACGCACGCTTCCTAACACACAAGAAAAATCTCACAAAGAATACAGCAGTACGAACCCACCATACCTAGAAACTTCTTCTGTTGATTGGTTGGTAGACCAAGGTATTGAGCACTTATTACTTGATATACCTTCAGTAGATAGAGAAGAAGATGGTGGTGAATTAGCTGGACATAAAGCATTCTGGAAATTTCCTAAAAGCCCTAGAAGGCATTGCACTATTACAGAGTTTATTTACGCTGCAGATTCTATTCCTGATAGCGTCTATATACTAAACTTGCAAATTGCTGCCTTTGAGAATGATGCTGCACCATCTAGGCCCGTATTGTATGCAGTATCTAACCTTAGAACACTATGAAAATAGATACAATAGACAGGAAGATTCTTCGCATTCTTCAAGAAGAAGGAAGAATAACTAACCTTCAACTTTCAGAGCATATTGGACTAAGTCCAGCTCCAACACTAGAGCGAGTGCGTAAACTAGAAAGAGCAGGAATAATTACGAGTTACCATGCCCGCGTAGATGCGTCTAAACTAGGTTTTGGGTTAAAAGTGATTATTCAGGTATCGCTGATTAGACAAATAGACAATGCCATGCAGAAATTCGTGAATCAAATTCGCGATATTGAAGAAGTGGTAGAATGTGCGCAAGTAACAGGAGATTATGACTACTATTTAAAAGTAGTGGTAAAAGACATAGCAGAGTATGACGAATTGGTGAATACCAAACTCAGTAAAATTGAAGAAATTGGTCAAATGAGAAGTAGTGTTCTTCTTAGCACAGTAAAGGAGTCTACTTTTATTCCCATTAGAGAAACCGAATGAACGTAGAAGAGTTTCGAGATTATTGCCTTTCTAAGCCAGGGGTAACCGAGTCTTTTCCCTTTGATGAAAAGGTACTCGTATTCAAAGTCATGGGCAAAATTTTCGCCCTAGCGGATATTGATGATTTTCAAAGTATCAACTTAAAATGCAATCCAGAGTTAGCGGTCACACTAAGAGAGGAGTATCCAGAGGTCTTACCTGGATATCATATGAATAAAAAACATTGGAATACCATCGGTACGCTCGGGACAATTCGTGCCTCTCAATTCCGCGAGTGGATTGATCATTCCTATGATCTTATCGTTAGAAGTTTACCAAAGACAAAGCAAGAGTCGCTGAAGGAAATGAGATGAATAATTTAGGAAAGACCATTGTATCTTATTTTCTACAAGGGTTGGTACTCGTTGTACCATTAGCAACCACCTTGTACATCCTGTATGCCCTTTTTGGTATCATAGACGACCTTTTACCTGTTCGTCTATTTCCAGGATCAGGCATATTGCTGCTGTTTATTCTCCTTACCATTCTGGGATTTTTAGGGAACACATTCATTGCACAACCAATTAAAGCATGGTTTAAAAGAATATTGAATAGAGCTCCTGCAATAAAAACAGTTTACACAGCAATCACTGATATGATAAATGCTGTGGTTGGGAAGAGAAAAAAATTTAATCGACCTGTTTTGGTAAAACTCACCTCTGATAGTAACCTCATGAAACCTGGATTTATTACGCAAGAAGATCTATCTGCATTGGGGTTACCTGAGGGGTATGTTTCTGTCTATTTACCCCATAGCTACAACTTCTCTGGTAATGTCTTCATCGTTGAAACCAAGAATGTAACACCCATAGACAAAAAGTCTGGGGAGGTAATGAAGTTTATCGTTTCTGGGGGGGTTACTGACTTTTCTGAAGTGGAGGAGGATACTAGTGAAGAATAATGAGCTCAAATATCAAATGGCTCTTCATGTTATTGTGCTTGTTTGGGGGTTTACAGGCATCCTGGGTAAGCTAATTAGTCTAGATGCTTACTCTATTGTGTGGTACCGCATGCTAATAGCTTTTGTTGGGCTCTTCGTTTATGCCAAGATTATCCGACTACCTATTTTAGTAGACCCTATCACTTTAGGTAAATACCTGGGCGTTGGTTTTATCGTGGCCACACATTGGATACTTTTCTTTGAGTCTATAAAGGTTTCTACAGTCTCAGTGGCTTTAGCTACCATGTCTTCTGCTACCTTGTTCACAGCCTTGCTAGAACCGTTATTCTACCGTAGAAAAATTATTGGTTATGAAATGCTGTTTGGGGTGTTGGTAATCGCGGGCTTGGTCATGATTTTCAACTTTGAATCAAGCTATTACCTTGGTATCAGCCTTGCCCTATTATCGGCTTTTTGCGCTTCTCTATTCACAACAATTAATGGTAAGTTCATAGGCTCTGGAGAAAAGTCTCGGGTAATTTCTCTTTATGAAATGCTTGGCGGTGTTGTTGGTATTACGCTTTACTTCTTCTTTACGCAACAAACTTCTATTTGGAAGAGCGTTCCAACGTGGATAGATATAACTTCTCTGTTGATTTTGGGCCTAGTGTGCACATCGTTAGCATTCGTAGTAAGTGTAGAAGTAATGAAACACCTTTCACCCTACACAGTGAGTATTAGTATTAACATGGAGCCCGTTTACTCAATTGTTTTGGCTTTGGTGTTTTTTGGTGATGAGGAACAAATGTCACCTGGCTTTTACGCTGGAGCCCTCCTCATTCTATCCACTATTTTGGTAAATGCCTATTTGAAACGCAAGAAGCGCAAGGCTTTACTTAAAGCCAATCTTTAGCGGATATAAGTAAATCTTTCACGTTTTTTGTTAAACTGGATGTTTGTAGGAATCGCATCACCTTCATTGAGTTCTTGCTCTGTTTGCATTTCCATATTAAAACCAAACTCATAAAAATCAAAGTTCAGCTTTTGCGTGTACGTATTCACTTTTACCTTCTTAGCTGCGAATCCTTCTTTTTCAAAAACGACATCATAATACGTATTCACATCTAAGTAAAAATCAAACTTACCTCTCTTGGAAGTGTAGAATTGCGTCTCCAATTCACCATCGGCATAAACCGATACTAGCACTTGTCCATAGTTTTCTGATTCGTTTACTGTTTGTCCGCTTATGTGCAGAATCTCAGAAGCACGGTCTTTGTTGTTGCCACCAAATGTGAAGAGAGAGAAGAATAATGCTGCTGCTGTTATAAATGCTTTCATGACTCGTTGTTTTTGTATTAACTCCAATGTTGATTGAAATAATACGAATAGTCTGCCACAGCTAGGAAAAGACTTTAACTATTGAAATACAACGACTTACCGAATAGGCTGTCTAAAAAATAATTCCCATTTAAGATAGCTGTTCTATTTTTGGGAATAGCGTCTATTAATAGAGGAGGCTCTCTCAAAACCTCCTCTATGAAGACTTTATCCAAGCTCACTAGTTAGGAGAGTAAGCTTGTAACAAATAAGGGGTGTATTGTTTCACATACGTAAAGTCATTTAAACGATTGCTGAAGAATACGTGAGCAACAGTTTGCTCATTCAACAAATCATCTTCTCCTGGAATCATCCGAAGATTGAATGCGAACGAATGTTCATCATTTGATAATTTTCCTTGTGTATCAAAAACAACGGATTTAGAAACAAATCCTGCTTTTGTAAATCTAAGTTCGTAAACAGCATCTTGATCCAAGGAGTACTTGAACTTGCCTTTGTAACGCGTTGCAAACTGATCAACTTCAGTTCCATTCTCGTAAACAGTAACGTTAACATCAGCAAGAGGCAGTGTGCCTTCGAGCGTATGAACTTTTAATTTAAGCGCCTTTTGAGCCGCAACTTCTTGTTTGGCTTGAATAAGCTTCTGAGGCATTTTGTCAAACACTGAGTTTACCAGGAGGGGCAGAAGTAAGACTACTAAAACCATTTTCTTCTGGATAATTAAAAATTGAAAGGTTTGGATCTCTACTTAAGCAGCTATGATACCAAACCAATCGTTTTTGGTAATATACTGATTATCAGCCATTTAAGATTCTACACTTTTCAATAACTGTTTGTTAATAGGAAAGTTTTCCAGTTTTGGGAATTTAATTCACAATAAAATCAACCAAAACACGCTCATTTGTTGATAACTGCACATTCAACCAATACATACCCGTTGCTAAGCTTGAAACATCTAGATCAATCTCGGTACCTTTAGGAGAGCTTGCGCGAAGAACCTCTGCACCGTTCTGGTTTACGATAACCACAGATGTAAACTCACCACCGTTAATACTTCTAACCCTTAATATGTCTGAAGTTGGGTTTGGATATACCTTCACATAATCTGCTTCAGCAATTTCTTCCGTACCCACTGGTCTTAACTGTACTTGCAGTTCAGCTGAGTCTGCGCAGCCAGAAACATAGTATTGCGTTGCTGACACAGTACCCGTTGATCCATTGCCCCATTGTACTTGAGCTACATTATTGTTGGTACTTACTAACGTACCGCCTGTAACCGACCATTGAACAGTAATACCAGAAACAGCTTGTACCATATACGTGAATGTTGCATTAGGATTGGCTATTCCTGAGCCCATTATTGGACTAGCGACAGGTGCTTGATTTACCTGAATCGTTACACTTGCCGTGTCAGCACACCCGCCAGAGGTAACGTATGATATAGTATGTGTGCCTGTGCCTGCTAATAGTGGAATAAAATCTGTACCAGATACTCCTGGTCCTATTAATACCCCTCCTGCTGGAGCAACACTAACTGCAACTGTAGGATCAGACTCACAATACGTACTATTGAGTCCTTGTATACTTGCCACGCCTGTGGTAACCTCTATCGTTTGGCTTCCCATGCCCATACAACCCAACGAATCTTGAACCATATAATCAATGGTATGAACTCCTAGGCCTGCCAAGCCAGGAACAAACATACCGTTTACTACTCCTGGCCCTGAGAAAGCACCTCCTGTAGGCACAGCATTTAGTGTCAACGTATCATCATTAATACAAACAGGAGCAAGAGGACTAAACACAACTTGTGGAGCTTGTACAACCGTAAGCAATGCGCTATCTGCTCCCGTACAACCGTTTGTATCATACGTATAGTATACAGAGAATGTACCAGTACCTGTTACAGAAGGATCGAACATATTATTAAAAACACCATTTCCAGAATATACGCCCCCTACAGGTGTTCCTAAGTTTAACATGAATGGAGAAGCAGAAGAACAAATATTCGAGCTATCGTTCAGCGTAACAGAAATACTACCTGTAACTTGAATCGTATTGGTATCGCTTTCTGTACAGCCAGCGGAGTCTGTGAAGGTGTAACTAATGTTATGAGTTCCAACTCCTGCGATGGCTGGGTCAAAAGTAGTACCCGTAACTCCAGGACCAGCATACGTTCCACCCATAGGCATGCCTCCAGAAAGTGTTACCGCAGCAGCCCCCGTACACACAGAACCAAATCCTAGACTTAAAGTAACATTTGGATTAGGTAGAACGGTTATCGAAGAGGTATCAGATGAAACACATACACCATTTGTGGCTGTATAGGTTATTATGTGCGTTCCTGCTCCAGCTAGAGTAGGATCAAAAGTACCGTTAACGGTATCTACACCAACCCCTGCATACGCTCCACCAATAGGTGTGCCACCTGTTAGGGTTACCAACCCACCAGATAAACAAGCATCAGGTAAAGTACTTAGGGAGGCTGTAACGCCAGACAAAACAACCACTTGAATCTGGGTTGTATCTGAACATCCGCCAGCATTGGTATATTCATAAACAACAGCATGCGTACCCAGACCCGCAGAATCAGGAATAAAGGTATTATTTACTACGCCTACCCCTGCATAGGTACCTCCAACAGGTAAGCCTCCAACTAGAGGGATAGGAGCACTACCCAAACACAATGGAGGAATTTGAGGGTGAGATGTGGTTACGCCTGGTTCTACAATAGTTGTATCATTCTTGATAATCGTACATCCACCAGATGTGGTATAGGTGTAGGATAGCACGTGCGTGCCAATCCCTGCTGCAATCGGATCAAAATTAGTTCCATTTACACCAGGACCACTAAACACACCTCCAGTGAGATTCACATACGAATTCAATGAAATCAAACCTGTATCGTGACATACATCAGTAAGAAAATCGAACAAAACGTTAGGAACGCTATCAACTACAATGTGATTTAGCTTCACTAATGAATCTAATCCAATGGAATTAGCTGCGACCAATCCAACTGTGTATACACCGGGTGTGTTAAAAATAAAAGTAGGATTCTGTACAGATGAAGTATCCGTAGCAGTTCCATTGGTAACCCACCAACTCCAAGAATTAGGTGCGTTTGTTGTGGTATCTGTGAACAACACAGAATCACCAACACAAATTAAGGAATCGCTTGTGGTGAAACCAGCTACAGGTAAGCTGCTTGCTGGTGCCTGTGTAAAACCACCAATGGCAATAGAAACTACCTGAGGGGAATTTAAGGTTCCTTTATGTTTGATTTTGAAAGTATAAGTGCCAGCAACAGGGTTTACAAGTTCCACTTTCTCAACGTTATCTCTTGTATTATCTCCTTGTGTTGGTGCAGCAGAAGGCAATGCAGGGTTTAGCACCCAAGGCGTATGATTGGTTCCAGTTACACTACTTATCGCTCTTAAATCTAAGTCGTTAACCAGCATACTTGTGGTTGGGTCTAATGCTGGTGCCACAGGCGTTCCTGCTGGGTCTGTCCAACAAATGGTTGCTTCTAGTGGTGTAAGACCATCGTAATAAAAGGTATACTCTAATGAATCACCGTTATTCAATGTATCCCAAGCAAGGTATGAAGAAGCTGAATCTGAAATAAAATCTACTGCTTCCAATGTATTCATCAATCCCCATCCGTACTCATAATCGGGACCTGGGAATGAACCTGCTTCCATAGCTGTTTGAATTACCAACGCTTTGAGTGCAGATGAAGGCATAAAATTCCCCGTCTCATTTTGATAATGCTCCTGTACCAGTGCCAATGAACCCGTAACATTAGGAGCACTCATAGATGTTCCGCTTGAACTATAAAGTGCACTATCATTGGCTGAACCTGTTGAGAATACAGCAAATCCAACACCAACTATATCTGGCTTAATTCTGCCGTCATCGGTGGGACCCCACCCTGAAAAGCTCGTCATTTGAACATCAGAAGGTTGCGTGTAACCACCAGAAATTGTAGTTACTGCCCCAACCGTTAAAATATTTTTCGCGTTTCCTGAGGTGGAAATACAGTCATACCCAGTTGGGCAATCCGCAGCTCTAATGGCTGTGCTCGTTACCCATTGGTTAGTCGCATTACTCCAGACCTGGTGTGTGTCTCCAGGGGTTGGGCCAGCATCGTTTCTATCGTTGCCCGCAGACTTCACAATGAGGTAATTAGGTGATGAATAAGCGATAAAATCCCAGTTCTGAGCACCGCTATTGTAAAAACCAAAACGGTAATCTTCATCTTGACTCAATGCGGTATCGCCCCAAAACTGATACATTCCTGCAGAGGAACTGTAATACCAACCTGTAATGGTTCCGTATGAGTGATTAGACAAGATGGTATTGGCTACTTGTGCATAAGCGGCCATTTCAGGGTCGTCATTGAAAAAGTCATAGGCAGAAATGTTTGCTTCATAAGCCATCCCTTTTACTTGAGGATTTAAGCCTGTTGCAATCATGGTGCCTGCAACATGAGTTGCATGGTTACTAAGTGCAGATGGCGTATCTATTTGCGCAACACGGTTTACTAATTCAAAATGGGTTCCGCGCACTTCACCCCCATCCCATTCACCAATATTGATTCCATTACCTGTAAGCGAATAACCAAATCCGCCACCGGGGTAAACTTTATCTGTATTAATTGTTGCCCCAGCATCATCATTATCCGTTGTGTAGAATATCGGTTTGCCAGAACCATCAAAGCCTACCAAAGCAGCCACGCCACCATTCTCATCAATATCTTTAATTGCCGAAACACCAAACTTCTCTTTGTATGCCTCTATACGTTGTTGAGTAATCTCAGCACGTTGTTTCAAGCGGTTTTCCAAGCGTTGAAGGGCTTCAACATCAACTTTTTGTGCAACTGCAAATAAGCAAGTTAAACTAAGTGTAAAAAGCGTAATAATCTGCTTCATTTAGAGTGTGTTTGTTTCATTCAGGGCGGTTCAAAGTTAGTGAATTACGTGGCTCTTATTTTCCTTTAAAGCAATTGATTAAAAGACGCTTTAAAGACGAATGCGTTGGCTCTGTAGGTACATAAATTAAACCATGCGGATTTACTTTCTTCAATTCTTGCTCTGTAGTGGTGCCAATGGCAACTACAGCCTTAGAAGGCCATTTGTTAGACGATAGGTATGAGCGTACGTTTGATGGGCTTGTAAATACAACTACATCTGGCTCGTAGTTTACTTTACTTGGGTTAGCAAGAGTTTTGTAGGTGAGCAACGGAATGCATCGTTCTTTTGGCAAAACACGAGTAACAGTGCCCACTGTTTGATTACCATGCGGAACAAGCAACTTTCCATTTGGGTGTGCTTCTTGAAATAGGGAAACCGATTTAGTGGCATCTCCTTTGCCAACATAATCTGCACTATACCCTTGATCTTCTAACGCTTTATTGGTGCCTAGACCCAAACAGGCAAGGCGGTAATCTTTCAACGGCAGATGCCCTCTTAAAGAAATCACACTGCGTGGGGAGGAAAAAAATATCCAGTCGGCTTTGGGCAATTTAGGAATAGGGAAATATTCAAACTTGATGAACGACTTTGCTGAAACCAGAAAAGAATCTTTTGGTAAGTCATACAAAGGCGAATCAGCATGGAGGTCTGATGTCACCAAAACTTTAATCAGCGATGCTTTTTTTTTAGATCTTCTACAACGGCATCTGCTAATTCATCAGCATCTTTCCCTTGAAGGACACTAGAATTAAGTGGACTATCCCAAGTTTGCGCCATGGCTGCTTTTACGGTATACGTTCCTTCTTCTTGGGTAGCATATACCCCTAGAGGTAGCTGGCAGCCCCCGTTGAATTTGCGAAGAATTGCTCTTTCAAGCTGGGTAATACGCTGAACATCTAAATGATTAATTTCATTCAATATAGCCGCTAACTCGGTATCTTCTTCTCGTATTTGAAGCCCAAGTACACCTTGTGCTGGCGCGGGAATAAACTGTTCTGGATTCAATATTTTAGATTCAAACTCGCTTATATCTAGCTTGAGTCTCTTTACCCCAGCATACGCCAACATGATTGCATCAAAATCGCCTTTCCGCAATTTATCTATGCGGGTTGGCACATTCCCACGTATGTCTTTTATTTTAATGTCTGGTCTAGTGTGAAGCAACTGCGCCTTTCTGCGTGCAGAAGAGGTTCCTACAACAGCATTCTTTATAAATCCGAATGGCTGATTTGTATCAACCGCTTGTTTTCTAATAAGAACAAGCTCACTAGGGTCTTCGCGGTAGGAGACAGCTGCAATCTGCAATCCCTTTGGATTAGTAGTCTCTAAGTCTTTATGTGAATGAATTGCTAAATCAATCTCTTTGGATAAAAGGGCGCTTTCAATCTCTTTGGTAAAGAACCCCTTGCCTTCCATTTTATCAAAGCTCAGATGCTGAATTCGATCGCCTTGGGTTTTAATGATTTTAATATCAATGTTATGGCCAAGTGCCTGTAATTGATCTTGAACAAAGTGAGCTTGCCATAAAGCCAAGTCAGACCCTCTAGAGCCAATGACAATGGTTCTTTTACTCATTATTTCTTGATTTTTCCAGCGTTCTCAACCAAAATTTCTCTGGCCATTTTCATGGGTACAGAAATGTACTTTCTTTCCATGTACTCCACAATTTCATTCAGAAGCTGCTTGCTGTCTGCGTCTAATCCCTCTAACTCTTTAGCAAATACTTGTTCGTAAGCCCTAGAGCGAATTTCTTTTACCTTGGCAGGAATCTCGCGCATGGCTAACTCTACCTGTCTTTCGCGATAAACAGTTTCGAAAGCTTCAAGATTACGGTCTATAATTGCTTCGCATTTCACCATTTCGCTTTTTCTAGCTTCTAAATTGGCTTCGGCTATTTTCTTTAGCCCTTTTACTTCAACATAGTCGATGTTGTGCAAAGCTAGAACCTCTGTATCTAAGTCTGTTGGTACTGCTAGGTCTACCACCATTTTTCTATCCTCATCGCCATTCAACAGCGATTTGTAAAGTTCTGGAGTAATAAGGGCATCTGGTGCTCCAGTACAAGTGATTAATGCATCAAACCCTGCCTTATGATTCGTTAGCTCAGAAAGTGGAAATGCCTTTCCTCCTATTGTTTGAGCTACCATTTCTGCTTTTTCGAAGGTTCTGTTGTAGATACAAAAGTTATGATATCCCTGCTTCTTTAACTTGCGAAGCATTGCTTGATTGGTAACTCCTGCGCCTACCACTACGATACGTGCATCTAAGGGAAGTAAGCTATTACGTAGCTCTCGATTGGCAAGATTTACAACACTTACGGGCCTGTTGGCAATATATGTTTCTGTAAATACCTGTTTTGCATTTTCAATAGTCTTACGCAGTGCAATACGAAGGAAGTCTCCTACAAAGCCTAACTTCTCTGCAATCTCAAATGACTTACGTATTTGAGTAAGAATCTCGCGCTCACCAACCACCATTGAGTCTAGCGATGAAGCTACGTGAAACAAATGGCGTACAGCATCAGGACCATCCATTACTTCCGTAGATTCAATAGCCCAATGTACGTCCTCTTCTGCCCAATCCGGATAGAGTTTTTCAAAGAATGCACGCAAGAACTTGTTGTTCATAGCAGCGTGCGTGGTAAAGTAAAACTCAACGCGGTTGCAAGTGTTAACCAACATGAGCTCGTCAATCCTCAAATCTGCCTTGGCAGCGGTAAGCCGCTCTTCAAAAGCATCTTCGGGAATTACCAGCTTGGCAACCCGTTCTAGACCAACGGTTGCATGGGTAAATGCTATGGATTTAAAATGATTCAATGTGCGCACAACTTCTCGATTACAAATGTGCAACCCAGTGAATGTTGAATTGTCAGAGAATTGTCAGCGACCCTTATTTAGAGGGTGTCTAAACAATTCAAAAGCCCCGAGCACTTTAAATAGTACCCGGGGCTTTTACAGCATGAGGCTTTAATGATTTATCCTTTTTGCTTCTCACCTTGCAAAGGCGCTTCTTCTGCTTGTTGTGCTTCTGGCTTGGGCTGCTCCAAAGAGCTTTTGTCTACCGTGAACTTGATAGCGTCTGTTGCCGCCTTGGTTCTTAGATAGTACATACCCGTTTTGAGGCCTTTCTTCCAACCGTAGAAGTGCATACTCGTAAGTTTAGCAAAGTTTGCTCCTTCCATGAAGATGTTCATACTCTGCGATTGGCAGATATACGCACCACGGTCTGCTGCCATTTCAATAATGGATTTTTGACTGATTTCCCAAGCTGTTCTGTACAACTCTTTCAAGTTCTCAGGAATTTCTGGTATTGTCTGAATAGATCCATTAAGTGCAATGAGTTTATTCTTCATACCCTCATTCCACAAGCCAAGCTTCACTAAGTCGCGGAGTAAGTGCTTATTCACGACTATGAACTCACCACTGAGTGTTCTACGTGTGTAGATGTTTGAAGTGTATGGCTCAAAACATTCGTTATTTCCTAGAATTTGAGATGTAGATGCGGTCGGCATAGGCGCCAACAGAAGTGAATTACGCACACCATGCTCTTTCACTTCCTCTTTTAACACATTCCACTCCCAGCGCTCGGTAGGTTTTACGCCCCACATGTCATATTGGAAAACTCCTTTTGATACTGGAGAACCTTCATAGGTTTCATACGGCCCATGCTCTTTCGCCAAGTCTTTGGAAGCCGTCATTGATGCATAATAAATAGTCTCGTGGATATCCTTGTTCAGTTGACGAGCAGGCTCGCTATCAAACGGATAACGTAACATGATAAAAGCATCTGCTAACCCTTGTACACCAATACCAATTGGGCGATGACGCATATTTGAATTGCGCGCCTCAGGAACGGGGTAATAATTTCCGTCTATGATTTTGTTCAAGTTAACGGTGATTTGATAGGTCACCTCAAACAAGCGCTCGTGATCGAACTTACCTTCATTGATGAATTTTGGTAATGCGATGGAAGCCAAGTTACATACCGCCACCTCATCTTCGGAGGTGTACTCGATAATCTCCGTACACAAGTTAGATGACTTAATGGTACCCAGGTTTTGCTGGTTACTCTTACGGTTTGCATTGTCTTTATACAGCATGTAAGGCGTACCCGTCTCAATCTGAGATTCTAAGATTTTGAACCAAAGCTCTTGGGCTTTGACTGTTTTACGACCTTTACCAGATTTCTCATATTTGGTGTACAACGCTTCAAACTCTTCTCCCCATGTATCGCTAAGCCCTGGGCACTCATTCGGACACATCAATGTCCATTCTCCATTCTCTTGAACGCGCTCCATGAATAAATCTGGAATCCACATAGAGTAGAACAAGTCGCGAGCACGCTGCTCCTCTTTCCCGTGATTCTTTTTCAAGTCTAAGAAGTCGTAAATATCACTGTGCCATGGCTCTAAATAAATAGCAAATGAACCTTTACGCTTTCCGCCACCTTGGTCTACATAACGTGCAGTATCGTTGTACACACGCAACATCGGCACAATGCCATTAGACGTTCCGTTGGTTCCTTTGATGTATGAACCCGTTGAACGTACATTATGAATTGCGAGGCCTATACCACCCGCACTTTGTGAAATCTTAGCACATTGTTTTAAGGTATCGTAAATGCCATCAATGCTATCGTCTTTCATCGTTAGCAAGAAACAAGAGCTCATTTGTGGCTTTGGAGTACCCGCATTGAAAAGGGTTGGAGTAGCGTGTGTGAACCAACGCTCACTCATTAACTCATATGTCTTGATTGCAGACTCTATGTCTTTTCTATGAATACCAACTGCTACACGCATCAACATATGTTGTGGTCGCTCAGCAATTTGTCCGTTAATCTTAAGAAGGTAGGCGCGCTCCAATGTCTTGAAACCAAAGTAGTCGTATTCAAAGTCTCTATCATAGATAATGGCAGAATCCAATACTTCTTTGTTATCCATAATGATTTCATACACATCATCGGCAACCATTGGAGCCTTCTCATTGGTCTTAGGATCTATGTGTGTGTACAAGTCTTCCATTACTTCACTGAAAGACTTCTTTGTGTTCTTATGCAGGTTAGAAACTGCTATACGCGCTGCTAACACCGCATAATCTGGGTGTTTAGTAGTTAGGGATGCTGCTACTTCTGCTGCCAAGTTATCTAACTCAGTAGTGGTGACACCATCATACAACCCCTCAATTACGCGCATAGAGATATGCACAGGATCTACTTCCTGGTCTAGCTCCCAACAGAGCTTCTTAATGCGTGCTTGGATTTTATCAAATTTTACCGACTCTTTTCTTCCGTCTCTTTTTAAAACTAACATTTACTTGCGTGTTGAAGCACCTTGGTGCCGGGTTTGGTTTGTTGATTAAAAGTCTGCATCTACAGTAAAGCCTTTACTGTCATTTCCGCCACCGCCAAGAACGCCAGCTTTCTGGTATTCTCCAACGCGCTTTTCAAAGAAGTTTGTTTTTCCTTGAAGTGAAATCATCTCCATAAAATCGAATGGGTTGGAAGCATTGTATTCTTTTTCACAACCTAGCTCTACTAACAAACGATCTGCTACGAACTCTATATACTGACTCATGAGTTCACTATTCATTCCGATAAGTCTTACAGGAAGTGCATCTAAGATGAATTCCTTCTCAATAGCAACAGCATCGATAATAATTTCTCTTACCTGCTCTTTTGGAAGTTGGTTCTTCAAGTGCTTGGTATACAATAAGCACGCAAAATCACAGTGCAAGCCTTCATCTCTAGAGATTAATTCGTTGCTGAATGTGAGGCCTGGCATTAAACCGCGTTTCTTCAGCCAGAAAATAGAGCAAAATGATCCTGAGAAGAAAATACCTTCAACAGCGGCAAATGCAACTAAGCGCTCTGCAAAGCTTCCCTCGTCTATCCATCGCAAAGCCCAGTCGGCTTTCTTTTTTACACAGTCTAATGTTTCAATGGCGTTGAACAATCCCTTTTTCTCATCGCCATCTTTGATATAGGTGTCAATCAACAATGAATATGTTTCACTGTGTATGTTTTCAATAGCCACTTGAAATCCATAGAAGAATTTAGCCTCTGTATACTGAACCTCACTTAAGAAGTTTTCTGCCAAATTCTCATTCACAATACCATCACTTGCGGCAAAAAAGGCTAGGATATGTTTGATGAAGTACTTTTCATCTTCATTCATTTTATTCTCCCAGTCGCTCAAATCTGGCGAAAGGTCAATTTCTTCAGCAGTCCAAAAACTTGCTTCTGCTTTTTTGTAATACTGCCAGATATCATCGTGCTGAATTGGGAAGAGTACAAATCTGTTCTCATTCTCTGTTAAGATGGGCTCATTTGCATCTGCAGCTGCCTTTTTCACTTTGCTTTCTTCTACTGTTTTATTATCCATCATACTCATGCGTTTAGAAGCCTCTTTTGCGAGACTTTTTATTGTGTCAACGTACGGGCCTAGACCCGTTTTTGCTTGATTTACTTATAGTTAACCAAAAAGCTGCTTGTTGGAGATAAACAAGTAAACCCAATGATTTCTCACAGGCTTTCTCTTAGGCAAACACAAAAGTTGGTAAAAAGGCTGGTGAGTTCAATCTGAAAAAATTCACAAAAGGGCCGAGTTTTTCACATTCAACAAGTCTGTAAACTTGTGGAAAAACGATGTGAACTTCTCTCAATGACCCACCTATGCTCGGTATTACTGGTTGGGCAGGTTGTTAACTCCTTAAATCAGTTCCAGAAATGAGAATTCAGTCCTGATTTTCGCGTTGAGATTCTAGTGCGTCATCCACTGCACTCAACTCATTAAACCACTCCTTGCCAAAAGCACGTACTAATGGCTCTTTTAGAAACCTATACACTTTCACGTTCAGCTTTTCTCCAAGTGAACATGCAGCATTGCAAATGGACCAATTATGGTAGTTCAAAGCTGTGAAAGAATCGTATCGTTTTACTCGAATTGGATAAAGGTGGCAGCTAATTGGCTTTAGAAAGTCAGTTTTTCCAGCTTTATGCGCAAGCTCAATTGAGCACTTTGCGGTGCCGTCAGAATCAAAGGTTACGTAAGCACACTCCTTGTTGTTAACCAGCGGTGTTACATATTCTCCATCTCTAGGGTCTTTTATGCAGGTACCTTGGTTTTCAATTACTGCTATTCCTTCTTTACGCATGAATGGCTTAACAGATTCATAGGCCTTATCCAGTACCTTCAGTTCTTCTTCTTCTAGTGGAGCGCCAGCATCACCTTCTACGCAGCAAGCACCCTTACAAGCAGATAAATCACAAACAAACTTCTTTTCCAAGATTTCTTCTGAAAACAAGATATTGTCGAGCTCAATCATAGAAGCAAAAGTACATTGAATCACTGTTTCTGGTGATATGCTTTTACCAATGAAGGGGATAAAAGTCTGAATACAAGAACAAATCTTTGTACTCAACCCTTTATAAAATCGTATGAAAGCAGCAGATATTCAACTCGCGACAGAATTGCTTAGAGCAATTCATATAACAGCAAAACCACGTTTGCAACCTGTAAGAGTAAAAAACGAAAATGGGTTTTCCCAACCCCACAGTGCTGATAATCGTAATCAACATTAGTACTTGTAATTACGCCCAAACTCATTATTATGGACCCGATCATAGAATATTATGCAAAGCATGTGATTCCACTGGCGATCATTTTTGTGTTGCTCACATCCATCAACATGCGTAGGCAGAGCAGAACAAGCTATTTGGTGAAAACGGTACCTAGCGTATCTAAATTCGAGCCCAATACTGGTCCAACAGCAAGAATGGTGACACAAGATTTTCCTACTTTGTAAACCACAAATACATGCTAAACCTATATGAATACAGAACTTGACGTAACAGTAGCGCTGGATGAAGGCGGTCAGAAATTCACTCTTACAATTGTAAGTCCGTCTAATATATTGCCTAATGCCCTAGAAATAGATTACTCACTGGGTAACGATATTTCTATTGTTAGTGTTTTTAACACCATAGAAGACTTTGAATATAGCGATGATAACTCCATAGCCAACAAAGTTGACCTCCCTTTCAGCGAAATGAATAGAGCAGGTGTAAGAGAAAATCACATTTACATCATCTCTGTAGTACATCATGCCAACGATAAAAAGAGAAAGAGGAAAGTCTTAACCATGAATAAAAACGGGGTTGAGGTTAATACATTGCTGTCTGCCTAAGCGCACATAATGGTTTTTTCAATGAAAAATGCTTCGGCATATATGAAGGCAATCGCACTGGTTGCCTTTTTTGCGTTTGATTCAGTAACAGCGCAACAAGTAGATTCATTGCGTAAAATTTTTCCCGTTGCTCAAGGGTACTCAGAACTGGACTGGAACTCTTTTGAAAATCTATCCCTAGCTATTCTTGACCAATATCAGAACCCTATTGATTCGCTTAGTTATTACAAGGAGCTATTCTCCTACCATGACCAAAACAACAATACCTTAGAAGCTAGAAATGCCCTCAACTTTATGCTTACAATTACAGAACGCATTGGTGATAAAGCCGAGGTTGCTGCTTGTCAATTAAGTATGGCCAATTTTTTGGTTAGACTGGGAGATACCAAAAATGCGGGTTTCTACATGGAAAAAGCGAAAGCTTACTACACAGAGATACCATGGGGCTATGAAAAGGGTTACTTCTTTACCAGCCTATCTAGTTATTTTGACTACATAAATGAGCTAGACTCTGCCATCTTAATCTCTAGTAAGACTCTAAAACAAATAGCTGCAGACACCTTAACTGGTTTAGAGGAGTTGAGGCGAAATAATATTCACTTACTCTCTTTGGTGTACTTCAAAAAGCAAGAGTTTGATTCAACCTTTAAATATGCACAACAGTACTACAACCTGTCTAAAGCGCTAAATGATGTAAGCAAAATACCAGATGCGGCTAACAACATGGCAGTTTATTACAGCTTGGTACTAGAGAATGATGTGTTGGCAGAAAAGTATTTGAGAGAGGCCATTGAAGCGCATGGAGTAAACAATGATTTTTTGGATTTAGCCAATACTCTTAAAAACCTCAGCTATTCGCTCTACAACTTAGAGCGCTATGACGAGGCCTTTGATGTGTTGGATTCAGCCATGATGATTAATGACAGTATAAATGAAGTTATACGATTAAAAGAAATCATTCGAATAGAACGAGAATTCAACTACGAGAGAGAGAGTCAAGAAAAATTACTCGCTCAGCAAGATGCAGAAGAAGCTAAGTCTTACATGCAGCTTTTGGGAGCACTTTTACTCGTATTAGCACTCGCTGGTGCTTTGGGTGTAGTCTTATTTAGGGTTAAATCTAGAGAGAGGCAAAGACAGCTTGAATTGAAAGATGTTCGTATCTCCTCACTGCTAAAAGCTACAGAACTAGAAGCCTTGAATGCAGAGTTAGAGGGCCAGAAGAATGAGCGTAAACGCATTGCAAAAGAGCTGCATGATAGATTGGGCTCATTACTTGCAGGTACCAAAATGCAGTTTACAGCTTTTGCATCAAAAGTAGGCGATGAAGAAAAGCAGGCGCAAATAGAAGAGTTACTGAAGGAGGCCATGGCAGAAGTTCGCAATGTTTCGCATGACCTCTATAACCCTAGGCTGCTGAGTGATGGACTCCCAGGTTCTATTAAGCGTTTGTGCGAAACGGTGAATTATGAAGGTTTATCTGCCAAGTTTACCTTAATAGACAACTTACCACCTATGCCAAATGAGCTAAAAAGTACCGTTTTCAAAATATTTCAAGAGCTCTTAGCCAATATCATCAAGCATTCAAAAGCAACTTCTGTAAGCGTAACCATTTCTTACGAAGGCAAAGAGCTGATCTTGCGTGTTACTGATGACGGGGTAGGGTTTAATCCTTCAAAAGCTGAAGGAGGTCTTGGCTTAAAGAACATTAAAGAGCGAGCACAGCAGGTTGGTGGCCGCATTAAAATAGACTCCAACCCTGGAAAAGGAACTGTTTCTGAACTGAAAGTTGCCCTTTAATTGAGGTTTATTTTGAATTCCAACATCGGCTTTGCCAGTTTCATGCTAAACTTGCAGTCGCAAACAAATTCAACCATAACATGGCTAAAGCGCAAGACGATAAGCTCAAAAAAATTGTTTCTCACGCCAAAGAATACGGCTTTGTTTTTCCTTCATCTGAAATTTATGATGGACTAAGCGCTACGTACGACTATGGCCAACTTGGGGCATCGCTTAAAAACAACATCAAAGAATATTGGTGGAAATCGATGGTGCAAATGAATGAGAACATTGTGGGAATTGATGCTGCTATTTTCATGCATCCCAAAACATGGAAGGCAAGCGGACACGTAGATGCGTTCAATGATCCTCTTATAGACAACAAAGACAGCAAGAAGCGCTACCGTGCAGATGTACTCTTGGAAGAGCACATGGAGAAGATTCGCCAGAAAATTCAAAAAGAGGTTACCAAGGCAGCAAAGCGATTTGGTGGTTCTTTTGAAGAAGCAATGTTCATTCAAACCAATCCGCGTGTGTTAAAGTACACAGAGCAGATTAAGATGATTGAAGACCGCATGCGCACCTACTTAGATAACAATGATTTAGTTGCGCTCAAACAATTGATTGAAGAATTGGGCATTGTGTGTCCCGTTTCTGGTAGTAAAAACTGGACAGATGTTCGCCAGTTCAACTTAATGTTTAGCACAGAGTTAGGTGCAGTAGCAGATGATTCTGGTAGAATTTATCTGCGTCCAGAAACTGCACAGGGTATTTTCGTAAACTATCTGAATGTGCAGAAAACAGGTAGAATGAAACTGCCTTTTGGTATTGCTCAAATTGGTAAAGCGTTTAGAAATGAGATTATTGCACGCCAATTCATCTTTCGCATGCGCGAATTCGAACAAATGGAAATGCAATTCTTTGTGAAACCAGGTACTGAATTAGATTGGTACGATATCTGGAAAAACAAAAGAATTGCTTGGCACAAGGCTCTTGGCTTTAGCGATAATAAGTACAGGTTCCATGATCATATCAAACTAGCCCATTACGCAAATGCCGCTGCAGATATAGAATTCGATTTCCCAATCGGCTTCAAAGAGCTAGAAGGTGTTCATTCAAGAACAGATTTTGACCTTTCTGCACATGAACAATTAAGCGGAAAAAAACTACAGTACTTTGATCCTGAGACCAATGAAAGTTATGTGCCGTTTGTTGTAGAGACATCTATTGGTTTAGACCGGATGTTCTTGGCTATTCTCAGTGAGTCTTTTGATGAGGAAACGTTAGAAGATAACTCACAACGTGTGGTATTGCGCATTCCGAGCTTCCTAGCGCCTATCAAAGCCGCTGTAATGCCATTAACTAAGAAAGACGGACTCCCTGAAAAAGCACGTGAAATCATGAATACCTTAAAATTTGATTTTGACCTGCAATACGATGAGAAAGATTCAATAGGGAAACGCTATCGCAGACAAGATGCTATTGGTACTCCTATATGCATTACGGTAGACCATCAAAGTTTGGAAGACCATACCGTTACCATTCGCCACCGCGATAGTATGGAGCAAGAACGCGTGAGCATAGACGGTTTACAAGAAATACTACATGAAAAAGTAAGCTTAATAGGTGTTTTGAAAAGTCTGGAAGCTTAATTCATTACTATTCATCATAAAACGGCCTCTTTCTATCAATTATTTCAAAACTATTTGAAATAACGACTGTTTCTTTTGTGTATGGAGCAGTCTAGAGACGATCAACTTAAAAGGGTAAGACAACAAACGCATGTTGGGGTAGGTGATCTTAGACAATTTGAACAGCACACGCTATTACCAATTATTCGTTTTCAGAGCACACTCATTTATTCACAGATAAAGAATGAGTTAGCAGTAAAACACAAGGCCTTTAACGCTTTCAACCAAACGGAACAGAAGCGCTTGGTCAAGTTATTGATTAGCCAAGATGTTAAGTTAAAGCAATCTCTGATTCATACAGTTACCTCTCTCTTTACCATGGAGGAGTTCAAATTCTATCAAAAGCATGCCTTTGAATTGAATAAGCGCATTCTTAAGATTATTGAAGAACGCCTGCACCTCAACCTGGAGAAGCTGCTATAAGTGATGTTGATGTATAAAGCGGTTGATTGGTTTCCAGATTAGGCAATAGCCTTTCTGGGGTAGTTTCACAGTGAAAGTGCAGGTGTTTTTCTACAACTCATTCAATTTAGATAGATAAAATTCTGCCTGATTAAGATAATCTGCACGTTTGGCTGGGTCCATCTTATCCCAGGTTCTGTACATCATCCCTATTCTTGGGTTCTTAGCCAGCTTATCTCTATGTCGGTCGTAAAAATGCCAGTACAAGCTATTGAAAGGACATGCGTCTTTTCCTGTCTTCTTTTTATGATCGTATTTACACCCAACGCAATAGTGACTCATCTTATGCATGTATGATGCGCTAGACACATAGGGTTTGGTTCCTACTATTCCTCCATCGGCAAATTGACTCATACCTCGGGTATTTGTAATCTCTACCCACTCAAGCGCATCTATATAGATGCCCAAATACCATGCATCAACCTCATCGGGATGAATTCCGGCCAACAGAGCAAAATTTCCAGTAACCATTAAGCGTTGAATATGATGCGCATAGCCATACTCTAGGCTTTGTGATATTGCATGCTTTAAACAAGCCATATCAGTTTCTCCCGTCCAATACCAGTCTGGCAATTTCCGTTCATGACTAAAGAAGTTTAAGTCTCTATACTCTGGCATATGCATCCAGTAAATACCACGCATGTATTCTCGCCACCCTATTATTTGGCGAACAAAGCCTTCAATTTGTGATAGTGAAATGCCCGCCCCAGATTCATAGGCTTCCACTGCTTTCTCCACCACTTCCAACGGATGCAGCATTTTGGTATTCAAGCTAAACGAAAGTCTAGAGTGAAACAGGCTCCAATCTCTAGTAGTCATGGCATCTTGATAGGTGCCAAAGTCTGGTAGGCATTGCTTTACAAAGAAATCCAGAAGCTCCAGACTCTCTTTTCTGTTTTTGGGCCAAATAAAACGCTTGGGTTGAATCTCGCCAATGGTTTGAATGCCTTGCCCGTTTATGGTGGTAACAATCTCTGTTACATCATGCGAAAAGGTTAAGGCGCGAGGAACCTCCACAGAATCTGGCATCTTTTTTCTATTCTCTGCATCGTAATTCCACTTGCCAGAAACGGGTTGATTCCCCTCCATGAGAACACCGTATTTCTTTCGCATAGCGCGATAGAAACTCTCCATTAGGAATTGTTTCTTGCCTTTGAAGAATTCCTCCAAGAAACCTCTATCGGTTAAAAAATGCTCAGTATCGCATACCGCTACGGGAATATTCAGTTTTTCTGCAAGACCTGAAAGGGCTTGATCTAAGCGATACTCATCTGGTAACTGATATTCAAAACGCTCAAAACCCTCTTGTTCAATCAACTTGCTTATTAAGGTGGGGAAAGAGGATTCATTTTGCATATCGTCTAACCTAAAGTAGCAAACTTCATGACCAGCCGCTTCCAAGGCTTTGGCAAAGGTGCGCATGGCTAAGAAGAACCCTGCTATTTTCTGAATGTGATGCGTTGCGTAGGTAGCCTCCTCATGCATTTCTGCCATTAGATAGGTTACGTGTTGATCTCTTTCTTTATACCAGGAATGCTTGGCATTAAGTTGGTCTCCCAATACCAAGCGAAGTGTTTTTTGCGCCATGTTAAACAAACAGCCTTAACGATTCCTTTGTTTGATATGATTTGTGGAATAGATTATGGAGCCAAAATGGCAGGAACAACGGCTATTGCATCGTTGAAAAAGAACGAGGTTTCTATCGTGCAAAGCGAAAAGAAGAAAAGTGCAGACCAATTCATTTTAGAGCAAATTGAAATACTTCAGCCCTCCCTAATAGGAATTGATGCTCCTCTTTCATTACCCGGAGTTTACCGCAATCTGCCTGGTTTTTCAAATTATCACTACCGCAAAGCCGATGTTGAACTCAAAGCAATGAGTCCGATGTTTTTGGGCGGGCTCACCGCAAGGGCGATGGAGCTCAAGTCGCAATTGAGTGCGTTAAACATTGAAGTTTTGGAAACCTACCCCAAAGCACAAGCTTCAAAAATGGAGCTTCAAGACTACAAGAAAGATCCTTCTCTACTCATTCTGCACAAATTGAAAATTGAGAAAGCCACGGGTTGGAATATCCCTACACCACAAAACCAACATCAGCTTGATGCTATACTCGCCTTGGTTGGAACACATCGCTTTGCGCAGGAAAACTACAACGCTATTGGAGACCGAGAAGAGGGTATGATTTACTTCTGAGTTCTATTAAGCTTGAACTTGTCAATGAACAACTCGTAGAGGAATACATTTAGAAGTATTAATAGCATTCCGTAAAAGATGTCTTCAAACGGAATGGTACCTATACGAACGGTTGAGAACTCCCCCTCGTTGTACCAAACTACCTGTTCTTCGATTCCAGTTCCTGTGAGAATACCGTTTACCAAGAAAAAGCCCAATAACCCCACCAGGTAGGCCCTATAGAAGTTTGGTAGCCATTTGGGTTTTACGTAATAATGCAAATAGCTAAGAAAAGAGCCTAACAGCAAAAAAGTTGAGAACGTATACGCTTGATTAAACTTAACTGCGGCCATGGCGAATGAAAACCCGATGATGAAAACGGTAATATTTCTGCTTTTAGCTTTGAAATACGGGTTCTCTGGCCAGAAGTAATTGACCACATCATAAATGAAAACACAGGCGTAGGGCACGGTAAGAAAGAAGAGATACTCGCCCAAGGGCAACTCAAATAAGTAAACCCCGCTTAGGTATTTGGGGTTAAAGCCCCAAACTTTCATAGAGGTAAACCAGACATCCCAAGCCAAGAAAAAAACACCTACAAGAAAAATAGCCAAGAATAGCGCCTTGAATCTTGCGTAAAAAGCAATTCTAGATTCAAAACTTCTGAGTAACGGTATAGAGACCGTCATAGCATTGAGCATCAAGTATAGCCAAGGTGTTTCTAGCATTACCCTGATACTTGTGTGCGTTTACTAGACTTGAATGCATCTCTGTAGTATTTCCACGGCACCACTAACATGCCAAAACATTCCCCGTCTTCTTTGCCCTTGTACTTATGATGAACATTATGTGCCTTTCTAATGGCTTTCCAATACGGGCTGTTTGCACCTCTAAACCACTTAAAACGCTGATGAATAAAAACATCGTGCACCAAGAAGTAGCAGAAGCCGTAAACTGCAATCCCAAAGCCAATATCTGGAAGCCACCAGTTTCCTGCCATCATTCCCAGCATAATAAACAACCAACTGGGAACAGCAAATATTAAAAAGAAGACATCGTTCTTCTCAAAGAACCCTGGCTCTTTTTGATGATGATCTTTGTGAAAGTACCAGCCTATTCCATGCATCACGTACTTGTGCATGAACCACGCCATGAATTCCATGAAGAGGAACGTACCTACAATAATGCCGGTATGGAGAAATGCTTGCATTAGAGTGTAAAGTTTAATAGGGCAAAGAACCCAAATAATAGTAAGTACAATCCCGCACCTACTTTGTTCACCTTGTTGAACTTAATATAAAAGTACGCAGAACACATTACCAAAGAAACAGCCAACCACATTATATAGTTTTGGGTAGGAATAATTCCATCTTGCCAAACCCACATATCGTACTTCATAGCCACTGGCTCTATCAAAAAATCCAAGAATACCATGAGAGCAGCAGCAAGCGGACCTTTTACAAACCAAGGGAGGGGAACACGATTAACAGCACTTCCTGCGGCAAGCACAAGCATAAGCCAATTTACGCCTATCATAAGCGGAATATCAAACAGCTTGAAGCCGAGTGTTGCACCGTATGCATACTCTCCAAATAAAACACCAGTGGCAACGCCTGCCCATTCTACCAAAAAACCAGTAAGGTAAACACCAAGTACTACTAACCAGAAAGTGCTGTTTTTCCCTTTATGAAAAGCAAGCACTAAGCCAGTAGAAATAAGCAAATTTAAGGGAGTAAGAAGTTTAAACCACTCAACATAAGATGAGTTGAGACCATACACCCCTACCCCGAGCAATACAAATAACACCAATAAGGCGTAGTGTTCTTTTTCAAGTTGTTTCATGAAGCCTTGGGTACGAGATCGCCAACAATTTTTGCTGAAAGCAAACATAACGGAATGCCGCCACCTGGATGAACGCTACCTCCGCAAAAGTATAGGTTCTTTATGCGCTGCGAGAAATTGGGATGCCTCCAAAATGCGCTGAGTGCGGTATTGCTGCTTGAACCGTAAAGAGCCCCTGTATAGCTGCTTGTACGCTCTTCTATCAACCGCGGCTCTAGAATGCTTTCATTTTGAATTAACGGTTCAATGGGTTTACCAAGAATACGGCTCACTTTTTCTAAAATAGTCTTCCGTGCTTGCGGAATAATAGTATCCCAATCTTGCCCATTATTACCTGGTACATTAATCATTACAAACCAATTCTCGCACCCGCGAGGGGCGTCTTCAGGTGCGGCCTTGCTAGAGATATGAATATACACAGTTGGGTCATCTACAACTGTTTTTGTATCAAACAAAGCCGTGAACTCTTTTTGATAGTCTTCTGTAAATAAGATATTGTGAACGTCTAATTCCGGAAAAACATCGGCTATACCCCAATAGAATATAAGTGCAGAACTGCTTCTCTCTTGCTCTAAGGTACGCTCTGGTGCTGGCTGGTCTTTCAACAGTTTGCGGTAGGTAGGGACTACATCCATGTTGCTCACTACAATATCTGCATCTAACCATTCTTCATTCACGCAAATACCGTCTGCTTTACCAGCATTCACCCTAATTTCACTCGCCCGTTGGTTAAAATCAAATGTTACGCCCATATCTTTAGCAAGGTCTACCAGGGTGTTGGTAATGGCGTGCATACCCCCTTCTGGAAAATAGGCTCCTTGATTATGCTCAAGATGTGGAATAATACTGAGTACTCCAGGCGCTTTGTAAGGGTTACTTCCGTTATATGTGGCAAAGCGATTGAACAGTTGTACCAATTTAGGATGCTTTAATCTGTTCTTGTTCACCTCATCCATGGTGTTCAGCAGGTTGAACTTATGCACTTTCACTAATGCCCTAAGCACATCTTTGCTTAAGTAGTTGCTCAGCTTGTGCAATGATTTTTCTAAGAATATTGGTGCGGTTCGATCATAAAGCATAGCGCTGTGCTTCAAGAAAGCAAGCACAAATTCACGCTGAACCCCTAGCTTTGAAAACACTTCATCTGCAAATGCTTCTGGTTGGGCATAGCCATGTACTACTGTTCCATCTTCCCAAAAATAGTGGCACGTTTTATCTAGTCTTTTGTAATTAAAGTAGTTTTTAGGGTTCCTTTTTGTGAGTCTAAACAACTCGTCTACCAAAAAGGGCATAGTAAAAAGAGAAGGACCCCCATCAAAGCGATAGCCATCTTGCTCAAAGGCAGTTAGTTTGCCTCCCGGATAGTGATTTGCTTCGTGAACGAAAACTTTATAACCTGTGTGTGACAGGCGAATTGATGTGGCGATTCCTGCAATTCCGGAACCTACAATACGTGCTATCATGAAGTTTGAATCTCGCAGGCGGCAAGTTGCACATAATCTGGACGGTCTGAGGCGTATTGATGTTTAAATTTCTTAATGATCTTATTTTTATACACCACAAACACCCCTGGCATTTGCCATCCATCTCCCTGCTCAGGACCAACCAAATGACCTTTGAGTATTCCTGCTACAAATCCTCTCAACCAAACGCGTAGTCCAAACATTTGTCTCCAAGAGCCACGCTCTAACTCAAAGGCATTGTACAGCTCCAAATTTGGGTCTGATATGCGGTGTAAATCATCTAAGTTATAGATTTCTAATATTTGCCTAGCATACGATTCACCAACCTGATGAACTAGTACAATAGTGGTATCGTGTTCTTCAATCTCGGCTCTGCGCTCATTCAGGTCTGCCATTGCCTCTCTACAAAAAGTACAACCAAAATGACGCAAAAAAACAAGCATAACCTTGCCATGCTCGCTCAACTCTTGAAGCGAAATGTCTTTGTTCGTTTGTATATATCTCCAACCCTTCATGGTTATGAATCAATAACAGATTTTTAATTAGAGTGTTTTAAAAAAATTAATGCTGGTGATGTAGCGTGAGTAAACAAGGGCTATACTAGTTTGTTTTCTAATCAATGTTAAAGGTAAATTTAAAACGCATTTTCATTGCTTGGTTTTTGCTAATGCTTGCCATTCTGGTATTCACTTTTCCAGAAGATAGACCCATCAGACTAGATTCCGCAAGCTTCTCTATGCCAGAAAACGAGGAGCTTTACTTTAAAAATCTCCGTTCCTATTACTACACCATTGAGCTCAGAGAGGATGCGAACTTCAAGCTCTACCGCATTAAATCACATAATTCTGATACAAATCTTCCTGGCTTCTCCTTTGCTATTGTACAAAACTGGCTGAATGATGAGGCCTATGTGTTACTAGAACCTCATTCTGGTTGGCAAAAACCAGATACGTTAAGATTGTCTATTGTTAACGGTAATGACGCAAGAGACACTTTAACCATAAGTAGGTGGAACAACCTTGAGCATTACACCTTTGCATCGCATTTCTACATGGCACTGCGAAATTCAGAAAACAACTACTTTTTAGAAACAGATATGGGGTGGAGGCCAATTTTTGAACGTGGTGATGAGCGACTCTCGCTTAAAAAAACACTAAAAGACTACTTCAAGCTCGTTGGAAAAATGCCATAAAACTGTTAATGAATGTTATTCATTCGTCTTACATCAGGCAGATAGTGTAGTTTTATTTTCTTAAAATTCATGATATGATTAAAAGAATTTCCCTTGTAGCGGCATTAGCAGTGTTTGTTTTGTTTAGTCAAAACACTGTAGCTGCCATTTCTTCTTCTGTTTCTGATGTAGAGGCTACACAAAGCGAGCCAAATCAAGAAGATCCAAAATCAAAAAAGAAAAAGAAGAAAAAATCTAGTGCAAAGAAAAGCTGCTGTTCATCTTCAGCTAAGAAATCTTGCGGAGAAAAAAAGTCTGAGAAGAAATAAGACTTTCACAATCTCATTACGAAAGCGCTTTGGTAACATGGCGCTTTTTTTGTGTCTTTTAAAACAGCGAACATTGCTTTACTATTGGTTTAGGTATGGGCAGTTTCAACCCAAACCGTTCATTCAATTGCGTATTCCACCATGCCAATGTTTCTGGGGTTTTTAAACTATCGGGCTGGTGCATTAAGAGGTGTATTTCTTCAATCCCTTTGGATTTCCATTGCACAAAGCGTTCGGTCCAATCTGTCATTCGCGCATAGTCAGAGGTGTGTAACTCATAACCACCAAAACGCAGCAATACAAATGGGGCGGATAGTTGAAGGTGCAAGGCGTCTCGTCTTCCAGCGGTATCACTCATACATGCACCAACATTTAATACATGTAGCTCATTATAAAACATAGCAGCATTTTTCTCAAACCATGAGGGGTGCCTAAACTCCACGGTTACCTTAAAGTCTCTGGGTAAATCATGTAAATAATGAAACAAGGCATCGGCTTTTTGGGTAGTATAATTTGGTGGTAACTGAATGAAACACGGACCCAAGTTCTGACCTAGGCCAGATATACTTGCCAAGAAATCGTCTGTTATGTCTTGTGCATTCTTGAATCTTCTGCGATGGGTTATGCTTTGCGGCCATTTGGGGCAGAACCTGAAGTCTTCACCCACCTTTTTGGACCAGCCTTCAACGGTATTCAATGGAAAAATGCGATAATGCGTGGCATTTAGCTCAATGGTGTTGAATAGTTTGCTGTAGTGTATAAGAAAATCGGCTTGCTTGGTCTTTTCTGGGAACCAATTCCCTACCCACTCTGGCCTGCCAAATTGCGTACCTCCAGAATAGAGTTTAAAAGACGTTCCTTCTGCCAGTTTATTGGTTATAGGACCATCTGGGGGAATTGCGAAATCTATGCCTTCGGGAGTATTTAGCTTTCCGAATTTCATGGGCTTCTACTCTTTTCTTATTTATACCTGAAGTGATTTAATGATTAGATTCGTATAACAATCAATCATAAACTGTTCATTATGTTAACGCGAACTTCAGCTCAAAGATGGCAAATAGGTTTGTCTCTCGGTTTGGTTTTTATTCTCATTTTAGGCACCAACCGTTTAGACCAAAAGCATTTTGAATCTATTCAACAAAATATCAATTCTATTTACGAAGATCGTTTGGTAGCGAAAGCATATCTCTACGAAATATCTGAAAACATACACCACATAGAAAAGCTAGACAGCGCTGCGCTATTGGCTTTTAATTTTAACCATGTAGATTCTTTAATAACTGATTTTGGTGGTACAAAGCTTACCATTTCAGAGAATGAGGAGTTCAAAAGATTCCAACGCAATTACAGCAGGCTTAAAAACCTAGACCCCATGGATAGAGACGCCCTTGTCAAAAGAACGGAAGCCATTCTTGAGAATTTGAGATCGCTTAATGCCATACAGTTGAAGGAGGGAAGAAGGAAGCACCTTCAAGCAGAAGATTTGCTAAACAGAAACTCGTTTCTCTCTTATTTAGAATTGGGTATCCTTTTGTTGATTGCCCTTGGCATACAAGTACTTATATTCTATAGACCTAAAAAAGCACGCTAAGTGACAAACTGCTTTTTAAGTATTGTGATAACATCTTGCAGGCCATTCAATTTAATCTCGTAAACCGTAGCCAACTGCTCGCCCAGTTTACCTTTAGGGAATCCGCCTTTGCGCAAAAACCACTCTAAGTAAGCAACAGGCAAATCACACAACAAGGAGCCTTTGTATTTTCCGAAAGGCATTTTTACCGTTACTATATCCTTTAGAATCTCTTTGTTCATTGGCGCTGAAATTCTGGTTTCTTGGCCAACTCTTTTACGCGGTAACTAAAACGCCAACCCAGTAATACTGCAGATAGCGTAAGCCCAAAGGCTAACCCGTACCAAATACCTTCTGGCCCCAAGTTAAAGGAAAACCCAAGCACATAAGAAGCAGGCAATGCAAACGCCCAGTAGGCGAAAAACGTGATCCAGGTTGGAATACGAACATCTGTAAGCCCACGTAAAGCAGCTAAACCCACCGCTTGTATGCCATCACTAAGTTGGAACATAACGGCAATAACAAGTAACGAAGATGCGATGGATACCACTTCTGGTTCATCAATATAAAGTGTGGGTAATACGTCTTTCCCTACCAAGAAAACCACACCAGAGAAAACCATGAATAAGCCCACTAACACGTACGAAACCCAAGCCGACTGCTTTAAGTTAGCTATGTCTTTTCTACCTAGTTGATTTCCTACCCTTACGGTAGCAGCTGCCGCTAATCCGCTTGCTACCATGTAACTGATACTTGCCAAGCTAATGGCAATATTGTGCGCTGCTTGTGCCTCTGGTGAGATCCACCCACTCATTAAGGCCGCAAAGGCAAAGGCCCCTACTTCAAAAATCATTTGTAAACCCGTAGGCACACCAACTTGTACTAATCTGTTGGCTACAATTCGGTTTCTCGTTCGCTGCCAAATACCAGTCCAATATTGCTTAAACAGTTCTTGAGTAGCTATCAATATCAACATAGCCAATAACATGATTAATCGTGCGAGTAACGTAGCCCATCCGGCACCGTTGAGGCCAAGGGCGGGGAAACCAAACTTTCCGTAAATAAGAACATAATTTAACGCAATGTTTAACAGGTTACCTAATACGGTAATTACCATTGCTGGTTTGGTGCTTGAGAGTCCCTCGGCAAATTGGCGAAGCGCAAAGAACAACAACATCGGCACCATGCCCGCATCTAACAGTAGTAAGTATTCAAATGCAGCATCAGCTACTGCTGGGTCTTGCCCCATGTAGTTCAGCGTGAATGCAACACCTCCTAGCAAGACACTAAGAATCAAAGCAAGAATAAAGCTCATGAATAAGCCATTCTGTAGCACATCGGCTATACCCTCATGGTCTTTTTCACCATCAGCATTCGCTACCAGTGGGCTAATGGCATAATTGGCTCCAATACCAAAAATCATAAGTACCACAAAAATGCTATTTGCCAGGGTGGCTGCGGCAAGCGGTATGGTTCCAAGCTGACCCACCATAATGGAGTCTGCTTGACCCACCATTACCTGCCCAAATTGACTCAGCATAACAGGGTATGCCAACTTCCAGGTTTTAATGTAATGCCAACGTGTTTTTAAACTTTTCAAAACGGTGCGAAGGTAGTGCGCAAGTCTTGTTGCATGATGTAAAACTTTTAGGTAGTGTAGGGGTTAACGTTAAGATGAGTCCGCAGAAAGAGATAGAAGAAGAACTGGAGCGATTTATTGCCTTTGGCGGTATTTTAGACAGACCCACACGTGTATATTTTGCGCATTATCTGCGTAAAAAACTGGTTCCTCTATCGCCTGAACCTTCTGAGCTAAACACCAATTACGCACGTTACTTTTCTCAATCATTGGATTCACTTTTTGGCAACGATACCCTAATTAAACTTTGCCAATCTAACGAGACCATGGGAGCGCAGATTTTACGCGATACCCTGTACTGGTTTAGAAAAACCTTTCAACGAATAGGCAAAGAGCATCCCCATCAAGATGAGGCTCAAGAACTAGAAAGTTGGGGAGTAAGGCACCTGAGGCAATTTGTGCGTAGCCATGGATACCTCGTTGGAAAAGTGGGTAGCTATTACACAAGGGAAGAGCTAGACCCTAGTTTTCATGCCAAACGTTTTAAAGAGCTCATAAGAGGTAGGGAATTAGAGTCCATTTCTTCTGATGAACGCGCTGAAATAGAGCGCATTTACACAGACTTATTGGGCTCTTGGGACTCTAGGTTGCAAGCGAAAATACTGGAGTACCAGCTCTCGCAATTGCAAAAAGAACAAGAATCTTTCAAGTCTATGCTAGATGCAAAGGCAGAGGAGTTTGAAAAGCTCACCTCCATTTTGAGTCCATTTACAGAATATGCTGGCAGGTATTGGGATATGAGCAGGCAACTGTGGAATGAAACATCATTTGACGTTCTCAAGAAGTACGATGCCCTACTGCAAGATGAGGAAAGCTTGCGCAAACTAGCCGATATTCTGGGTAAGATGCGAGCGGCTGAAATTGAAACAGAAGAAGAAACTTATGAAAAAGTTGTGGTTACGGGTAAATATGAGCCACAGCCACATTTAAAGAGTGAAATTACAGGTGTAACCGAAAGCAATAATTTAAATGCAATGCTGAGCTCAGAAATAGGGCTCTTAGGTCACCCAGCTACTGAAGACTTGTTTCTCAAAAAATTTGCAGATGAGCAACTAATGACTCATCAGTACAACGATAAAGAACTCGTTGAGAGCGAAGACATAATCAGCGAATCATACCAAACTGTAAAGAAGAAAGAAAAAGGTCCGTTTATAGTATGCGTAGATACAAGCGGAAGCATGGAGGGTGACCCAGAACGCATAGCTAAGGTACTTTGCTTTGCCATCCTTAAAATGGCAGGAGAAGAAGAGCGAAAAGCCTATCTCATTAACTTTTCAACGGGTATCAAAACCATTGACCTTTACAACCTAAGCAAAAGCATAGATGCCGTTGCCAAGTTCTTACAAATGAGTTTTCAAGGAGGTACAGATATTAGTCTAGCATTGAATGAGTCTTTAGAACAACTAGAGCAAAATGACTATCAAGATGCAGATGTGCTCATCATTTCAGACTTTATCATGTACCGGATATCTGATGACTTGAGGCAGCGTATGAAGCACCAACAAGTAAATGCAGGTACTCAGTTCCACAGCTTGGTAATTACAGATCAGGCTAATGAAGAAGTAATAGATGCTTTTGACCACTGTTGGATGTACAATCCTGATGAAAAAGGTATCGTAAAAAAGCTCTACAAAGATGTTAAAGGCATAGCCGATAGGCAGATTTAGTTTAGCCCAAATGCCCTGAAGTACTCGTACATACGAACAAATGATCTTTGCATTTCTTGAGGGGCCCCAAGTTTAGTTAATCTCTCTTCATAGGTTTGTGCCAAAGTCTGTAAATCTGGAGCGTCTACAATATGAGCTACAGCAAGCCCTCTAAAACAACGCAACAGTTGATTGTTGGCAAATAATGATGGGTTTTCTGGCTCGTAATTAAGCGCCTTGTTTAGACCTTCTCTAGTAGATAGTTTCTCTAGTAGTGATAGACCTCCAGATTCAAAAAAATCTATCAACGCCTCGGTCAGTTCAGCGGTTTGTTCTGGGCTACCCGTTCGCAGCCGTTTATGTTTTAACTCAAGTTGCTTGCCTAAAGTAGTAATGGCAGAAAAGCTTTGGTACCTGTTGTTTAACCCCTGCTTACCTATAGCACCCATAAGCTCTTCAACTAGCCGATGCCTGCTGCCCAGACTCACTTCTAAAATAACCTCATCTTCATATACAGATGGAGAAAATACAACTGCGTTAAAGCCATTTGCATGCTGCTTAATGTACTGTTGCCCACTTGCCATCCACTCGTAGCCCTCTTCTTTAAACACTGGGGTAAGCGTATCTAAGAACTCTGTCAAACTAAACTCAAACATTAGGAGGCTGCTTTAATGTACTATGACTACGGTAACCGTTTGGCTCTATGTACCTGTTGTTCTCCAACTCATCTGTTCGAGCCTCACGAATAAATAGTATTCTTCCCTCAAAATGAAGGTCTTTACCAGCCATTACGTGGTTGGTGTTCACTACTAGGTAATTATCGCCAAGCTGAATTATTTCGCCTGCCACTTGCTTTTTATCTGTAGTTGTAAGTGTAATGAAGTCGCCTTCTTCAAACGCATCCATTGGAAACCGGTCATTTTCATCTATATCATCAGTAAAAAGTTGAACCTTTTTTTCTGCATCAGCCTCTCCGTAGGCATCTTTGGCTTTTAGGGTGAATTCAAATGGAGCTCCGTCTGGCAGACCTTCTAACTCGCGTTCAAAGGCTGGTAACATAACACCAGCCCCAAACATAAATTTGAAAGGCCAATGCTCATCCATAACCTCTAAAACGGGTCCGTTAGGGTCACCTTCGCGTAGCACATACTTCAATTCGATAATTCGTTTGGCTTGTACTTCCATGAAAACCAAACACTTTGGAAGTCTTCTTTGTTCGAGATTATAATCAGTGTGTTTTACGCTTAGTTGGAGGGCGTTTTTGGCTACATTTGTCGCCCCGATGTTTAAAGCAATTGCGCGTGGAATATCCTAATGCTCTAAGCTCCAAGTTACCCAAAGTAGGTACAACCATCTTTACTGTTATGAGTCAAATGGCACGAGAATTCGATGCCATCAACTTGTCTCAGGGCTTCCCTGATTTTCCCGTATCCGAAAAACTTATTGAGCTAACGCACCAAGCTATGCGAAATGGGTATAATCAATATCCACCTATGCAAGGCTATATGCCTTTGCGAGAAGCGGTAGCGGCTAAAACAGAAAGCCTGTATGGAGCACAATACAATCCAGATACTGAGATAACTATAACTGCGGGTGCTACTCAGGCCATTTTCACAGCTATTCAGTCTTTAATTAGAGAAGAAGATGAGGTGATTATTTTCACCCCAGCCTACGATTGCTATGCTCCTGCTGTTGAATTGGTAGGTGGAAAAACCATTTACGTTCCCCTGCAAGCTCCTGATTTTAAAATAGATTGGGATGAAGTGAAAAAGTTGGTGACGCGCAGAACACGCATGATCCTTATTAACACACCACACAACCCAACAGGTACTATTTTCACCGCCAACGACCTTATACAACTAGAGCGCATCACAACTGGTAATGATATTGTGGTGCTGAGCGATGAGGTTTACGAGCACATAGTTTTTGACGGAGAAGAACATCAGAGTGTTGCGAAATACCCAGGCCTGGCAGAACGTAGCTTTGTTGTAGGTTCTTTTGGTAAAACCTTCCATGCCACAGGTTGGAAAGTGGGTTATATAATGGCACCTGAAAACTTGATGGCAGAATTTAGGAAAGTACATCAGTTTAATGTGTTTACGGTGAATCACCCAGTACAAGTGGCCTTGGCACAGTTCATAAAAGAACCTGATAACTATCTATCAGTATCAGCCATGTACCAAGAGAAGCGCAACTTCTTTTTAAATGCCATTAAGGGATCTAGGTTTACTTCTAAACCCTCTCAAGGCACTTACTTCCAGTTACTTGGTTACGAAAAGCTGAGCGATGACAAGGATATTGATTTTGCGGCTTTGCTCACTAAAAAGTATAAGGTAGCCTCCATACCTGTTTCTGTTTTCTATCACAACCCTGTGTACAATCACGTACTCCGTTTCTGCTTTGCCAAAGAGAACGATACTTTGGAAAAAGCCGCAGAAATTCTGGTTAAACTGTAGTTTCGCGCTACTATGTTTTCAGAAGCTCAAAAACGGTTTCAAGACACCTTGAAAGACTTTCTGGTATGGCGTAATAAGCACTTGAAAGACAAGCAGTTTGTTTATCTATTGAGTTTGCTCATTGGCCTTATCTCAGGGTTTGTTGCCGTAGTCATTAAAAATACCGTTCACCTGGTTGAGGTAATGCTCACTACAGGTATTAGTGCAGCAGATGATTACTTGCTTTTTCTGTATCCTGTTGTTGGTGTTTTTATTACCGTTTTGGTAGTAAAGTTTATTCTTAGAACCCAAGTTGGGCATGGTATACCCAATGCGCTTTATGCTATTTCCAAAGGCAATGCCAATATGGATAAAAAGGGGATGTATTCCTCTATCATTAGTGCTGCCATAACCGTAGGTTTTGGAGGCTCTGTAGGTCTAGAGGGACCAACCGTTGCAACCACAACTGCTATGGGTTCTAATTTGGGAAAAACCCTTCAACTCAATTATAAAACCAAAGTATTACTCATTGCCTGTGCGTCTTCAGCCGCATTGGCGGCACTTTTTAAGGCTCCAGTAGCAGCAATTGTTTTTGCCTTAGAAGTAATCATGATTGATTTATCTGCCGTTTCGCTAGTTCCTATTTTATTGGCCACCATTTCAGCTACCTTAACTTCAAGGTTGTTATTCGGGGATGAAATTCTCTTTCACTTCGATTTAACCGATGCGTTTAACCCAGGACATACCTTTTTCTACGTGCTTCTGGGGATTACTGCGGGAGTAGTATCGGTCTATTTTACCCGAGTATATTTCTTCATTGCAAATGCCATGGAGAAGGTTAAATCTGTTTTTGTGCGTGCTCTAATTGGAGCTTCTTTATTAGGTGCCCTTATTTATGCTTTTCCTCCTTTATACGGTGAAGGTTACTCCATTATAAACGCACTTATAACAGGGCATGAAGCCGATGTTATTGCAAAAATATTTTGGTTACCGCAGAGCGATAACTTTTTTATTGTTGTTACTGCCTTAGCTGCACTCATTTTACTGAAAACGGTGGCCACGGTTCTCACGCTTAAGAGTGGTGGCGTTGGGGGCATCTTTGCTCCTTCGCTATTCCTAGGTACGCTTACAGGCTATGCTTTTTCTAGATTGGTAAAAGGGCTGGGACTGGCAGAACTATCAACCTCAAACTTTACTTTGGTAGCTATGGGTGGGTTAATGGCAGGTGTTCTGCATGCACCGCTCACCGGTATCTTCTTAATTGCTGAAATTACAGGCGGATATGACTTATTCCTGCCTTTAATGATCACTAGTTCCATTGCATTTATCACAGTGAAGTACGCTACTCCACACTCTGTTTATACCAGACAGCTTGCCAGAAGAGGTGAGTTAATTACTCACCACAAAGACAGAGCCGTACTCACGCTAATGAATCTTAAAAGTGAAATTGAAACCAACTTTTTACCCATACAACCCTATAATAACCTTGGCGACTTAGTGCAGATTGTTGCCAAATCTCAACGGAATCTTTTTCCTGTGGTTGACGAGAAAAATCGCTTTCTAGGTGTAGTTGGATTGAATGATATACGTGAGGTAATGTTTTTGCCAGAGAAGTATGAAGAGTTAAAAGTGCATGAACTGATGACCTCTGCTCCTGAGTTTATTTATGAATCTGACAATATGGAGGTGGTGATGCAAAAATTTGATGCAAGCGGTGCCTGGAATCTACCTGTTTTAGATGCAGAAGGAATGTACAAGGGCTTTGTATCCAAGTCGAAATTATTTAGCGCCTACCGCACCAGACTTAAAGATTTTTATGACGATGCAGATTAATTATCTACACAGGGCGTTTAGCAAAATGTAGGTATTGCTATCTTCGAAGTGTAATCTTTCTTACCGATATGATTGTTCTGCAAATACTTGGTTACCTTGTTCTTGGAGTGGTATTTCTCATTGCGTTGCTCTACATTATTGAGCCTAGTTTGCTTGCTATTCCATTCTCTTTCTTCTTGTCGCTTTTTTTCAAGAACAAACCCATAGTAGATGTAGATAAACACTTTCCTGAGCATGACTTATTGCTAAACCAATGGGAAGATATTAGAGATGAGCTGCTGCAGATTTTAAAGCATCAAGAAAACATTCCTAAATTTCATGAAATAGACAGCATTCAGAAGTACATATCTGCTAAAGATGATGTGCCATGGCGAACTTTTATCTTTAAAGCCTATGATAATTGGATGGATGCCAATTGCGAACAAGCTCCAAAAACGGCTTCTATACTCAAGCAAATTCCAGGTGTAACAACCGCCATGTTTTCAATTTTGGGGCCCAATAAACACATTCCGCCTCACAGGGGGTTTTACAAGGGAGTTTGGAGGTATCACTTGGGGTTGGTTATTCCTGAAGAAGGCGAATGTTACATTTTGAATGGTGGCGAAAAGTACAGCTGGAAACCAGGTGAAGATGTACTGTTTGACGACACCTTCAATCACCAAGTTTGGAATAAAACCAATGAGACGCGCGTTGTGCTATTCTGCGATGTGTACCGAGAAGATTTGCCAAATTGGTTTAAACCCATAAATCGCTGGGTCTTCAAAAAGCGTGTAGAATCTAACCGCCTAAAAACTGCCGTGAAAAAAGCAGAGGTACCGAGAGATATTTAAAGTAGCACTTCCAACAAGTAAAACGAGGTAACAGGAAGTCCGTTTACAAAAGCCGGACTGAATAAAGGATTGATTGCAAACAGTCTTTTCAATGCGGCTGAAGCCCCTTTTTTATCTATAATGGGAGTTTCTGCGCTTGTGACATTGCCCAGTTCGTCTACACGCACGAGCACATAAACCAACATCTTCTCACTTCCATCCCATTGGGGATAAAAATAAATGAGGTTCAAATCCAGAAACCCTCTAAGCTCACCTGGGTAAACCGCTGTTCCATGGTGCATGTTCGCAGTGTAAACCTCTTCCGCGTAGGCATTTTTGCTCCACGGTAGGGTATCTATGCTCTGGATTAACCCTGGTAATAACTCATAGCCAAGTTCAAGTGGTAAAAACCTGTCTAATAACAGGTCATTGCGATTATTTCGATGTATATAGTATTCATTATCAGCTGTATCGCAAAGCGGATGGTACTCCGCAATACGTTTTGTAGGTGTAACTCGTGCTCCTATTCTTCCGTGTAAACCAGGATACTCGGCAAGCAGCTCGTTGTAGACATCATATTTGCGAATTCGCTCAGATTTGCATCCGGCTTTCCATGTTGTAATCGTTTCTATCCGCTCTCCGTAATTCCTTTTTTTACCCTCAACTTTAATGATCTCTCCCGTTTCCTTGTTCACATTCATCCATTTTCTTGCTTTTCCCCCCCTCGTTAAAGTCTGTATAAGCCGCAAGCTCACTTTCATTTCTTGTTTCACTCAAGGCGTAAACTTCTACCCGCTGCTTGAACCCGTTGCGGTAATAATAAATGGCGGTATCCACGGGCAGTCCGTTTTGATATTTCAAGACAGATTTTAACAATCCGTCAGGATAATAACGCTTAAGCTTACCCGTACCTTCGTAAAGTGTTCCTCCCTGTCTAGGCTGCCCTTTATCCGTTCGCATCTCTAAAACCTCCATCGGTTTTCCTGCCTCGTACAGAATGCGTTCGTAAACTACTCCATTCGGATGGCGCAATGTTCGAACTCCGTCAAACACGCCATTGTGCAGTTCCGTCTTAGAAGCCTCTCCTCCGCTTAGGAAATGTAATTCGCGCTCACCAACCATCCCTGTATCGGTAGGTTGCCAGAATTCATGGTACTGAAGACTTCCTTCTGCGGAATAAACAGCTGCTTCTTGGGGCTCATCTGGCACCGAGAATAGTATTACACTCCATGGTTCTCCATTATTATGATAAGATCTCCAGGTACCTACACGCTTCCCTGCTTCAAAGGATACCTCACTCAATAAGTTTCCTGAAGGCCGATAGTGTTTCCACCTCCCAGAAGGCTCATTATTTGCATACCAACCTTCTACCATTAACCGGCCTGCAGCATTGTATGCCAACCATTTTCCATGTCTCTTACCTTGGTTTAATTCTCCTTCTAGAATGATACTCTCATTTAAGAAAAGGGTGTATCTCCCGTGAGGAACTCCTGGAGCTTCAATATCATATTCAAAAGTGATTTTCAGCCCTTCGCCAACAACATATTCATCTGTAAGAATTTGTGCTTGACTGGTAACTGTTATACCAACTAACAAGAAAATTATTGCTCTAATCATAGATAGTTCATGTTTGAGTTATTCAAATATGTACTAGTCATAGTACACATCCATACGCTTTAAAACATAGGTGGCAATTGGCATTCCATTAAATAGACCGGGCTCCCATGCGGTTGATTGGCGAATAACCTCCAGTGCTCCTGCATCTATTTCGGGGTGAATGCCTCTTAAAAGCTCGACTCCATCTACAACACCTAATTCATCTACACGAAATCGTACGAGAATAGAGCCTTTCACTTTGCGCTCTCTGCCAGCTTCTGATAATATTGGGTGAGATTCAAAAAAAGAAGTTTCAGCACCCTCTTCACCCGGGTAGTGAGCCGGAATGAAAAAAGGGACATACTCAGGAGTCATTTTTGGTTTCGGTTCAAAAAAATCTATCACTTGTGCTTTATAAGTAGGTTTTTCCTCCAGTAAAGATGCACCCGGCAGAGGTGGAAGATAATGCAGTAGGTTTCTAGTACGTAACGGTTTTGCCAAAACATCCTCACTTAAGTACCAAAATCCATTCTTTTCTTCTACGGCAATAAAACCAGGTTCAGGCACATCTAGCGGGTTGTAGGCACAAGTTATTTGGTTATTCATGGTGTCTGTGTAAGTTACATTACCCAGTGCATTATAGCTTTTCCATACACCTGTTC
>CBFIHE010000012.1:46914-70778 GCA_965662345.1 Salibacteraceae bacterium
GTACCTTTAGATAAATTTCCTTTTTGTAAAGGTTGACCATTTAAAGACCGAACGGATTCAACCTCGTGCAGTTTACCCTCTTTGTAAATCAACTCCTCTTTACGTGCACCATTGGCATAGTAGACAATATGACTGCCGTGCTTTCTTCCGTTCTTATATTCTTTATATGATTTAATTCGATGATTGGGGTAATACAAAGATCTAAACAACAGCGTATCTCCACTGCTAATTTGCTGTTCCAAAAGCAGAGCGGGTTTACCATCTGAATGATACAATACACCTTGTACAAGCAGGCCGTTCTGAAAGATGAGATCCATTCCCTTTTCACCTGTAACTAGTTTTGAAGACCAGTGACCTGCCGGTATTCCAGCCAAGAAACTGAATTGTGCTACTTCCACACCATTAGGGTCATAGCGCTTCCATGTTCCAGAGGGCAGTCCATTCACATAGCTACCCTCAATCATTATGGCTCCTGTACTGTAATAGCGCTTCCAGTCTCCGTGCTTCCTACCCTTTTTGTATACGCCCTCTACATGCTTTTTGGCAAGGTATAGCTGTCTATATTTACCATGGGGAATACGCTCGTCTTCTTTCAGCACATTCGCCTCTACGCGAACCTCATCATTCAAATCTAGGCGCTTAAATATGGTTTGCTGGCCTTGAACAGTGGCAAACATTATTGAGGTGAAAAAAAACGATAGCGTTCTAAACATTGCTTCTAATATACAAGCCTAACAAAATAGACACAAAAAAGCCGATGTGAAAATCACATCGGCTTTTAGAAATATATGTGTTTGAAGCTTTAAAGCGTACCTCTAACCTCTTGTTCGCGCTCAATGGCCTCAAACAATGCTTTGAAATTACCTTTACCAAAGCTTTGTGCTCCTTCGCGTTGGATAATTTCAAAAAATAAGGTTGGTCTATCACTAACTGGCTTGGTGAATAGCTGTAATAAATAGCCTTCATCATCGCGATCTATCAAGATTCCCAACTCTTTCAATGGTTGCAAATCTTCATTAATAGGCCCTACACGGTCTAATACAGTATCGTAATACGTTTCTGGAACCCGCAAAAATTCAACTCCGCGAGCTCTCATTTCTTTTACGGTTGAAATTATATCATCAGTAGCAACAGCAATATGTTGTACTCCCGCTCCATTGTAAAAGTCTAGATACTCTTCTACTTGAGATTTCTTCTTTCCTTCTGCTGGTTCGTTAATTGGGAACTTGATACGGCCGTTACCATTTGTCATCACCTTACTCATGAGTGCAGTGTAATCGGTAGAAATGTCTTTGTCGTCAAAAGAAACGAGTTGGGCAAAGCCCATTACTTTAGCGTAGAATTCAACCCACGTATTCATTTCATTCCAACCTACATTACCAACCATATGGTCTATATACTTAAGACCAACTACGCTTGGTTGATATTCTCCTTGATACGCCTTGTAACCAGGTAAAAATATACCGCTGTAGTTGCTTCTCTCAATGAAAATATGAACGGTGTCGCCATAGGTATGAATACCTGATTTCACTACGTAGCCATTCTCGTCTTCTTCACGAGTGGGTTCCATAAATGATTTGGCCCCTCTCTTGGTTGTTTCTTCCCAGCTCTTGGTAGCATCATCTACCCATAGTGCCACTACTTTTACGCCATCGCCATGCGCACTCAAGTGCTCGTTGATTGGCCCACCCTCATGAAGGGGAGTGGTTAAAACTAAGCGTATTTTATCTTGTTGAAGTACGTAAGATGCACGGTCTTTTAACCCTGTCTCTAAACCGCCATATGCCATATCTTGAAAACCAAAAGCGGTTTTGTAGTAGTGCGCGGCCTGCTTGGCGTTACCAACATAAAGTTCAACGTAATCTGTACCGTTTAACGGAAGAAAATCTTCTGCTTCAGTAAATATTTTTTCTAATTGTAAAGAGGTTGTATCTGTTCCCATATCCTCTGATTTTTGTTTTTTTCTGCCTGTCGCGAATTTATGAATTCATAACGGGCTAATTACTTTTCAAGCCAAGATTGGAAATAGGTATCATCTGCTATTCCCATAGCCGCTTTGGTAACCATCAATGGCTTAAACGTATCTACCATTACCGCTAACTCTTCTGTGTCTTTGGCGCCAATACTTCTTTCCATTGCTCCTGGGTGCGGTCCGTGTGGAATTCCTGCTGGATGCAATGAGATATGCCCTGCTTCTATGTCATTTCTGCTCATGAAGTCACCATCTACATAATACAGTACCTCATCGGAGTCTATATTACTGTGGTTATATGGAGCTGGAACTGCCTCAGGGTGGTAATCGTACAAACGAGGCACGAATGAACAAATAACGAATCCTGCAGACTCAAAAGTTTGATGGATGGGTGGCGGCAGGTGTACGCGCCCTGTAATAGGCTCAAAATCATGAATAGAAAAGGCATACGGATAATTGTAGCCATCCCAACCTACTACATCAAACGGGTGGGAAGCATACACCAATTCGTGCATCATGTTTTGCTTTTTCACCTTCACTAGAAAGTCACCTTTCTCATCATGCGTTTCCAACACTTCTGGTGTGCGGATATCACGCTCACAGAAAGGTGAATGCTCCAGCAACTGCCCAAAGTGATTTCTGTACCTGTTGGGTGTATAAATGGGTTGATACCCTTCAACTATGAATAATCGATTCTCTTCGCTGTCAAATTCCAGCTGGTAAATCACACCTCTAGGAACCACCAAGTAATCGCCATAAGAGAATGTGATATTCCCTAATAGCGTACGAAGTGTTCCCGTTCCCCGGTGGATAAAAATCACCTCATCTGCATCTGCATTCTTATAAAAGTACTCCGTTTGAGATTTACGCGGAGCGGCCAATACAATGTTGCAATCGCTGTTTGTTAGAACCGTGGTTCTGCTCTCCAGGTAGTCGTCTGTAGGTTTAACTTGAAAGCCTTTCATGCGATAAGACTGCATGTTATTTTCTTTGGCTACTTCAGGTGCAACAGAATACGGTTCTTTCAGCGATTTTACTTGAGTGGGCCTATGCTCATGGTAAAGCAATGAAGACATACCCGCGAAACCTGCAGTACCAAAAAGCTGCTCATAATAGTAGCTTCCGTCTTCTTTTTTAAAGGTGGTGTGTCTCTTATGCGGGATTTTCCCGAGTTTATGATAAAAAGGCATTCAAATTCATTTTTCAGATTGAAAGCAAAGTTACCCGGACCCCACAAGGATAAAATGACCTAAGTCAGTACAATTAATTGGCTTCTTGTTCTTCACCGTTGAGTATTTCTTTGAGTTTAGGCCTTACTCTTCCTTTGTGAAATACATTGCGTTGGTCTCCATGCTTTGCTTTCCCTCTGCGCATTTTACGTTGTTCTTCTTCTGGTAAATGAATGAAGTCTTGACACTCTGGAGTGCAACAACCCTCATATTTCGCAGCACACGCATCACATTGAATGAAAAGAAGATGACAAGCATCATTCTTACAATTGGTATGAGTATCGCATGGTTCTCCACATTGGTGACAGCTAGAGATGATTTCTCCAGAGATACTCTCTCCTAATCTTTCATCAAAAACAAAGTTCTTACCAACAAACGTGTTGTCTAACCCTTCTGCGTCTACTTGGCGCTTGTAGTCAATGATTCCACCCAATAGCTGATTCACGTCTTCAAAACCATGATGCTTGAGGTATGAACTGGTTTTTTCACAACGTATACCACCTGTACAATAGAGAAGAATTTTCTTGTCTCTTTTGTCTTCTAGCTTTTTCAAGACCATTGGGAGCTCATCGCGAAACGTGTCTGAATCTGGACAAACAGCGTTCTTGAAGTGACCAATCTCACTCTCGTAATGATTCCGCATATCCACAACTACCGTTTCTGGATCTGCCATGGCTCTGTTCCACTCTTTAGCAGATAGGTGTTTACCTACATTGGTTACATCATAATCTTCAGGCTTTAAGCCATCAGCCACAATTTGATGGCGCACTTTTATAACGAGCTTGTAAAAAGATTTACCGTCATCTTCTACCGCTATTTTAAACGGAATGTCTTTGAACATCTCCATGCCGTGAAGGTGCTGTACGAAGGCATCCCAATTGTGCTCGGGCACGCTCATTTGGGCGTTGACTCCCTCTTTTGCCACATAAATTCTACCAAAGGCATTGAGCTTATCCCAAGCGATGTAGAGCTCATCTCTTAAATCCTGTGGGTTCTCAATGATAACGTATCTGTAAAACGATACCGTTTTGCGTTTAAAGGGCTCTTGCATAAGTCGCTCCTTCAAAACGCGCTTGTCAATTTTGTTATACAGTTGCATGCTGTAAACGTTTAGAAATTAGAAAGCTGCAAAAGTAGGGTTTTCAAATTCGATTTAAATCTGACCTATATCAGTTTGTTACAAGAAAATCAGCGTTTTAGCACATATTTGTACGGCAAATGCCGATTGAAATGAGCAGCACGAAAGACATACGCATAGAAGAGTTTGATTATCCGTTAGAGCCTCATCGTATTGCAAAGTATCCGCTTAAGGAGCGTGATTTGAGCAAGTTGTTGGTGTATAAGGCTGGTGAAATCCACGAATCGGTATACAGGAACTTACCCAATGCCTTGCCCGAGGGAGCAAGATTGATTTTCAACAATACTAAAGTGGTTCAAGCCAGGTTGCTATTTCGCTTGCCAACAGGCAGAGAAATAGAACTTTTCTGTTTAGAGCCTGATGCAGACTTCTTGGATATTAACCTGGCTATGCAACAAAAAAAAGAGGTAAAATGGCACTGCTTAGTAGGAGGTAACAAAAAGTGGAAAGACGGGGTAATACTGGAAGGTTCCCTAGGTAATACAACCATTAAAGCTGAGCGTTTGAGCAGGGGTGTAGATAGTTTCTTAATTCGTTTTTTCTGGGAGCCTATCGCACTCACTTTTGCTGAAGTCTTAGACGAATTGGGCAAAACCCCTCTTCCTCCATATTTAAAGCGAGATGCGGAGCAAAGCGACAAAGAACGCTACCAAACGGTTTATGCAGAGCACGAAGGTTCAGTAGCTGCACCTACCGCAGGCCTTCACTTTACATCTAGTCTATTGGAAAAGCTATCTAATGACGGATTTCAACAGTCTTTTGTTACCCTGCATGTGGGAGCAGGAACGTTTAAGCCTGTAAGTAGCGATACAATAGGGAACCATGAGATGCACCACGAACTCATTCAGGCAGATGTGGAACTAATACGGTCTATAGCACAAGAAGAAGGATCCGTAATTCCAGTTGGAACAACCTCTATGCGCACCCTAGAAAGCCTCTACTACTTAGGGGTTAAGGTGTTGAACCATCCTGATATTACTTTGAAAGACCTCCATGTGAGCCAGTGGGACCCTTATCAAACCGCGCTTAAACCAACCAAGGAATCAGCACTAAATGCGCTAGCAAGCTATTTGGAAAAGAAGGGTTTAAAAAAAGTTATGACCAAGACTCAGCTCATGATTGCTCCTGGGTATACATTTCAAATTTGCAATGGCCTCATCACCAATTTTCACCAACCAAAAAGTACACTTATGCTCTTAGTTGCCGCATTAATTGGAGACGATTGGGCCAAGGTTTACCGTTATGCAATTGACCATGATTTTCGCTTCTTGAGCTATGGAGACGGTAGCCTGCTTCTACCGTAGCGTAACATTAGTCACTTTTTCCAGAAGTGTCGGTCGCTACTTTTGCCCCAATCAATCAGGTGAAACATGTCAGATCTACACGATAAAAACTGGGCTAATATTTTCGGCCATACCATGACTCTTGTTGCCATAATGCTCATAGGCATTGTTATACAAACCGTTCTTATTCTTCGCTATCCCTACCCTCTATTTGAAATTAAACAGGAACGCATTGTAATTGACGAAAATGGTAGTAAAGCCAATTCTGCTGCAGAAACAGAAGCGGTAACCGATTACTTTACCCAAGATTTTGACGTTTCTGCACTTGGCAGCTCCATGGAAGACAAATATATCAAGTATGGGTATGAGCTAATTGCAGAAACTTACAAGCACATTGGCCCAGAGAATGGAGACCCTTCTAAAGTATACGCTGGAAATAACCTGGCTTGTAAAAACTGTCACTTAGATGCAGGAACAAAGAAACATGCCGCCCCTTACATTGGAGTAACGGGTAGGTATCCCAACTTTAGAGGTAGAGAGAATAAAATAGGAAGCATTGAAGAACGCATAAACGGATGTATGGAGCGCAGCATGAATGGAAAATCTCTTCCAAGCAATAGCAGAGAAATGCGCGCAATGGTAGCATACATGAATTGGCTAAGTAAAGGGGTTCCATCTGGAGAAAAAATAGACGGAAAAGGTTTCGCCTCTATCAACATTCCAGAAAGAGCAGTGGATTTAGCCAATGGTGAAAAGGTGTATAACGAAAAGTGTGTGAGCTGCCATCAAGTAGACGGACAAGGCATGAAAAACAACGATAATCCAGCATCGGGCTATGCCTTCCCTCCTCTTTGGGGTAAAGACTCTTACAACCATGGAGCGGGTATGAACCGAGTAATTACAGCAGCACAATTCATTAAAGGGAATATGCCCTTGGGAGCAACTTCTGACAGTCCTATGTTAACAGATGAAGAAGCATTTGACGTGGCGGGCTACATAGATTCCAAAGACCGACCTGTTAAACGAGGAACAGATAAAGATTATCCAGAATTAAAATTCAAGCCCGTATCATCGCCATACGCCCCATGGGATGATGACTTTAGCGAAGAACAGCACAAGTATGGGCCCTTCCAGCCTATAATGGCATATTACAAAGAGAAACACGGAATTAAAAAGACCAAATAATCAGGATGAGAAGCAATCTGATATTTACTTCCTTACTCATTATGGCTTTCTTGAGTTCTCATGCACAAAACGAGTTCAGAAAGGCTGTAAAGGATACCAAAGTGAACGGGTACTTCAGAACGTATTTCATGCAAACGCTTAATCAAGATTCGCTTCAAGATTGGCACTCTTTGGCGGTGGGTGGCAAATTGGGTTTTGAAACCGGGCGTTACTATGGCTTTTCTGCAGGTGCCGCTTTTTATGCCTCAATCAACACAGGGATTGGGAATGTAAGTACAACTGACCCTACAACAGGTAAAAACAGCAGATATGAATTGGGTATGTATAACGCACTAAACCCAAATGAACGCGAAATTTATCAGCTGGGCGAAGCGTATTTGCGCTACAGATATAAAGGCCATGCTTTTCAGGTTGGCAGATTCAAACGGATGAGCCCGTTGTTAAACCACCAAGACGGAAGAATGATTCCTACCTTATTTCAAGGAGCTTGGTATACAAATACTTCACTGAAAAATTGGCGATTTGAAGTTGCTGGTATCAATGCAATACTTCCTCGTTCTACAAACGAGTGGCAATCCATTGAATCAAGTTTAGTCTACCCGCAAGGTTTGAGTACAGAAGGTGGCAAAAGCAACTACATTGGTAACATAGATTCAGATTTCATAGGCGTAGCTCACGTAAAAGGTAAACTTTCTAAAAAGCTAGAAGTGAACGTTTGGAACTTCTACACCGATAATGTTTTCAACTCTCTGTATTCTGAAATTACTTTCAAAGACTCTCTTGGCGTATGGGGACTTATTGCTCAAGCACAGCAGATTCACCAACATAAAGTGACTAATGGAGGAGCTACAGAAATCATTACAGATAGTGGGGTTGACCCTAATGTGGGTATGGCATACTTCCAAGACGATTTCAGTAATGTTTATGGAGGTAGAATTGCATTGCTGCGAAACGGGTGGCAATTTAGGGTGAATGTAACCCATATTTCAGATGAAGGTCGTTTTCTATTTCCAAGAGAGTGGGGTAGAGAGTTCTTGTATACTTTCCAAAAGCGCGAAAGACAAGATGGTTACAGAAATGTAACGGCCTGGGTGATTGATTTGGGCAAACAACATCGATTTAAAAATAAAGATGTGCTCCACGCATCTGTAGGCTATGGGCTGTACAACAGACCTGAAGCAACTGATGCAGCTAGAAATAAGTACGCAATGCCCGCAAACTCTCAGATTGATTTAGATCTCTTTTACCACTTCAACGGCTCCATACCTGGTTTAACACTAGAAGGCCTTATTGTGTGCAAGAGAGCAATGGGTGATACATACAATAACCCAAACTACGTGATAAACAAGGTTAACCTCATCAACTATCAACTAATCTTGAATTATCGCTTCTGATTTCAAGATAAGCCTGTTAACAAATACGCGCTGCCCTACCTCTTCCCCCTTTGATTTGCACGCAACTTTGTGTTTCATGTCAAAATCATTGCAGATGAGAGTAGTATTCTCTTTATTGTTTGCCGCGTCCACCTTGTTTGTTGCTTCTTCTTGCGTTCCTGTAAAGCAGGTGCAAGACTTGCGTGAGAAGTATGAAAAAAGCGAAGAAGAGCGCGAGTACTTAGCCAAAGAAAAGCAGCGCTTAGAAGAAGAAAACGCTGAACTGAAGGCAGAAATAGAGCGCCTCTCTAAAAAAGTGGATGATTTATCTGGTACTTCATCAGGCGCTCAAAGCAAGCTCAAAGAGCTAGAGTATCAGCTTGAGCGTGCAGAAGAAGCCAATAAAATGCTTCGCGATCAAGTTACCACACTTCAAAGCGGCACTGAAGCAGAAAACAGAAAGCTATTGGCTGAACTAATGGCGAACCAAGAAGAGCTTCAGAAACGTGAAGATGCTTTACATGAACTAGAAGCACAGCTAAACGTTAAAGAAGAACGCCTAAACGAACTTTCTCGTCAGTTGCAATTACGCGAGGCCCGAGTGAATGAACTAGAAGAACTTATCGCTCAAAAGGATGCTGCAGTTAAAGCCCTTAGAGATAAGGTTAAAGCTGCCCTTACAGGCTTTGAAGACAAAGGAATTACCGTTGAGCAGCGCAATGGTAGGGTTTACGTAAGCATGGAAGCCAAGCTTTTATTTGCCAGTGGAAGCACCGCAGTTGGATCTGAAGGAAAAACAGCAGTAGTACAACTTGCCAAAGCGTTAGAAGGCCAAGACGACCTCACTATTTTGGTAGAGGGTCATACAGACTCAGACCCTATGAATTCCTCCACCATAAAAGACAACTGGGATCTCTCTGTAATGCGTGCAACCAGTGTTGTACGCATTATGGTGGAAAACTCTACTATGGATAAAGCTACACTTACCGCAGCAGGTCGTGGTGAATTCTTTCCAATTGCAGATAACAGCACCGAAGAAGGGAAAGCCAAAAACAGAAGAATTGAGGTGATTCTAACACCTAACTTAGATAAGCTCTTTGAAATTCTTGATGAAGCTGCACCTAACACTTCAAGTCAAGAAGAAACAGAATAGACTGTTTACAACACCAATAAAATTGAAAAGGAGTTGCCGTTTAACAGAAGGTTAGCTCCTTTTTCTTTACCCAAAAGTTCTTGGGCAAGAGGACTCTGCATTCCAAGTCCGAAAACCGTTAGTTCTCCTACTTCAAACTTCCCACAAGCAACTCCCATTAAGAAATGTCCTCTGCTTGTACTCACCACACTTCCAAAACGAACAGAATCTGCCTTATTCATGGTTTTAGCCTTGTCTAAATCGCTTTGCATTTGCTCAACCAATTTTAATTGATTACCCAATTTCTCTAGCTCTAAGTGCACCATGGCGCGTGAGGTTTCGTGCTTGTCACCGGCAGTACTTTTGGTGTTGTCTGCATTCGAAGCTTGTAAATCCGCAATCTCTGAGCTGAGTCTAGAACTGCGCGTATTCAGCTCTATCATGCATGCCGCTAATATCATTTCTCTGCTCATCCTTGCTTTGGATATAGTGTGTCTGACTTATGCTCTTCCAATGAGTTAAACTCCAAAAATTGAATATCTGTAAGTGCCGTGAGTGTATGAATAACCTTTGGATAAATCCTTACCAAAACAGGTGCTTCTAGTTCTTGGTTAAACACCTGTTCACCTGCAAGAAGCTTGCCTTCTAATTGCACCCTTCCTTGAGTGAGCAACAGGATTTCAGGGTTTTTGGAAGCCGACTCGCCTTCATGGTAGTGGTTTCCACTCACCGTTCCTTTGGCTCGGCTGGCTAAAATAAACCCAGATCTACTCACAGTGGTAAAAGTGTGTGTTGAGGCTTGCTCATTGCCACTTATACGTGTAATATTCTCCACTTCTATTGTCTTCATTCTCCAACAAGTTTGGCTGCAAAGAAAGGCACAAGAATTACTCGGCCATCATCAGATGGCATAACCCCCTTGAAATCTTACCTTTGCCCGCTGAATCAAGAAAATCTACAACAGATTAAACTTCCTAATACATGAATATTGTAGTTCCCATGGCGGGTATGGGCAAGCGCATGCGTCCGCATACGTTAACCGTTCCAAAGCCCTTGTTACGCATTGCTGGAAAGACCATTGTGCAACGTTTAGTTGAAGATATCGTGAGCCTCTGTCATGAACCTGTGGAAGAGATTGCTTTCATCATCGGCAGATTTGGGAAACAGGTTGAAGAAGATTTACTGGCCATTGCGAAAGACCTGGGTGCTCAAGGCAGAATCTGCTACCAAGACGAGCCGCTTGGTACAGCACATGCCATTCTATGCGCCAAAGAATCGCTGAAAGGAAAAACCATTGTGGCTTTTGCCGATACGCTTTTCAAAGCAGATTTTAAATTGGATGATTCCAAAGATGGAGTGCTTTGGGTAAAGCAAATTGAAGACCCAAGTCAGTTTGGCGTGGTAAAGCTGGGCGATGACGGTACCATTACAGATTACGTAGAAAAGCCAGAGACTTTTGTGTCAGATTTGGCAATGATTGGAATCTACTACTTCAAAAGCGGTGAGACCCTTCGCGAAGAACTGCAGTACCTCATTAACAATAACATCATTAAGGGCGGTGAATACCAATTGCCCGATGCGCTGCGTAATATGACTGAGAAAGGTGCTTCATTTGTACCGGGTAAGGTTGATGAGTGGATGGATTGCGGTAACAAAAATGCTACCATAGAAACCAATCAGCGCGTTCTGCATCATTTACATGCCGCAGGCGAAAACCTCAGAGCAACATCTGCCTCCGTAGAAAATAGCGTAATCAATGAGCCCGTTTACTTGGGTGAGGGTGTTACCGTAAAAAATGCAGTAGTTGGTCCATATGTAAGTATCCACGCAAACAGCTCCGTTGAAAACAGTGTGATTGATAATTCAATTGTTTACAACGCAACTCAGCTGAAAAATCAACTATTAACCAACAGTATGGTTGGAAACCATGTTACCATAGAAGAACAACCAAACGAAGTAAGCATTGGCGATTACAGCAAAAACGGTTAATTACTACCTGGTTCTTGCCCTTGCGGCTTGGATGCTAACAGGCTGTGCAACGGCAAATAAAAGCGCGGATAAGCGCAAAAAAGAGCCTGCAGTAGCTTTTAATAAGGTAAAGTTTGATTCGTACTTTTTAGAAGGACTCAAGCAAAAAACGCTGGGCAATGATGAGCAAGCTGCACGACAATTTGCTAAAGCATTAATGTTGAATTCCACCCACCCCGCTACCCTGTATGAACTAGCTAACTTAGAAGCACGTAATGGTGATATGCCAGCAGCTACCGAGCACATGAGCGTGGCACTAAAAGGAGAGCCAAAGAATCGCTATTACAGAGAGTTCGCTGCCTCTTTGTATCAGCAACAAGCAAAATATGATGAAGCGGCTCAGGTGTATGAAAGTCTTGTTCTAGATTATCCAGAAATGCCAGAGTACTATTTTGAACTCAGTAGTGCGTATCTATACGGCAACCAACCCGCAAAAGCTGCAGCAACCTACGACAGCTTAGAAGTACACGCTGGTTTTAACCCAGAAGTATCTGTTCAAAAAGTGAGGATTTACGGCCAACTTGGAGAAACAGATAAAGCCAAAAGAGAAATTGAGAAACTGATTAAAAACAGTCCAGATGAAGTACAGTATTATGGCATGCTTGCCAAACTGTATAGACAAGATGGGGAGACAGATAAAGCAATAGCCATTTACGAGCAACTTCTAGAAAAGAACCCAGAAGACCCTTACATTCATCTGAGTCTTTACGAGTTCTATCTAGAAACAGGAGAAACAGAAAAGGCAAACAAGGCCTTGTATACGGCTTTTGAAAACCCCAACTTGGGGATAGATAACAAAATTCAAGTCTTAATTAACTACTACCGCGCTACAGAACAAGATCGCTCAGAAATGCCTCGGGTATATGAATTGTTAGATGTGCTTGTTAAAGCGCACCCAGGTGATGCCAAAGGCTTTGCCATGTATGGCGACTTTCTGTACCGCGATCAAAAGCTAAAAGAGGCAAGAGAACGCTACTACGCATCCATTTCTAAAGACGATTCTAAATACCTCATTTGGAATCAAGTACTGTTTATTAATAGTGAGCTACAAGACAATGCAGCCATGATTAAGGACAGCGAGCAAGCCATGGATCTTTTCCCCAACCAGCCCATCGTTTACTTGTTCAATGGCATGGCTCATCTTCAAAATGAAGATTACGAAAAGGCTGCTTTTGCCTTAGAGCAGGGTCAGGGTTTAGTAATAGACAACCCTACCATGCAAAACCAATTCTTCGCAAACTTAGGAGATGCATACTACAGACTGGGTAAATATCGTCAAGCTTGGATGAATTACGAGCGCTCGTTGAAAGTGAACCCACAAAACGATTATGTACTTAATAACTACGCGTATTATTTGAGTTTACGCAATGAAAACTTAGAGTATGCGGCAGAAATGGCAGCCTCTGTAGTGAAGCGAAACCCAACAGACCCCACATACCTAGATACCTACGGGTGGGCACTCTTTCAGCTTGAAGATTATGCCAATGCTCAACTTTACCTAGAAAAAGCACTAGAAAACGGTGGCTCTAGCGGTGAAATATTGGAGCACTTGGCAGATACCTATTTTAAACTAGGTAGGATAGATGATGCTGTCTTGTTTTGGCAGCAAGCCTTAAAGGCTGGGGGTGGCTCAGATAGATTGGAGCAAAAAATCAATAGCAAATCGTACGTGAAATAGACCATGAAACTTTCGCGTTTATTAAACATAGCAGGCCTAGCCTTAGTCTTTCTTGCAGGATGCAAATCCACAGGGAATTTAGCCGAACGGATTAAACCCGATATTAATAAAAAGACCAATCAACTCGTAGCTAAAGTTGAAGAAAGTGCATTCACACCAGATAGAGTTAGCTTCAAAGCTTCTGGCAAAATAGATGATGGTGAGAAAAGCAATTCTTTCAAGCTCAACATCCGAATGAAACGCGATAGCGTAATTTGGATATCGGTAACGGCATATTCATATGAGGTAGCTAGAATATTAGCTACACCAGATAGTTTATTCTTCATAAACAGACCCGAAAAGAAGTTCTTTAAGGGTAATTATGACTTTATCAATCAACAACTGAACGTAGATCTTGACTTTAAAAGCCTGCAGTCTATCTTATTGGCTAATAGCATGGGACTTGATGAGATGGATAAAGTAAAACGCTCTGGTGATAAAGACTTCTACATCTTGAGTTCTTTCCGCAAGGCGAAGCTCAAAAAGATGAAAGAGAAAAGTGAAAAGTTTGATGGCGACTTAGTCTTTTCAAATTGGGTAGACCCTGAGACCTATCGCATTATTCAACTTGGCATTTTGGATTTGAGATATAATAAATCTGCAACCGTAAACTATTCAGGCTTCTCTGCAGAGGGTGATTATACAGTAGCTCATAGGATGGAAGTAAAGGTTAATTCCACTCAACCGGTGAAAATTAGTGCAGAGTATTACCGTTTTACCATCAATGAAACCTTAAATTTCCCGTTCAAGATTAGCGATAAGTATGAAGCCTTGGATTAAGTACATTCTTCTAATACCCGCCCTATTTTTAGGGCTAGGCATCAGTCAGGCTCAGAACAAGCGCCAAGAACTAGAGAAGAAAAAGGCTACACTTAAAAGAGACATTGAGTTCAAGAATAAATTACTCAAAGAAACCGCCAGAAACAAGAAGAAAAGCTTGAATCAACTGGTGATTCTCAAAAAGAAAATTAGCGAACGCGAAGAACTCATTACCACCATACAGAGTGAGATTGGGCTGCTAGAAGAAGAGGTTGAAGAGAACACCATTACCATAAAAGTAATGCAAGAAGACATTACAGCGGTTAAAGAAGAGTATGCCCAATTAATTCGCTTCGCTTATCAAAACAGAAGCAGTGCAGACAAAATCATGTATGTGTTTGCAGCCAAAGACTTTAATCAAGCCTATAAGCGCTTGAAGTATATCCGTGAATATGCAGATTATCGCAAAAGACAAGCGGAAACCATTCAACGATTAGAAGCAGAGCTGCGCGCTGAAAATGATACGCTCATCGCACGAAAAAGTCAAAAAGAGGCACTGTTGACAAACTTAGATTCTGAGCGCAGTGTGTTATCAGAAGAACGCTCTGAGCAGAACAAGGTCTACAGTGAACTTCAAGACAAAGAAAAAGAGCTGAAAGCAGAAATCCGAAAAACAGAAAAAGAGCAGCGTACTTTACAAAAGGCAATTGAACGCATCATTGCTGAAGAAATTAGGAAGGCAAGGAAAGCATCTGGAAGCTCATCAACTGGGTGGTCTATGACTCCAGAAGCCAAAGCACTTTCTGCGAATTTCACAGGGAATAAAGCAAAATTACCGTGGCCTGTAGAAAAGGGAGTGATTACCCAACGCTACGGAGTGCGTGCACACCCTGTGCTTACACATTTGAAGATTAGAAACAACGGAGTTACTATAAGCACAGAGAAAAGCGCACAGGCCAGAGCTGTTTTTGAAGGTGAGGTTTCTAAAGTAATTGTAATACCTGGAGCTGGTAAGGCGGTAATTATTCGCCATGGAGAGTACCTTACAGTTTACGGTAATCTAGCAGACGTGTATGTTTCTTCGGGCGATAAAGTAACCACCAAGCAGCCATTAGGAACGGTTATTACCGATGCAGATAAAACGGAGGTTCAGTTTGAAATCAGAAGAGGACAGAACGCTGAAACGCTAGACCCAGGCTACTGGCTTTACAATGCCCGTTAGGAAGTTAAGTATTACCTCTCTTGTGGCCATTTCACATTCTTCTGCTTACGGGTGAAGCTATTTGTAAATTGCTACATTTGCGCCTTAAACAAGAAACTATGTTCGCATCGTTGTTATGGACCCTTGGAGCACCTGAAATCATTGTGGTTTTAGTGATTTTATTGCTTCTATTCGGTGGGCGTAAAATTCCTGAGTTGATGAAAGGCCTTGGAAAAGGAATCAAGGAATTTAAAGACGCTTCTAAAGAAGAAACTGATAGTCCTAAAAAATCTGAAGATTAACCTCTAAACTACGCGAGCGTTAACGCATGAGCAATTACCAAACTTTGGCTGATGTACAAGCAGCCATTCAAGCAGGAGAAACCTCTTGTGCCAACTTGGTAGAGGGATATTTGAAGCGTATAGATGAACGTGCTTCCATTAATGCTTTCGTTGAAACGTATGCAGATGAAGCCCGCAACCGTGCCCGCGAAATAGACACCAAACTCACCAACGGAACAGCAGGTAAACTAGCTGGCATGGTGATTGGTCTTAAAGACAACATTGTTTACAAGGGTCATAAGGTAACAGCCTCATCAAAAATTTTAACAGATTTTGAATCGCTTTTTAGCGCTACTGTAGTTGAAAGACTTCTAGCTGAAGATGCCATTATTATTGGCAGGCTAAGCTGCGATGAATTTGCTATGGGCTCTAGTAATGAGCATTCTACTTACGGACCCGTAAAAAACCCTTTAGATGAAACTCGCGTTCCAGGTGGTTCCTCTGGTGGTTCAGCAGCTGCAGTAGCTGCAGGCCTATGCCATGCCGCTCTAGGATCAGATACAGGAGGCTCTATTCGCCAGCCTGCATCTTTTACTGGAACCATAGGGTTAAAACCTACCTACGGAAGAGTTTCACGGTATGGACTCATCGCCTATGGCTCATCTTTAGATCAAATAGGTCCATTCACTAAAACAGTGGAAGATGCCGCCTTGCTGTTAGAAGTAATGGCAGGAGCAGATGATTACGATGGCACCGTATCACATAAACCTGTAGACGCGTACGTTCCTACATCGGCTTATGCCGAAAAAGCAAAAATCGTTTACATACGTGAAGCTGCTGAACACCCCGGTTTGTCAGAAGACGTCCGCAATAGCTTTAATGCTCGCGTTGAAAAATTAAGGTCTTTGGATCATACCGTTGAGCCTGTAGACTTCCCTTACCTAGAACAAGTAGTGCCTACTTACTACATCATTAGCAATGCAGAGGCTTCTAGTAACCTATCGCGCTACGATGGAATTCGGTTTGGATACAGAAGTGCTGAAACTACAGATATTGAGTCTGCTTTTGTAAAGAGCAGATCAGAAGGCTTTGGAGCTGAAGTAAAACGCAGAGTCATGTTGGGCACTTTCGTTTTGAGTGCGGGTTACTACGATGCATACTATACCAAGGCTCAAAAAGTTAGGCGTTTAATTCGCAATTGGACCTATTCCGTTTTCGAAAATGCCGATTTCATTATTACGCCAACATCACCTCACGCAGCCTTTAAGTTTGGTAGTAAAACAGATGACCCTGTTGCCATGTATCTTGAAGATATTTTTACTGTGCATGCCAACCTATCAGGTATACCTGGGATTAGCATCCCTATGGGAACCAACAAAGAGAACATGCCGTTGGGTCTCCAACTCATGACGCCTGCCTTTGAAGAAGCCAAGCTATTATCATTCGCCAAGTACTGCGTAGACGAACTATAATTGTGTACACAGCGTTTCGTTAGTAACAAAATGTGGTAAAGCTTCTAGCTAAGGCTCAACTTCCACATCTTTGAAATAACGAGACTCAAATTCACATGGATATTTCATTCAAGACAAGTTATATACTATGCTTACTAAGTTTAGTGAGCACTAGCCTTTGGGCAAACCCCGATACAGATACTACTCGCCAAACCATTGATACCACATGGTTGTACAACGATAGCCACCAGGCGATGGTGCTAGACAGCATGGCACGTGCTCCGTACTTTAACCACTTCACTTCAGAATACGATTCAGTTGAACTCAATACCTTTAATTTCCCAACGGATTCAGTTCCCGTATATCCGGATTCCGTTTACAAGGCATTCTTAGATAGTTTGGATGCACAAACACCCTTCAATTTGGTATACAATGCTAGGGTAAAGGCATTCATTAATCTCTATGCCGTAAAGCGCAGAGTACAAACAAGCAAACTATTGGGATTGGCAGATTTTTACTTCCCAATGTTTGAAGAAATTCTAGACAAGCACGAAATGCCTTACGAGCTTAAGTACTTGGCTGTTATAGAATCTGCCTTGAATCCCAAGGCGCGGTCACATGCAAGTGCGGTTGGTTTATGGCAGTTTATGTACTCTACGGGGAAGATCTACGATCTACATATGAACTCATACATGGATGAGCGTATGGATCCCGTAAAATCAACTGAGGCAGCTTGTCAATACTTGAGTTTCTTGTACAAAATTTACAACAAGTGGGATTTAGCATTGGCAGCCTACAATTGTGGTCCAGGAAATGTAAATAGAGCCATTCGCAGATCTGGGTCAAAAGATGGTAACTATTGGGACCTTTACCCTTACCTGCCTCGTGAAACAAGAGGGTATGTGCCAGCCTTTATTGCCGTTAATTACATTATGAGTAATCATTCTGCACACAACATCTACCCAGTAGAGCCAGATATCACCTTCTTTGAAACCGATACCGTGCACCTAAAGGAGCCAATGAAGTTCTCTTACCTGGCAGAAACATTGGATATGGACATTGAATCTTTGCGATACCTTAACCCCTCTTATCGCCAAGATTATATTCCAGCTTACAGCAACAAAACCTCTATTCTTAGACTTCCTCACGAGAAAATAGGTGTATTTGTAAACCATGAAGAACGCTTGTACGCAGGCTTAAACCCAGCGCAAGAAAATGATGGCACCAAGCTTAAGAAGTTTACAGAAGACCGTATTGTTTACCGTGTAAAAAGCGGAGATTACCTGGGTAGAATTGCTGGGCGATATAATGTATCTGTTAGCAATCTCAAACGCTGGAATGGTTTGCGTAGTAATAACATACGTGTTGGACAGCGGTTGGTTATTTATCCCTCTGGGGGATATGTAGCCAAGAAAGAATCTAAACCCAAAGAGGTAAAAACAGAAGTAAAAGGAAACTACGAATACTACCAAATACAGTCTGGTGATACACTTTGGGACATTGCGCGTGCTAAAGGCATTAGCGTAGATGATTTAAAGCGCATGAATAACCAGCTAAATACGCGCAGGTTAAAACCCGGCATGAAAATTATAGTAGGTACAAACGGTTAATTGAAAAAATATAACATCATGCGTGCCTTTCTATTGATTCTTGCGGTAGCTTCTTCTTATCTCATCACAAGTTGTACAGATGATACAAAGAACCCTTTACCCGCTTACAGCGGAAGACCAGGTGAGGTTATTGTGGTGTGCAAGCAAAGCGAATGGGATGGCACACCTGGTGATAGTATCAAGGCTGTATTCTATGAAGCCCAATACGGACTCCCACAAGATGAACCCTACTTCAATCTAATTCGCACAAATCCAGGAGATTTTGAGCGCGTTTTCAAGACGTTTCGCAATGTGTTTATGGTGAACATAGACCCCACTAGAATGAGTAAGGGTGAGCTTACAGTTAAGCGTAACGTATACGCAAAAGGGCAGCTTGTAGCTCAAATAAACGCCTCAGACATGAATGAGTTTCTAGAAATTCTAGAAGCCAAAAAAGACATTCTGATCAACTACTTCAACAACAAAGAGCTAGACCGCTTATACCGCAGAAATAAGCGAATGGGCGATGCAAAAATTGTAAAGCAGCTCTTTGCAGATTATGACCTAGGCATTACCCCAATGCCAGATGCGTATATTGCTTCTGCTGATAGTAATGTAGTTTGGATTAGATTAGAAAGAAAAAAAGCTGTTGGTGGTTTCGATCACCAAATCAGTCAGGGACTTTTGATTTATTATGAGCCTTATGAGAGCAAAGAACAGTTGCAAGACTCAGCGCTTACAGCTCGAATGGATTATTATCTAGGTAAGTACATTCCTGGACCAAATGAGAAAGCATACATGACCTTAGACAGACGCTACGTTCCGCCTATGGGAGATGAATTGAATTTTAGAGACAGATATGCCAAAGAGTTTAGAGGGCTTTGGAGAATGGAGAATTACCTCATGGGCGGTCCATTCATTTCACTTGCGGTGCTAGATGAATCTCGCAATAGAATTGTAACAGGTATTGGTTACGTTTATGCTCCCCAGTTTGATAAGCGTGAGTTCTTACGTGAGGTTGATGCCATGGTAAAATCGCTCTCATTCCCAGAAGAAAAAACAAAAAAATAGCCCAGTACAAGACCGAGCTATTCATTTCTTAGTATGTATTAAGCCTTACTTACGTAACCAAGCACCAACCATCCAATTCGTTTTCTCTAATTCACTAATTACTGGAGTTAGCATGTCTTGGGTACCCTCATCATCTTGTTCTGCAGCAAGTGCAACAGCCTCTCGCAATAAACCCAATAGTACGGTATGCATTTCATAAATATGATTCATGATTGCCTTGCCATCATTCATATCCTTAACAGACTTAATGCTTGAATGATTAATGTAATCATCAAAAGCATGTAGAGGTGTTCCACCCAAGGTTAAGATACGCTCCGCAACTTCATCTATTGTAGTTGCAGCACCTGTGTAGAGCTCTTCAAACTTCACATGCAACTCAAAGAAGTTTTCACCCTTGATATTCCAATGAAATCCACGCATGTTTTGGTAATATAACTGGTAAGTAGCCAGTAATTCATTCAACTTTTGTTGTGTTTTCTCTGTATTTTGATTTAAATCTATATAACTCATTATCAGTTTGTTTGATTCAAGATCAAATGTACAAAACAGGCATGTATTAGTCAAATTGATACTCTTTATCTACCGATAAGTTTGTGTTATATTCGCGGTATGACTTTAACACAACTTGAATACATAATCGCCATTGCAGACTATGGCAGTTTTGTAGAAGCCGCAAGGCAGTGCTATGTAACTCAACCAGCGCTTACTACGCAGGTAAAGAATCTTGAACAAGAACTTGATATCATTCTATTTGACCGCACCAGAAAGCCCATTATGCCTACTGAAATTGGCGCGCAAATCATAGAACAAGCCAGAGATGTACTCATGCAATCACGTAAGATTCCAGATTTAGTCTCAGAATTCAACAGTGATGTTAAAGGAGACCTCAGACTCGGGATAATCCCTACTATATCTCCGTATCTAGTGCCCCTATTCGTAAACGAATTCAACGAGAATCACAAAAAAGTGAACCTACACGTAAGCGAAGAAATCACAGAAGAAGTAATCTCCAAAATCAAAAACGGTGAATTAGATGCAGGAATAATAGCTACACCGGTCTCGGCCAAAGGAGTGCATTTTATGCCCTTATATTACGAGAAATTCTATGGGTATGTAAGTCCAAGTCATCCAAACTACTACCGAGATTCTCTTACAACGGAACATCTTGCTATCTCAGATCTTTGGCTACTCAAAGAAGGAAACTGTTTCAGAAATCAAGTAATAAACATCTGCAATGCTGAAAAAGACTCAGAGTTTCATCATCACTTTAGATACGAAAGTCACAGCATTGAGTCGCTAAAGCGCATTGTACAGGTAAAACAAGGCATGACTTTTATTCCAGAGTTGGCCACCTCAGATGTACCACCCCAAAAAAAGGATATGGTTAAAACCATTGAGTCGCAACCTGTGAGAGAGGTTAGTTTAGTAGTAAGCAGGCAGTTTTTGAAGAAGCGCCTTATTGATAGTTTGCGCCAAACTATAGTAGACAAGCTTCCTTCTAGTATGTTGCAAAAACCCGATGGCTTTATCCTAGACACAGATGTGAACGTCTAGCTAACCAAACCGCTATATTTGCCACAAAATCACAAGAATCATGGATAACGCGCTTAGGGTTTACAATACCCTTTCAGGCAAAAAAGAACGCTTTGAACCTATTAATGCCCCTTTTGTAGGCATGTACGTTTGCGGTCCTACTGTGTACAGCTATGTTCATTTGGGAAATTGCCGCACGTTCATCTCTTTTGATATGATCTACAGATACCTAAAACACTTAGGTTACAAAGTGAGGTATGTTCGAAATATTACAGATGCAGGTCACCTAGAAAACGATGCCGATGAAGGAGAAGATAAAATCTCTAAAAAGGCTCGTCTAGAGCAAGTTGAACCCATGGAAATTGTACAGAAGTACGCCTTAGATTTTCATCAGGTTTTATCAAAGTTCAATAATTACCCTCCAGATATTGAGCCCACAGCAACAGGGCATATCGTAGAACAGATAGATATGATCCAGAGTATTCTATCCAAAGGGTTAGCATATGAAGTTAATGGCTCGGTTTACTTTGATGTAGAAGCATATAACAAGCAAACAAACGATTACGGCCACCTTTCTGGAAGAAAGATTGAAGAGCTTCTTTCTGGATCTAGAGACTTAGACGGACAAAGCGAAAAGCGAAACCCAATAGACTTTGCGCTATGGAAGAAAGCATCACCAGAACATATCATGCGCTGGTCTTCTCCATGGGGAAAGGGTTTTCCTGGCTGGCACCTAGAGTGCTCTGTGATGAGCAGCAAATATTTAGGAGATCGCTTTGACATTCACGGTGGTGGCATGGATCTAAAGTTCCCTCACCACGAATGTGAGATTGCTCAATGTAAGGCGTCACATGACGTTGATCCAGTAAAGTACTGGATGCACACCAACATGCTTACCTTAAACGGTGCTCGCATGAGTAAATCTACTGGCAATACACTCTTACCCAATGAGCTGTTTTCAGGAGATAACGATAAGCTAGACAAAGCCTATCACCCTATAGTGGTTCGCTTTTTCATGATGCAAGCGCATTACCGCAGTTCATTAGATTTCTCTGCAGAAGCATTGAGCGCGGCAGAAAAAGGGTTTGAGAGGTTGATGGATGGCGTGGCCAACTTAGCAACAATCAAAGTATCGGAATCTACTTCTTTTGATTTGATCAAATGGAAAGAGAATTGCTATTCTGCCATGAACGATGACTTTAATACTCCTGTTCTTATATCGCATTTGTTTGAAGCAGTGAAATTCATTAACGGGGTTAACTCGGGTAAGCAAAGCATTACAGCAGAAGGCTTGAAAGAACTTACTGAGCTCATGAATGCTTTTGTGTTTGATGTGCTTGGTCTTGGAGTTGTTGATGAGAAGACGAGTAATGGTGCTGATGATGAGCTTACCAACGGTTTACTACAAAGCATGATTACCGTGCGTAATGAGGCCAAACTAAAGCGAGATTTCGCTACTGCAGACTTTATTCGTGATGAATTAACCAAACTCGGAGTTACGCTTAAAGACGGTAAAGAAGGAACTTCTTGGGAGCGCGGCTAGTGCTTCTATTAGAAACATATAAAAACAAAAAAGCTCGGTACTAAACTTCCCGAGCTTTTTTGCCTTAAACCTTCTACCCCTTTTTGGTATGACACAAAGATGGGGTAAGATTTTCTTAATTCATTTCGTTTTCAAGTACTTAAGGAATAAGGTGCATGATTTAGGGCATGAGTGGTGTCTAAAGCCTCCTGAAGGACCATAATTACGTTCATCATTTACCGAAATTAGGTTTTCCGTCTTCTTTCAATCACTGAAGTACGGATAGATGGATACGGTGTTTCCCGTCAAGAGATTAGAATGTTCAGCTAAAGAGAAACATATAAAAACAAAAAAGCTCGGTACTAATCTTCCCGAGCTTTTTTGCCTTAAACCTTCTACCCCTTTTTGGTATGATACAAAGATGGGGTAAGATTCTATCTAATCCGTTCATTTATTGGTACCTAAGTAATAAGATGCATGAAAAAGGGTGTGAGTGACACGTACCCCGACTTAGAACTTCAATTTCTCGGTTTTTGTAGCCCCGTTTTCCCGTACTAGTCATATTTGCATTTTAGGAGATTGCAAATGTACGTATATGGCTTAAAGCATAAAAGCCATGACTATTCATCATGACTTTCTTAAGCTTCTTTTGAGTTGCGCTTTACAAGCGATAACCCCGCTTGGCGGCTTCTCTTCCGATTTGAAAAGCACCAATGAATAACCCAATCACAAGTAATACCAATGTAAAATCATCTATGGGAGCAGCATTACCACTTCCTGGAGGCGCTGGTGGATTAGCATGTACTAAAAAGGATACGAGGCTTAAGGATAAAACGGCTAGGAAACGTTTCATCCTTGTTTAAAATTTTAACTATTAGAAATTGAGTTTAGTTGTATGCACACGGCCATCTTTAAGTGTTGCGCGTAAAAGGTAAACGCCACTCAAGTTCACTGATGCACGGTATGCATTGGTATGTATTTCTTCTTCTAGAACCACTCTTCCGGCTAAACCATATAGCGTGAAGCGTTCTATTTCTTCTGATGCACTTAGCACCAATTCATTTTGTTGACGATAAGCTCTGAACCAAGACTCTTTTGCATCATCCAATCCAGTAGTTGTGCCTGGCGCTTCAGGGGTTTCTAGCCCTTGGCCTCCGGCTACTTCATCCATTTCATTCTTCACAACAAGCGCAAAGCGATTTTTGATGGCGCCAATGGTATCAACTTCAAATGTGTAAGGTAAATCTGCGAGTGCAACGAGTGTGTCTTCTTGTTTGTCTTCTATCCAAGCCGTGTAGCTCTCTGGCCAGTTGTTCAGCGAATCTAATTCTATTGTAAAATCTCCGGTAACCCATACATCTGCTCCAAGCGGTATGCGCTCTACACTATTTGGCAGTACA
>CBFIHE010000013.1:0-44858 GCA_965662345.1 Salibacteraceae bacterium
GTGAAAGTCCTTTAGGAGTATATCGGCTATGCCTTTTGAGCTCATACTTAATCTTGGCTTTCTTTTTTCCCGTAATGCGTATATCTATTTCTCCGGGTTCAACCGATTTTTCAATCTTAAGATACAGAATGGCATAGTTGGGGTTATTGCTTAGCTCGTTGAACTTAGCTACACTCACTCCCGGGTAGTTTACCGCAACTTCCAGGTCTACCAAATCCTCTCCTACCAAGAGCAATTGCAGCTCATCATGGGTCATTCCAGTAAACCAATGAGGAGGGTCTATTCTACTCACCTGCTGAGCCAGCGCATGAAAATGAAAACAGATAGTAATGGTAAATAAAACTAAAACACGCATAAAAGTCATTTTTTGTGTTCGGAGCAAGTTACATATTTGACATTGAAATAATGTAAGTGTTATTCTTACATTTTATATGTTATATTTGATAAGTGTCTTAAAGACAATTTGTAATTTTTAAAACAAGTCATATGAGAAAAATTTACGCTCTTGCAACAGCCATGATGGTTTCCGCCTTTGGCTTTGCACAAACAAATGTCACGTTTCGCGTGAACATGAACAACCAAACTGTTTCTGCTAACGGTGTACACGTTGCAGGAAACTTTGATAACAACGGCTCTTCTGGTACTGCTTGGAGTCCTTCTGCTTATCCGATGACAGATGCCGATAATGACGGAATCTACGAAGCTACTATTGCTTTGAATGAGGGGATGTATGAATTTAAATTCATTAATGATAACGATTGGGCGGGAGGTGAAAATGTTCCTCTAGCTGCTCAAGTAGGTGGTGGAAACAGCAATCGCTGGGCTTATGTTGCCGGTACAAATGACACTGTTGGTGCTATTTGCTTTAATGAAGTTGTAAACTGCGGCATGACTGGTGTGGTACTTCAGGTAAACATGGCTACGCAAACTGTTGGTCAATTTGGAGTAGCTGCTCCTGGTTCTTATCAAGCTTGGGATCCTGGAACTGCTGCTATGCACAATCCGGATGGTTCTAATATTTACAAGAGAATTGTAGAAGTAGCAACAGGTACTACAATGCAATACAAGTTTGTAAATGGCGATTCATGGGCAGATGTAGTTGAAACGGTTCCTTCTACCTGTGGTGTGGATGACGGAAACGGTGGTTACAACCGTGAAATCACTGCTTCTGCAGATACGCTTGTAAAAGCATTTTGCTTTGGCTCTTGTGATGAGTGTGCTACCTCTGATGTAACCTTTACGGTAGACATGAGCAACGAAGCTTCTATAGATCCTGCGGGTGTATTTGTTGCAGGTACATTCAACGGTTGGTCTGATACTGATGTATTAATAGACAACGGTAACGGTACTTGGTCTGTTACTCTTCCATTACAACCTCAAACACACAACTACAAGTTTAAGAACGGTCCTAACGGATGGGAAGGTGGATTCTCAGGAGACCGTGTAATCAATGTTACTTCTAATGATACAGCAGTAAAATACTGCTTCAACACATTGGATACAGCTTGCCCAACGTGGCCAGATTCTTCAATGGTTACTTTCCGTGTAGATGTGGCTGCAGTAGCTTCTCAAGTTTCTGCTGATCCAGATTCTGGTGGTGTTTATGTAATGGGTGGTTTTACAAATCCAACTTGGCAAGGTGGAGCACTTCAACTTACTCAAGAAGGCGCAACTGACATTTACTCTGGTACATTCAAAGTTGGTGGTAACACAGATGTGTTGTTCAAATATGTATTGAATAAGCCAAATACATCTTTAGCTGTTGAAGAGAGCGCAGATTTCTCTGCTCTTGGCGGTTGTGGTGTTGATAATGGTGGATTCTCTGATAACCGTTTGATCGTTCGCTCAGCGGCAGATACTTCATTCTGCTTCACTTTTGATGCTTGTGATGCTTGTGGTACAACAGGACTGAATGCTATCAACGAAGAGGGTTTTGGTCTATCTGTTTATCCAAACCCATTCTCAGACGCAACTGTAATTGAGTTTGCTCAGGATGGAGATTACAATCTCATCATTACTGACTTAACAGGAAAAGTGGTTCGTACAGCTCGCGTTCAAGGCGGAAGTCGTTACGATTTGAATGCTTCAGATTTGAAAGATGGCTTGTACATTCTTCAAGCAACTGATGCAAACATGAATGTAAGCACTACTAAGCTTATTGTTCAGTAAGCTTACGCAGAACACAGATAAAATCCCGAGTTCAACTTGATTGAGCTCGGGATTTTTTTTGATAGTAGTAGAAGTATTAAAACTGAGGCACCACCCATTAAGGCAAGTACAGACGTTACCTCAAGTGAGCTTTTGAATGTATCGAGCTAAGCAGAGGTTTAGTGATCGTATGCGAAGTCTCGACAAGCAACGGTCAAAGGGATAGGTCGTATAAAAAAGCCACTTAAACTAAAACTCTCTTCATCTAGATAAGCTTGACTTCTGCTTTGGTTATAGCCAAGCACTAGAAACGGAGACTTCTCACCTCTTACTCTATACTCAAACTCTAAACCCGTACGTTGCACGCAATAAACTTCACGTGGATAGCTCTCTTAGTATTCACATGGAGAATTAAGAACATAAAAAAGGCTGAAGTAATCTTCAGCCTTTGCTTTCCGGGTTGCGCAACGCACAAACATGTCAGTAATTATAAAAAGAGAATCCGAACAGAATTAACCAATTTGTTTGCTGATGTGCTTCCGGTAAGAAGTGTACTTGATCATCCCCAAGATGAGCAACTGCGCACTCTCCGGGTTCAATGCCAAGGGAATATTTTGGGTGATGCAGATATCCAGCAACTCTTCCATATCCGCGTGGTACGGACGTTCCACTTTCGGATCCATGAAAAAGAATACGATGTCTACTTCACCATTCTTAACCATTTCAATAATCTCACGATATCCGCCTGACCTTCCGGGACGCATGTGTCTGATATCAACACCATCGTTCTCTAGAAAATCTGCAGTACGACCTGTTGCCAAAAGATTAACCGTGGCTATCCAATCGCGCTTATCGCGCAGAAATTCAGCAGCAACCGGCTTTAAATTATCGTGTGCTATTATGGCTATGTTTTTCATACTTACAAGTTAGCGAATTGTACGCACAATTCTGCCATTCGGGTAGAGTATCCGAATTCATTATCGTACCAACTTACCACTTTCAACCAACCGTTTGCGTCTGTAGTCAATTGACTGTCAAAAATGGATGAATGCGGATTGGCAACAATATCGGTTGATACCAAATCATCTTCAGAATACTTCAATACACCTTTCATTTCACCTTCCGCAGCTTCTTTAATGGCTGCATTTACTTCTTCTACCGTGAACGGCTTATTCAATTGCAGCACCAAATCAATACAAGAACCCGTGATTACCGGAACGCGGTATGCGGCACCCGCAATTTTACCGTCTAGTTCAGGAAAGATTTTTCCTACCGCTTTGGCTGCTCCCGTACTGGTAGGTACAATGTTTACGGCAGCGGCTCTGGCTCTGCGCATGTCTTTATGGGCTGAGTCATTGATTCGCTGGTCTGCGGTATACGCGTGAATGGTACTCAACACTCCTTTCTCAATGCCCCACTTCTCATTCAATACCTTCACCACGGGTGCGGTGCAGTTAGTGGTACATGAAGCATTGGAAACTATTTTATCTTCACTCGTAAGGATATCATCATTTACCCCTAGAACCACACTCTTGATTTTGCTGTCACCCACAGGGTAAGAAAGCACCACTTTTTTGGCACCTGCCTCTAAATGTGCGGCAGCCGCATCATACGTTTTGAAAAGACCGGTACAGTCTAACACAACATCAACTCCCAACTCACCCCAAGGCAAGTCTGCGGGATTGCGCTCTGAGTAGCTTTTTACTTCTTTCCCGTTTAAAGAGATCGCATCACCGCTTAGAGATACTTCGTACGGTAGCGGACCATAAACCGAGTCGTACTTCAATAGTTTGACAAGGGTACCTGCATCAATCAAATCATTGAATGCAACAATCTCCACGTTTGAATCGCGAAGCAATTGACGCATGGTTGTGCGTCCTATTCTACCCATTCCGTTTATAGCAACTTTTATCATAGTGTTTTCGGTTATCGAATACGAAAGTAATTATTATTAAGTGTCAAAAATACACTTATTGAAATATTTTTTCTCGAGTAATGCATTATCAAAACAAAACCCCGATGTTATCTAACCGTAACATCGGGGTCTAAATGTAGAAGTAATTATCGCTTAGTTCACGAATAGTGCATACTTCAATCGTTTGAGTAAGTAATACATAACTGGTACAATCACTAAAGTTAAGAAGGTGGCAAACGTGAGCCCGAAAATGATGGTCCACGACATCGGTCCCCAGAACATTACGTTATCACCACCCACATAGATGTTAGGATCTAGTGTGGTAAAGAAGCTGAAGAAGTCAATGTTCAACCCGATAGCCAACGGAATCAGCCCCAAAATGGTTGTAATTGCGGTAAGCAATACCGGTCGTAAACGCGTTTTTCCTGCCTGTTCAATACAGGTTTTCATTTGCTCCAAGGTAAGGTGCTCATCATCTCCTAATCCAAGCTCTTCTTTCTTGCGCGCAATGATTAGATTGGTGTAATCTATCAATACAATGGCATTGTTCACCACAATTCCCGCAAGTGAAATAATCCCGATCATGGTCATGAGGATTACAAAATCCATCCCAAAGCCTATCAATCCCAAGAACACACCCGTAAGACTAAACAATACGCTAAAACCAATAATGAACGGAGTGCTCACCGAGTTAAACTGCGCCACAATAATCACAATAATCAAGAAGAAGGCTATGGCCAATGCAGTGGTAAGGAAGGCCATTTCTTCTGCCTGCTTCTCTTGCTCTCCGGTGAAGTCTATTTTAACGCCTTCTGGAAGTTCGTATTGCTGCATTATGTTACGAATACGATCATTGATTTCCGTTGCATTATACCCTTCTGTTACGTTTGAGGTAATTGTGATGATTCGATTCAAATCACTACGCTTCACCGCACTAAACGTTGAGGTTTTCTTGGCTTCAGCTACGGCCGATATGGGAACCTGAACAATTCTACCCGATGCCATATCACGGAAAGTGATGCGCTGATTTAGCAAATAATCCGGATTATCGCGGGTTTCTTTGTTCATACGAACCTGAATAGGGTAATCATCTTCTCCCTCTTTGTAAGTAGAAACTTCTTTACCAAATAGGGCAGTTCGAATAGCATCTCCAATAGAATAGGTGCTTAAACCCAATCTTCTGGCCTTATCACGTTGAATGATGATTGGCAATTCTGGTTTTCCCTGCTCAACATCTAGCTTGAGTTCTTCAATTCCTCCAATGTTGGCCTCTTCTATAAATCCTTTTACCTCTGTTGCAGCATCCATCAATTGCTTGTAATCATCGCCACTTAGCTCAACAGATATTGGAGCTCCAGCAGGAGGACCAGCTGCATCTTTATCTACCGTAATTTTGGCTCCTGGGAAACGCTTAATTGCTTTTCTTACTTCTGATTGTACTTCTGAAGTGAGCACGCCTTCGCGCTCTTGGAATTTCACAAAACTCACTGTAACCCTAGCCTTGTGTGGGGTATTACCAAATTGTGGACCTTGATTAGGGTCTGATGTACCATCTCCTACTTGCCCAATAACAGATTCAACCAAAAAGTTGCCAGGCTCGCCCGTTGTTGGATTCTCTCGTTCAAACTTCTTGATGTATTCAATTGCAGTTTTCTCAATTTCTACAGCTACCTCATTGGTCTTCTCAATAGATGTACCAATAGGCATTTCTACAAAGATGTTGAGGTACTTAGGCTCATTCTCTGGAAAGAATAAAACCTTAGGTTGAAAAATACCCGTAAGTATGAAACTGAGAATCAGTAATCCCAAGGTACCAAATAAGAAAACATACGGTTTAGCACCAGAAAGCGCATAATTGATAAACCTGTCGTAGAAAGACTCCATAGCAGGTATTGCCTTTTTCTGAAATACTACAGAAAGCGGATACAAGACATAGCTATTAAAGAGCATGAATGTACCTGTGATTCCTATAAAGTTAGCACTAACATTTTGGCCAGTTAAAAAGTAAACCAGCCCAATTATGATGAGTAAAGCTGCGGGTAGAACAACCTTGCTTCTCTTTGTATTTGGGGCTATAAAGCTGTAATCCTTCAAGAATAAGATAAGGATGATACTCACTACAAAACCAGCAAAAAAGTTTAGCGAACCTACAGCATCGCCTAGTACATCAAGAATCATTGCCACACCCAAGATTGCGAAGTAAATGATTAGTCGCTTCCGTGGAATACTTTCATCTTCTTCTGTAATCTGCATGAATTTGGCCGTAAATACAGGGTTGATTACCAATGCCACAAATAGAGATGAGCTCAATACTGTTATGAGCGTAACAGGTAGCCATTGCATAAACTCACCCATAATACCTGGCCAGAACAATAAGGGAATAAATGCAGCCAAAGTAGTAGCAGTAGAGGCAATAATGGGCCAAGCAACTTCACCTACACCTTCTTTGGCAGCTCTACCTGGTGATAAGCCTTCATCCATCAAACGATAGACATTTTCTACCACCACAATACCATTATCTACCAACATCCCAAGGGCAAGCACCAATGAAAAGAGTACCATAACATTGAGTGTTACGCCCATCGAGTTTAGTATGAAAAACGATAGGAACATACTCATGGGAATTGCCAACCCTACGAATAGTGCGTTTCTCAAACCCAAGAAGAAAAGTAATGTTCCCACTACTAAAATCATCCCGAAGATGATGGAGTTAGCTAATTCGTCTACCTGTGTTCTTGTTTGGTCTGATTGGTCATTCGTAATTGAAATTTCCAATGTTTCAGGAAAAACCTCTTCTCTTGCGGCAGCAACAATTTCATTAATGGCATCACTGGCCTCAATCAAGTTCTCTCCAGAACGCTTCATCACATCCAGTGAAACCACAGGCTCTAAAAATTGGCGAGCATAACTTTCTTTCTCTTCTTCACCAAAGTTTACTGAACCAATATCTCTAAGGTATACGATGTTACCTTTTTCATGTTTAACGATAACGTTTTCTATCTCGCTCCAATGTTTGAACTCACCAAGCACGCGAACAGAGCGTTCAAATTCATCTACTTTAATGTCTCCACCAGAGATGGTAAGGTTTTCTTGCGCTATGGCATTTGCCACATCTGTAAATGAAACTTGAACAGCATCCATTTTATGCATGTCTACGTCAACCTTCACTTCTTTATCCATCACACCGCGGATATCTACTTTGGTGATTTGAGGTAAGTCCTCAATCCGCTCTTCTAGATACTCACCATACTCCTTCAATTGATCTAGTGAAAATTCCCCAGATAAATTGATGTTCATAATAGGAGTGAGTTCCGAGATATTCATCTCAAAGACATTGGGGTCTGTTGGTAGGTCATCTGGAAAATCCGAATCACTCATAGCAACATCTACCTTGTCTTTCACCTTACGAAGTGCCTCTTCTGGTGTAACAGAGAAGTCGAATTTGACCTGAATACTGGAGTAGCCTTGGATGGATGTTGAATTCAACTCGTCTACACCACTAATGGTATTAATCTCCTTTTCAAACGGTCTAGTAATCAGCTTTTCAATATCCATAGGAGAGTTACCTGGGTAAGGTGTGCCCACGTAAATCTCTGGTGTAACTACCTCAGGGAAAGCCTCTTTTGGCATTGAGCTGTAGGCAAACAATCCTGCGAGCAGAATGATAGCCGTAATTACGAATACCGTTGTTTTGTTATCTACTGCTAAGCTGGAAAGCCCAAACTCTTTGAGCGTTTTCCGAGCAGTGTTCTTTACTTGTTCTTCTTGCATGGGTAATTAGTCTTTAGCCAGTTCAACCTCTTGACCGTCTTTTACACTGCGGGCACCGTCTTTTACCAACCACTCGTTTCCATTTAAACCAGATTTAACGTGTGTCTGGTTGCTATAAGAAATGCCAGTTTCTACACTCAATCGCTTCACGCGATGTTTACCATCTCTTTGATCTAGCACGTAAACAAACTCATCGCCTTTGGCAGATTGCTGTATTAGATTACTTGGAACCACAACTGCACTGTCTTGCTCAAAGTCTTTGATTTGAAGCACAGCCAATAAGTTTGGCTTGAGTATTTGCTTATCGTTATCCAGTTCTACTCTTACACTGAAAGTGCGGTTTAATGGATTAATGAATTGACCTGTTAGAGCAATAACAGTATCTACACTCACTCCTAAATCTGGGAAATTCACACGCACATCTGTTCCCGTTTGAACGCGAGCCAAATACTTCTCAGATACGTCTGCTTTAATGTACACATCATTCACATTTACCAATCGCACGAGAGGCATTCCAGGACCAGCCATTTCACCCACTTTGGCAAATACCTCATCTACTACTCCAGAAAATGGTGCAGTTATTTTTGCCTTTGCAAGCTGAGCATTCATTGAGGCTAATTGCTTTTCTAGAGACTCTTTGGTGTTTTTGGCTTCTAAATACTGCATTTCTGAACCGATGCTCTTCTTCCACAAACGCTCTTGACGGGTAAACACATCGTTCGCTAAGCGTAATTGAGTTTCAACCTGCTCTACATTCTTACGGAGTATTTCATCATCTACCTTAACCAGAAGCTGACCCTTTGTTACTCGATCTCCCTCTTTTACGGGAATGGCCAACACTTCTCCGCCAATCTCGCTGAATAGCTGTACGTTTTGATCTGCTTCTACATTTCCATAAATATCGAAGTAGTGCTCAAAAGTAGAGGGCTCAATTTGTAATGCAGTTACCTGCATGAGCTTCTTAGTGGTATCTAATGCAGAAATTTGCGCATCTATAGCCGTAATTTGATTGAGAAGAGTAGACTGCTCAGAGCGCAAACTATCACGTTGTGCTATAAGCTTATCTAAACTGGTTTGTTCTTTTCCACCGCAGGAATAAAACGTAACGGCCAGAACCGTCAATATGCTAATTGAATAGATTTTCATTATTGATAGTTGTTAAGAATTTTGTCTAATGCAGATTTCGCTTGAATGAGTCCTTGTGTGGATTGTATGTAGTTGGATTGGATTTCAAAGAATTGGATTTGAGTATTTGCTACATTCAAACTGGTAGAAACACCCTCGTTGTACTTGATGATCTCTTTGTCAAGTATATTTTGAACCAACTCTAAGTTTCTTTTGAGATTCTCGTATCTGTCTAATGCAAACACATACTGAGAGCGCAATGTGGCATATTGAATCTGAAGGTCTTGACTCACCTGTTCGGTTTGAAGCATAGATTTCTCATATTCAATCTTCGCTTGTTGAACCCTATAGTGACGTTGCCCACCCGAGAAAATAGGCACACTTAAATTCAGCCCCCATAGCGTTTGCGGAAACCATACGTCTTGGCCTAAATCAAAATCATTTGAGAAGAACTGCTGCTGATAGTTAAAGAAACCATTGAGCTTGGGCAAATAAGAGACTTTGTTGTTCCTCAAGTTTAATCCCTGTAGCTCTTCATTTGTCTTCGCAATTCTAAAATCAATATTGTTCACATAGCTGAACTGCTGTTGCAGTACTGTTTGAGTTTTACCATATGCCAGAATACCATCTAAGTCTTCGGTTAATGTGATGTTTGTTGCTATGGGAACACCCAAAGTGAACTTTAATAGGTTCTCCGTAATCTCTAAATAGCGAACAGCATTGTTATATGCATTTTCTGCAGAGGCATAAAGCAATTCAATCTGATCTGCATCTTCTTGAGCAGCAAATCCCTCACCGTAAAGTGCCTGAGTTTCTTTAAACGTTTGACTGAGATATATCAAGTTACTGTCTAGGGTTTCAACATTCTCTCTAGCCACAAGCACAGAAGAGTAGGCTTGAGTTACTTGATCCTGAATTTCTTGTTCACTTTTCTCGCGAGCATTTATCGCCAAGTCTTTATACACTTGGGCGGCCTGCAACCCCACAATGTAAGAACCATCAAAGATGATTTGATTAACAGAAACGCCTCCGTTTATATTGTATTTGGTACCAAATTGCGCTTCTTGCAAATCATCTGTTTGACCCGTAAAATCTGGAATCAACACGGTAGGAATATCAATGAAATCTTGAAAAGACCCTGAGGCATTTATTTGAGGCAACCCTATACCAGTGGTTTCTTTGACCCGTCTACGTGCAATTTCTTCATCCATTATGGCTTGCCGCGTAAAGTAACTGTGCTCCACTGCATAAGCTTTAGCTTGATCTAGTGAAAGCTGGAGAGAGTCGGGTTCTTCTGCTTGTCCAAAGACAACTGATACCAGTATCAGCATGAAGCCCGATAAAAGCGTGTTCTTCATTTTATGCTTGTATTTGTTTTTTGACTTTTTGTACGAGGTAGTCAATACCTTCTTGACTAGCTATTCCACGAATGTGATAGCGCATCACTTCAAGGTAGAGTTCGTGAAAATTAAATTCGTTAGAAGGAAATACATCTGGGTTCCAGATATCATCCATTCTATTCACATAAAGACGTGCAATAACTAGAGCATTAACGTCTGAGCGGTAGTGCCCTTCTGCCTTTCCCTTCTCAATGTTTTTACGGATTATATCAAAAACAAATTCGTTTTTGAAACTGTGGAATTCATTCCATGCTTCTGGATAATACTTCTCCAAATCATAGAAAATAGAGGGGTGAACTTGTTTTAGTTGCTCAGATACCATTTCTGTAATGGCAAACATTTCATCAATGGCATTTAAGTCTCTATCAAGAATCTCTTTAATCCTGCACTTGTCTTCACTATGCTCCTGCCTTATACACTTACTCACTAAATCGTTCTTATCAGAAACGAACTGGTAGAGCGTCTTTTTAGACATGCGCAAATTCCTAGCTATGTCATCCATGGTAACACTCTTGATGCCAAACTTCATGAACGTTTCAGTAACCTTAGGCAGTATTTCTAATAACTTCTCTTCCATAAATTGAATGCAAACGTATTACTTATTCGTTAACGGAAACGTTTTTTGTATTAAATGTTTCCTACGTTTTAAATGTACCGAACGTATTGAACCCACATTTGTTCTAGAACTTTCAAAAAAAATCTGGTACGAATCACTGATAGCAATGGATTTCAATCAGCCTTATCTTCATCATAAGCACTACATTTGCGCGTCTAAAAATGTGGCTATGAAGCGTACTAAAATCAAGGAATTACTTGCTAACACCTCTCCAGAGACTGACGTATTGGTAAAAGGATGGGTTCGCACCAAAAGAGCAAGCAAGAATGTTGTCTTCATTAACATCAATGATGGTTCTACTCTAAATAACATTCAGGCTGTAGCGAATACAGATTCTTTTGATGAGTCGCTATTGAAACGAGTAACTACGGGCTCTTCTGTTTGCGTTGAAGGTAAGCTGGTTGAATCTGCGGGAGGCGGTCAACGCGTAGAGTTGCAAGTAAACGCACTAGATATTTTAGGAGATGCAGATCCTGATACATACCCACTACAGCCCAAGAGACATAGCTTGGAGTTTTTAAGAGAAATCGCCCACTTAAGACCAAGAACCAACACCTTTGGTGCGGTCATGCGCGTGAGGCATGCACTTGCCTTTGCCGTACACGCCTACTTCAACAATAAAGGTTTTGTTTACATGAATACCCCAATTATAACCGCATCAGATGCAGAAGGTGCGGGGGAGATGTTTCGTGTAACACAGTTTGATTTAAAGAATGTACCACGCAATGAAGAAGGAGAGCCTGATTACGCTCAAGACTTTTTTGAAAAAGAGACCAATCTTACCGTCTCTGGTCAGCTTGAAGCCGAATTGGGTGCTTTAGCATTGAGTGAAGTCTACACATTTGGCCCTACCTTTAGAGCAGAGAACTCCAACACAACTAGGCACTTGGCAGAATTCTGGATGATTGAGCCTGAAATGGCTTTTTACAATCTAGAAGACAATATGGATTTAGCAGAGGATTTTTTGCAGTTCGTTATCGGCTATGCCATAGAAAACTGCACCACAGATTTGGAATTCCTACAAAAGCGTTTGTTAGATGAAGAAAAATCAAAGCCGCAGAATGAACGCTCTGCTATGCCACTCTTAGAAAAACTGCGCTTCGTATCAGAGAATAAATTTAAACGAGTAAGCTACACAGAAGCCATAGATGTTTTACGAAACAGTAAGCCGAACAAAAAGAAAAAATTCAACTATCTGATAGATGAATGGGGTGCCGACTTGCAGTCTGAACATGAGCGCTTTCTCGTTGAAAAACACTTTAACGCTCCAGTCATTCTTTTTGATTATCCAGCAAAAATTAAAGCCTTCTACATGCGCTTAAACGAAGACGAGAAAACCGTTCGCGCCATGGATATTTTGTTTCCAGGAATTGGGGAAATAGTTGGAGGGTCTCAACGAGAAGAGCGCTTGGGTGTACTTGAATCAAAAATGAAAGAATTCGACATTCCAACAGAAGAAATGAGTTGGTACTTAGATACTCGCAGATTTGGAACGGTTGAACACAGTGGGTTTGGACTTGGGTTTGAGCGTTTGGTTCAATTTGTTACTGGAATGGGTAATATAAGAGACGTAATTCCTTTCCCTCGAACTCCAGGCAACGCAAACTTCTAACGAAGAGACTGTTAAGAAGTTAGGCTTCATTTAAGAAGCAAAAACCATACCAGTTATTTACGGTTTCTTACTTTCGGAGTACCTAATTGGTACAGACATGTTAGGTCAAAAACTCGAACAGAAACTACTTCAAAAGCTATCTCCGCAGCAAATTCAGTTAATGAAATTGCTGCAGGTGCCTACCGTTGCCATAGAGCAACGCGTTAAGGAAGAGCTGGAGATAAACCCTGCCTTAGAGGAAGGTGCTGACGATCTTCAAGAAGACTATGACGAGTATGACCAGCAAGATGATCGTTCTGAAGCAGAACAAGAGTTTGATTTTTCAGACTACATAGATGATGACGGCACACCTGACTACAAGCTGCATGCAAACAATTACTCTGCAGATGATGACGACAAGGCAATTCCATTAAGCGGAGGAAGAACTTTTCAAGAGAATCTAGTTAATCAGCTTGGGCTAAGGCCGCTATCAGAGCATGAGAAATTAGTTGCTTCTTTCCTCATCGGAAACTTAGACGACTCTGGCTACCTAAGAAGAGAAATAAGAGCCATTGTAGACGACTTAGCTTTTACCCAGAACATCAGAACAGATGAAGAAGAACTAGAGCACCTCTTAATGGTGATTCAAGACTTAGACCCAGCAGGGGTAGGCGCTAGAGACTTACAAGAATGCCTTATTCTTCAGATTGAGCGCAAAGATATTATGAGCGATTCTGTTAGAATGGCTAAGCAAATTCTGGAGAATATGTTCGTAGCGTTTACCAAGAAACATTACGATAAAATCATGAAGCGCTATGAAATTTCAGAAGAGGAATTGAAAAGTGCCATTGAAGAAATTCTCAAGCTAAACCCCAAACCGGGTAATAGCATGCACGAGTCTTCTGCTACCTTGGAGCATGTTGTACCAGACTTCTTGGTAAAGACTGATGATGATGAACTTATACTCACCATTAACGGCAGAAATGCTCCTGAACTAAAAGTGAGTAGGCAGTACTCCGATATGTTTGAAGATTATTCTAAAAACAAACAAGGAGCATCCAAAGAGCAAAAAGATGCTTTACTTTTTGTGAAGCAGAAACTAGATTCTGCGAAATGGTTTATAGACGCTATTAAGCAAAGACAAAACACACTCTTTCTAACCATGAACGCCATCTTAGATTATCAGCGAGACTATTTCTTGTCGGGTGATGAAACTAAGCTTAAGCCCATGATTCTCAAAGATATTGCTGAACGTATCCACATGGATATTAGCACTGTATCTAGAGTTGTGAATAGCAAGTACGTTCAAACACCTTTTGGCACGTTTCTTCTTAAGAGTTTTTTTAGTGAAAGCCTAAGCACAGATTCAGGAGAAGAAGTAAGTACTCGTGAGGTTAAAAAGATACTTCAAGATGAAATTGGCAGAGAAGACAAGGCAAAGCCACTAACTGATGATAAATTAGCGAAAATCTTGAAGGAAAAAGGCTATAATATCGCACGTAGAACAGTGGCCAAGTACCGTGAACAATTAGACATTCCGGTTGCTCGATTAAGAAAAGAACTTTAATGCAGAGTTTACCGGCCAAGGTTATTTCGCACTTGCTTCACCCTTTGCTCATGCCAACTTATGGCTTAGCAATATTATTTACGCAAGTGAACGCCTACTTCATTTTTGGTGTTCCTGAGCAGTCGCGCTGGTTCATCCTTGGCTTGGTTTTCGTCAATACCTACCTCATTCCAGGGTTATTCTTGTTGTACCTCTATCAAAAAGGGAAAATCTCAGATTTAGAAGTAACCAAAAGAGAAGAACGTTTCCTTCCCTTAGTACTTACAACCTTGTTATTTATGAGTACATACTACCTGCTCAAGAGCATTGGTCTCAATAGAATTATTCTTATCATGATGGCTTCTGGCATTGTGGCCATCATCCTTGCATTCATCATTAACCTAAAGTGGAAAATAAGCATGCATCTAGTGGGGTTAGGAGGTTTATCAGGAGTGTTTTACGCATTGGCATTTTTGTTCCAATTAAACCTCAATGCTACGCTAATTGCACTGTTTCTTGCTGCAGGAATAACCGCTTCTGCAAGAATGTACCTCAAGCAACATTCATTGGCACAAACCCTAGTAGGGTACGCCTTGGGTTTTTTGGTGGGTTTGATTTTACTAAAGGCAAGCTTCCCGCATTAGAAAGGTAATACAGAAACACCTATAGATAGTTGATTCATGGCTCTGCCTCTGCCATCTTCAAACCACGGAGTAAAAGAATAAAATGCGGTTAAGTTTACTTTTCCGTATCCAAAACGGATGTGAGAACCAACTCTGTAAGGATTCATGTAAGGAAAAATATAGGTCTTATACTTATCGCGATTATCCATCACAATTTTATCGTGGGTGTCAAAATTATACCCTGCTTTAACACCTGCTGCTATTTTCCAGCGGTAACCCGATGGTGATTCTTTAGACCGCCAGCGTATTTCAAGAGGAACCTCCACCAAAGTAGTGGCAATTTTATTGTTTCTGTAGTTAGTATCTACTCGCTGCCACTCAGCAATCTCTCTATTTAATGTAGAATCAAAACGAGTTCTAACCTGATGCCCGGAATAATAACTTTGTGTGCTAAGACCAATACCTATGGCCACACTAAACGGACTATAGCCCAGTGGCAAGTCATACATGAACTGAATATTAAAGCCGTTGTTATACCACTTGAAATTCAAGTCTCCTGGTTTATTCACAAGGGCTTCATAGGTGAAATCTATGATTAATTGATCTTCTTTTTCACGCTTCTCTGGGCGCGTTGATGCGTCTTGAGACCAAGCATTGAAAGTAAGGGCGAATAAAAGAAGTGCGGCAAGACTGTATTTCATGGATATTTGCTTTGCGTGGCAAATGTAGGACTAATCAAAGTCATAAAACAACCCACCAAACTTTGATACATTGCAGAACGTTTACATTATTACAGGACTATAAAAATCACATATGAGACGACTGGTACTTCTCTTCATTTCTTTTTGGTCAATGTGCTCATTACTTGCCCAGAAGCCTTTCCCCTACAACAGAATGGATACCATTGAAATCAATCGCTTTGGTGTATCCTTAAAAAATGCTTGGGGTGGTGGGTTAAATACGCCTGTTTTAAATGAAATGGATTTAAATTGGGATGGCACCAAAGACCTTGTGGTTTATGATTCGTACTCAGGAAATGTAAAAACATTCTTAAATGATGGAATAAACGGAACAGCTAGCTACACCCATGCCCCTCAATTTGAGTCAGAATTTCCAAGGTCCCTGAACCTAGAACAATTCATGCTATTACGAGATATCAACTGCGATGGCAAAGAAGATCTTTTTACCTACCGATTAGGTGGTATTGCTGTATACGAAAATACGGGGTCTGCTTCTACAGGCCATCAATGGAATTTATTGTTTGACTATCTACCTGCCATCGTTTTCGGTCAACCAAGTGGGGTGTACATAAGCCCTATCGATATACCTTCTATTGAAGATATGGACGGAGATGGTGATTTAGACATACTGAGTACAGAAGTAGGAGGTGTAATCTTTTACATGTATGAAAACACTTCTACTTCCTGTGATACAATGATTTTTGAACGCCAAAATGGTTGTTGGGGCTCTTTTTATGAATCCTCCTTTGGAGACAGCCTCATTTTCAATGCGTCTTGTAAAGGTGGTGGTGGAGGTAACGCCTCAAGACACGCAGGATCTACAATGCTTACCGTAGACCTAAATGGAGACGGAGCCGTTGAGCTTTTGGTTGGTGATATCGAGTCGAGTTCGTTAGTAGCTGTATTTAATAGCGGCACGCAAAACAATGCGCAAATGACTGGCGCTGATTACGACTTCCCCTCTTCAACTATATCCGTTGATGTACAAGAGTTTAATGCTCCCTATTATATAGACGTAGATAACGACAATGTAAAAGATCTCATTGTAGCGCCAACCAATTATTTGGCAGATGATGTTGATAATGTTTGGCTTTATAAAAACAACGGAACTACAAACAACGCAAACTTGAGCTTTGTACGTAAAAACTTCCTTGGCAACAATATGGTTGATCTAGGAAAATACAGTTACCCAGAGTTTGTAGATGTAAATAGTGATGGGTTGTTAGATGTATTAATTGGTGGATTGGGGTATTTTCAAGATTACGACCCACAATTTTACACACCTGAATTCAACAGTGGCCTCGCATATTTCGAGAATACAGGAGACAGTATTGAGCCTGTATTCAACTTCGTTACTGATGACTATCAGGGCTTACAAAGCACAGAAATAGAAGGCTGCTTTTCTACTTTCGGAGATTTAGATGGAGATGGAGATGAAGATATGATTGCAGGAACAGCAAACGGGTTCCTCTACTACTACGAAAATGTAGCCAATTCTGGGAGTCCAATGAGCCTTAGTTTAGTTGATACAGCTTTCATGAACATCAACAACGGACCGTTTGCTACACCTAGATTAATTGATCTGAACGGAGATACATTGCTTGATTTAGTAATTGGAGAGTATAACGGCAATTTGAATTACCATCAAAATACGGGAACATCTTCAATAGCTCAGTTCAGCGATACACCAACAGTAGATACTTTAGGAGGTATTCATTTTTACAATCCATTTCTTGAAGGGTTTATATCTGTTGATTTTGGCAATGCCGATAGTACAGGCGAACTCTTTGCTTTTGTTGGAACCCAAGACGGAACCGTTTACATCTATGATAGCATCAGTCAGAACCTCAATGCGGGCAACCACTTTAGGTTGGTAGACTCTCTAATGACGTACAACGCCCATACTGCTGTTGCAGCAGGAAATATCAATTTTTCCGATAGTCTGGAGCTCATCCTTGGAGAAGCAGGTGGAGGGATATCTCTTTGGGGAAGAACAGCCATGTACATTCCACCCGTTGATACCGACTCCATTGGGGATACCACATTGGTGCGAGAATTGCTTCCACCTCTACAAGAGCTAATTATTTTCCCAAATCCAACTCAAAGTGAAGTTACCCTTCAAATAACAGGAAACTTCAATGGAAAGGCAGAGCTATACCTCCAAGATTTATCGGGTAGAGTTTATGAAACGCATGCTATTCCAGTATCTACAGGTCAAAGAGCAGAAAGTATTGACGTTTCGCACCTCAGTTCTGGCACCTATTTGCTCGTTTTAAAAGCTAGAAATAAACAAATCGTAAAAAGACTTGTCATTCATAAATAGGCTACTAGGAAGCTTATTACTTAAATTCAAAGCAAATTTTAGTTCTATGAAAAAGTTCTTGCCCCTATTCATCATCGCGGCAGCTGGTATTGTTTTGGTCTTCAATAGTGAACTTCTGGGTGATTTAGAAGGAAATACAGATGCGGTATATCACATTGATGTAGAAAAAACTTCTCCAGAAGATGAGTTTGAAGCTGCTGAGCTTTATGCCCTTTACGCCAAGGATGGTGACGAGAGCAAAGCCGAGACGCTTACAGAAAACGTAATTGCTGTTCAAGGTACGGTTGAAAAAGTGGGAAGAAGTAGCACTGGAGATTATGTAGTTAAACTTGCTGGCGGGGTGAGTTGTTCATATAACAACAAAGGTAAAACCGATGTTAAAGACCTCAAGCCAGGAAATGTCATCCGAACTAAGGGTATAAATATCGGTTATGCCAAATCAAAAGATCAAGTCTTTTTGGTGCTTTGCGTTCTAGAAAGCGTGAAATAAAAAAGCCCTCGGTTATACCGAGAGCTTTCTTTTTGTGGGCCCAACAGGGCTCGAACCTGTGACCCTCTGATTATGAGTCAGATGCTCTAACCAACTGAGCTATGGGCCCTGCTTTTACAAGCGGAGTGCGAATTTATACAATTGAATGTATTTTTTACCATCTCAATGAATCTTTCCGAAACCAAATCTCATTTTAAAAATATCCTTTTTGATTTTGGAGGGGTAATACTGAACATCGATTTCGGCAAAACGGTAGAAGCTTTTAAAGAATGTGGCATTCCTAACTTCGATACCGTATTCTCAAAGTTTAAACAAGATAACTTTATGCAGGAATTCGAGCGCGGCAAGCGATCACCGCACGAATTCTATGCCTACATCAGAAATCTTTCTAGAACCCCAATTACAAATAGCCAAATTGATGCCGCTTGGAATGCCCTGCTGCTAGATTATCCAGTTAAGCGGTTAGAGTTGTTGAATGAACTTGCTAAAAAGTACAACCTATACTTGCTTAGCAACACAAATAGCATACACTACGATGCCTTTCAAGCAAGTTTTAAGAATCAATTCGGATACCCTTTTGATTCACACTTTGAAGAAACTTTCTACTCGCATACCTTAGGAGAACGGAAACCAGATCATGCAGCTTATTTAAAAGTTTGCTCCATTGCTGGTATAACCCCTGAAGAAACCCTATTTATAGACGATACAGAAATCAACACTAAGGCTGCTGATAGTATTGGTTTTCAAACGCTTCATATAAAAACAAATGATGAGATTCACCCCTTACTCACTCCGTTCTTGACAGAGCTCAACCAATAATCCATTCGCTGATTTGGGATGAATAAATGCCACCAACTTATTATCTGCACCCTGCTTAGGCTCATCAGAAATGAAAACAAAACCTTCTGATTTTAATCTACTGATTTCTTCGTAGATATTTTCTACATCAAAAGCAATATGATGAATTCCAGGTCTATTCTTGTCTAAATACTTTGCAATTGCGCTTTGCTCCCCTGTAGCCTCTAATAACTCAATCTTAGTCTCTCCCATTTGAAAGAAACTCGTTGATACGGCTTCGCTTTCTACCGTTTCTGTTTTATAATGTGCTTTACCAAAAAGCTTTTTGAATACGCTATTCGCTTGCTCCAAGTCTTGGACAGCAATTCCAATATGTTCTATTTTTCTCATTATTCGTGATTGTAGAATGAATAAAATCTTGCCAAAAGTACTTCTTCTTTAATGGACATGTCTCTATGCCAGTGAGATACCATATGCCTGGCCCAATAAGGAGCCATTAACACCGCCTTTGAACCCATTCCATTAAAAAGCCAGATAGTTTTGTGCTTAGGGTGACTCCCTAACAAAGGTCTTCTTCCACGAACTGCAGGTCTAATTCCTGCTCTATGCTCAACCACTTCATAGGGAACGGTAATAACCTTATTGAGTTTTTCCTTTAGTTCAGCCAGTCCTACATTTGTAGGGGATTGATTCAACTCTCTCCAATTGTAGGTTGCACCAACATTATAAAGGTTTTCGCCTATTGGGCATATAAACACTCCTTTACTGTAAATCCGATCAGATTTAAGAGAAGCACTGTAAATGGTAATCACCTCTCCTTTAACAGGTTGAAAAGGAACCCAATTAAAAAATGTATTCGTGAGAGCGTTTGGACCGTCAGCAAAAACCAGTTTAGCTGTACGAACTGCAGATCCATCTTCAAGCTCATAGCTCACTCCATTTTCATCTGGCACGGCACGACTGGAGTCGAAACGTTCTCTTAAAAGCGAATCACCAAAATAAAGCCTGAATTGATCCAAAAACGCTCTTGTATCCAAAAATCCTGCATGTTTTACAGGACCTAGAGAATCTGCTCGAACATGATCAATTGCTTCAAGAGACTCTGAGTCACCCATAAATTCAGTCAATCTTGGTTCTCCAGATTTCAAATCCCAGTTATTACGCTCCTCAACCCCTGATAGGAGCCTGGCATAGTTCATTGAGTTGAAAAAAGAGCCTTTTGTGCACTCTTCCATCTCCTTATATACCTCCTCTGCTGCAGGAATAAACTGACTTGCCATCCAAGTAGCTGTTAATCTCTTAAAGACCATCGGATGCCAAATTCCAGCAGCAACCCTGCTTGGAGAAGAAGGGTCTAGCGTATCAAATTGCAGCACCTTGAATCCGCTCTTTCGTAATTCATACCCCAAAACAGTACCAGATATGCCCTGCCCTACAATTATGTAATCAAAAATTCGCATATTGCGATGTCAACGATGCAACTTTTAAAATAAACCTTACGTCAAAGAAACATCAACAACATAAGTTATGAAGCGATTAAACGTACTATTTGCATTTGTCTTTTTGTTCGCAATGTCGAGCATGGCTCAATCTAAAGGCACAGATATTTCGGTTAACCCGAGTGATGTTTCTAAAGATTGGCAAGAAATAACCACTGTTAACGGTATTCAAATAGATGCCAAAAGAGGTATTTGTCCTTTCTCAGGAGACGGAAACAACCAAGAGCTTATTCTTTTGAAGGTAACAAACACTTCTGGTACCAAGCAGCTCTTCCGTTTTAACAAAGAAATGTACAATAACGACCAATGTGCTAACTGTACTCCAGGCTCCACGGAATATTTAACGACTTTAACACTTGCTCCTGGGCAGAGCATTGAAAGTGACTGTACTAACTACCCAGTAATGAATACGTTTATTCAATTCACTAAATGGGAGAATAAAACGGTACTGACTAAACTTATATTGACTGAACTTGAAGCTACAGAATTATGAGAAATAGAGTAATGAGATATTTAACCGCCATCATGGCAATTTTTGCGTTTGCGAACCTGTCTACGCAAGAAGCTCAGGCTCAGTGTATCATTAGTATTTTGAATGCTCCTGCAGATACACTAGATGTTCCTTGTGGAGCGGCCATTCAATTGGAGCGCGATACTTTAGGGGCATATGCATTGTTCACAGACTTTAACAATGGTCAAGTGGGTTTAGGATGGCAAACAACATCGAATGCCTCTTTAACCAACCCTTGTGGATCTGGAAGTAACGGATCTACGTATTTGTGGTTTGGTAATTCATCTACAGCTCCACGTAATTTGAGAACAACACCACTCAACATGTCTTGTGGGGGTCAAGTTTGTTTTGAGCTTCGCTTCTCTATTCAAGGACAAGCCGCTCCTTGTGAAGGCCCTGACCAACCAAATGAAGGGGTAACTTTCGAATTTACGACAAATGGCGGTGCTACCTGGACTACCATTTTTGATTTTATTCCTAATACTGGTGGTTCTTTCAACTCGCAAACACCTGGCTCTGGAGACTACACAGGTTGGGCAACTTATTGTTACACCTTACCTCCTGCAGCTTCTGTAAATGGAGTAGAATTACGTTGGCAACAATACGCTTCAACTTCAGCAGGCTTTGACCACTGGGGATTGGATTCCATTACGGTTCAAACTTTCTGTGGTGGGGTTTCTAACCTTTGGAATACAGGTGACACTACGCAGTTCATTACTACCAATAACATCTTAACGCCTACGCAATACTGGGTAAGAAGAATTGTTCAGCCTGGTGGTGGTTCTACCGCTGCTCAGCCCGATACGTGTTTTGATACTGTTGTGGTTCAACCACAACTTCCGCAGATTCCGGTTGATCCAACATTCGACCCTTTCTGCACTGGCAATGATGCAGAAGTACTCGTTGATTTTGCTAACGCAATGTTTGTTGATTCAAACACCAACTACAACTATTCTTGGGCACCTGCAGGGGTAATGGATTCAACTTCTATTGATTATGCTAGAAAAGATGACATTGTAGATGATACGGTGATTTTCTACAACATAGAACATCCACTCTATCCGCAATGTAGCTTTACAGATACCATTGACCTTAATGTAGGTGGAGTGCAAATCGATTCATTCAATGTAATTAATCCGTTATGTTACAATGAAGCCGTTCCTAGCGGAGAAGTAAACTTCTTCTGGAGTCAAAACATCTCTAGTCCGATTACAACCTTGTTTAGAAATGGTCAGTTCTATGCCTCTAACTTTGGAGCTACCAACTTTGGAGGTTTACCTGCAGATACTTATCAGATTGCTATTCGAGACTCTAGGTGTTTTGATACACTAGACTTTGTAATTACCGCAGCTGATACCCTGTTTATTGATACAAGTAATTTGGTGCTAGATATCTGTCAGACTTCTCCAACCGAGCAAATTGCTAGCGTCATTAACGGTATTGCTCCGTATACTTATTATTGGGATGGTACAAATTCAGATACGCTGAGCTTACAATCTAATACAGATACTACCATCACTATTTATGCTATTGATGATGTAGGTTGTTCTTCAGACTCTGTAGATGTAACCTTTGTTCTTCCCGATCCGCTTAGTATTGAGCAATTTGATACTACTGTGTGTGAAGGAGTAAATCTGCCTATCGTTGCGCGTGTAACTGGGGGTACTGGTAACTACGTATACGATTGGAATACGGGTGACTCTTCTGCAATCATTATTGTTGAAGCAACTCAAGGTGAAATTTACAGTGTAACCGTAGCAGATGGCTGTATGGAACCTGCTTCCATGACAGCAAACATTGATTACTTATTTGCTCCTGAAGTAGGTATTATTAGAAGCTTTACAGATTCGAATAATACAGATGTAACTGAGCCAGATAACGATATCTTAGTTCAAGGCTACACTCCGTTCAATATCTTATTCCAGCCTTCAGTAAGCGATCCTGCTTACACCTACTTCTGGGATATGTGGAACAACGGTAATTCCGATGATACTCCTTATGGATGGCCAGTACTTTCACAACCAGGTGATGTAGATGCTTCTTTCTCCTATGAAAAAGAAGGAACTTACGAAGTAATGCTCATCACTACTACAGAAGATGGATGTATTGATACTACATATGCTATTCACGAAGTGAAGTTCCGCGGAGCTCCGCCTAACGTGTTCACTCCAAATGGTGATGGTATTAATGATTACTTCTACATACCAGGTTCTGAAGCTATAAGAGACTTTAAGCTTCAGATTTACAACAGATGGGGTAGACTAGTTTTTGAAACCAATAACGCCAATAATCCACAAAACGGTGGCGGTTGGGATGGCGCAGGTCATCAAGACGGTGTCTACTACTTTATCGCTACTGGTAAACGTGGAACTGGGGAAGCTTACCTTGAAAAAGGTACCATTACCCTAACAGGCAGCGGAAGCTAAAAGCAAGTAAATACAAGTAAAAAAGCCGTTCGAGAAATCAAACGGCTTTTTTTGTGCCTGATTGTGAATGCCTAAATAAAAACTGATTTACTCAAATTATAGTACTCATTTGCTGTTTTGGTAAGCTCTTCTCTGTGATTTGGATGAGCAATATCAATAAGAGCCTTAGCTCGTTGATGAATATTCTTACCATACAGCTCTGCAATTCCGTATTCGGTGATCACATAGTGAATATGTGCGCGTGTGGTTACCACACCAGCACCAGGCTTGAGTGAAGGCACGATTCTACTAATTCCTTTTGCTGTTGTAGACGGTAATGCAATAATGGGTTTACCGCCTTGTGATAAAGAAGCGCCTCGCATAAAGTCCATTTGTCCACCAACTCCAGAATAGAAGCGCATACCTATACTGTCTGCACAAACTTGGCCAGTAAGGTCTACTTCAATAGCACTATTAATGGCTGTTACTTTAGGGTTCTTCTGTATGGTTTTAACATTGTTTACCCACTCAATATCTGCCATATTTACCAGAGGATTGTCATCCATGAAATCGTACAGGCGCTGAGAACCCATGGCGAATCCACTAACCACTTTACCTGGATGAGAATGCTTGTACTTGCCTGTTACTACGCCACGCTCAATGAGGTCGAGAACCCCATCAGAGAACATTTCTGTATGTATACCCAAGTCTTTGTGATGGTGCATTTGCTTTAATGCAGCATTGGGAATGGCTCCAATTCCCATTTGAAGTGTTGCTCCGTCTTCTACTAGACCAGCAATATGAGCACCTATTTTCATCTCAACTTCATTGGGTTCTGAAGTGTTATGAATATGAATTGGGTGGTCTACCTCAACAAAGCTATCGAACGATGAAATATGAACTAGCCCATCACCGTGGGTTCTTGGCATATTAGGGTTTATCTGAGCTATTACATGCTGAGCACAATCTATAGCAGCTTTAGTGGCATCTACAGATACTCCCAACGAGCAGTACCCGTGTGCATCTGGTGAAGAAACCTGAATAAGTGCAACGTCTAATGGAAGAATACTTCTTCTAAATAAGAGCGGTACTTCACTCAAGAAAATAGGAATATACGAAGCATTACCTGCCGCTACAGCTCCTCTTACATTTGGGCCAATAAACAAGTTATTGATGTGAAAAGAATCCCTGTACTTGGGATCGGCATAAGGTGCTTCACCATCGATATGAAGATGTATAAGCTCAACAGATTTTAACTCATCTGCTCTATTAGTTAGTGCATTTATGAGCTCTTGCGGTGCAGCAGAAGCGCTATGGATATATACACGATCGCTATTTTTTACGATCTTGACGGCCTCTTCAGGTAAAACAGGTTTGTACATGACTGATCATTTGTTTTTTGAAATTCTAGACGAAATTACGAGTTCACTAACAGACCAAAACTGTCATATATCAGTTCCAGCTAGGATATACTCAGAGCTCTTGAGTACACCTCCATCGGCTTTGCTAAGTAGAAGTTTACTAACCTTAAACTTAATAGAGTTACTATCTCAGTATCAATCTGGTAGGTTACATAAAAAAGGAACGCACAAACGTTTTGATCGTTTTTTGAAGGAGCATACAACTCTTCATAAAGAGCAACGTGCTATACTCTACTTATTCAGAAATGCAGCAATCCACAACGGAGGTGCTTATGCCAGCACAAAAGACGGAAGTGTTTTTCGGTTTAAGTTGCATGATACAGGGGTTCTCATTGAAAAGGAGTCGCGTGTTTTCTACACCATCGGTGTTACCTCTTTAGAATTACTGCTTGAAGCTATTCTTGACAGTGTAGCTGTTGAACTACAGAAGTACAATGACTACAGGAATCGCTTTTTAAAGGTTCACAAGGCTATCGGGTGTTCCTACTAACTCTAAGAACTTTTAATATCTATACGAACATCTGCTTGAGATTTTAAAGTACAAACAAGACAATACGCCAGCCAAAAATAAATGCGCCTATTGCAGCCGCTCCAATACTCAACACCAATACAGCGGCAGCAGCAAGGTCTTTAACCGCACCAATCTCAGGGTGTAGTTCTGGATGTAGTCTATCACAGAGTTTCTCTAGAGCAGTGTTAAAGAGTTCTGCCGCCAGAACCATTGCAATACAGAGCGTAACTAGAGCCCATTCTAGCATAGTAATATTGAAGTATACTCCCAATAGAATTACACCTATAGCTGCAACGAATTGTACTTTAAAGTTTCTACCAAAAAAACCTTTAGCCAAACCGTGAAATGCAAATGAAAAGCTTCTGAAAAATTCGCGCATCACTTGTAAATCAATGCTGTATGAATACTTAGTTTACCTGCCTCTAGCCTTGTCCAAATAGGTCTTACCATACCATTAACCACAGAGATATCATTATAATCTCCAAAGAAAATATCTGATTGGGGTATAAATGGTGATTCGCTAATGCGTTCATTTTCCCAAGTTTCTCCTCCGTCTTTGGAAATTGCTAAATACACATCTGTTCTATTGTCTTGATAGTGTCTTCTATCATAGAAAACACTGTATAAATAGCCAGTAGACTGGTCTACAATCATTGCAGTTAAAAACTGATGCGCCACTATCCCAGAATCATTGTTCACCTGAATAGGACTACTCCACGTTTTTCCGCCATCAACAGATTTTGCAACAAACACGTCTGTATCTGCTGCACCATTCCGTTGGTCTGTCCAGTTCACATAGATAGTTCCGTTGTGTTCACCTCCGCTTCTGTCTACCAAGGTAACGGGCATACCATTGCAACGCTGCAAACCAGGTATATCTTGTGTCCATCCTCCTGGTTGCGTTGCAACACGAATATCTTTCTCTTGCCAAGTCTTTCCGCCATCTTCAGAGTAATCAAACCAAATCGTCTCATTCAAACTCCAGGCAACGTAAATACGATTATGCTCACCAAAGGCAGGCACCGCACCTTCTGTTGTTCCGTCATCATCTATACAATCACCTGAGACTTCATTGATTCGAATTGGAGCACTCCAACGCTTCCCGCGCTTGTTTGAAACAGATACCAAGATATTGCTTTCATCTTCTTGGCTAGTGCTACCGTATTTGTCAAATTGTGTCCATGCCACGGCAATAGAATCTGAGATAGGATCAATAGCGGCCCACTCCTTGTCTTGGTCTTTGGGGTGCGCTAGGCCCATATACTTTCCCTTACTCCATCGTCTTCCCTTAGAACGGGAACGTTGAACCACTATCCTGTCTAAAATTTCATCACTAGACCAATTTAACCCTGTTGGATCTGATAAGTGAAAGAAGAAAAAGTGGCCCTTGGAGTTACTCTCTACTACAGGATCTCCCCAAACCCCATACCTAGACTCTAAAATCTGGTGATTCCATGTACGCCCACCATCACTGCTAAAATAGGCATTGAATATATTGGCCCCTGCTACAAGAATAGAAGTATCTTTTAATGATATGGCTATGCTTGGCTCCTCTGGTCCACGGTTAGCCGGGCCTTCATGAATCTTTACATTAGGGTACTCGCTTTGGCCAAAGCATGTGAAGCTGAAGGCAATTAAAAATATAAGACTAATCCTACTTATCATATAATGAAAGAATTGCTTTAAACTCACTCAAAATCATGGCAGTAGCTCCCCAAACTACGTGGTTTTTAATGTTAAAGTAGGGGGTGTTCACTTTAAGCTTACTTAACCCAATTGGTATTTTTTTTGATTGAATGATACCAGGCTGTAGAAGGGCGGATACGGGCGATTCTATTAAATAATCTACTTCACGTTTATCTGGGTTAAAGTGTAGCTTCTGATTTGTAATACCTACAAAAGGGTTAACCATAAAACCGCTTGGAGGAATATATACTGATGTTAATTCACCCAGCACCTCAATAGAACTTGAGTCTATGCCTAGCTCCTCTCTTGTCTCTCGAAGAGCGGTATGCATTAAGTTAGTGTCTTGTAGTTCCTTTTTTCCTCCTGGCAGACTTATTTGTGCTCCGTGTACGCCAGGATGTGGCGTGCGTTGCATAAGCACAAAGTTTGCTCGTTCCTTATTATCTGGATAGATGAGAAATAATACAGCACTCTCTTTAGGGTGAGGGTTTACCACTTTGGCAATATTCCTTGCCGTTCTATTGTAAGGCGCCATTTTTAGCTGCTCCACATCACCAGGAAGATCTCCCTTAAAACTCTCTTGGAGATACTTTCTTATGGCTTTAATCTCAGCAGACATTAAGCAACCAAAATGTGACTCATTTTCATTAAGTCTGGATGTATGTTTTTAGATTTTGTGATTGCCTCTTTGAACGGAGTAAACACTACCTCTCCGTTAACCACGCCTACAGCCTCATTTCGTTGGTTATTTCTCAACGCTTCTATGGCATTCATTCCCAATCTGCTTGCCAATAAACGATCAAATGCACTAGGAGTACCACCACGTTGAACATGGCCCAAGATTGTAACACGGGTATCGTACTGCGGATACTTCTCTTTTATAATTTCATTGAGCTTAACCGCACCTCCAACTTCATCTCCTTCTGCAACTACAATCATGCTACCGTAAATCTTATGTTTTCGCTTTTCGTCTAGAAAACCCATAAGCTGTGGCAGGTCGTTTTTATCTTCTGGAAGCATTACTGCTTCGCCACCTCCAGCCACGCAGGCATTCACTGCAATGTGACCAGCATCTCTCCCCATAACTTCAACTATAAATAACCTGTTATGAGAAGAAGCGGTATCTCTAATGGCATCTATAGCATGTATTGCCGTGTTGCAGGCAGTATCAAAACCTATAGTGTAATCTGTACCAAATAAATCATTGTCAATAGTTCCAGGCACACCTATGGTTGGTATTCCATGTTCTTGTTCAAAGTGTAAGGCTCCAGTAAAAGTTCCATTACCTCCTATGGCTACCACACCTTCTACTCCCAATTCATTCAAATAATCAAACGCCTGTTTTCTTACCTCGGGAAGTTTAAATTCTGGACACCTAGAAGATCGTAATATAGTTCCCCCTTTGCCAATGATGCCAGCTACGGAGGTTTTATCTAGCGGTACGCTCTGTTTATTTATCATTCCGCAATACCCCTCAGTTAAACCCACAACCTCTATGTTATAATGAGCGGCTGTGCGCACCACTGCGCGGATACAGGCATTCATGCCAGGGGCATCTCCACCTGAAGTAAATACGGCAATCTTTTTCATATACTATTCTAATACTTCTGAGAATTGTCTTTCAAATATCTGAAAACAACCTCTTATACACCGGAAAAGATGTGTTAACTTTCGGGAAACAAAAACCTTTATATGCGGACCTTTCAGCAAATCATAGAAGATGGCACCTCTTTAGATGAGTGCGATTTTAAGCCACACTTAATTCTTGCTTTCGCATCTAGACAACTTTTAGAGAAAGATGAACATATGGACCTGCTTCGTAAAAAATATCCCAACACTGTATTTTTTGGCAGCAGTACAAGTGGAGAAATAGCTGGGGAAGGACTTACAGAAGACTCTTTTACATATACGGCTATTGCCTTTGATGGTGATACTAAAATCGTTCCCGTTGAAGTGGCTATAAACGAAGAATCTAATATTTCCAATGCAGGTGTAGAGTTAGCCGATGCCTTAGACAAGCCAACATTACGCCATGTATTAGTTCTTTCTGATGGACAAATGGTTAACGGAACAGAATTGGTAAAAGGACTTAATAGCTGTTTACCCAAGAATGTAACGGCTACCGGTGGATTAGCTGGAGACGATGCTCTTTTTGAAAAAACAGTTGTGTTAAACCAAAAAGGAGAGCCAAAAACAGGACTCATTACCGCTTTAGGCCTTTATGGCAAAGACCTAGAAATTGGCTTTGGATCTATGGGTGGCTGGGAGTCTTTTGGAGTAGAAAGAAAAGTTACCAAAGCACAAAAGAATGTTCTGTACGAAATAGATGGTGAACCTGCTCTGGGCCTCTACAAGTCTTTTTTGGGTGATAACGCCAACGAATTACCTGCATCGGCTTTGCTATTCCCGCTTAATATGGGAGTAAAAGAATCGAATAGACCTGTAGTAAGAACCATATTAAACGTGAATGAAGAAGATCAGAGTTTGGTTTTTGCAGGTGACATTCCAGAAGGCAGTATGGTACAGCTCATGAAGAATAACAGCTACAAACTGATTGACGGAGCAGAAGCAGCCGCTGAAACGGCAAGTTCACAACTTAAAAATCGTCCTGATTTAGCTCTTCTCGTTAGCTGTGTTGGAAGAAGGCTAGTAATGAAGCAGCTAGCAGAAGAAGTAGAAGTGGTAAAGAAAACACTAGGAGCCAATAAAGTCGCAGGTTTTTATTCTTATGGAGAGCTCGCACCTTTTGATGCATTCATGAAATGCGAACTGCACAACCAAACCATGACTATTACCACACTAAAAGACTAGCAATGCACAAACTTTTAAAAAGGCAACTTAGAAAACTTGGGCAGGATGCCGATATTCCTGAAAAGTTTTTGAAAGCCATTGATGCCGCCTACCATGAGTTTGACGAAGACTTAAAGCGGTCTGAGCGTATATTGGATCAAAGCTTAAAAGAGCTTTTTGCATCTAACCGAAACCTTCATAGCTTTGCAGATACTAAAGAGCAAGAGGCATTAGATCTTAGTAATCGTCTTTCAGATATTATTGATACCGTATCTGAAGTTATTTTTCAGGTTTCAGAAGATGGAAGGTGGGATTTTCTAAATTCTGCTTTTGAAGGTATTACGGGTTTTGCAGTTAGAGATGCTATAGGCAGAGAAGTAAAAGAATACCTGCACCCAGAAGACACGCATGTTTTCTCGGCCAATTGTGGTGATCTGAATACAGGAAAAAAAGACAACTGCAAAGCAACGGTTCGTTTCAAAACACGCAATGGCATATACAAGTGGGTAGAAATTCACTCTAGAATCAATAGAGAACCTGGCGTAAGCGGGCACATTACAGGCACCCTAACTGATATAGATGAAAGCTACAAAATGCAAGAAACCAATAAAAGGTTGGCACTGGTAGCTCAAAAAACTCAAAACCTAATAGTTATTACCGATGAAAAAGGAGAAATCACCTATGTGAACGAAGCATTTACGGAGCTTACAGGCTATCAAACAGAAGAAGTTTTAGGTAAATCTCCTGGAAGTTTTTTACAAGGAAAAAAATCTGATAAAGCAGTTATTGCGGAAATGGGCAAAAAGTTAGCCGCAAAAGAACCTTTCAAAGGAGGAATCTTAAACTATTCAAAAACAGGGCTTCCTTATTGGCTACGTATTGCTATAGACCCCCTTTGGTCTGATGACGGAAAATATATTGGATTTATTGAAGTTGAAAGCGAAATAACAGAAGAAAAAGAGCGGGCAGAAGAAATTAAAAAGATTAATGTTAGGCTTAACTCATTGTTAGAAAACCTCAATTGTGGCGTACTTGTGGAAGACCAAAACCGAAACATTGTACTCACAAATGAGCTCTTTTTGAAGTATTTCAGTATTCCAGCTAAACCACAAGATCTAATTGGAGTTGACTGCTCCAATAGTGCCAATGAAAGTAAACACCTCATGGCAAATCCAAAGGAGTTTGTTCAGCGACTCGATGACATTCTAGATGAACGGAAAAAAGTCACAGAAGAGGTTATTCATTTTGCAGACGGAAGTATAATGGAGCGCGATTATATTCCTATTATCATAGACTCAGTTTATTACGGACACCTTTGGCAATACCGTGATATAACAGATCGAGTAAATCACCAAAAAGAGTTGGAAGCAAGCGAACTTAAATACCGTACGCTCCTTGAAAACCTAAACTTAGGTTTACTGGAAGTTGATAATGATGGAGTGATTCAAAAAGCGTTCCCTGGGTTCTGTGCCCTAACAGGATATCAACAAGATGAACTCACTGGCAAAATAGCAGCTGACATCTTCCTAGATGACGTAGGGAAAGAAGTTTCTTCAAAGCAACTTAAAAAGCGCATGAAAGGTGAGACCAATGTGTATGAGCAAAAACTCAAGAGGAAAGACGGCTCTACCATTTGGGCACTAATCAGTGCTACTCCAGTTTACAACAACAAGCAACAACCCCTTGGAGCTATTGGAGTACATATGGACTTATCCCTCCAAAAAGAAAGTGAGGAAAAGCTAACTAGATATGCCAAGGATTTAGAAAGTATTAACAAAGAGTTAGATCAGTTCGCATATATCGTTTCGCACGATCTCAAGGCTCCGTTGCGCGCAATCAACAATCTATCTGAATGGATAGAAGAAGATTTAGATGGCAAACTCGATGGTGATATAAAAGAAAATTTTGGGTTGCTCAGAGGCAGAGTATCAAGAATGGAAGGGCTAATCAATGGCATTTTAGAGTATTCAAGAGCTGGTAGACTTGAGCATGAAACAGAACAAGTAGATACCAAAGACCTATTACTCGAAATCAAAGATGGCTTGTTCTCAGGATCCAGCGCAGAACTTAGTTTAGAGGGGGAGTTTCCAGTGCTTCAGACAGAGAGAATTGCTCTGTTTCAAGTATTCAGCAACCTCATAAGCAACGCGCTAAAGTATAATGATAAAGACAACCCATTAATTACGGTAGTATGCAATGAAAAGTCAGATCATTTCACTTTTTCTGTACAAGACAACGGACCTGGAATTAAGGAAGAATATTTTGATAGAATTTTCCAAATATTTCAAACTCTTCAAGCAAGAGATACAATTGAGTCTACAGGAGTGGGGTTGAGTATTGTGAAGAAAATTCTGGATGAGAAGAACTGTACAATAAACGTTGAATCCACCTTAGGTTCAGGCACCACATTCACCTTTGAGTGGCCCAAATAAATTTTGTAACCCACATGCAGACTAAGCTATTTAAACTGGTCTTCTTTTTGACACTCTCAGGGTTGGTATATGCCATGAATTTTTACTTTGGGTATCTCTACGAGTCTAAAATTCAACAGACCATTTCTGTAAAATATATCCTTTCTGATATAGCTACAAATGGCTACTTACTTACAGAGAGCTTTGACTTGGCGCCCAATACAGACCTTAATACAAACCCCGAGCTAAAAGAAAGCCTATTGGGAAGATTGAACCTACTTAAGCTTAATGTATCCTTATTGAAACAACAAGAAGAACTCTTTTCTGATGATCTCGAAGAATATAACCCAACTGCAGATTCACTGAAAGAAAAACTTCAAGGGATTGAAATGGCTATTGAAGTACTAACTTCTGATAATAATGAAGCCAGCGATCCGCTAAGCAAAAAAGTTGCTTTAAGTTCAGCGATTCGAGAGGTTTCTAGACTAACAGATTTTGCATACACACTTGAAGACAGACAAAACCTCAAACTAAACACCTATCATAAGTGGTTGAAATTCCATACAGGCTTAGATGCAGGTTTATTTATTTCTGCACTCATAGTTCTAGTTGTCATTTTTGTTTACCCTAATCTAACTGGAATTGAGAAGTTAATAAAAGATAATGAAAAGCTACAGGTAGCTCACAGCAACGCAAAAAAATCTTCAGAAAAGCTGTCTGCTGAAAAACAAAGGGTAGAAGTACTTTTAGCAGAATCAGAACAATCACTAAGAATTGCCAATTACAGTCTTGCAAAGAAAAATGCTGCGGAATATCGATCAAAACAAGACTTTGATCACTTCGTCTTATTGGTGGGAAACCGTTTTGCCACTCCCCTATCTCAGCTGAAAAAAACATTAAAACGGCTGGAAGAACAGCTCAAATCAGGCAAACCAGAAATTGCACTGCAGTCTGTAGAGTCTGCCTATGATAGAACGACCAACATGAACAGAATGCTAGAAGCAGTTCAACAAATGGGGCAATCTCTCAACTCAGATCAAAGTTTAAGTACAGTATACTTAGGCCCACTATTAGCTGAAGTTATTGCCATGCAAGAGAATGCTCAGTCTGCTAATTTCTCAATTCAACAAAATCTACCTGAAGTGAAAGCCCCTAAAGAAGCCCTTGTTTATATTCTAACAGAGCTTGTGAGTAACGCGTTGAATCAAACTCCTAGTGACACCCTGGAGATATCCATAGCGTATGGGCTCCAATCAGAAGTCCATTCTATCACCATTAGCGATAACGGAATACTTACTGAACCTAAAGAGGGTTTGAAACAGATTACCCCTCAACTTTTAACTCCAGAAGAAAAAGAGGGTACACCAAAAGGTCTTGGACTCATAATAAGTAGATATTTAGCCCAGCGAATTGGAGGAAATCTTACCTTTCAAGCTAATAAAGAGTTGAACCAATTCACCTTTGAATGGCCTGCTAAAACGTAATTGAGAATGGAAAAGCTTATCAATATATTGCTGGTAGAAGACGATGAGGTTGACGTAATGAATGTCAAAAGAACCTTCAAAAAAAACCACATCACCAACCCATTAATCGTAAAGCATAATGGTGTTGAAGCTTTGGAAGCACTGAGAAACGATGAAGTTTCTTTTCCCTGCATTATACTTTTAGACTTAAATATGCCCAAGATGGGAGGCATAGAGTTTCTGAAAGAGGTAAGAGAAGACGAACGCCTCAAAAAGATCACTGTTTTTGTGATGACCACCTCTAACCAAGACAATGATAAAGTTGATGCCTATAATTTAAACGTGGCAGGCTATATACTAAAACCACTTTCAATGGATCGTTTCGTTTCTGCTGTAGCTACCCTTCAAAGCTACTGGCAATTATGTGAATTTCCTGAATCTTAGGCTATGTCACGACTCAGTATACTCATTACAGAAGACGATAAGGTTGATCTAATGGCCTACAAAAGGGCTATTGGTAAAACGCACTTTGTAGATACTGAAATAGACAGCGCTGGACGCTCCTATGGCCTTTGATTTATTAGAAAACAATAAGTACGATTGTGTTTTTCTAGCCTATCAACTACCCGGGTAAAATGGATTAGAGTTACTTACTTCCATTCGAGACAAAGGGTTTAACATGCCCGTTACGGTAGTAACCTCGCAAGGTGATGAGCGTTTGGCTGTGGAAATGATGAAAGCGGGAGCTTTTGATTACTTTACGAAAAGTGAGATTAACGCAGAGTTAGTCAATAAGCTCCTACACAATGTAGTTCAGTTCAATCGCATTTCTGAGGAACGGAATGCAGCTGAAAAGCGCATTAAAGAACAAGAGCTGTTTATTAATAAAATAGTCTCTTTCTCTCCTAATATAATTCACGTATTCGACCTGATTAATAGAAAAATCATCTTTATAATCACAACCTATTTAAGATGCTTGGCTACAAGCGTGGTGATCTAGAAGATTCTTTTGAGCGTGCCTTTAATTCTATTATTCACCCCTGATGAGTATGGAGAATTCAAAAGCCTTTTAGAGCGCTTGCATCACCTAAAGGAAGATGATGTTGATGAAACAGAACTGCGGCTAAAAGATGCTGAAGACAATTACAATTGGCTTTTTGCAAGAAATGTTTCTTTCAAGAGAGATGTGAACGGAATAACCACCCAAGTGCTAGGTACAGCAATAAATATAACCACTAGAAAAAGAGCAGAAGAAGAGCTACTGATTGCAAAACAGCAGGCAGAACATGCTGCGCGTGCCAAATCTGAGTTCCTATCAAATATGAGTCATGAAATTCGTACACCCATGAATGCCATTATTGGGTTTAGCGACTTGTTATTATTACAGGCAGAACTCAAGGGCGAAGATTTAGACAATTTAAAAGCCATAAAGAATTCTGCAGATAATCTATTGGTGATAATCAATGATATTTTAGATTTTAGCAAGATTGAAGCGGGTAAGCTCAGCTTTGAAAATATCTCGTTCAACTTGGAAGAACGCTTGGAACACGTGCGTAAAACCACGGATTTTAAAGCTAAACAAAAAGGAGTCTATCTGAAAATTGATTTAGATGAGAACATCCCTTCTAGTTTAATGGGTGATCCTTTTAGGCTGAATCAAATCTTAATCAACCTCATAGGAAATGCAATTAAATTCACCAAAAATGGTGGGGTTACTGTTCGTGTAACCCGAACAAACAAAGACCTTGAATCGATAGGCTTAAAGTTTGAAGTAGTTTATACTGGTATTGGAATACCTGAGGAGAAACAGGCTACTATTTTTTGAGAGCTTCTCACAAGCCTACACAGATATTTCAAGAAATTATGGTGGAACTGGACTTGGATTAACCATTACCCGCAGATTGGTGGAACTGCAAGGGGGGAACTTAAACTTGGAGTCTGAAAAAGACAACGGTTCTAACTTCTATTTTGATCTTACCTTCAGCAAAGCCAAGGAAACAGATAAACCCAAAAAACCAAAATCTAATGAGCTTCCAGAAGAAGCGGTTACAGGGCTCAGAATTTTAGTTGCAGAGGATAACCCGGTGAACCAAATGCTTATCAAGCAGGTACTTTCTAAATGGAGTGTTGAGTTTACTATTTGTAATAACGGTAAAGAAGCTGTTGAACAAACAGAGCAAACTGAATACGATATATTGCTCATGGACTTACAAATGCCTGTAATGGATGGCATTACAGCAGCTCATGAAATTAGAAATGGGAATTCTATAAATAAAGACATTCCAATTGTAGCGTTAACAGCAGATGCATTTATAGACACTCGGCAACGTGTTATAGATGAAGGTTTTAATGATTACCTAACCAAGCCGTTTAAGCGTGAAGAGCTACTTAACAAATTACTAGTGTGTACCCAACGCGTTAACTAGTATATTCAGATAGCTCCAGCCAACGCAGCTCTTGCTCATCCAGCCGTTCTGATACTTTCTCAAACCTTGCAGCCCATTTTGCTAATTGTTCATGGTCTGCTTCTCCACTATTCATTAGGCCTGTAAGCTCTTGTTTTTCTTTTTCTAGCAATTCAATAGACTCTGAAAGGGAATTGAACTCTCTTTGCTCATTGTAACTCAACTTCGTCTTCTCCTTGGGCTTAGCTTCTTTTGAAGCTATTGCCTTTTTAGGCTCTGCTTTTGAAGCTTTGCTCTCAATCAACTGTTGCTCATTCTCCCACTCGCGGTAGCGAGAATAGTTGCCAGGAAAATCTTTAAACTCTTTGTTCTTGCGGAAAACAAATACATGCTCCACTAATTTATCCATGAAAAACCGATCATGAGAAACTACAACCAAACAGCCCTTAAACCCCTTAAGGTATTCTTCCAACACATTAATGGTTAAAATATCTAAATCATTGGTGGGCTCATCTAATATTAGAAAGTTTGGATTTCGCATGAGAACTGTAAGCAAGTATAGCCTGCGCTTTTCTCCACCACTTAGCTTCTCAACATGTACAAAATGCATGTGTGGAGGAAAGAGAAACAGCTCCAACATTTGTGCTGCTGTGCGCGTACCTCCTGAAGCACTAGGCACATTTTCAGCAATGTCTTTGAGTACCTCAATCACACGCTGTCCAGGTTTATAAGTAAGCCCCTCTTGAGAATAGTATCCAAAAACAACCGTATCTCCCAGTACAACCTTTCCAGTATCAGACTTTTCTCGCCCTGTCATAATCTTTACGAGGGTAGACTTTCCAGATCCATTCTCCCCCACTATTCCAATGCGGTCTATTCTAGTGAATTTGTAGCTAATACCTTTAAACAAAGAAACCTCACCATAACTCTTTCCTACATTGTGCAGCTCTAATACCTTAGAACCTAAGCGTTCCATTCCAGACTCAATAGTAAGCTCAGATTCTCGTTTTACTCCTTTTACTGTTTTTTTGATATCTTTAAATGAGTCTATTCTAGCTTTACTCTTACCAGTTCGAGCTTTAGGTTGCCTCCTCATCCACTCCAACTCTTTCTTAAAAAGATTCTTCGCCTTATCTAGTGAAGCTGCATTGGCAGCGTGCCTATCAGCGCGTTTCTCTAGAAAGTACTCGTAATTTCCCTTGTACCTGAATAGCGTTCCGCCTTCCAATTCTAAGATTTCAGAACACACATTATTTAAAAAGTATCTGTCGTGTGTTACCATGAGCAGAGTAGTCTTGGCTGTACTCAGCTGCTCCTCTAACCACTCTACCATCCCTACATCTAAGTGGTTAGTTGGTTCATCCAGAATTATAAAATCAGGAGTATCAAGTAGCAAATGTGCCAATGCAAGGCGTTTAACTTGTCCACCAGATAATGAACCCACCTTTTGATCGAATCTATCGATTTTAAGTGTAGCTAGAATCTGTTTTGCTCGTGCTTCGTAGTCCCATCCCCCAAGTCGATCTAACCTATCTATTGCCTTCTGCATCGTTTCTACGTCTTCTCTTGCCACACTTAACTCATACTCTCTAAGTGCGTTCACCAGCGGGGTATCTGCCTGAAAAAGTGTGTCTAAAACGGTGCTCTCAGCATCAAAATCAGGATCTTGAGCAAGGTAACCTATGCGCATTCCTTTACGATAAACTACTTCACCTGAATCTGGAACGTCTTTACCTGCTAATATTTTAAGTAGTGAGGTCTTACCTGTTCCGTTGCCTGCTATAAGAGCAACCCTGCTTCCAACCTGAAGTCCAAAACTAATTTGATCAAACAGTACGCGTTCACCGTACCTTTTTGATACATTATCTACCGAAACGATGTTCATTGTGCAATGCTAGCTAAAGTGATTGATTATTTTACGTGCTCTTGACGTATATCCACTTCCAAAAAGCAATACGTGCACCAAAATAGGATATAGCTGTGCCATGAGCAATCCGTCTTTTGCACCAGTTTCAAACGGATAAACAGTTTCATACCCGTAATAAAACGCATCAGAAAAACCTCCAAACAACTGCGTCATGGCTACATCCATATATCTATGACCAAAATACACGGCAGGATCTACTAACGCCATCTCACCTCCAACCATAGCCATAGTGTTGCCAGACCATAAATCCCCGTGTAGAGGAGATGGTTTCTCCAATGGAAAAACCTCTGCCATTCTTAGCAAATCAGATTCTTTTATTTCTGTAAGCCTTCCCTTATGATGCGCTAGCTTGAGCATGGGTAGCAGTCGCTGATGCATGTAAAACTGAGGCCAGGAGTCTGAAAACATATTATCTTGGCCAAGCGTTGCCAAAATGTTATCGTGCTCTAATCCAAAACGTTCACCATAATCTTTATGGAATTCTGCCAACTGTCTTCCTGCGATTTCATATTCATGCTCAGATAGGCCTGAGGTGCTACTCTTCCACTCTAGCGCTAAATATTGATGGTTTTGAGATACTCCAAAATCAATAACCTCAGGAACAGTAAAAGAAGAATGCTTTTGTAAAAACTTGAGTCCAAATGCTTCCTTTTCAAATAATCCTGGAAAAGCCTTTACATCATTAATCTTCACCACATTTAAACCTTAAGTTGAATGCATCATTGATATCTCCGCCTGAAACCCTATTAAAACCAAGCGATGAGTAAGCAGTAAAATTCTTATTTAAAATATGATCAAAAGTTGCATTTTCACTCATGAAAAACCTTTCTATACTCTAGGTGTTCTCTTACTAAAACCAATATAAAATGAAACTTTTAATATCACTTTTTACAATAATTCTTATGACAATGGCTACTTCATCAGATTCTGTTTATCAATTCAATGTTAAGACAATAGAAGGAGATGAAATTAGTCTTAAGGAATACGAAGGCAAGGTACTGCTGCTTGTTAACACTGCGAGTAAATGTGGCTATACACCACAATACACAGAACTAGAAAAACTGTACAACACTTACAAAGATCAAGGATTGGTAGTTATTGGCTTCCCTGCTAACAACTTCATGGGGCAGGAACCTGGAAGCAACGAAGAAATTAAAACTTTTTGTGAGAAAAACTACGGTGTTTCATTTCCAATGATGAGCAAAATTTCTGTTAAAGGATCTGACATACATCCACTGTATGACTTCCTAACTGATGAAGCAAAGAATGGCGCAGTGAGCGGAAATGTGAAGTGGAACTTCCAAAAATACCTAATAGGAAAAGATGGGAAAGTGGTTAAAAAATTCAGCCCAGGTGATAATCCAATGAGCGAAGAGATAACAGCAGCTGTTAAAGCATTACTATAGTTTCACGTACAATGAATCTTTAAAAGCCGCTAGAGAGAACCTAGCGGCTTTTTTGTAGTCAAGAATATATTGATGGAGATTTAATACTGATAATGCTGAAACTTTGTATCTTTCAGAACCTTACTATGAAATCCCTTTTAGAAGATGCACTCAGTTATTTTCTCCTTTATTACAACCGTAGCTCTTTTGTTTTGGGCTCCTTCGTTCTTGAAGGCTCAAGAAATAGAAGAATCATTAGATATATTGGTTGACGCCTACGAAGGTAAAAGCCGTGTGAAAAACGTAGATTACACCCTAACGCTAAACCAAAAGGAAGTAATAAAACTAACTAGCAAAAAGGGCTCCTTCAACTTTGTAATTAAGCCTAATGATGGGGTATATGAGCTGCAAATGGAAAAGGAAGGTTACCTTACCAAACGCATAATTTTTGATTCTTATGCCTACCCTTTTAATAATGCTTACGAGCTACAGGAAATTATAATTGAATTTATACCCGTTGGCGCCAAGCTTAACGAAGCTGTGTATGCGGGTACCATGAAATACGACCCTGTTGCCAATGCTTTTAGGGTTTCAAAATCTGATACAATTAAAGCTCGTTTGAGCGAAGAAGTGAAGAGCAACTCTAATAAACTCAACGATATTTATGACAAGGCTGTTTACAATGGTAATGGATTGCGACAAATTGAAGAATTCGAGTATGCAAAAGGTTACTTTGAAATAGCACTTTTAGCCAGGCCCAATGATGACTATGCACGTTCTCAATTAGCATTAGTTGATAGCTTAGCAAAAGTAGAGCAGAGTAAACCTAAGCCAATACTTATCGCAAAAGCAGAAGTGCCAGCTCAAGAGGCACAGGAGCCTAGTTCAACTGGAAGTGAAGAACAAAAACAGATTCAAAAGTCTACCTCAAAAACCATTCAGCCAGCACTTACCAAAACAACAACAGCACCTGCAGGGAATTATTTTTCTGTGCAGCTTGGAGCTTTTGTAGATTGGTTTAATGAAGATGTCTTCAAAGACGTTCCTGATTTCATTGTAGCCCAAGGTGCAGATTACAAAAGATGTTTATCTGGTAAATTCTCTACCCGAGAAGAAGCTAAAGCCCGTATGGCTGAAATGAAGGAAAATGGCTTCAAAGATGCTTTTGTAGTAACGATGAAAGAAAACGAACGAATCGGTTTTTAAGCAAAAGACATATCTATAAAAACAAAAAAGCTCGGTACTAATCTTCCCGAGCTTTTTTGCCTTAAACCTTCTACCCCTTTTTGGTATGATACAAAGATGGGGTAAGATTCTCTCTAATCCGTTCATTTATTGGTACCTAAGTAATAAGATGCACGAAAAAGGGTGTGAATGACATCTACCCCGACTTAGAACTTCAATTTCTCGGTTTTTGTAACCCCGTTTTCCCGCACTACTTGTAGAATATGCAGTCCCTCTTTAGGTGCCGATGTGCTATAATTCGTACTTCCTATGCTTCCAGACTGTACCACTCTACCTGATACATCATACAATGTGTACCTTTTTAGGTGATCAGAAGATTGTAATCTCAGCTCTCCATTCACCACAAAAGCTGTGAAATAGAATTCATTATTCTCCTCTACTCCTACGGTTATACCACCTGGTACATCTACACCACCACCTGAAGGTTCATTCACAGAATACTGCACCACCAGTGCAAAGCGATTCTTGATGGTGCCAATGGTATCTACTTCAAACGTGTAGGATAAATCGGCTATGGCTATGAGCGTATCTTCTTGCTTGTCTTCGACCCATGCGGAGTATTTATCCAGCCAGTTGTCTAATGAGTCTAACCTGATGCTGTGGCTTCCTGTAATCCATGCGTCTATACCCAATGAGATTTCTTTGCGTTCTTCTAGGTTCAAGTATGGCAATGCTTGTATAGCTAGCTCTTCTGTGCCTAACTCGCTGTAAAACGCTAAGCGTGGATGAGCTTTGAACTTTCTACCATCTAACCCTATATCAAAGCTTGGTGTAGCCTCTGGCATAAGGGCTACCAATATCTGATTGAAATCATTGCTGTCGTTACTCAGGCTAAGCCACAACCGTTGCCTTGTCTCTTGTGATCTATTCTTAAAGAACTGCGTGTTGTTCCCAGATCTGCGTTGGGCGTTCTCAAAAGTGATGGTTGGTTTAGATTGGTTGGCTTCTACAAAAAAGCCTTGGCAACTTTGTATGTATACATCTGGTATAGCTCCCCCAGATGAGGCCGCTGTACCTCCCGCATTGGTTCTAGTGGCGTAATCATTCGTGGTATTGCTACCACCAGATTCTTGGGTATTATGATTCCAAAACCACAAGGTTCCTGATGTCTTTGGTGTGTTGTGTGTTATAAAGTCACTCACCAACACGGCACTTGGGTATGGGTTACCTACCAAGATATTCTCTGTATTACCTGCAGAAGTGGCTAGGGTAATGGTTCCGTTGTGGGCATCGCCTCCAAAGGTTCTGTTCTCAGCAGTTCCAGAAATATTTATGGTTCCAGTAGTGATATATCCTTTACCTGCTGTCATGGTTGCACCAGCGGCTTGTGTTGCCCATGCCTGTATTGCATCGTTCCACATGTAAAAATCTGCAGTGTTTGAGGCCGTAAACACACCTCCCATGGTTGCACAACTTACAGGTGATGACCAATATTGGTAACGGGTAACGTTTGCCAAAGTGCCTGTATTGCGTGTGATGTTGTAGGTGCCAGTGCCGCTATTGTTATCTGCTGTTGCTGTTTGCACCAAAGAAGCCGAATTGGCTAAATTAATTGTTCCATTATTAATAACATCGCCATTAATGGTTAAAGAATGACCCGCTTCAATATCTACTATTCCTCCTGATAAGACCTCAATCTCATCTAGAGCAACATCTGAAGTAATATCTGCTATGCCTGTGGAAACCACTGCCCTAAGTGCTCCTGTGCCTGAACTTAGTGTGCCTCCGCGCCATTCACTATTGAATGCCATATCTGCAATTACAGTTGAGCTATCGCTAGCCTCAATAGCACCGGGGTTTATTAGGATCTAAATCACTTGTTCTAACCCAATTTCCCTTTGAATATTGATAATCTCTTCTCTGGCCTTTAGTAGCTCCTAAGTCATCAATGATGACTCCATCATTCGTATTGGGAAGCCCCCCACAGCGTATGATCCAACGCCTTCCTTCATTATTAAAATCACATTCGTTACCAGAGTTTAGAAAATTAACGCTTGTAGCGTTCATAGGCCCATAACTGCTTTCAAAGTCTGCTCTAGAGGTGTTTTTTGAAATCACATAAAAACCATTCGCAGGTATAGTTCTATCCCCGCTACCTTCTGAATCTAAATCGAATACCAAGTCTGCCACTCCTGCATTATATGCCCGAATAACTTTACAAGTGTTTAGACTTAAATTAGAGGCTGTTAAGTTATAGAGCTCTAAATAAGTGAAAGACCCCGTATTCCCATCGGTTACTTCTGATATAATAAAATCACCTACAGAAGGCACAACACCTGTATTTTCATCATTTTCTATACCAGATGAAAAGGTACTATTCAAACGAGTAAAAACCTTAACAAAATAAGTTGTGCCTGGTGTGAGTCCAGTAAGGGTAAAGTTTGTTCCGCTACCATCATAAACCAGTGTTGAACCATCTGACAGAGTTGGATTTGAACCATCTGAAAAATCAGAAGAGTTTATGGTGTACGTTCCACTTGGAACACCGCTAATAGTGCTTGTTTTAACGGCAACTAAAAAGTCTGTGAAGCATATTGGAGCATCCCTGTTCACAGTTATTTGGGCACCTGCAGGCCTCAATAATAGATTGCTATTGTTTGCTACATTCGTAACAATGGTTTATGAACCTACCTCTTCTGTGCTGTAAGCCGTTGGGCTACCACTGGTATTAAAAATTGCATAATGATACGTGCTTCCTGGATTTAATCCAGTTATTGTCATATTGGAAGCATCACCTTTGTAAACACAAAAAGCACTGGCGTCATTTTCGTAAGCAGTTCCGCTACCAAATGCACTGTTAGCAGTGTAAGAGGTTAAAGCATTTGAAGGTGAACCAATGGTAATGGCAGATGAAAGCTTTGCGAATACCAATACTTCATTATCGGCAGCGGTATAACTTAGTGGTAAACCCCATGAAAGATTTAATTCTCCATTTGCACATGATGTAGTTTGCACATTTGAAACAGGGTCTGCCACAAACCCTGTGTAGCCCATGACATTATCTCAATAGTGAATCTCAAAAGCTCCATTCTCTAGCACTGAAGTTACACGAATACGAATGTTAGTCACAGGACCTCCTGTTATGAGAGTGGAAGCTGTAGTTGCCGTAATATCATCAACTAATTCACCATTATTATCAAACTGTATCCAATTACCTGCTCCATTTAAGTCGTATTCAAAACGAAGGGTATCATGGTTAGCTTCTAATGTTCATCCATTAGCTGGTACATCCACAGTTAGCAGGTATAAGGTGAATGCGCCACCCGATGTAATTGGGGATAGCCATGTACTCACTCCATCTTGATTCCTTGAGCCAAACATTTCACTGCCAGCATTATTTCGTACCCTAAGATATTTCCGTGTTGGGTCTGAAGAAAAATTGGAGTTATTGTTAGTATCTATGGTCCAAGTAACACCTGAGGTATCTGTGGTTAAGCCATCAATGCCTTTACCGTTTCGACCTGTAAAATATTCTTGGTAAATTATTGTTTGGCTATTTGCAGCAAAGACTAAAAGTAAAAGGGAGAAGAAGGTATTGATTTAGGATCAATACCCTCGTAATAAGCTGTTTGTGATTAAACTAGTGCGATGTATCTATCTATTATAAGATTCTACAATAGAATATGTTTAAAGCAAATTCAATCTTTGCATCAAGTCTTCTTTGTAAGAGCGGCTAAACGGTACATTCCTTGAATTAAGTACTACCTCACCTTCTGAAAGTTGAATACTCTGGATGCACTCCGTATTTACTACAAAATTCCTGTGAACGCGAATAAACTGTTGTTCTGGAAGCTTTGTTAAAAAATCCTTCAATGCAATTTTGACATGAATTTGGCGATTCTCGATTACGATTGTGCAGTACTTCTCTTCTACTTCTATGTACTCAATCTTACTCGTTTCAATGCGCTTTAATTTATTACCAATACGAACGAAGAAACTTTGAGGCTTAGATACAGGCCAAACAGTATTTTGGTTATTGATGTACTGTTGCCTTAAATTACGGATGCTTTGCTCAATAGAAATTCTTAATAAATCTTCTTCAAGAGGCTTATACAAGCATAAACCCTCACCAGCTGCCTTGACTGCCTCATATCCTTCTACATCTGTTCTAGA
>CBFIHE010000013.1:44958-46220 GCA_965662345.1 Salibacteraceae bacterium
GTTGTGAAGATTACTGGTACATTCTTAAACCCTTTCATCTCTCTGGCTAACTCTAAGCCATCTTGATTGGCACTCAGGTGTAGGTCCATTAGAACCAAATCTGGTGTTCTTGACTTGAAAGATTCAAATGCTTGTGGCACTTTTGATACAATATCAGTTAAGCCAAACTTCAAGGAACGAGAAAGCGTTTTTATATTGGCCTGGTGTACACTCTCATCCTCTACTGCCAGTATTTGAAGGTTTTGCATGTGTTATAAAATTGGATAGAACTAGTTTAACTGTTAGGTGATGCCAAACTACAAAGATTAAAAGCGAGTTCTTTAGATAAACTATAAATGTTATTCGCAACTATGTGTTGAAAACCCTAATTATACGGCAGTCACATAGATGAAATATCCCTATTGCGTATATCATCCCAAACGGCTACTTTCGCCTTCGCTAAGGGGAATTAGCTCAGCTGGCTAGAGCGTTTGACTGGCAGTCAAAAGGTCACCGGTTCGACTCCGGTATTCTCCACCATACAAAAAAGGTTGGGTTTTATTACTTGGCCTTTTTTGCTTTAGGCCCCGTAGTTCAATGGATAGAATAGAAGTTTCCTAAACTTTAGATCCAAGTTCGATTCTTGGCGGGGCTATTTTTCTACTGACTCGCCCATCAAAAATCAAATATTGAGTTCCTAGGGAGTTTTACTTTAGGTTTTATCAGTAAAAAGTATTGAAACAGCGTCACCGGCATTGTAATCTCAACTTTATGCTTGAAATATCCGTTATAGTCAAAAAGAAGGTCACGTCCCGGGCTAAAATCATTTTTTCGTAGGGCGTTGTTCCGTATTCTTGCTACGCATTCATCAAATGCCAAATTAAGATTATGAGTTTTAAAACATATCAGTTCAACCGTACCGCCCACTCTGACTTTCAGAAAACTCTTCGCAAACGCGTGAACAGCTACTTCAAGACAAATAATATTTCTAAGCATGCTAACGCCTCTATGGTTTGGAAAACCATATTCATCTCCGCTTTATATTTTATTCCGTTTAGCTTATTGGTGTCAGGACTTGTTACGCACATCGTACCCTACTTCTTACTTTGGATGATCATGGGTTTTGGCGCAGCAGGAATAGGGTTTAGCGTAATGCATGATGCAAACCACGGTGCCTATTCATCTAATAAATATGTAAACCTATTTTTTGGGAATTTCATGAACATTGTTGGTGCCAACAGCCAAGTATGGAAGCTTCAACATAATGTGCTTCACCATACGTT
>CBFIHE010000013.1:46320-70490 GCA_965662345.1 Salibacteraceae bacterium
ATACTCAAAACGCGTAAAGAATTTTTAAATCTACTTGTCTCCGTTAGTCTTTGGAAGGCCATTTACTTTTCTGTTTTCTTGGTTCTGCCCATGGCCATTGCTCCGTTTAGTTGGTGGGTGACCATTATTGGATTCTTAATTATGCTTTATGTAATAGGGCTAATGATGGCAGTTATTTTTCAGGCTGCTCATGTAATGCCTGAGACAGCCTTTCCAGAAGGGCCAGAGAATGGTAAGATTGAAAACAACTGGGCTGTTCATCAGCTTATTACTACAACAAATTTTGCTCCAAAAAATAAGCTCCTCTCATGGTACATTGGTGGGTTAAACTTTCAAGTAGAACACCACCTCTTTCCAAACATCTGTCATGTGCACTACAAAGCAATTTCTAAAATTGTACGTGAAACTGCAGAGGAATTCGATTTACCTTACAACAGTATTGATAAGTTTAGAGAAGCTGTAGCAGAGCATGCCAAAATGCTCTACATGCTAGGTAATGGTCAGATGATTAAACAAGGTCTTTAATACCTGCTCTTAATCCATTCAAGTTATGATAAAGAAAGTTTCTCTCCTTCTTCTAGTCGCATTTTATGTTGTTACGGCACAAAGCCAAACCAATGTGAGCAATGCCCTGCATTTTGATGGTTCGAACGACCAAGTTCAAACTACCTTTCCTGGAGTGTTTGGAACAACAAATAGAACGTTTGAAGCATGGATAAAGACAGATATAGGTGCGCCAAGCAATATGTGTATACTTGATTACGGGCAGAATGCTGGTGGCTCACGAAACACGTTTAAAACCACCACGAGTGGTAGGATTCAGTTTATTTCAGGTGGTACAAACGCTAATATCACTTCCAATAGCAGTGTTCTTCCATCAAATCAATGGACACATGTAGCCTTTGTATTAGATAATGGTACGGGTTACTTTTTTGTAAACGGAACTCCTGCTGGTTCAGGAAACCTTTCTACTGTGAATACGCCAACAACGGGTACAGATTTGCGCATAGGCCAGCGAGTTCCTGGAGGAAGCATAAGGTTTGAAGGGATCATTGATGAAGTTAGAATTTGGAATGTGGCACGCACTCAGGCTCAACTTCAAAACACCATGAACATGCGCTTGTGCGCTCCAGTTGCAAACCTTGTGGCTTACTACACCTTTGACCAAGGAGTGGCTGGTGGAACCAACAGCTTGGTAGATACCTTATATGATTACTCTGGTAGTTTAAACCATGGTACCCTAAGTGGCTTTTCCCAATCTGGAAATGTTTCCAATTTTGTTGTAGGTGCATCAACAGCAGGTGGAGTATCAAATAGCCTGCAACCTGCTAGTGCATGTACAAGCTTTACTTGGACTGTAAATAACCAAACGTATACCCAATCGGGTAATTACAAAGACACCATTTTAACCGTAAATCAGTGTGATTCAATTATAACGTTGCAATTAGACATAACTGGTAATGATACCATTGTGCAAACCACATCATCATGCCAGTCATATACATGGCCAGTTAATGGGCAAACCTACACGCAAAGTGGTCAATATTCTGTCTCTTTTCAGTCTACGCTCGGGTGCGATTCAACCCATATTCTTAACCTTTCTGTAAATCCGAATGTTTCGTTCTCTTTTTCTGACACTGCTTGTGATTTTTACAATTGGAGGGGATCTGTGTATACCCAAACTGGAGCCTATTCAGACACACTAACCACACCATTAGGGTGTGATTCAGTAGTTACCTTGAATCTTGTAATTAACAACTCTATTAGCAATACAGAGTCAGACTCAGCATGTGAGTCTTACACATGGGTGCTTAATGGCCAAACGTGCACTCAAACGGGAACATATACAGAAACAGGAACAACACCAGAAGGGTGTTTAATAACCAATACACTCAATCTTACAATTTATAACGGTAGCACAGAAACCTTCACAGAATCTAGTTGTGATTCTTACTATTGGAGCGTAACCGATTCTGTGTACACTGAAACTGGCTTGTATTCATCTCTGTTTATTGATGCAAACGGGTGCGATTCTATAATTGAACTAGACCTTACCGTGAATTCAGTAGATACTTCTGTTTCTATTGTACTAGATACGCTTGTTGCTTCGCAAAATAGTGCTTCATACCAATGGTTAAAATGTACCAATGGCTTACTTCCTGTAGCGGGTGCAACTAACCAATCTTTCTCTCCACCTTCATCTGGCAGTTATGCCGTTGAAGTGAACCAGGCATCTTGTGTAGATACTTCGAGCTGTGTAGACATCGTGCTTACTGGAATTAGTAATGAAATCACCTCAATGGCAGAGCTTTCATTTGTGCCCAACCCCAATAAGGGGGAGCTTACCCTGATTAGCAAAAGTAGCGATGCCATATCGCAAGTGAGTTTGTTAGATTTATCTGGTAGAGTAATCGTTTCGTGGGCAAATGTATCTAGTAATCAAAAGTTACGCTTTGATGTACCAACAGGTATGTATTTACTCAAATACACGTATCATGGTCAATTTGGCACTAAATTGATTTCAGTAGAATAAGCATATCTATAACAAGTAATAGACTAATTCGTTAGTTTGAGATGCGAGAATTACAATCGCATTTCAAAATGAGTACGAATTCAACAATTTGGGTCCCGTTCTTTTTAACTCTGCTATTCTTTCTTGCAGAGTTAAGCTTGAACGCACAAACTATTCGTACGATTCCCGTAACCAACGATACAGTGCGCTTAGATTCCAATTCTCTGGTACCTGGCACTTTTAAGATCAATGGTTTAGACACTTCTACTTATGAAATTGATGAAGTAAATGCTTTACTCATTTGGAAAAAGAAACCACAAATAGATAGTGTTTCTGTTCACTACTCAGTATTGCCCTTTAATTTAAGGAAGCGCTACTTTAACAAAGACCTTAACGATTACAAAAGAACCAAAACGGGCGCGAAAAACCCATTTAAATACCAAGCTGCTGCAGTAAATGAAAACCCTGGGTTCTCGCAACTAGACAAACAAGGTTCTGTATCAAGAGGAATTAATTTTGGGAACAATCAAAACCTTGGTGTAAATTCTAATCTCAACCTGCAACTCTCTGGAAAACTCACCGAAGAGATTACACTCATGGCGGCTATTTCTGACGAGAATATTCCCATTCAACCCGATGGCAATACTCAGCAACTCCAAGATTTCGATCAGGTTTACATAAAGCTATCCTCAAAACGAACAGAGTTAACGGCAGGAGATTTTCAAACACAATCAAAAAAATCGTTCTTTCTTAAATACAACAAGCGCTTACGCGGAGGAGCATTTAAGACAGGGTTTGATCTGGCAAAAGGTAAAGCCCACAATCAAGTAGGTTTAGGAGCCGCTCTTTCACGCGGAAAATTTTCAAGAAACATCCTTCAAGGTGCAGAAGGTAACCAAGGTCCATACAGATTAACTGGAGCAGAAAATGAAAGCTTCATCATTATTCTTTCTGGAACAGAACGTGTATTCATAGATGGTAAGGAGCTAACCCGGGGGCAAGAATATGACTACATCATAGATTACAACAGGGCAGAAATAACATTTACGGCAAAACAGCCCATCACCAAAGACAAACGAATAATTGTTGAGTTTCAATACTCAGGGCAAGCGTACAGTCGGTCTCTACTAACTTTCAATAACTCATTTAGCACCAAAAAGCTAAACCTCAATCTCAATATTTATGCAGAGCAGGATGCTAAAAACCAGTCTTTGCAGCAAGACCTAACCGATGAGGATAGAGAGATTCTAATAAATGCAGGTGATGATGCAAACGCTACGTTATCACCTGGCTATAAACTCACAGGCTTTGAAGATGATCGTGTACGTTATAAACTAATCACCGATACGAGTTCAACTGGCGATATTGATAGCATTTTTGTGTATTCCACGAATCCAGACAGTGCACTCTATGAGGTAAGATTTACAGATTTAGGTAATGGAAACGGAAACTACGTTCCCCTTCAATCATCTGCCAATGGAACCGTTTACCGCTATATGGCTCCTTTAGCGGGTATTCCACAAGGTAGTTTTGAACCTGTGGTGGTACTTGTAACACCTAAATTAAGGCAAATGATTAGCCTTGACGGATCTTACAAAACCGGTACACACAGTATACTCTCTTTTGAAGGAGCACTTAGTAGAAATGATCTAAACACCTTCTCAGAGAGTAATGATCAAGACAATTACGGAACAGCCGTGTTTGTGCAATACGATGCCAAAGCTTATTTGAAAAAAGACACCTCAAATTGGGCCTTAACTACCATGATTAGGCACGAGCAGGTTGATAAGAACTTTAGAGAAATAGAATTCTTTCGCTCAGCAGAATTTGATCGCGATTGGAACCTTAGAGATGTAGAGCTCAATTCAGACGTTTATCTCCCCGCTGCTAGCTTAGGAATCTATAAAAGCAGTATCGGCTCTGCCGCATATGAGTTGCAAACCTATCTAGCAGGAAGCGAATACGAAGGAATTAAGCATGCTGCGGTAATTGATATGGAAAAACAAGGCTTTTCTTTGAACTACAACGGAAGTCTTACTTCAACCCAAGGAACGTTATTCTCCTCTGAATTCAACAGACACAAAACCTTGTTCTCAAAGTCATTCAAAAAGTTCAAAATTGGCTATCGCGATGACCTAGAGCATAACGAGCAGCGAAATCCTCAAAGTGACTCACTGCTGCCAAGCGGATACAAATTCTGGGAGTGGGAAGCCTTTGTCTCTAGCGTTGACACTGCAAAAAACACCTATAAGTTAAGCTATACAGAACGTTCTGATTTTGGTACGTTGAACAATGAATTTAGGCAAAGTACTTTTGGCAAAAGCTACGGGGCTGAGTTTGGTCTCAATAAAAACCCAAATGCGCGTATAAAGGCTAAAACAACCTACCGCATTCTAGAAGTTAGAAGCAATGAACTCTATGCAGATGATCCCGAAGAAAACCTAATCTCTAGACTGGAATACACTTTTCGGTTGTTCAAAGGAGGTATTACCACCTCTGGTTTCTATGAGATAGGATCTGGACTAGAAGAAAGAAGAGACTTTGTATACGTAGAAGTTTCTCCTGGCCAAGGGGTTTATACATGGACAGATTATAATGAGAATGGCATAAAAGAACAAGATGAGTTTGATATTGCCCTATTCCCAGATCAAGCTAACTATGTAAGGGTATCGGTTCAAACAAACGACTTTATAAAAACCTTTACCAACCAATACAACCAGATGTTATTCATTAGGCCTTCGCTGTTCTTAAGAAAGAGCACGAAACTGAATAACTTCATCAATAAATTCAGCAACCAAGTAGCATATCGGATAGAACGAAAAACGAACCGAGAAGAGGAATTAAACCGGTTTAACCCCTTCTACAACCCACCAGACGATAGCACAATTATAAGTGCGAATTCCTCTTTTAGAAATACCCTTTACTTTAATCGAGTAAATAGAAAGTATGGTGGAGAATACACCTACACCTCAACTGCCGTTAAAACCATTCAGACAGAAGGGTTAGACGGAAGTAATCGATTTAAACACGAGGTTGACCTCCGCTTTAACTTTAACAAGGAGTTACAGCTTAACCTTATAGCGGGTATTGGTGAGAAGGGATCTACTAGCTCCTTTTTTGAGGATAGAAATTATAGACTTTCTCAAGAAGAGTATGGTCCAAAACTCACCTATCAGCCAGGGCCAGGATTCAACCTCATTGGCTCCTACACAGGTAAAACACAAGTGAATATAGCGCCTGAAGGTGGCGAAACTGCAGAAGAACATAATGCAGGCTTGGAGATCAGGTGGAATCAGCCTGGAAAAGGAAGCTTAACTGGAAAGTTAAACTATGTTGTTATCGCTTTTGAGGGAGATGTACTCAGCCCAATAGCTTATGACATGCTCCAAGGATTATTACCTGGCCAAAACGGAACTTGGGAAATAAGCTACAGACGAACATTAGGCAAAAACCTTCAGCTCAATCTAACATACAACGGCAGAAAGTCTGAAAATACTCCAACCGTGCATACCGGTGGCATTCAGGTACGAGCGTTCTTTTAGTTATTCAAAGGTAAGTAGAACGGCATTTTTTTCTACGGCTGCACCTTGCTCTGCCTTTATTGCTTTCACCTTACCTTCTGCAGGAGACTTGATGATATTTTCCATTTTCATGGCCTCCAATACAAAAAGTGCATCGCCTTTAGCCACTTCATCACCTGGTTGTACGCGTATGTCTAATACCAACCCTGGCATTGGTGCTTTTACATCTGTAACTTTCTTAACTGTCATTCCAGCTAAGCCCATTTTCTCTAAAAGCAAGTCAAACTTATCTTTAAGAACTACCTCATGTTTTAAGCCATTCACACGCACTAGAAGTGTTTTATCTTCCCAATCTGCCTTAACAAGTTGCACGTGATGTTCTTTACCATTGCGCTCTACAACAAAAGAATCAGGATAAATCTCTTCCTTCTTTAAGCTAAAAGCTTCACCGTTTAGGGTTCCTTCTGTGCCTGCAGGAGAAGTAAATTCCAAGTCAAATGCTTGGTTTTGAGAGGTTACTTTAATCATAAAACAAATATAGCTTTGTCGCCTCAATGCGTTAAAGCGATTTACATGAAAAAGTACCATACTCTCACCAAAATCATATTCCCCGCTCTGTTTATAGCCGTTTTAACAAGTTGCGCACTTTTAAAACCCAAAGAACAAGCACCTGAGCACGTAGTATATCTAGATACGGTAGATGTGTACAACGAACCACCAGTATTTCCATACAGACCTTCAGAAACCAGAAAATGGGATATTATCCACACCAAATTAGATGTTCGTTTTGATTGGGAAAAACAGTACTTATACGGCAAAGCGGTGATTTCGCTAACTCCTTATTTCTATTCTACAGATAAACTGGTTCTTGATGCCAAGGGGTTTGATGTGAATGAGGTTAGCTTAGTTCAAAACGATAAACGCAGAGAGATTCCTTTCTCATATGACGGAATGTTTATTACCGCCAACCTGCCTTCAACATACACCCGCACAGACACGGCTACCCTCTTTATTGAGTACACTGCAAAACCTAACGAGTTAGAAGTAGATGGTGGCTCTGCAATTACTGATGCAAAAGGATTGTACTTTATAAACCCACTAGGAGAAGAAAAAGGAAAACCTATGCAAATTTGGACGCAAGGCGAAGTGGAAGCCAGCTCTTGCTGGTTCCCAACAATTGATGCACCAAATGAAAGAACCACTCAAGAAATTTGCATTACGGTACAAGACACGTTCAAAACCTTATCTAACGGCACACTGGAGTTCTCAACACAAAACGAAAACGGGACACGTACAGATTGCTGGGTGCAAAACAAACCCCACGCTCCTTATCTTTTTATGATGGCGGTTGGAGATTTCTCTGTGACCAAAGACCAGCATAACGACACCCTAGAACTTAGTTATTATGTAGAGCCAAAATACGGTCCTTATGCCCGAGACATTTTCGGGAAAACGGGTGAAATGATAGATGTGTACTCCAAATTACTGGGCGTTGAATATCCTTGGGACAAATATGCCCAAGTAGTAGTTCGCGACTATGTGTCTGGAGCTATGGAAAACACTTCTGCAGTAATTTTTGGTGAATTTGCCCAACGTACCAAACGTGAGCTTATTGATAATAGTCCAGAAGATGTTATTGCACATGAACTCTTCCATCATTGGTTTGGAGATTTGGTTACCTGTGAGTCTTGGAGTAACCTGCCGCTAAATGAAAGCTTTGCTACTTATGGTGAGTATTTGTGGAGAGAAGCAGCTTACGGCAGAGCTATAGCAGACATTCACCTGCAAGAAGACCTAACTGGTTACTTATACGAGTTCCAGTCTGGAAAAGCGGTAGACCTAGTTCGCTTCCGCTATGATAAGCCAGATGATATGTTTGACAGTCACTCTTATGCTAAGGGAGGACGAATTCTACATATGTTGAGAAAGTACGTTGGCGATGAAGCCTTTTTTGAAGGACTGAAATTATACCTCAACCAAAATGCATTCAAACCTGCCGAAATGCACAACCTACGGTTAGCCATGGAAGAAATCACAGGAGAAGACCTCAATTGGTTCTTCAACCAATGGTTTTTTGATAAAGGTCATCCGCAACTGCGTGTTTCTTATGATTATAACGATTCTCTAAAGCAGCAAATCATTCATGTAGAACAACTTCAGAATCGCGAGAAATACCCGATATATCAGCTTCCAGTAGATGTAGACTTGCTTTACTCAGGTAATAGATCAGAGCGTAAACAAATTGAAATCACTACTGCAGATACCTTTATAGCACTTGCTACATTAGAGAAACCCATAGCGGTAGATTTTGATGCAGAGAAAATGCTATTGGCTGAAATTGAAGAACTTATGCCCATAGACTGGCATCTCGCACTGTATGATAGAAGTGATCTATATATAACCCAACGAAATGCAGTACAAGCTTTTGGCACGCACGCTATTAAAAACACCTCTGCACGTGAGGCCTTGTTCAATGCGGTGAATAACCCGTTCTACGGAATAAGGCTTGAAGCCATTAAACAAGCCGAGATAATGTATAGATTAAACGCGAATAGAGCCAAAGTTATGCTAGACTCATTAGCTTATCATGATTCTAAATCTACTGTTAGAGCTGAAGCTATTTTGGCAACTCTAGATTTTGGCACGCCAAATACGCAAGCGGTAGAAACAGCTTTAGGGGATAGTTCATACCTAGTTGTGATTTCTGCGTTAGAAACTCTGTTTGATATTGACAGTGTAAAGGCTATAAATAAGGCAGAGCAATTTAAGGATGACCCCAATATGGAGTTAAGATTAATGTGCGCAGAGCTCTTTGCCATGAGTGGAAACCCAAGTTATGCAAACTTCTTCAACACCTTAGACGAAGAATTAACAGGGTTTGATCGCATCAGCTACTATGCACTTTTGCCCGTTTATGCCCTCAATACCAAAGATGACAACATACTTGAGAATGCTGTGCCTAGGCTAGAAAAAGGTGCTCTATCTAAATCTGCTTGGTACGTTAGGTATTACGCCATTGCTGGTCTGCAGCAAATTGAAGAATATTATGCCTCAAAAGCTTCTGAAGCTAAAGACGAAAAAATCAAAGCCAAGTACGAGTTTAAAAAGTTAAAGGTAGCTGATGTATTGAAAAATGTAGCCGCCAATACGCGCGAAGATCAACTTAAAATGCTCTTGAAGAATGGAGCCGAATAATCGCTAGAACAGCCCTGCCTTACTTTCTCCTTTTTCTGATTGCTCAAACCCCATGTCTGGTACAGTTGGTTTTGCAGAGGCAGCTGCAACCGCCAGTTTATCGCAACGTTCATTCTCTGGGATATTGGCATGTCCTTTTACCCAAACCATTTTCACTTTATGTCTTGGGTAAATGGTTAGAAACCGCTTCCAAAGGTCTTTATTCTTTTTCCCTTTAAAGCCCTTTTTCACCCACCCAAATACCCAGCCCAGCTCAATGGATTGTACCACATACTTTGAGTCTGAGTAAATGGTTACTTCATGAGCTTCACCTTTCAGTTGTTCCAGTGCCACTATTACCGCTAAAAGCTCCATGCGGTTATTTGTAGTTCTACGAAAACCCCCTGAAAGTTCCTTGCGGTGCTTACCCGCAAGAAGAACAACTCCAAACCCGCCTGGACCTGGATTTCCTAGTGATGAACCATCTGTGTAAACTGTTATTTGCATTAAAACACAATGTAAAGTTCAGGATTAACGGCTTGTCCGTCTTCCCAAAGTTCAAAATGCAAATGGGGGCCTGTTGTATGCTCTCCAGAATTACCTACAATGGCAATAGCCTCACCTGCCTCTACCGCATCGCCTGGCTTCTTCAATAAAACAGAACAATGCTTATAGCTACTCACTAAGTTATTGCGGTGCTGCAGTTGTATTACATAACCACTTTCGGTTGTCCAATCTGCCATTGTAACGGTTCCATCCATAATGGCTTTAATAGCTTCATTCTCATCTGCAACTACATCTACACCGTAGTGTCTTTCTTCAGCATCAAAAGATGACGAAACAACACCTTTGATTGGAGTAAAGAAAAAATACGTGCTCTTTGCTTGGTTTCCCTTCAAGTTCTGGTTGATTGTATACTCCTCTTCGTCTTCAATTTTGGCACGAAAAGCCGAGTCTGCATCACTTCTATCGTCTTGTATGTTGTCGTAAGCCTGATCTGGATTTATCTCACCCTCAATGGTATCATTCAAAGGCTCTCCTGATAGAATACGCCTTACATTCATGATATACCTATCTCTTGTAGTTAGTTCATTTTCCAAGCTATCTGATTTAAATACGGCATAGGCAGCATTTCTCTTCGTTTCAATATCACTATATCCAGGTATATATTCTCGTAACGGAGTAAATGCAATTAAACTGGAAAGAGCAACAATGAGTACAATCAAAACAAGGCCTACATAAGTAAACACGTTAAGGGGTGTTAACTGCCAAGACAAACGTTCTTCAAACGTATCATCATTCAGTAATACCAACCGATACTTGTGCTTGAGCTTATCTTTGAACTTTGCTTTATTTCCTGATTCAGACTGCATGAATGCGGCAAATATCTTAAAAACCATGGGTTACCGCGCAAATGAGCAGCCGCAGTCTTTAAAATAAAATAATTTTGGCCGCTTGAAGTTATCTTCACTCAATACAACGTTGATGATTCCTACGCGCATGCGTGCATACCGTTTTTTGTTTTCTGTGGCGTTCATTGCTGCTGTGCTATTGCTATCGCGATGCTCTACTGAAAAAACAGGCTGGGCACATCGTACCTATCACAATATCAATGCTCGCTTTAATGGCTATTTCAACGCCAAAGAGAAGGTGAAGGAGTCTATGGCAACCTTTGAAGAAAGCTATGAAGAAGACTACACGCGCTTACTTCCAGTCTTCATCCAGACCAATGAGCAAAGTGCGCAAACTGTGTTGGCAGATATGGATGTTGCCATTGAAAAGTGCTCCAAAGTAATTAATAGGCACAGCATAGAAAAGCGAAATGATGAGTATGTAAAGTGGATTGATGAATGCTATTTTGTGATTGGTCAGGCTAATTATCATAAAATGGAGTTTGCTCAGTCTAAGCAGTTTTTTGAGTTTGTCTCCAAAAAGTATAAAGACCAAGAAACCAAATACGATGCTATGGTTTGGCTTGCCAGAACTTACATTAGGCAAGAAAACTACATGAAGGCAGAGCGCATACTCAGATTAGCCGAGGGCGATGAAGGTTTTCCCGAGCGACTCCTTCCTGAACTGAGAAAAATATACACAGACCTTTATATTCAACAGAAGAATTACCCCCTTGCGTTACCAGAGCTAAAACTTGCTACCCAAATTGCTACCAATAAAAAGGATCGCACCCGGTTAACATTTCTATTGGGTCAGATTTATGCAGAGCAGGGTGAATATCAAAATGCATCTATGGCCTACAAGCGAGTTATCGCAATGCATCCCGACTACAAAATGACTTTTTACGCAAAGATTCAACTGGCCTTGTCATACAATACCGAATATGGTGGCCGTGATGAGATTCGTAAAGAGCTATACAAAATGCTGGCTGATGAGAAATATATAGAATTCAGAGATCAAATCTATTACGGCCTTGCTATGATGGATGAGCAAGAAGGAAATATTCCTGCCACTCTAGAAAATCTGCAAAACTCTGTTGATGCGAGCATTAACAACAATAACCAGAAAGGGAAAAGCTTCTTGAAAATGGGTGAGATTCATTTTGAACAAAGAAAATATCGCCCTGCCCAAGCTTACTACGACTCGTGTACCTCATTCCTTAGTCCAGACTATCCTGAATATGAAGATATCGTTCGAATTGCTCAAAACTTAGATGATTTGGTCACCCAAATACTAATCATAGAAGAGCAAGATAGCTTACTCAGGGTCGCTCGTATGTCTGAGAATGAGCGCGACAGGCTTATTGCAGAAATTATTCAGAACAAACTTGAGGAACAAGAAAGAGAGGAAGCAGAGTTTGAAGCAGCACAATTTGCAGAATCACAAAACGACCCCTTTGGTTCTGGTGGTGTAGAAAACCCTAGCATAGGTGGACCTCCTTCACCAGGTGGCAATAAATGGTATTTCTATAATCCAGCAACGGTAGGCTTTGGCGCAGGCGAATTCCGAAGAATTTGGGGAAGCAGAAGAAATGAAGATAACTGGAGAAGATCTGATAAGACCCAGCTTGATCCTGTTGAAATTGAAGAAACTATTGAAGATACAGGCTCTACAGAATTCATAGTAGATAATACAGGAGATACCATTCGAGTAAGCAACGATTGGGAAGACCCCTCTTATTGGCTAAAAGACCTTCCGTTCACAGAAGAACAACAAACCGCATCTGAAGATATTATTATTGATGCATATAGAGCACTAGCCATTGTTTACAAAGAGCAAATGCTAGATTTACCAGAGGCTATACACACGCTAGACACCATGAATCAGCGCTTTGCACCGCACAAGTACCAAGTGGGTGTATACTATCGCTTGTACCGCATGCATACTGAGCTCATGAATGAGAGTAAGGCGGCATTCTACAAAAACAAAATACTGCAGGAATATCCCGATTCAGACTTTGCAAAAATCTTACGCGATCCTGATTACTTCTCTAAAGCAAGCGAAGCCGAGCAAGCGGCTACTGAATATTACAACACCACGTATGGGTATTACAATAGAGAATACTACTACCAAACCATTAAAAACTGTGATATCGCTTTACAACGCTTCTCAGAATCAGAGCTTATTCCAAAGTTTAAATTGTTAAGGGCCTTGGCATCTGGCCAAGAAGAAGGAAGAGAAAGTCTAATTCAGAATCTTCAAGCACTGGCTAAAGAATACGAAGGTGAGGAAGTAGGAGAAAAAGCAACCCAATTGCTAGCAGTGCTTCAAAAGCCTGAAGAGCCAGAAGAAGAAGAGGAAAAAGAAGAAGAAGAGCCTTCTCCATATACTTACGAGCCAAATACAAAGCACAACTTTGTAGTGCTCTTGCCACAAAATAAAGGCAGCTTGCTGGTTATGAAGAATTCCATCTCTAGCTACAACCAAAAAAATTACCGCATGGAAGGGCTAAAATCAAGAAACACCATCTTGAAAACAGACACCCATATGGTTGCTGTACAGAGTTTTAATGATGCAGAGCGCGGACTTACCTATTTCAACAACTTCAACAACAATGAATCAGGGTTAAAATTCATTAACGACAACCAATTCCCACGCTTCATTATTTCTTACAACAACTACGCTGTATTCTACCAGCGTAAAGATGTATCTGAATATTTAGAGTTCTTTCAAAAACACTATTTAGAAGAGAAATAGTAGAGTTTATCTGAAAACCTACCTTTGCAATCCTTAAACAACACATATGTTTTCCAAAAACAAAAACATGGCAAAAGGAAACGACCTTGATGGTGCTTCAAGAAATCACATTGCACAAGGCACACGAATTAAAGGTGATGTAGAAACCGATGGTGATCTTCGAATAGATGGAACACTAGAAGGTAGCATCGTATCCAAAGGGAAATTAGTAGTGGGTAACTCTGGAAAAATAATTGGAGATATCAAATGCCAAAACGCGAATATCTCTGGTGCCATTGAAGGTAACATGTTGGTAAGCGAAATGCTAACTGTTTCCTCTACGGGCCAATTCTCTGGAGACCTCACCTACGGTAAAATGTCTGTAGAACCAGGAGCTCAACTTGAAGGTTCTTTCACCATAGCTGGAAAGGTTAAAGACATTACCTCTAATGACAGATCAAAAAAAGCCCAAGCAGAAAGGACAGCTTAACACGCTTGTTAAGTTTTCAGGCTTGGGAATTCAAATGGGAGTTACCATCTATCTAGGCGTACTTGCTGGTGAATGGTTAGATGGGCAGTATCCAAATGAAAAAGGCTGGTTTAAAATAGGCTGTACGCTACTAGCGGTTGCGCTAGCTATGTACTCTGTTATCGCAGAAGTGAATAAATCACAATCATGAAAACCGTTGCTAGGTATAACGTTCTGGTTTTTATCCTTCTTGCAGCAGCTTTCGCTTTACACATGCTCTACAGGCAACATGCAGATATACCCTATCATCAACATTTAGCTTACCGGGCCTATTTGTTCAACTATATAATGGCGGCTATTACTGGCAGTGCATTGTTTGTGTTCAGGTTTAAGTTCGCAGCCAGCCTTGGTTTTATTTTTTTTGGTTCAAGTCTTCTAAAATTCGCACTCTTTTTTGTCTTTTTCTATCCAACCTATCACGCAGATGGTGATGTTGGAAAATATGAATTCATCACTTTTTTCATTCCGTACGCTTTGGCATTAACAGCTGAAACACGATTCTTAGTTATTGAGATGAATAAACTCTGAATAAACTGAACAAGTTGGTCATTTTATCTGCCATTGGCAACCATGCCTTTTCCTCTGATTTTCAGCATCTCCCACCAAAATTCAACACCTTCACAGATTAAACTAAAAATAGTGGGTTTAAACTAAAAAGAATGAGTAGTTTTGCCGCGATTTTCAAGACGGAAAAAGATGCCAAGCAAATTGCTCAATTCAGCACTCGCAGTACTATTCTCCCTAGCGATAAGCGCCACTTCTTATGCGCAACATACTGAAAACGAAGAAGCTCAACATGAGCATCAACACCAAACTGAGCAGGTAGAGCATGGCATGCCTGAACATGGAAAATCGGCAATAGAAGACGAGATTTCAGAAACCATTGACCATCACTTAATCGATGAGCACGGTTTCACCTTGGTGCACGGTGTAAGCTTTCCGCTTCCTGTAATTCTTATTGACGAAGGCGTTCATTTCTTCATGTCTTCTGCGTTTCACCATGGAGAAGAAGTGGTTGAATCCAACGGAAAATATTATGCTTTACATCACGGCAAAATCTACAGAACTGATGCTGCTGGTACTTTTGAGTATGATGAACATCACCATCCCACAAACGCTCAACCACTTGATTTATCCATTACAAAGAATGTATTAGCCATTATTCTTATGGCAGTGCTTATGATTGTGTTAATGAAAGGAGCTGCTAAATCGTACGAAAAAGGACCTATACCTACCGGATTTGGTAGATTCTTAGAGCCGCTCGTAATTTTTGTACGTGATGAAATAGCTATTCCCAACATTGGTGAGAAGCACTACAAGAAATACATGAATTATTTACTTACGGTGTTTTTCTTCGTTTGGTTCATGAACTTAGCAGGAATGCTCCCTCTTGGGCTGAATGTAACAGGAAACATTGCTGTTACCTTTTCATTAGCCATTCTTACCTTCATCATTACGCAGTTTACAGCAAACAAGAATTATTGGGGCCACATCTTCTGGATGCCAGGAGTTCCCACTCCTATGAAAATCATTTTGGCACCAATTGAGCTGTTGGGCGTATTCATTAAGCCTTTCGCTCTTATGATTCGTTTATACGCCAACATTAAAGCGGGACACGTGGTGTTAATGAGCCTAATTGGATTGATGTTTATCTTCCAAAACTGGGGCGCTAAAGGAGCATTTTTTGGACTAACCTTCTTGTTATCATTACTAGAATTATTGGTTGCAGCACTTCAAGCATACATCTTTACTATGTTGTCTGCTTTGTACTTTGGTGCAGCCGTAGAAGAACACGACCATCATTAATTAGTAACTGTTTAAATCCAAATAAATCATGGAAATTCCAGCTATTGTAGGTGCAGGTTTGATCGTAATCGGTGCCGGTATGGGTATCGGTAGAATTGGTGGATCAGCGATGGAAGCTATCGCTCGTCAGCCAGAAGCTGCCGGTAAAATTCAAACAGCAATGTTGATTGCAGCAGCGCTTATTGAAGGTATTGGTTTCGCAGCACTTTTCGCAGCGTAGCAAATCCAACTTGAAAGAGTCCGTGACGATTGGTTACGGCACTCTTTCTTTTTTGAATTGAAACAGTAGAGCATACATTCTATAGATTATGGAAAATTTATTATCCGAATTCTCAACAGGCCTGTTCATTTGGCAAGTAGTACTTTTTGTAGTGCTAGTCTTGGTTTTAAAGAAGGTTGCTTGGCCTAAAATTATGGATGCAGTAGAAGAGCGTGAAAGCTCTATCTCCTATGCATTACAAGCGGCAGAAAAGGCTAAAAAAGAAATGGAAGCGCTTCAAGCTAGCAATGAAGAGTTGCTCAAAGAAGCACGCGAAGAACGCGACCGCATGATGCGCGAGGCACGCGATACAAAAGACCAGATTGTTGCTGAAGCAAAGAACAAGGCTCAAGAAGAAGCGTCTAAAATGATTGCATCAGCTAAATCTACCATTGAAGGAGAAAAGAAAGCTGCACTTAACGAAATCAAGACGTTTTCTGCAGACTTAGCCTTGCAAGTTGCTGAGAAAATCATGCGCTCAGAGTTGAGCAGCGATGAAAAGCAAAAAGAATTGGCTTCTAAATATGTTGATGAAATCAACTTGAATTAGAATGAAAGTTTCGAAAGCAGCATCAAGATATGCCAAAGCGCTGTTAGATCTTTCTACCGAAAGTAAATCTGAGGAGAAAGTCTTGGCAGATATGGATTTGGTTGCCAGCGTCATAGACAGCTCTGCGGAATTACGCATGGCTATTGAAAGCAAGGTGATTAATGAAGAGAAAAAAGAGCGCGCCCTAGATGTTATATTCAATGGGAAAGTTCAAGACATTACCTTGAAGTTCTTTGTGTTGTTAGCAAAAAACTCAAGAGCAGATCTCATTCCAGATATCACCCTAGAATACAAACGCGTTTTCAAAGAAGCCAAAGGCATCTTAGAAGTAGTAGTTAAAAGCGCTACTAAATTAGATGCAGTAGCTTTGGATAAAATCAAATCCATGGTGCTCACAGGTGATTGGAAAACCGTAGAGATTTTAGAAGAGATTGATAGTGACCTCATTGGTGGTTTTGTTGTGAAAAGTAACAATACCATTTATGACGCCTCAGTTTCCTCTCAACTCCGTGACTTGAAAATGAATTTAGTAGACTATACACACGTATCACAGCTATAAAACTGTTTAAATCAACTAGAAATGGCAGACATTAAACCGGCCGAAGTATCAGCCATCCTGAGAGAGCAACTTTCAGGTTTTAAATCGGCAGCTGAATTAGAAGAAGTGGGTACCGTACTTCAAGTAGGTGACGGTATTGCACGTATTTATGGATTGACAAACGTACAGTACGGTGAGTTGATTGAATTTGAAAACGGTTTGCAAGGTATTGCCTTGAACCTTGAAGAAGATAACGTTGGTGCGGTACTTCTTGGTGGTTCTAACGAAATTCGTGAAGGTGATACTGTTAAGCGTACAAAACTCATTGCCTCTATCAATGTAGGCGAAGGTATTGTAGGTCGTGTTGTAAATACGTTGGGTGAGCCAATTGATGGCAAAGGACCTTTAGAGGGAGAAACGGTTGAAATGCCTTTGGAGCGTAAAGCACCAGGTGTAATCTATCGTCAACCCGTGAACGAGCCGCTTCAAACTGGAATCAAGTCTATTGATGCTATGATTCCAATTGGTAGAGGACAACGTGAGTTGGTAATTGGTGACCGCCAAACTGGTAAATCTACCGTTACCTTGGATACCATCATCAACCAAAAAGAATTTTATGATGCTGGTGAGCCTGTTTACTGTATTTATGTTGCTATTGGTCAGAAAGCTTCTACCGTAGCGCAAATTGTAAAGACACTAACAGACGCAGGAGCAATGGCATACACCACCATTGTTGCAGCAAATGCATCTGATCCAGCTCCAATGCAGGTTTACGCTCCGTTTGCAGGTGCAGCCATTGGCGAGTACTTCCGTGATACAGGTCGTCCTGCATTAATTGTATACGATGATTTATCTAAGCAAGCAGTTGCTTACCGTGAGGTATCTCTCCTATTGAGACGTCCTCCAGGTCGTGAAGCATACCCAGGAGATGTATTCTACTTACACTCTCGTTTATTGGAGCGTGCGGCAAAAGTAATTGCAGATGATGGCATTGCATCGCAAATGAATGACCTTCCTGAATCTTTGAAAGACAAAGTAAAGGGTGGAGGTTCGTTAACAGCGCTTCCTGTAATTGAAACACAAGCGGGTGATGTATCTGCCTATATTCCAACGAATGTGATCTCCATTACGGATGGTCAGATTTTCTTGGAGTCAAACTTGTTTAACTCTGGTGTTAGACCAGCTATTAACGTAGGTATCTCTGTATCTCGCGTAGGTGGTTCTGCTCAGATTAAATCAATGAAAAAAGTTTCTGGTACTCTAAAGCTAGATCAGGCACAGTATAGGGAACTTGAAGCATTCTCTAAGTTTGGTTCTGATTTAGATGCTGCTACTAAAGCAGTACTAGACAAAGGAGCGAGAAACGTTGAGATCTTAAAGCAAGCACAAAACTCTCCGCTTCCAGTAGAAGAGCAAATTGCTATCATATACGTTGGAACCAAAGGTTTGCTGCAACGTGTACCTGTAAATAAGGTGCGTGAATTTGAGGTTGAATACCTAGATATGTTACGCGCGCAACACAAAGATGCTTTGGCCGATTTGAAAGGCGGAAAGCTATCAGATCACGCTATTGAAACACTTGAAAAAGTGTGTGCCGATTTGGCTTCTAAGTATTAAGAATTAAAAGCGTTAGGCTATGCCAAGCTTAAAAGAAGTACGTAACCGCATTACCTCAGTAAACTCTACTAGACAGATTACTTCTGCTATGAAGATGGTTTCTGCTGCCAAATTGAAAAAAGCGCAGGATACTATTGTTGAGTTGAGACCATATGCTGAGAAGTTGACTGATATACTAGGTAATCTAAGCGGAAACATAGAGTCTGTAGAAGGTAATTTTGCAGAAGAACGCGAAGTGAAAAAAGTATTGTTGGTAGCATATACCTCTAACAGAGGTTTATGTGGAGCCTTCAATGCCCAAATTACAAGACGCGTTACCAGAGCGATTGAAGAAACAGATGCCAATATTGATGTTGAAGTGCTCAGTATTGGCAAAAAGGCCTACGATTTCTTCAGAAAAACCCCTTATGCTGAAAAAGGCTTAGGGTTAGAAGATTCGGGTAATGACCTTTACGAGAACATCGACTTCTCTAAAACTGCAGGTGTTTCGGAGACCATAATGGATGCTTTCTTGAATGGAACGTATGACCAAGTTGTTTTGGTATATAACAGATTCAAGAATGCTGCTTCACAGGACGTAATGTATGAGCAAATGCTTCCAATAGTTCCTCCAACGGAAACTGGAAACGATACAGAATACATCTTTGAGCCTAGCAAAGAAGATATATTAGAAGAATTGATACCAAAGGCCCTTAAAACACAGATGCATAAAGCTCTGCTTGATTCTAACGCCTCCGAACATGGCGCTCGAATGACGGCTATGCACAAGGCAACAGACAATGCTACAGAACTTCTTAAGGAGTTGAAATTAACTTACAACAAAGCACGTCAAGCGGCAATTACTAAAGAGATTTTAGAAATTACCTCTGGAGCAGAAGCATTGAACGAATAGATAGTATTTACTAAAGTGTAAAGAACCGCGCTGATTGATCAGCGCGGTTTTTTTTTGCTTTAGAAAGTTTACTTTTAGTTTGAAATTCTCATCCAATAAATTCAATTGTTATGTACAAGAGATTTCTCTTTTTTGTAACCCTAATCTTAGCTAGTTCCTTAGGGTTTTCTCAAGCTGAATTCGGTCCTCGCGTTGCACTCAATCTAGCTAATAATGGACGTGATGCCAGTGGAGATATGCGTGTGGCAATGGCATTTGGCGCCACAGCTGACTTTAAACTCAATGATTTGATCTCTTTAGGCGGTGATTTAGTGTACTCTATGCAGGGCTCTACAGATGAAACAACAATTCCATTTGTGGGTTCGGTTGAATCAACAACTAAGTTAAATTACATAAATCTTCCTATTTACGCCAAAATAAGCCCTATTCCTGAAGTACCATTTTTCATATTGGGAGGGCTTCAACCTGGTGTAGCGGTAACAAGAAAAGTTAAAATTGACAATACCGAGACCAATGTAAAAAATTCATACAAAGCGTTTGACTTAGCCGTTCCTCTTGGTGTAGGCGTTAAGTTAGATATGGGGTTAGCATTTGATGCACGCTATAACCTAGGTTTACTCAACATTTCAGACATTGGAAACTTTAAAACCAACAACAGCGTGTTTCAAATAGGCGTGAGTTATTACATAGGGATGTAAAATTCTATTCATACGATTGGCTAAAATAGGCAGAAGCTGCGGTACCCCACTCGCAGCTTTTTTTATGCGAGTTTGCTTCTTATGAAATAAACCACTCCTGCAGCACCACTACTCTTTATAAACAACCCTGGAAGTAATGATAATGAGATAGCCCTGAGATCTATATCAGCAACCTGGAAGTTCAACCAAATGAACCCTGGAATAACTATAAGAATGTGTGCCAAAACAAAAACGATAAAATAGTACCAAAAAGAATTGCTTATCCGTGGAATCAGATAGCTTACCAAACCAGTGGTTAACAGGAAGCCAACAAAGAAACCTGCGGTAGGCCCAGTCAATTTCTCAAATCCACCAACATAGCCGCTAAAAACAGGAAGACCTATTGCCCCTAAAAGGATGTAAATAAAAACCAATGAAACACTGTACCCAGGTCTAAATACCCCAGCTATGACCAATAAAACAAAAGTTTGCAGACTAATATCTACTGGCTGAATGGATAAACTTGCAGGAGCGAGTAAGACCAACGCCAGCATTGCTACTATTAACTGTGTGGTCTTGCTCAAAACAGCCTTCTATATACGTCTTCAATCTTAGAAACTTGTACTACCTCAATTCCAAAAGATGAAGCATCTAACCCTTTCATATTGTAGCTAGAAACAAAGATCTGCTCAAAACCGAGTTTTTCAGCTTCTCGAATTCGCAGCTCAACTCTATTTACAGGCCTTATTTCACCACTTAGCCCTACCTCTGCGGCAAAACACGTATTGGGGTTAATAGCTTCATCGTTGTTTGAAGATAAGATGGCACACACAACGCCTAAATCTATGGCAGGATCGTCTACTTTTATTCCTCCAGCAATATTTAAGAAAACGTCTTTAGCTGCTAGCCTAAACCCACAACGCTTTTCCAAAACTGCCAAAAGCATACTCAACCTGCGTAAATCAAACCCTGTAGCAGAACGTTGAGGAGTGCCATACGCTGCGGTGCTAACCAAGGCTTGTATTTCTATAAGCATAGGTCTAAGCCCTTCCATAGTGGCTGCAATAGCGGTGCCGCTAAGACCCTTATCTCTATTTGAAATAAGAATCTCGCTTGGGTTTGTTACGGTTCTTAATCCAGAACCACGCATCTCGTAAATACCCAATTCATGTGTAGAGCCAAAACGATTCTTAACAGCACGTAGCAACCTGAAGATATGGTTTCTGTCTCCTTCGAACTGGAGAACAGTATCTACCATATGTTCTAGAACTTTTGGTCCTGCAATGCTACCTTCTTTATTGATGTGCCCTACCAAAATAACAGGGGTATGGGTAGTTTTAGCATACTTCAACCATTCTGCAGCACATGCTCGTATTTGTGAAACGCTTCCTGCTGCTGCATCTAACAACGGAGTGTGCATAGTTTGGATAGAATCTACAATTACCACATCTGGTTGCAGGTTCTTAACATGAACGAAAATGTTATCTAGATTGGTCTCCGTATAGAGGTAGCAATGCTCATTAGTAATCCCAATTCTATCCGCTCGCATTTTTATCTGTTGCTCGCTCTCCTCTCCAGAAACATAGAATACTTTCTTTGATTCAAACTGTAATACCAACTGCAAGAGCAGCGTAGACTTCCCAATGCCAGGCTCTCCCCCTAGTAAAATGAGTGAGCCTGGTACTAAACCTCCACCCAGTACTCTATTCAATTCCTCATCAGGAAGCTGTGTTCGCGGACTTTTAGCGAAGTCAATCTCTGTAATGGCTTGGGGCTTTCTACCGCCCTCTTTGTCTAACAAAGACTGATTTTTAGAGGTCCCAGATTCTTTAACCTGAACTTCTTCTACAAAAGTATTCCACTCGCCACAACTTGGACAACGACCTACCCATTGGGGAGATGAGCTACCACAACTTTGGCATATGTAAGATTTCTTGACTTTAGGCAATGCGCTTGATTTTAGCGCAAATTAGCTTGAATGATTTTCTCTTCCAAGCGCGAAGTGGAATGTCCTGGAACAAATGGTATAGCCGCAACCTCACCACCCCAAGATCTAACTTCAATTGAACCCACCATGTAGTTTGGATTGTTCTGGTCGGTTTCATGAGGGTTGTAGTCTCCACCTTTTACCAATACATGAGGCTGCAAGGCTTCGATTAGCTCTAGTGGTGTATCCTCATCAAAAATAACTACCAACGCTACACACTCCAGTGATGCGAGTATAATGGCTCTGGTATCTTGATCTTTAATGGGTCTAGCTGGCCCCTTATTCAATCGTTTTACAGAAGCGTCTGCGTTCAATCCAATAACCAACTTGGTTCCTAAATCAGAAGCTTTAGAAAGGTAATCAATGTGGCCTGCGTGTAAGAGATCGAATACACCATTCGTGAATACGATCTTCTCACCTCCATCTCGCCAAGCGCCAAGCTGTTGAGCCGAACTATCGCGTGAGCAGATTTTATCCGTTAGTTTTTTGTAAGCCCCCATTTTTCATACGATTGTAAGCAGGGATAAGTGCAAAAGACAGGGTTCCCGTGGCTAAAATCAATAAGGTTTGAGCTGTCCAAACAATCCAGCCAAATGCTCCTGCAACATTACCATCTACAGCATAAAGTACCAAAATGGCCTGAACTGCGAGCGGGTAAGCACCTATTCCACCGTTTGTTGCTGCAATGGTTATTCCACCTAAAACAAATGCAGTTAGTACACCCTCAAAGGGTACATGAGAAGTTTCTGGTAAACTAAAGAAGCAGAGGTAAAACATGAGAACATACATCAACCAGATGAACACGGTGTGGAATATAAATGCCCATTTCTGTTTCATGGTAACGATACTAAGCACTCCATCCACAATATTCTTGAGTATGGACTGCACCGTTGTAATGAACTTATTATCTGACTTAATTCGATAAATAAACACCAGGGTTCCAATACCAGCCACAAAAAGAAAACTCAATATTCCGATGACCATCCCTCCCGAAACATTTCCTAAAACGGTACTTAGAAAATCATTTAACAGCTCTTGGATCACTTCATACTGTAAAAAGATTACGGCTGTGGTGGTGGTTAACAAGATAATCAAGTCTGCAACTCTTTCTGCGATTACTGTTCCTAATAAACTCTCAAATGGAATTTTGTCATATCTACGCATTACACCACATCGCGAAATCTCGCCAAGACGTGGAACAGCGAGGTTAATGAGGTAACCTATGAAAACAGAGAAGGTGGCATTCATTAAGTCTGGCTTGTAACCAAGTGGCTCTAGAGTGTATTTCCAACGATAGGCCCTACTAACATGACTTAACACGGCAGGAATAAGTGATAGCCACACCCATGTATAATTTGCTCTTTTAAAGGCATCAAGAATAGCCGTCTTGTCTTGTTCTGTTAACCCTTGAATAAACCACCACACTAAAAATAGACCTAGACCTAAGGGAATGACGACTTTTAAAGAACCAACCAAGAACTTCTTCACGTGTCGATTACTTTATGGTGTTTGTGGTTTCATCGGGGAAGACCAGTGAAGGTTTGAAGGTCTTAGCCTCTTCAAAATCAAGCAGCGCATAGGATATGATAATGACTATATCATTCACAGCTACCTTGCGGGCTGCAGGTCCATTCAGACAGACTTCACCACTGCCACGCTTACCTTTAATTACATATGTTTCTAAACGCTCACCGTTATTGATATTCACGATTTGAACTTTTTCGCCTTCAATAATATTGGAGGCTTCCATCAAATCTTCATCAATGGTTATGCTGCCGATGTAATTCAAATCGGCTTCTGTCACCTTTACACGATGTATTTTAGACTTAACTACTTGAATTTGCATCTGTTGTATCCGCTAAAGCGGTGCAAAAGTACGATTAATTATTAGAGCGCCATGTTATCGATCAAGCGTACTCCCTCTATCCAAACCGCAATAAATGCTCTTGGTTCTGTACTAGACCTTCTATCTTCAAAAGG
>CBFIHE010000014.1:0-69440 GCA_965662345.1 Salibacteraceae bacterium
ACCAGGTGTACGATAAGAAATACATATTCATGCCTGAAAGCATTGTTGATGACAACCTTACACCTATTCCAATAGTAAAAAAACAAGGAGTTCTCATTGAATAAGCCCTAACACTATGCTAGAAAAAGTTAACCCAGAAAAAGTATTATTCCTAGATATTGAAACCGTTCCGTTATACGCAGATTTCTCTGAGTTATCTGAACAAGAGCAATACCTCTGGGGTAAAAAGGCAAAGTTTTTAGCTCGTAATGAAGAAACGCCAGATGAGCTTTACGAGCGAGCAGGAATCTATGCCGAATTTGGAAAAATCGTTTGTATTTCGGTGGGCATCTACCGATCGACTTCAACCGGAAGAAAGGTGCGTATTACCTCTTTCGCAGATGCTGATGAGGAAAAATTGCTCAAACGGTTCAAAGAGATGGTAGAGGAGCATTTCAGTTCTCCTTATCATGCACTTTGCGGACATAACGGCAAAGAGTTTGACTTTCCCTACATCGCAAGGCGGATGCTGATTAATGGAATATCCTTACCACCGCCCTTACAAATTGCTGGTAAAAAGCCTTGGGAAATCAATCATTTGGACACCTTGGAGTTGTGGAAGTTTGGTGATTTTAAAAATTTCACCTCGCTAGAACTCCTCGCACATGTATTTGGAATACCTACACCTAAGGATGATATAGATGGAAGCATGGTGCGCGGTGTCTATTATGAAGAAAACGATTTACCCCGCATTGTAAAGTATTGCGAAAAAGACGTGCTAACCCTTATGCAGCTTTTCCTAAAGTATAAAGGAGACCCTCTCTTAGAAGACCAAGAGGTTGATTTCGTTTAGCTTTACAACCCAATACCGCCCGCTCATCAATAAATTCATTACCGTAAAATCATCATGAAATATCTGTTCAGCATTCTCATTGCCGCCACCCCTTTTCTTACCAGTGCACAAGACAATACTCCTTACCAAAAGCCACATCAAAATATTTTAGACTTAGTAGATGTAGAGAGAGCGCCTAGTGTATTAATGGATGAAGAGAAAGAAACCATGGTACTGCTCTATCGTGATGCATATAAATCCATAGAAGAGCTTTCTAAAGAAGAAATGCGTTTAGGTGGTTTGCGCATTGACCCTAAAACCAATATAGGCAGCAGGGTCACCTATTTTAACAATGTGAGAATTAAACGACTGAACCAAGCTGAATCAGCAATTATTCAGGTAAAAGGATTACCTGAAAACCCTAAACTTACCAACTTCAGTTGGTCACCAGATCAAAGCAAAATTGCGTTGACAAACACAACATCCAATGGGGTAGAAGTTTGGGTTTTAGACTTAAAAAAAGCAGCTGTAACCAAAATAACACAGGCCAACGTAAACGCAAACATGAGAGACGCCATCAACTGGTTTGAAGGTGGAAACTCAGTATTGGTAAAAATGATTCCTGATACTAAGAAACCTCTCATTGATTCAAAAGTTGCCGTTCCTACTGGCCCTACCATTTCTGTAAACGAAGGAAAGAAAGCTCAAAACAGAACCTATCAAGATCTACTCAAAAACAAAAATGATGAGCATAACTTTGAGCAGTTAGCACTTTCTGAATTGTATAAAGTGTCGCTTGATGGTAGCAAGCAGAAGTGGTTAGCTTCCAATTTATACACCAACGTAAGCTTCTCGCCAAACGGGGAATATGTTATGGTTGTAACCATAGAAAAGCCATTCTCTTATCTGGTTCCTTATTACAGGTTTCCCTCAAAAACAACTGTTTACACGAAAAGTGGGGAACTCGTAGAAACCGTTTTAGAGGTGCCATTGGTTGAAGACTTGCCGCAGGGCTTTATGGCGGTTAGAACCGGAAAGCGTGATTTTAGATGGAGAAATGATAAACCAGCTACGCTAACTTATGTGGTTGCATTAGATGGCGGTGACCCTGAAAGCGAAGTCTCGCATCGCGATGAAATCTTTCAATTAGAAGCTCCATTCAAAGGAGAAGGAATGAGCTTGATAAGAACCATCAATCGCGCATCTTATATTGCTTGGGGAAATGATGAGGTTGCCATAGCCTATGACTATTGGTGGAATACAAGAAATACCAAAACCTACCTTTTCAACCCCTCAGATGCCACGCAAAACCCAGTTGTACTGTACGATAGAAATTACCAAGACCGTTACAGCGACCCTGGGAGTTTCGTAACCGAAAAAAATGAGATGGGAAGTCGGGTTTTAACCATTCTAAACAATGAGGTTTTCTCTATTGGCGATGGCTATACAGATGAAGGTCAATTTCCTTTTGTAGATAAACTTAACCTCATAACACAAGAAAAAAGCAACATCTATCGTTCCACATACACAAATAAGCTGGAGAATATTTCTAGTTACGACCCTAGAGAAAATGAGCTTATGGTGAGAGTTGAATCGCCTACAGAATATCCCAATTATTTCTTCAAGAACATGGGAAGCCAAGAGCTCACGCAGATTACAAATTTTGAAAATCCCTTTAAAAGCCTTCAAAATGTTCACAAAGAGGTCATTAATTATACTCGAGAAGATGGCGTAGAACTATCGGGAACATTGTACCTGCCTGTTGACTACAAAAAAGAGACTCAGAAAAAAATGCCCATGATTATTTGGGCCTACCCAACAGAGTTTAAAGATAAGTCTAGCGCGGGCCAAACCACTAATAACCCGAATGAGTTCACCTATCCTTATTATGGCTCTATGGTGTATTGGGTTACGCGCGGCTATGTAGTGTTAGATGATGCATCTTTTCCAATTGTAGGCGAGGGCAAAGAAGAACCTAACAACTCGTTTAGAGAACAACTTGTAGCAAATGCAAAAGCCGCAATTGATGCGGTAGATGAGTTGGGTTATGTAGATCGAAACCGTGTTGCGGTTGCCGGCCATAGTTACGGAGCATTTATGGTGGCCAACTTACTAACTCACTCCAATTTGTTTGCTGCTGGAATTGCCAGAAGTGGAGCGTATAATAGAACCTTAACACCATTCGGATTTCAAAGTGAGGAACGAAACTATTGGGAAGCTCCTGATGTGTATTATACCATGTCTCCATTCATGCATGCCGAGAAAATGAACCAACCCTTACTACTCATTCATGGTGAAGCAGATAACAACTCTGGAACCTACCCTATGCAAAGCGAACGCTATTTCAATGCATTAAAAGGATTAGGTGCCACCACGCGCTTGGTTATGCTTCCAAAAGAAAGTCACGGATACAGATCTAAAGAAAGTATTCTGCATGTATTATGGGAGCAAGATGAGTGGTTAGAGAAATACGTGAAAAATAGGAATACGAGTGGTTTGTAAACTTTATGCTGTAGGTATTGATGAAACGATTTCTCACCGTTGAAATCAACAAGAATAGAATCTATGGCCTAGATATTTTGCGGGCTATAGCCATTCTATTCGTGGTAATTGGCCACGGAATGTGGCTTTTACCTAAAGAAACCTATGAGTATCACAAAGTCTTTGTGTTTGATGGCGTTTCTTTATTCTTTGTGCTAAGTGGTTTCTTAATTGGAGGTATTCTCATCAAACTTCTTGATAAGAACACTGCTTCATTACCTCTCTTAGTTAATTTTTGGATTAGAAGGTGGTTTCGAACCCTGCCCAATTACTTTCTCATTCTTTTTGTGCTTTATGCTTTGAATGTTATTTACAATGAAGGGTTTTCACTTAACTCCATTAAAAGCTATTTTATCTTTTCGCAAAATCTATTTACCCCGCATCCGTACTTCTTTCCAGAGGCTTGGAGTTTAAGCGCAGAGGAGTGGTTCTACTTAACAACACCTGTACTCATTTTTGCTCTGATCTGGCTATTTAAGATCCCATCTAAAAAAGCTGTACTTCTAGTTGCAGGCACCTTACTAGTAGCAACTATGATTTACCGTTTTGCCAAGTTTTCAGCATTAGATATAAGTACGGCACATGAATGGGATGAGCTATTCAGAAAGCAGGTTTTTACGCGACTAGACAGTCTAATGTATGGCGTATTATGCGCGTACATAAAGTACTATGCTGAAGCAGCATGGATAGCTCATAAGAGGCTTTTGCTCTACATTGGGCTATTTCTATTCCTTTTAGTAAAAGCTCTGTTTCTTGCTAAAGTATTCCCTTACGGAGGGTTATATTCAAGTGTTTTTTCATTTTCTGTGGAATCATTGGCAACCGCTTTACTTCTTCCTTATTTAAGCGACCTAAAGAAAGGCTCTGGTAAACTACATTCCAGCATCACACTTATTAGTCTTGTTTCTTACTCCATGTATTTACTTCACTTAACCATTATACAAGTGCATGTAGTAGATAAGCTGTTTAGTGAAACCTGGATTGCCAATGCCGCCCTATCTTCTTTGGTTCAATACACCCTATATTGGACGTTAACCATAGTTGGGGCAATTCTACTTTACAAGTATTTTGAAATACCTACTACTAAACTTAGAGATCACGAAAAGATAAAAAGAGTCTTAGTTAAATTGGAAAATGATACAAACAAGGTATCTTAATGCGCTTCGTTGAACAGCGCAAAATCTACGCCATTAGGTATGAAGAAAACTCAGCAGTAAATGATACCACAAGAAATAGCTAAACTATCGGATAACGAGTTATTGGAGGCCGTTAAGACTAACAAGCCCTCACCAAAGATTGATGCCTTCTTCATTGGTTTTTTGGTAGGCATTATTATTATTTACAGCATAGTAGCCAATACTTGGGGACTTGTAACCCTTGTTCCTCTACTTATTATTTATGTATTCCTCAAAAAGCCTAAAATGTATGCTGCACTCACGGCAGAGCTAAAAAAGAGGGGGCTAGACTAGATTCCTTTCAACTGAGGGTGAAATATTTGTTGTAATACACGTTTAAAACCAAGAAGATATGACCAAGAAAAATGGAGCATACATCGTTTTATTCCTAGCCAGCATTCTGTTAGCCTACAATGTTTTCACTCTAGACTACACTAACCTCTCCATTGGGAGTTTTTCTGGAATCCTATCTAATGTTTTATTGATTATCGCTATGATCATCAACATAAGAGCCATCAATAAAGAAATAGAAAAAAAGAGTACTAAAAATTCACACTATGATCGAAGTTCTGGTAAAACCAAGCCTACATAGAGTCTTTAAGCTCATGGTTTCGCTCTATATTTTGCTCCTTATTCCTTTTATTGCTTCCTTTTTATCGGATGAGGTTAATTGGTCTATACTTGATTACCTAGTTGCTGTAAGTATCCTCTCTGCATTTTCGATCTCGGTTGAGCTAGCCCTTAGGTTTTCTAAGTCTATGTTTACAAAATTGACAGCTATACTCTTATTCCTTTTTCTATTTGCGTTGATTTGGGTTGAGCTTGCTGTTGGTGTTTTTGGTGGTGCGTTCTCAGGAAATTAGCAGAACATAGATTTAAAGCAATTATCAGTAGTGTAATTCATGCTATTGAATAAAACAGAGTTAGTTTGAGACAGCAGTTATTGGCTCTCTTAATAACAACCTATACTAGCCCAAGACAAATACCTTACTTTTAAACCCTGAATAGCTGGTTATGAAACAGCTTTTCTCAATTCTCTTCTCTTTTCTATTCTATTCATTCAACTAGCAGATGCACAATCAAATTACTTTCCGTTAGAACCTGGCAGTGAGCTGGTGTATGCATACTCCTCTACATTTAACCAGGGAGATGAATCTCTTCGCGCCAAAACAGTAATACTTAGGGAGGCTAAAACCATCAACGGTAAAACGTATCAGCAATCACAAACTTCTTATTGCAGCAAGGGGAATTTTAAAGTAATAGCCACCTCATGCGCCCGAAAAGGGTCAGACGGTAGTGTTTACGTTTTGCAAGACCCAAAAGCCAAGGAATTCATGATGATGAAGGCGAACCCTAAAAAGGGAGAAGTTTGGACCAAGACTTCTGATGATGGTAAAAAGCTTAAAATGACCGTTATTCACACTTCTAAAAGTATTCAAACACCAACAAGCTCTTATTCTGATTGCCTGGTACTAGAAACAGTTGAAAACGGAACTACGCTCCGCAGTTACTTCAAGGATAACGTGGTAATGGTGGCCATTTTTAGGGTAATGGAAGGTAAAGAGCAGCTGTTCACATACTTAGTGGAGTAGCACATTCACTCTTTTTCAATTCCACGGTTTATCCTGTGGGTGCGCGAATCTACTTGCGATTCCCCTTTCCTGCAGCTTCGTAATCTGGAGGGTTAATTAGCTCATCATAGTTAACTGGGTAGTTTTTCTTCAAGAAAATAGCCTTGTAAGCTGCACCCGTCATGGAATCATAATGCAATACGCCCCAGCGGTATTGAGCAATTTGAAATTGGTTTAGTCCAATAAAAAACACCACAAGCAGCCACGTTCCTATGCGCAGCATCGGCTTTGCCTTACATAAATAATGAAGAAATGCAGTCATAGAAATCGCCATGAGTGCATAGGCATCTACCATAGGCCGCATACCATAACTGCCACCGTACCACCAGCACCACCAACTAAAGAGAATGTACATAAAAGGTAAAGTAAAGGCCAACCACGCAATACCAGACTCATGCTTGGTTTTAAGTAATTGCCAGGCTCCAACCAGCGCAAAAATCATGACGGGCGTGTAAAGCAACCACCCTTTTCTAAAGCCTATTAGACCACGAACAAAAAATGGTTCGCTCCAATAGAATCCTTCTTGCGCGTATGAATAATAAATCCAGCTACCCGTTAATTCATGCCAATACCATAGTTGCGGGAGAAGAGGTAGGGCGGAACCTAAGATTAATGCAATCATGTGAATACGCTTCATCCACAAATAATTCAACCTGAATTTGAGGCTCTTCCAAGAGTGGACATTCCACAAGGGTATAAGAAGAAAAAACAAGATATCTACTGGGCGAATAAGAGTAATAATACCTCCTACCAGGCCTAATAAGAAGGCATATTGCTTAAGCGGTCTATGATTCCATTTCCATAGAAGAATTAAAAAAACGATACTGAGAAAAAAGAGGTACCCATGAGCCATGTTACCTTCAACCACTTGGTAAAAGAACAGGTTTGTTCCTAAAAAAACTGCTGCCAATGCAATGGCTACTGGTACATCTGCAAACCAACGAAGTAAAAGCCACCGCAACAACCACAGTCCGGCAATGGCGTATAAAAGAGCGCCAAGAGCCAACATAAAATGGTAAATAGAAGAATACCCATTGGGCTCATAGCCAAGAGGGCCTGCTAGTGTATGAGCCGCGAAAAAGAAAGGAGACATTAAGTAAGCCACTCCCATTGTCATCTTTGGTGCACATTTTCCATCTGGATTAGTGATACACCAAATCTCTGCGTTGTATTTTTCATCTACCAAAGAGCCAAAACCAATGCCCAAGTCTTGATAGATAAATACGGCTGGTAGGTAATTGTAGTATTGGTACATATCGTGCCTTAGCACGGTATGCTTTTTCCATAGACCCAGGTTAAATACTGTAAAAGTGGCTACCGCAGCAACTAAAAGCGCCACTACTGCAGAAACCTTGTACTTACCTAAAACATTCACTTTTTAAAGGTTTCGGCATCAAAGAGGTTGTACTTGAGAATGCAGTAAATGGCTCTAAAGCCATCTTTCCAACCTATCTTCTTTCCTTCTGCGTACGTTCTTCCGTAATATGAAATACCTACTTCATAGATACGAACATCTGGAATGCGTGCAATTTTTGCGGTCACCTCTGGTTCAAAACCAAAACGGTTCTCTTTGAGCACTAGCGATTTTATCATTTCTGATTTAAACACCTTGTAACAGGTCTCCATATCAGTTAGATTCAGATTGGTGAACATGTTGCTCAAGAACGTGAGAAAAGAATTCCCAATAGAGTGCCAGAAAAACAGAATTCTATGTGGATTTCCACCCATAAACCTAGACCCGTAAACTACATCAGCAAATCCATTTACAATAGGTTTAAGCAAAACGTTGTACTCCTCAGGATCATATTCTAAGTCTGCATCTTGAACTACCAAAAAGTCGCCTTGCGCTTCATCAATGGCTCGGTGAATTGCCGCACCTTTCCCCATGTTATGAGGTTGGTGATACAACTTTATATCTGCCGTTGGGTGCTCTCTAATATAGGCTTCTACTCGTGCTTTAGTGTTGTCTGTAGAAGCATCGTTTACAATAACGATTTCCTTTTGGATGTCTTTCACCAAATGCACATCTCTAACCTTGTCTAAGATTAGGTGGATAGTTTCTGCCTCATTGTAGGCTGGAATTAATACACTTAGTTTTTGAACGCTCATGAGAAATTTTGAATCGGCTGTCAAATATAGACTTATGAACTGATGTGCCTCACTTTTAGTATCTCACTTCACTTTTTGGTAGAGATAAACGTTGTACCAATCTCCGTTAGGCATTCTGTGCTCAAAAGCTGCGGGAACCGAGTCTAACATGGCAAAGCTACTATTGGTGTCTAGTAGAAGTTGGGGTAGATTTCCCTCGCTAGGGCCAAAGTGGTTATCGTAAAACACCAAAGTTCCCAAAGGAAGACCTTGTTCTGGTGCGTTAGGGTTTATCACCTTCTCTCTTGAATTTTCTGTAGTAAACGGATTCAAGTCCATCATAAAAGCAACAATAGGGTTGTAATAGACTATATAATTATGATCTAGTTCTTTTTTCTGCACTCTTTCTACAAGTTCTTGAAGTGCAACTTCTTCTACCCCCCACTTTGTAGGTATAGACAAATGGCCTGTGCCAGAAATTGCTCCTTGAAACTGCAAAAAGCCCAGGATGGCCATAATACCATAGGCTATGTATATGGTTTTTTTAGTCGGAATAAGCTGCAAAAGCTCAAAACTTGCTGCTGCAACTAATGCCCCTACCGGGATAATACCAACCATAACTCGCGTTAGCCCAGCCGAGCTACCTGTGCCCAAAAACCAAACTACACTGTGTGCCATAAAGTAGCCAATTACCGCGGTAAGGATGAGGAACCAAGTAATACTCTCGCTATGGATGGCGGTAAACCGTTTCCACTTCAAAACCAAATAAGCGATACCCGCAATGAAAAGGGTAATGTACCACCTTCCAAAAGTTTCTTCTCTGTAGTTCCAGAAGTGAAGTAACTCTCCAGAGCCGTAAACTGGAGCAGAACCATAAGGGCTTCCGGCCCAAACCCAGTCAAAACCGAGACCTGCAATTCCACCAATAATGGAATAAATGAGCACACCAGTTATGGTTAGGGGGAGTGCTTTGTATTGCTTCATCAAAACCAATCCAATGATCCAAAGCGGCAAGAAAATGATGCCTTCTGTTCGTACCATTGGAATAAACGAAATTACCAAGGCGCTCCATAGCCACTTGTTGGTTGCTCCAAAATAAATGGCCAAAATAAAAACCAAACCAAATAGAGGTTCTGTAAGTCCGCTCAACCAAACAACAGGCGCTAACGTAGCTGTTAAAGCCATTAAGCCAGCTACTAGCGGGTATTTCAGCTCAAGTTTTTGTGCAGTTGAAAAAGCGAGCATTGCTGATACGAGTCCACAACACAAATTGAATACCCTTACACCCATAAACCCAAGCTGTGCAAACGGGCTCGCCAATAACGTGAACAAAGGCTTTCCCCAATGGTCTAACAGCAGGTGCGGCTGCTCAAAGGCATATTTCGCGAAATAGTAATGCATGAAGCTATCTGCTCCACCATAACCACCTTCACTTTGAAAAGCCGCTGCAACTAAAAAAGCACCCACCCCTACAATCAGGGCCGCCATGGTAACTCGCTGTATCCTCATGAATATATACTAACCTAAACCTGTTCCATGAGTTTATCTACTGCCATTTTTATGTTGTTCCTCACCTCAATAATAGAGGCTTCCATCATGTAACATGGCGCTGAAATAATCTTTAACGAATCGTCTACCGCTATCTCTCGCACAGATTTTTCTACTGCAATAGCTCCTGTTTTCTCAATCCCTCCAGATATACCGGCAATATCGTAAGGAGATGTCTCTGCAGATGTTCCTACAGATAATGAAGCTTTGTGCACTGTTCCTTCTAAAGCTTTTGCCACAGTTGTTGGCCCCATGCAGAGTGCGGCTATGGGTTTACCTTGATCAACAATAGCTTGAATAAGTGTTGCAACATCAGCATTGATTGCACCATCGGGACCTGAAAATGCCCATTTAGTGTGGTTCTTTGCAGTGCCAAATCCGCCTGGAATGACTAATCCATCTAAGGTGGAGACATTCACTGTTTTTAAATCTTGTACATCTCCTCTAGCTATGCGAGCAGATTCTACCAGAACATTTCTGGTTTCATTCATTTCTTCACCATTTAAGTGATTTACCACATGATGCTGGTCAACATTTGGAGCCATACATACAGCCTCCGCACCTGCTTCAGCTAAGGCCAATAAAGTAAATACCGTTTCGTGAATCTCGGAGCCGTCATATACTCCGCTGCCCGATAAAAGAACACCTATTTTCTTCATGAGTAATCATTTTCTGTATGCAATAAAAAGTTGAAATCATCCGTTGGTTCAAGCTCTTGTGGAGCACTCCCAGGAGTAAAAATTCTAGCCGATAATTCTCCGTACAAGCGAAGTTTATCGTTCTCTAAAATAAGAGCAGAACCCTCTCTTAACCCTACCACGATTTGCGGATTGTAATGATGAAATTCATTGATTCGGGTTTCGCGTGTTTCGCCCATGTGCTTACTTGTAGGGTCTGGGTCTAGATAATGCGGGTTAATATTGAAAGGTACCAATCCCATAGCTTTAAAGCTTGGCGGGTAAACAATGGGCATATCATTAGTGGTGCGCACAGAAACTCCCGTAATGTTTGACCCTGCGCTAGTTCCCATATATGGCTTACCTGCTTCTACAGCCTTTTTCAATTTGTTTATTAGACCCGTTTCATATAAGGCGTTTAACAGTACAAAGGTGTTTCCGCCTCCAGTAAAAAAGCCGTCTGCCCAATCTATTGCATCATCAGGAGAATTGAATGTATGTACTCCCTTAAGCGTAATTCCGAGCTCATTGAATACTTCAGCAGCTTTAGCGGTATATTCATCATGACTGATGCCTCCAGGTCTTGCATAAGGTATGAAGGCAATTTTATGGCATCCTTCAAAGAATCTCGACATCTCTTGTTTGAGATAGCTCAAATAGGGCTTTCCGTGTACAGTTGATGTACTTACTATAAGCAGCTTTTTCATACTGCCAATTTACGAAGTGTGGATGTAATTTCAGTCTAGGAAAAGCATGAATCTATTTTTCAAACGATGATGAGGTTAAACTAATTCCGCAGGGAAAACGTTTTTACCCCAAAATCAATCAGTTTGTTACTGCGACTCGCTCTCATATTTATGCTCTTTTTGGGGTGTTCCCTCTCTTTTTCGCAAACCATTCAGTTATTGGGTACTATTAAAGATGCGAAAAGTGGTAGCGCTATGCCCTTCGCCACGGTTGTTGCAGATTCTACCATTGCTACTACATCAAATAATCAAGGGCAATTCAGTTTACGCATTTCAACAGGTGCACACCGAGTTACAATCGGTTTTATTGGTTATCAAACAAAGGTTATAGAAGGTTACTTTACAAGAGATACAATACTATCAATAGGTCTCAATCCAGATGTTCAGCAACTAAAAGAAGTTGTAGTAAGTGAAGAAGCTTTCTTTGGGCAAGAGGTTGTTGAGCGAACACGGATGAGTAAAATCTCGCTCTCTCCTAAAGAAATGAGCATGCTACCTACCATAGCTGGAGAAACAGATATCATAAAAGTGGCTCAATTACTACCTGGTGTTTCAAAAGGATTTGAGGGTACGAACGACTATTTTGTACGAGGTGGAGATGCCGATCAAAACCTAGTTCTATTAGATGGAGCAACGGTTTACAATACGGGGCACTTATTTGGCTTCTTATCTGTTTTTAACCCAGATGTACTCGGAGATGTGAGTATGACGACTGGCGGTTTTACGGCAGATCAAGGCGGTAGACTCTCCTCTATCTTAGATATTAAAACTACATCGGGTCAGGCAGATTCGGCAGAGATAGCAGGAAGTATTGGCATTATCGCATCGCGTGTAGCTTATCGCACACCTATTGTAAAAGATAAGGTTACGCTCACGTTGGGTGCCAGAAGAACCTATATAGACCAAGTACTAAGAACCCTTGATGCAGAGGTTCAGGTTCCCTATTTCTTTTATGATGTGAATGGTAGGTTAGATTACCGCCTAAATGAAAAGCACAACTTATGGTTTAGCGCTTACTTTGGTGCGGATGTGCTGGACTTTTCAAGATTAGATGACAGTCAGAGAGGCAATAGCAGCTTCAACTCAAACTTCAACCTCACCAATAGTATTCAAAGTTTGGGATGGAACTACCAAATAAATAGTAAAGACCGTTTGGAAACCACTCTGAGTAGAACTGATTACGCCTACCTTTTGAATACCGAGTTTGAAAATAACGGTATAGATATTACAGGAGCCATAGAAGACCTGGCAATTCGCAGTAAATGGACACACTACTTTGAAAACAAGAGCAAACTTACTGTGGGGTTTGAAGGAATCATTCACAGCATTCCAGAAGCAAGCCTTACCTCAACGGGGGTGATAAACGAATTTGTTCCTTCCTCTCAAAGTAGAGCTATTCAAGCGCAAGAGTATGCTGTTTTCGTTCAGTATGAGAAGGCTATAACAGATAAACTGAACGGAAGCATAGGACTAAGGCAAAGCATGGGAATTGCAGATAACCGAACGTACCTAAACGCAGAGCCTAGAGCAGCCTTGCGCTATACCTTAAATGAGACTTCTTCTTTAAAATGGAGCTATTCGCGTATGACTCAGTATCTGCATCGCGTTAGCAGTTCAGCAATAAGTTTACCTACAGATATTTGGTACTCTATAACAGACAATATTGCTCCTCAAACGGCAGATCAAATTGCATTGGGCTATACACGCTCTTTTCCTAGTTTAAGCTCATTCTTAACCGTTGAAGCGTATTACAAAAACATGAATAACCTAACCGAATATCTAGAAGGAACAAACTTGCTGCTTACGGCAGACTTTGAGTCGCAATTGGTGCAAGGCAGGGGCGATTCTTATGGTACTGAGGTTCTGCTGCGCCATGAAGGTGGAAGGCTACAAGGTTGGGCAAGCTACACCCTTTCATGGACCAATAGAAGATTTGAACAACTGAATAATGGGAACATCTTCCCCGCTAAGTATGATAGAAGACACAGCGTAAGTTTGGTGGGGCAGTTTTCTTTAACAGACCGCTGGATATTCTCTGCCATTTGGGAGTATCTCTCTGGTGCCAGGTTTACTCCGGTTGTAGGTCAATACCTAATGGCAAACCCGGGTAACTCAGGAGTGGAGCTCATTCCTATATACACAGATCGAAATGAGGTTTCTATGTCTAGCACGCACCGCTTAGACCTTGGGCTTATCCTTAAATCTAAACCACAGGCTAAGTTTAAATCTGAGTGGCATTTTAGCGTATATAACGTGTACAACAGGGCAAACCCAACTCAGGTTATTGTTACCACTAATCCAGAGACGGGCGCCTTACAATATGTTCAATCCGGTCTGTTCGGTTTGCTTCCGAGCGTGGCTTATCATTTTAGATTTTAACATGAAGAAAGCTGTATTCTATATTCTCTTGAGCATTGTTGCTTTTGGTTGTATACCAGAAGATTTGGAAATAACCGATATTCCTGGACCCGATGAAAAACTCGTGGTTTCTTCTAGCTTACTGCCTCAAGACACTTTAATTTTTACGCTAACCAATAGTGTGAATATCCTTGACCCGGTGCTCAATATGAGCTTAGAAAACCTCATTGCAGAGTTAGCCGTATCAAATGCAACGGTTACCATTTCTGGTGGAGGTACAACCAATAGGTTAGTGCCTATTTCTGCAGGTCTTTATACACTGCCTAGCAGCTCGTTAGAAACGAACGTAGAATATACCCTTTCTGCTACTAATTCAGAAACTGGAGAAATGGTTACCGCTAAAGCTAAAAAGCCAATACCGGTATCGTTTGATGCCGTTAGCGCAAAAGCGGTTCTTGCTATAGATGATTCGCTAGCTCGAGTAACCTATGCTTTTCAAGACGTTGCAGGAGAACCTAATCATTATATGATTAATGTGCAGCGGATAAACCCCTCTGAATTTGACGAACGGGATTTACTAGATGAAGAGCCATTTACTTACCTCCTAACGGATGCTGGAAAAGACGGAACGCGCATAGAAGGAGAGTTTACAGTATTTGATTTTGAAGGGTTTAACACAGGAGATACCCTCTTGCTCTCTATGGGTAATATTAGTGAAGACTATTTTGAGTTTTTAGAGGCTAGAGAAAGTGATCAAACAGGTATAGACTTGCTGTATGAGCCATTCAATTACCCCACCAATGTGAACGGGGGTTATGGCATTTTCTCTCTACACACAGTAGACTTGAGGGTGGTGCTTGTAGACAACTAGTTATTCGTTTGACGCTCTAAACATGTAATTTCTACCATAGGACCAACCATACAGATACTTGCCATATTTTTAGCAGGAGCGAGTGACACCCATACCTTTTCGCCTTCTACTGGAGTAGGGATATAAGTCTTCAAATTTATTGGCTCTAATCGTGTGCCGTCTTCTAAAGTAAGCACCCAAGTACACCCATCTAATCCTGTTAAATCATTGGTGGTAATCACAACAGGATTCTCACATGAGCTTGCATATGGCGCAGGGTCATTGCCGCTTTTTTCGCATTTGTTAGATAAAAACGTTAAAACAATAGCGGATAAGAATACAAACCTTTTCATGAGATAAAGGTATATCAAACTAAAAAGCCCCGCTTTGTGTTATTTCTTCTCGAAAGAACTATTCAATAAGTCCTTTGGCAATGGCGTAAGCCAACCGCACTCCCGCACCTGTACCGCCTGCAGAACGGTAGTCTTTGGCAGCATCTAGGTACGCTGGACCAGCGATATCTAGGTGAATCCAATCGTAATCTGTAAAGTGATGTAAGAATTTACCTGCTGTGATCGCCCCGCCTTTAGGTCCGCCTAAGTTGCTCATATCAGCAATATCAGACTTTAGCAATTCATCGTACTCTCTCCAAAACGGTAGCTCCATGATGCGCTCATATACCGCATCTCCTGCTTCTTTTACCAACTCGACCCACTCTTCATCTGCAACTTGCGTCATGGCAATTCCAAAATGACTAGTAATGGCTTCTGCAGCACCCGTAAGGGTTGCCATATCAATCACCAACATAGGGTTGTAGCGTTTGGCATAAACCAACGCATCTGATAAGATGAGTCTTCCTTCAGCATCTGTGTTTTTCACCTCAACGGTAGTTCCGTCTGAAATGGTGATTACATCATCTGCTACTAGAGCATTCTTTCCGATGCGGTTATCTGTTGCTGGAATCAATGCAATGGTCCAAACAGGAAGCTCATTCTTAGCAATGGCATAAATACCACCTGTTACAGCTGCTCCACCACCCATGTCGCTTTTCATGGTAAGCATGTAACCACCAGGCTTTAAGTTGTTTCCTCCTGTGTCGTACACCACACCTTTACCTACTAAAACAAGCGGCTGGTCATTTATGGCATCTTCTGGCTTGTATTCCAAAATATTAAAAGTGGGTGGGTCATCACTCCCTCTATTGACGCCAATCAATCCGCCCATTTTTTCGGCTTCAATTTCGGCTTTGCCTAATACAGTTACATTGTATCCTGCTTTTTTGCCGCCTTCTTGCATGGCTTTGCTAAAAGCTTCTGCGTTTAGGGTTATAACAGGTTCGTTTACCAAGTTACGCGCCATGTAAACAGCCTCGCACACATTGGTGAGCTCTTCTAAATCTATATCAGCCAATTCACTCTTTACGTTGAGTGCTTTGAGTGTGTTTTCTTCTGGCTTGCTTTTGAAAGCGTTGTATTTATAGTTCGCCAATACGACTCCCTCTAAGAAGGGAAGTGCAAAATCTGTAAGCGCATTGGGAATGGTAACATTTCCTTCAACTGTCTTTTCTGTATTTAAGATTCCTGTTACTTGAGCACCTAACCTACGGGCGTCTTCTGCTGCGTTACCTGGTGTTTCATCTAACTTGTTTAGCAATACAACCACTGCAAAATCATTGCCTTGGGCGTAGGTAGATACGCTGTTGGCACTAGCATCGGCTTTTGCCCTAAAAGACTTGGTTTCTGTAATCCAGGTGGGTACAACGTTTGTGTTTTCTTTATCAACCAAAAACACCAAAGAGCCTGAATCGGCTCCTTGATGTACATGTAATTTCATTGTTTCCATGTGTGTTTAAATATCAAATTTGATTCCTTGCGCTAACGGTAAATCCGTAGAATAGTTCAAGGTATTTGTTTGTCTGCGCATGTACGCTTTCCAAGCATCTGAGCCTGACTCGCGACCACCGCCTGTTTCTTTCTCGCCTCCAAATGCACCACCAATCTCTGCTCCAGAAGTACCTATATTTACATTGGCAATTCCGCAATCTGAGCCTGCTGCTGAGATGAATTTGTGGGCATCTCGCATTGAGTTGGTCATTATGGCAGATGATAGACCTTGAACCACTCCATTTTGAATGGCAAGTGCATCATCAACACCTCCTGTATACTTGATCAAATATAAAATTGGCGCAAAAGTTTCATCTTGAACTATTTCATATTCGTTCTTAGCTTCTATGATACACGGCTTCACGTAGCAACCGCTTTCGTATCCTTCTCCTGATAATACACCGCCTTCTACAATTACGTTTCCACCTTCTGCTTTTGCCTTGGCAATTGCATTTGTGTAGTTACTTACGGCATCGGTGTCTATGAGTGGACCAACGTGATTATTCTCATCTAGTGGGTTACCTATACTCAGTTGATCGTAGGCTTTAACAACAGCATTCTTCACTTCATCGTACACATCTTCATGAACAATGAGCCTTCTGGTAGAAGTACAGCGTTGCCCTGCTGTTCCTACAGCTCCAAACACAGCTCCAATTACGGTCATGCGTAGGTCTGCATCTGGGGTAACGATTATCGCGTTGTTTCCACCCAACTCAAGAATAGATTTGCCAAGGCGCTCAGCCACTTTTGCACCAACTATTTTACCCATGCGGATAGAGCCTGTGGCAGAAACTAGAGGTACACGTTTATCGGTAGTCATCATTTCGCCCACCTTGTAATCTCCATTTACCAAGCAAGAAATACCTTCTGGCAAATTATTTTCTTTCAATACCTCAGCAATAATGTTTTGGCAAGCTACTCCACAAAGTGGTGCTTTTTCACTGGGTTTCCAAACACAAACATCACCACAAACCCAGGCAAGAGCGGTATTCCAACTCCAAACCGCTACTGGAAAGTTAAAGGCAGATATGATACCAACTACTCCCATTGGATGCCACTGTTCTTGCATGTGGTGCATTTCGCGCTCAGACTTAATGGTGAGTCCGTAAAGCTGACGAGACAAACCAACTGCAAAATCGCAGATATCTATCATTTCTTGCACTTCACCCCAACCTTCTTGAAGCGACTTACCCATTTCATAAGAAACTAATCTTCCCAGGGCATCTTTTTTCTCGCGAAGCTTTTCTCCGAATTGGCGAACAATCTCTCCACGTTTGGGTGCAGGAACTTCTCTCCACGTTAGAAATGCCTCTTGAGCGGTTACAATAACTTTTTCGTAATCTACTGCTGTGGTGGTAGTTACCTTACCTATGGCTTCTCCTGAAACGGGTGTGTAAGAAGTAATGCTCTCTCCTGATCCAAAGCTTTTCAAGCCTGTTGAGGTTCCTTGGTTTTCTGCTACTAAGCCCAATGTTTGAAAGGCTTGGCTCATTCCATAATTTTCTGACATAATCTATTTTTTGGTCAAATTCTATTCAAAGACCAAAGTTAGAAATACAAGAAGGGTAACGTTGGTTTATTCGGGTAGATTTAACTCCCTGTTGATGGTTTCTATCAACACATCGCGTTTGATAGGCTTGGAGAGGTATCCAGTAAAGCCAGCATCTAAAAAACGTTCTTTATCGCCATTGAGGGCATAGGCGGTGGCGGCTATAATAGGGGTATCATCGTAATTACCAGTGGCTCTTAATCTGTGCATTACTTCAGTCCCATCCAATTCTTCATCGCCCAGGTTTATATCCATTAGAATTACATCAAACTGTGTGTTGTTAGCTTTTTCAAGAGCTTCAACGCCATCTTCTGCTACTTCAACATTAAAAACCGTGTCTAGAAACTTTTTAATGATAAAGCCATTTATGTGGTCATCTTCTACCACTAAAATGTTAACCGGGTTGGATACCATAGTCATAAATGTAGGTGTTTGTTTTAGTTTATTGGCTTATTTAGAGATATCCTTTGCGAGATATGCGCTCGTCTATATAGCAAGGGTTACCTTTGTGCATAGCCTTATGAAAAATAGGTATTCTGGATTTACGTCTTTTCTTCTTTTAGCTGGCGATTTAACCTTGCTCAACTTATGGGTTGTTCTGGCAGGGCTTATACGTTTTCAAGAAGAATTATTATTTGAGTTTTCTCAAGAATACTATAAGACCCTATTCGTTACCCTTAACCTTGTTTGGCTCGTAGTTACGTTCGCTTTTAACAGCTACTCATTTCTCAGGGGAAACAGCTGGGTTAGTATCATTAGAAAAACCTTAAACGCCCTCTTCTTTCATTTTCTGTTCATAGCTGCCTTCATTGTTTTCTTAAAAGGGTACAATTTTTCAAGGCTCTACATTAGTTACTTATACGGTGGCTTTTTAGTTTCTGTTGTTCTATGGCGAACACTTTTTAACGTCTTATTGAGGTATTACAGAAAAAAAGGGTTCAACTATCGTGTTGTTGCTCTTGTTGGTGATGGACCACTTTTGGTTCGATTCTTCAAAGAAATTATATCCAACAAAGATTTTGGGTATCGTTTATTGGGGCATTTTGGGGTAAAGCCGATGGAGAAGTTGAACTATTTGGGAACCTTAGAAGATTTAGAGGCCCTACCCAAGGCCAAACTACCCGATGTGGTTTTCTGTAGCTACATTGCCCAAGATGAAAGAATTAAAGAGCTCTCTACTTTTTGTGATCGTCATATGATTAGGTTCCGTTACATTCCTAACCTACAAGGTTTAGGTGCTAGGCGCTACTCCGTTGAATTTATGGAAAGCACTCCTGTTCTGGTTGAACGGCCAGAGCCACTACAATCTTTCTTTAATCAGCTGATAAAGGGAACGTTTGATTCATTCATTTCACTATGTGTAGTACTCTTCATTTTCCCTTGGTTTATACCTCTTATTGCTCTGCTAATCAAGATAGATAGCAAGGGGCCTATTTTCTTTATACAACAACGGTCTGGGTTAAGGAATGAAGTAATTAAGTGCATAAAGTTTCGCACTATGTACCACGACTCCAAGGTAACTAGTAAGCGCAAACTACAAGCTGTGGAGGGCGATGAGCGAATTACGCCAATGGGTGCCTTTTTGCGTAAAACCAACCTAGATGAAATGCCACAGTTCTTTAATGTTTTGCGTGGAGAAATGAGCGTAGTTGGACCAAGACCTCACATGTTGGCGCATACCAAAATGTACTCCAAACTTGTTGACCAATTCATGGTAAGACACCTCATTAAACCAGGTATTACTGGGCTTGCCCAAGTAAACGGATACCGTGGTGAAACCAAAACCACAGAAGACATGGAAAACCGCGTAAAATATGATGTGTTATATCTTGAGAACTGGTCTGTTCTGCTTGACATCAAAATAGTTGTGAAGACTATACTTAATATGATAAAAGGCGATGATAATGCCCATTAAATTGAACAATACTGCCTACAGGGTGTATATTCGTTCGTAAATCAACAATACATACCATGAAAAAAACTGTTTTTGTATTTGCACTAGCCGCTGCAACTTGGAGCACTCAAGCTAATGCCCAAGACCTACCATTACCTTCACCTTCTGCAGAGGTAGAACAAACAATTGGCCTTACAGAGGTTGAGGTAGAATACCACAGACCTGGAGCTAAAGAGCGCAACGTTTGGGGTGATTTGGTTCCTTATGGAAAGCTTTGGAGAACTGGAGCCAACAAGAATACTGTAATTGAGTTCAGTACAAAAGCCTCCATTGCTGGTCAATCAGTAGAAGCGGGTAAATACTCCCTATTCTTAAACCCTAATGAGAATGAGGCAGAGTTATTTTTAAATACAGAAACCGAAGGATGGGGTACTGGTAAGTTCCAAGATTCTAACACGGTTTTAAGCGCATCTGTAGAAGTTCAGCAAGCCAAAGGTTATACAGAAACCATGTTGTTCTACTTTGATAATGTTACCTATGGAACTGCAGATCTAATTTTAACTTGGGCAGATCGTAAGATCGTTATTCCTATTGAGGTTGATTATGTTTCTGAATCATTGAAAAACATTGAAAAAGCCATCAAAGAAGATAGAGAGAACTTTAGGGTATACAACAATGCTGCTTCTTTTTATGTGGATAACAACTTAGATCCAGCAGCAGCGGTGAAATATGCGCGCACCTCTGTTGAGTTGGAAGAAAAGTTCTGGAATGTTAAGACGCTTTCAGAAGCATTGGCAGCAAACGAAGAATACAAGGAAGCTGTTAAGGTTGCTGAAAAGTCATTGAAAATGTCTGAAGAAGCAGAGTATGAGCCCTATATAAAGGCTAACACTGCAAATATTGAGAAATGGAAAAAGATGAAGTAAGTAGTCTTTGTTACATTGAATAAAACAAGAGCCGATTTCGTTATGAAGTCGGCTTTTTTTGTTCTAGAGGTAGTTGAACCTTTATGCTAGTTCCTTGGTTCTCTGCGCTGGCAACCTCTACAGTACCACCATGCATCTCTGTAAACTCTTTTACGATTACAAGCCCTAAACCTGTTCCTTGCAACTGTATTACATTCTTAGCTCTGAAAAAAGACTCAAAAAGTTGATGTTGTTCATCTTCGGGAATTCCAACACCGTAGTCTTTTACTTCTAGACACACGTTGGTTTCAGTAAATGAAATTGTAAGCTCTGGGTTAGGAGCACCCTCAGAATACTTAAACGCATTGGTTATAACATTACTCAAAATATGACCTAAAAGGCTTACGTCTAATGTGGCTTTTTCACGACTGCCTTTTACCTCAACATTCACAAACCTGCCGTCTTCTCTGTTTAAAAAGTTTTGCTCCAAAAAGTCCATGCAAAAAGCTACAACATCTGCCTCAACAGGCTCAAATGGCATTTTCTTCGCCTCAGTTTTACCTAAAATAAGTACATCATTCATCATCTCTGTGAGTCGATCAATCTGATTCCTCACTTTACCTAAATGCCTACCTAAAGAGCCTTGGAGCGCTGGCATAGCTTCCTCTACATACATGTCTAGTAAATCAACACTAGACTTTATACTAGCAAGCGGAGTTCTAAACTCATGAGAAGCCATAGAAATAAATGTAGAGCGCAGTTTATTAAGCTCTTTTTCCTTGAGTAGAGCTTTTTCTATTTCTTCTTCTGCCGCCTTTCTGGCGGAAATATCACGAGATACACTCAGTAGAGAATCTAACTCACCATTTTTAATGATTGGCTGAACTGCTGTTTCAAGCCAAATGGGTGTTCCATCGGCTTTATCAATACTCACGCGAACTGTATCGTTTAGCAGGTTGCCATTTATCATTGGGTGAAGCAAGGTGTTAGTGACTTCATCTCTGGCTGCATCACTCATTAAACCTCCTGGGTCTAACCCTATCATGTCTTTTTGATCATAACCTAAGAGGTTTTTACAAGAAGGAGAAACGTAGGTTAAGCAGCCTTCTGTATCGTGCATACAAACAAGCTCTGTCATGTTCTCACTCATCAACCTAAAGCGCTCCTCACTCTCTTTAAGTGCCAGTTGAACTTGTTTCTGCGCGTGTATATTCACTAATGTACCCGACCTTTCAAATCCATCTGGTGTATTTCTTATCATGGCATTCACCCATCTAAAATCTCCACGGGCATGTAAAATTCTAAACTCAATGTTTGATGAATGTGTAGAGTCTTGGTGTGCTGAAAGCTTGTTTGTTACTCGCTCTCTATCTGCGGGGTGTACAAAATCTATTAATGGCTTTTCCAATGAAAGAAAGACATCGAAGCCCGTAACTTCTTGCCAAGCTTTATTCAAAAAAGTTAATCCATAATTTTCATCAATCTTGAAGATCACATCTTGCAAGGTTTCAACTAGTCTCTTGTATTCTTCTTCTGCCTTCTTTAAGGAACTTTGATAGGTGGTTCTTGCAGTTATATCATAATTTGAGGCCTTTAACATTACAGGCCAACCGTGTGAATCTCTCTCTATGGTTGCGCGGGTTTGGAACCATCTATACCTATCCGTTGCTGCTTTTATTCTGTATTCAGACAACAGTTTTTTCACCTTATTATCGGTAAATGGATCTAAGTCTTGTAAGACTCGTTTTCTGTCTTCTGGGTGAATCAATTGTTCAAACCATACGGGAGAAGCTATGACATCTTTAGAAGAGTATCCCAACATAGAGCACCATCCTTTGCTAAAATCAATAGCATTCTCTTTCAGATTCATGGTCCACTCTCCCCTATCCGCAGACTCCTCAGCAATTCGCAGTTGTTTATCTAATTCATCTCGTTCAAGCTGCAAACTTTCTCGTTCAAAGATCAAAGTAAGCAGACTCCCTAAAAAAGACATCCGTTCCACATCCTCATCACTCCAAACTCTAGGGAGCTTGCAATCATCAAAACCAATAAAACCAAAAAGTTCTTCTTCTTTAAAAATAGGCGCAAAAAGCACACTGCGTACTCCTTGTGATTCTAAAATATCTCGTAGCTGCTCATTTGGATTGCTATCAGATATGCATTGGAATACCTCTCCCTTACTCAACGCATCTATGATTTCATGCATAAAGGTCATTTCCAGGTTTTGAAGATCTGGGTTGTCGATCTGAGGCTGAACACCTTTCTCTACCCATTCGCTCCACTGGCTAGCATACCATGTATCTTCTGACTTTGAAAGTCTGAAAAAATAAACCCTGTCTGGTGAGTAAGCCTTCCCCAAAAGAGCTAGCATTTTAGATAGAATAACACGGGTAGAATCACTACTGGTAAGTATTTTTGATAGCCCTTTAAGTAATTGGGACTGTTCTTTCACTTTTGTGCCCGTAATGCTCATGGAAAACTCCTTGTTTCTAACCTATATTTGTCAAAGGTAAAACAGAGACAACGTAAATCATTGATTCGTGGAACAAGTACTAGTTATTGAAGACGATATTAATGTTCGTGAGAACATTGCTGAGGTTTTAAGATTTAAAGGTTTTGATGTATCCGTAGCAATGGATGGAGCCATTGGATTAAGTAAGCTCAAAGACCAGCGGTTCGATTTAGTAATTAGTGATATTATGATGCCAGGAATTGACGGGTACCAAGTACTTCAACGCATCAAGAAAAACCCAGCTACCTCTCAAATACCTGTGATTCTATTGACGGCAAAAACCATGATTGAGTCGAAAATAGAAGGCTTGGAATACGGAGCAGATGACTACATTACCAAGCCATTCAATGCAAAAGAGCTTGCGGCTAGGGTTAATAACCTTATTGATACGCGTAAAATGCTCAAGGTTAAAACCCTAATGGAAAAACCAAGGAGGGATATTGAGTCTGTTGAAGATACTTTTATCCGCGACTTACTAGATATTTTTGCCACCAATCTAGAAAACTCCCATTTTGTGATTGAGGATGTTGTTCCACTAGTTGGGCTAAGTAAATCTACGGTACAACGCAAAGTAAAACGATACACTGATAAGACTTTTAATCAACTGTTAAGAGAGTTTCGTTTGGAACAAGCAAAATCAATGATGGAGAGAAAGGGTGGAAACATTTCTGAAATAGCCTTCAAAACAGGCTTTAACAGTGTTTCATATTTTTCTTTCTCGTTTAAGAATTACTTTGGATACTCACCAACAAAAGAGCCTGTTGAGAAGTAAAAAAGCCGCAATTAGCGACTTAACATTGATATTCTGTGTTTCAAAGCATTTTCTGAAAAACAAACATTATGTGTTGTTTTCAAATGCTCGTTAACCTTTGTGATGTCACCATTTTCTTGCTCCATCAGCTGCATAATGGTTGCATTTAAACCCGTTAACTTTCTCTTTTTAGTAGCTACGCTCATATCAATCCCTTTGTGTATGTATCGTTCTAACCCTATTTAGTCTCGAATTACAAATTTCGTCAATTATTCATCTTTTTGCTTGAACATAATACCCAAAAGGTTTCATTATTAGGTAATTATAGTTCTCTTGCCTCTAGATCTATTCAACTGCCATGCAGTATAGCCGTATTTTTTGTTAATTCGAATAATGAGAGCATTTTGGTTAAGCATCTTTCTATCTACGAGTATTAGTCTCTTTGCTCAGCACTCGCATTTTCACGCGCACGATATCTCAAAAACTGAAAAGTTAGCGGCCTATTCTCGCTCTACTTCTAATCGTATGCGTGACGTAGACGTGCATTACCATCGCTTTTTATGGAGGCTTAACCCTGAGCTACAGTTTATCAACGGTGATGTTACCACTTACTTCACCCATGAGCAGCCTCAACAGCAAATCTCATTTGATCTTCAAGATAACTTAACCGTTTCTGAAGTTTTTAGAGGGAGTGATACACTAAACTTTAGCCACACGAATGACATACTTACCATTTTCTATCCAAACACTCGTACTGGATTAGACTCAGTAACTATATCCTATTTCGGTTCTCCGTTTACAGAGGGTTTAGGTACCTTTTCTATTGATACTACATCCGCTGGAAACCCCGTTTTATGGACCCTTTCGCAACCATATGGTGCAGCAGGCTGGTGGCCATGTAATAATTCTCTTGGCGACCGAATAGACTCTATGGACTTATTCATCAATGTTCCCTCTGGTTATACTGTTGCCAGCTTGGGAATACTTCAAAAAAGAGTTGTTCTTGGAGCGACAGAAACCTTCCACTGGAAACACAAACACTCTATCCCCGCTTATTTGGTTGCCATAGCAGTGGGTGATTACGTTTTAATTGAACAAGATGTGCCTTTGAGAAACGACACGTTACTTGTACAGCATTTCTTTTACCCTGAAAGTGTTGAAAAGTACCGATTTGAGTGGGAGCGAATGCCTCAAATGTTGCAACTCTATGATAGTCTTCTTGGGCCATATCCGTATATGGATGAAAAATACGGACAAGCTGAGTTTACCAGAGGGGGCGGGATGGAGCACAACACCATCAGTTTTATGGCAGATTACTTTCCTGAGCTGGTCGCACACGAGCTAATACACCATTGGGCGGGAAACAGAATAACGTGTGCATCTTGGCAAGAACTATGGTTAAATGAAGGGGTTACTACTTACTTGTCTAGCTTCGTTTATGAAAACTTCTATGACGAAAACTTCTACTCAGATTGGCTTAGAGAAGCGAAAGCTAGAGTATTAGAAAAGCCAAATGGTGTTGTTTTTGCTCAAGACACAACAGATGTAGAAAAGCTATTTGACTCAAGACTGCGCTATGTAAAGCCCGCACATGTACTTCATATGCTTAGAAGAGAGTTGGGTGATACAGCTTTTTTTACAGCCATGAAAAACTACTTAAACGACTCTAGTCTAATTAACGGTTTTGCGACTTCAAGCGACTTTATCAGTCACTTTGAATCTACTTCTGAAAGGAAACTAGATTGGTTTTTCAACCAATGGATAAATAAACCAGGATATCCAATTCTTTCTATTTCGTATCAAACCAAAGGAGGGTTACTATTTGTGAATTGGGAGCAAGAAAGCTCCGCAGGCACGAATGACTTATTCGAGTTTACCGTAGAGCTAGGTGTTGGTCAAAACGCAGGCATCAATCTTTACCCATTGGAAGTCTCTGGAAAAAAAGGACAAGCCGTATTTCATGTGACACCTTTTGTAGACAGCTTATTGATTGATCCTTACAACCATGTTGCGGTTATGATTGGAGATATGAATCGCACGTATAGTACCTCCAAACCTCTTATTTTCCCCAACCCCGCAGGAACAGTGTCTACATTAAACATTCCGAACCTAGAGACCCTTACTGAGCTTTTTGTTCACTTAGAAACTGGTGCGCTTTTTAAAGTCTTTAAAGGAGAAGGAGGAGACTTCTTACAGATTGATGTCTCTACTTGGCCACAGGGCAAGTACCTATTAACAGCCAAAAGTAATACTGGTGCAACGTATACTGAGACATTGGTGGTTCAACATTAATTCTTCTTAGAACAGATAAGGTACAAGAACCCTAATCTACTTTTATTGTTGTTCCAACATGTGCGCCTTACTCTCCATGCGTCCTGAAGGTATTTATTGCAGCGAAGCTGATGTGTTTATAGACCCTTGGCGACCCGTAGACAAAGCAATAATTACGCACGCTCATGCAGACCACAGTAGATACGGCATGAAGCATTATCTCACCCACCACCACAGTATACCCGTAATAAAACATCGATTGGGTGCTGATATCTCTGTAGAAGGCAAGAATTACGGAGAAAAAACAATTATAAATGGAGTTGAAATCTCCCTACACCCGGCAGGGCATATCATCGGCTCTGCCCAAATAAGGCTTTCTAAAGGGGGAGAAACATGGGTGGTTTCGGGAGATTATAAAACAGCTCCTGATGCAACGTGTACTCCTTTTGAACCCGTTAAGTGCCAGCACTTTATTACAGAGTCAACCTTTGGTCTTCCTGTTTTTCAATGGCAAAACGAAGAAGTGGTGTTTCGCCAAATGGAACATTGGTACCAAAAAAACCATGCAGCGGGTATTACTTCTGTATTACTTGTTTATGCGCTAGGTAAAGCGCAACGCGTTATTCAAGCCCTCAACGGTAAAGTAGGCACCCTGTACACCCACGGTGCTGTTGAAAACACTAACGAAGCATTGCGCACTGCGGGTATACACATTCCTCATACAGAAAGAATCACACAAGACACAGTTATAAATCAAGTAAAAGGAGGATTTGTATTGGCCCCGCCTTCAGTTCAGAATACTACTTGGTTACGAAAGTTTAAACCGCATAGCCTAGGAGTGGCAAGTGGATGGATGGCTATTCGTGGAACCAGAAGAAGAAGAAATCCAGACATAGGTTTTATACTGAGTGATCATGCCGATTGGAAAGGGTTGAACCTTGCTGTTGATGCAACGGGGGCAGACCACATTTATGTAACGCATGGCTATAGAAATGCTTTGGCCAATTGGTTTGCAGAAAAAGGCAAACATGCCTCTGTTTTAGACACAGAATTCATGGGTGAACTCTTTGAAGAAAAGGAGAACGCTAAATGAGGACTTTCGTAAACTTATTTAAAACGCTAGACCAAACTTCTAAATCAACGATTAAAATAAAGGCGTTGGTTAACTTCTTTGAGATAGCCTCTAATCAAGATAAGTTGCATGCCATTGCACTACTCAGCGGTAAACGGCCTAAACGCGCCATCTCAACAGCACTGCTAAGAGAGTGGACAGCAGAAGCGGCTAATCTTCCGTACTGGCTTTTTGAAGAATCTTACCACGTAGTAGGCGATTTAGCTGAAACTATGGCACTGTTGGCGCCAGAGCACAGCGCATCGCATAATTATACACTTCATGATCTAATGAATTCACTTGCTAAAATCACCAATACAAGTGATAAAGAGAAGAAAGAGTTTGTTCTAAGCATGTGGAATAAGCTAGATAAAGATGAAAAGTTTGTCTTTCATAAACTACTCACTGGCGGTTGGCGCATAGGTGTTTCTCAAAAAACCATCACAAAAGCTCTCGCCAAGTATACAGGTGAAGAAGAGGCTATACTTACGCATAGGCTCATGGGTAATTTCAACCCGCTTGAGACAACGTATGAATCTATTGTTCTTAATCCAGACCCAAACGAGCAAGCCTCCAAGCCTTATCCGTTTTTCCTCGCCTATCCTGTAGAAGGTGATCCAGAGTTATTCCTGGGTGAGTGTGATCAATGGCAAATAGAATACAAGTGGGATGGAATCCGCGGACAACTTGTTATGCGAAACAACGAAACCTTTATTTGGAGCAGGGGTGAAGAGTCCGTAACCCATCAGTTTCCAGAGTTAGCAAATACGCATCAGCACGTGCCTAATGGTACCGTTTTAGATGGCGAAATACTCGTTTGGATCAATGACCAACCTGGAGATTTTGCGCAACTTCAAAAAAGATTGGGAAGAAAAAGAGTCTCAAAGAAATTACTAGAAACCTACCCTATTTCATTTATGGCTTATGACCTTCTTGAGCATGAAGGGAAAGACATAAGAGAAGAGCCGCTCAACAGGCGTAGAGCGATGCTTGAACAAGTTGTGAATAGTTGTTCCTCACCTCAAATCATGCTTTCGCCACTGGTTGAGGAGAACACCTGGAAGTCTGTTGCCAAAGCAAGAGAACTTTCAACTGAAAAGCGTAGTGAAGGCTTGATGATAAAGCATATAAATAGCAAGTACGGTACAGGTAGAAAACGAGGCGATTGGTTCAAGTGGAAGGTAGATCCACTTACTGTAGACGCGGTCATGATTTACGCAATGCGCGGTCACGGAAGAAGGGCTAACCTCTATACAGACTACACCTTTGCCGTTTGGAATAACGGAGATCTTGTGCCTGTAACCAAAGCATACTCAGGTTTAACCGATGCAGAGTTTAGGCAGGTAGATGCCTTTGTAAAGAAAAATACCCTAGAGCGATTTGGCCCAGTTAGAAGTGTTAAACCCGAGTTGGTTTTTGAAATTGCCTTTGAAGGTATCGCTAAATCTACCCGTCATAAAAGCGGAGTTGCTCTTCGCTTTCCGCGTATGGCTAGATGGCGAAAAGACAAACCAGCTGATGAAGCAAACACACTTGATGACTTGATGCAATTAATTCATTAACCCCATCAAGCATGTTTAACCCATGTTAAGCATATAGGAAGCTTATCTAGAATAATTCCAAGTAATAAAAGCCACATAAAACAGGGTTAACCACCAAGGTCACTTATAAATCTGCTTTTATTTTTAATGTGTTCATTTATTGTTTGTTATAAATTTTTATTGACTTTTTTGGTCTTAGCAATAGCGTAATATTACTCATAAAACAGGGTAAAGCTATACCCGTTCATTTGTGTTCAATAAATCACAATAAACCAAGAGATGAAAAAACTTTACGCCTCAGCATTTGCAATTTTAGGATTTGCAGCAGCTGCCAACAGCCAGTCTTTCCCCATAGAAATAGACGTGACTGGATGGGATACCAATGACTGGGTTCCTTCAACCATAATCATGCCTCAATCTCCTATTAAGTCACAAGTACTTTTTGTTGGAGGCAACGATATGGTTTCTACCATTAACTACAACGGCCAACAAGTAATGGAGCCTGCCAAACAATGGCACGACTTCATTGGCTTTACACCAGATAACAGTTCTTCTGACTTAGGTTGGATTTCAGTTAACCACGAGATGATTCAATCCAATGACAACATTGGTGATGGTGGTGGTATGACCGTTTTTAAAATTGCAGTGGACCCCACAGCAGACACACTAACCGTTGTTGACCAAACGCTTACAGACGGCCGCTCAGGTAAATTCTTTAACGTTGACTTCATCAATACCGTTGGTGAAACTGGAATGAACTGTGGTGGTATTACTTCTGATGCTGATGGTAGAATTTGGACAGCAGAGGAATGGTTCCGCTCATCTACAAATTCTATCTATGCAGGTGGTGGCGGTGTACGCGATACTGCAGATTGGAATATTTCATCAGACATTTCAGGAGACTTTGATGGATCTACCGTTCGTAAGTTTGAGAACTTTAACTACATGGTAGAAATAGACCCAAAAGAAGCTGTAGCTCTACGCAAGCAATACAATTGGGGTCGTCAAGGGTTTGAAGGTGGCGTAGTTATGCCAGATAACCAAACTGTATACTTGGGTGTAGATGCTACTCCGGCTGCATGGTTGAAGTTTATTGCAGACACTCCAGGCGATTTCACCTCTGGTGATTTGTTCTTTTACAAACATGATGGTTCAGGTAACAAGTGGATTGAGGTAGACAATTCTCAATTGAGCAATATGTTGAATCTGAATGACATCACATTCCCAGGCGGTGCAACCATGTACAACCGTGTGGAATGGGTGGCTTATTCCCAATCTACTGGTAAAATTTACTTTACAGAAACTGGTCGTGATAGACCTGGTTCTCGTTGGAGAGATGAGCATGCAGCTGGTGGAACTCACTCACCACATCACCTTCAAAGAGCAGTTGCTCAAGGAACACATCCAGATTCTTCTGACTACGTTGATTACTACGGTCGTGTTATGGAATTTGATCCTGCAACCGATGAAATGCGTGTATTCTTAGCAGGGGGACCAGAATTCCACGGTTCTTCTAATGTTGCTTTGGAAAGCTACCCAGAGAAGCACTTGTCTAATCCTGACGGTTTAAACTTCTTCAGACCAGTTATTGACGGTAAGTTGTTTGAATACATGATTGTAAACGAAGATTTGAACGGTACATCATACGGACGTGTACCTGCTGGTACAAGCAACCGTACTTGTGAGTTGTTCTTGTTAGATATGAACATAAACAACCCAACGGTGAAGGATTTAATCCGTATAGCTGTAGTTCCAGCAGGAGCAGAGGTAACTGGTGCTATTGGTATTGATAACAACACAATCTTATTTAACTCACAGCATCCTAGCACCAACAATCCATACCCATTCAACAATTCATTGACGATGGCCGTAACAGGTTGGGAACAAGCTTTGAGAGACGGACTTCTTTCTCCAACAGGCGTTGAAGAAGCACAAGAAGGTATTACATTCAAAATCTTCCCTAACCCAGCTACACGTGAAATTCGTTTTAATACTAATACAGATGTGGCTATCTACAACAATAGTGGTCAACGTGTGAAAGTGGCTCGAAACGTAAACTATGTATTGGTTGAAGACTTGCCAGCAGGATTGTACTTTATACAAAACGCAAGCGGTGAAACTTCTAAATTAATAATCAAGTAAATTCAGTCTTCTTTGAAGGCATACGGTGAATATGAGACCGGTCGCGTTTTGCGACCGGTTTTTCTAATTCTATACGCCATGAAAAAAGTACTCTTGACATTCATTGCTCTCACCTGTCTTTTTTTACTCTCACCATCTTTTACACCCAAGATTGAAGAACTCCCCGCACCAACTCTTCACAAAGAATACCTCAACAAGCTTGATGCATTTATAACGCATTGCGAAACGCTCCAAAAAACTGCTGTAGAGGTAAAGACGAATAGTTCCTCGGTTGAAGATTTACGTAAACACCTCATCCTCTCTCGAAGTGCCTACAAGGAAATAGAAATATTCTTTGAATACATAGACCAACAAGGCGCACGTGACTTCATAAACGGGGCTCCTCTGCCAAAGCTAGAGCGTAAAGTTCCAGAACTTGTAGTGCTTCAGCCAAAAGGCTTGCAAGTGTTAGATGAGCTCATTTTTGATGAGGATCCCAACTTAGATGAAATATGCAAACAAACCAATGCGCTTGTTGACAACATCAACCGCATGAAAACGTTGCATACGGCTTACCCTTTGCAAGATAGACATGTATTTGAAGCTATGCGTTTTGAAGTAATTCGCATAACCTCATTAGGGTTAACGGGGTTTGATACCCCACTAAGCGGAAATGCATTACCCGAAGCACTATTAGCCTTAAGAAGCATAGAAAAAGCATACCAACCCTACTTTTCTATTGTAGAAAAAAACTCATCTAAAGCTCATGAAGTAATTTCCAGCGCCCTTTCTTTTGGTATTGAAATGCTCAACACATCAAATGGGTTTGACTCATTCGATAGACTCACTTTTACCAAAAATGTATCTGTTCCTTTATACAGAAACCTACTCAAAGCGCAGCGGGCTTTAGGCGTTGAAAACTATTATGAAGTGAGTAATCAACTTAGAGCTATTAACTTTTTAGGTGAAGAGTTTTTTAGTGATGACTTTCTTAATCCATACTACTACACCGGACTTAAACCAGGAAATGATAACGCTTTGCTTACAGAGCTAGGTAAAACACTGTTTTTTGATCCTATTCTTTCCTCAAACAACAAACGCGCTTGCGCCTCTTGCCATAACCCAGACAAAGGCTTCGCTGATGGTGTGGCTAAAAGCATAGCGATGGATTTTGAGGGTACAGTAAATAGAAATGCTCCTACCCTACTCAATGCTGTTTATTCTGATCGTTTCTTTCATGACTTACGTGCAGAAAACTTAGACCTACAAACAGAGCATGTTTTCTACAGTGATAAAGAGTTTGATACTGATATACCTGAAATTCTAGAGAAGTTAAATAGCTCTGCTGAATACAAAGCGCGTTTTGCAGCAGCCTTCGATAAACAGCAAAAAGATGCATCTATCACCAAGCTCCAGTTGAATTACGCTTTTGCTTCGTATGTTTTGTCGCTTCGTAGTTATAACTCACCTATCGACCGCTATTTACGTGGTGAATCTATTGAGCTATCGACAAACGTTAAAAACGGTTTTAATCTATTTATGGGCAAAGCCGCTTGTGGTACATGTCACTTTGCACCTACTTTTAGTGGTTTGGTTCCGCCTCACTTTAATGAAAACGAAAGCGAAGTACTTGGTGTGGCACAAAACCCCTATGACACCCCTTCTGTGGTTGACCCTGATGGTGGAAGAGCGGCAGCTGGTATTCTCAAAGAAGAGTCAGACATTTATTTAAACTCTTTTAAAACGCCAACGGTACGTAACATTACCCTTACCGCCCCCTACATGCATAACGGAGCTTATAAAACACTTGAAGATGTTATGCACTTCTACAATGTGGGTGGTGGTTCAGGTATTGGTATTGTCTTAGATAACCAGACTTTACCTACAGATTCTTTGGGGCTAAACGAGTCTGAGTTGCAAGACTTGATTGCCTTTATGCAGGCGTTAACAGATACAGTGGGGCTCAGTTCAATTCCTTCTTCGCTGCCTACTTTTGAGTCTGATGAACTCAACAGTCGAAAGGTAGGAGGAGAATACTAATGCGTTTGGTTTTTCTGTTTCTTCCCTATAAAAAGGGAGATGAGAATCTTGAAATGAACTAACGCGCTTCTTTAATTTTAGCTAATAAAGCAGTTGTGCTCGCATCTAGCTTTGCTTCACCATCGCTTTGCAATGCTTTGAGTATGGGTTTTGCTAATTGCTTACCTAGTTCTACACCCCATTGATCATAGCTAAAGACGTTCCAAATTACACCCTGTACAAATATTTTGTGCTCGTACATAGCTATTAATGCACCCAATACTTTTGGTGTTAGTTCATCAAATAAAATACTATTAGTTGGCTTGTTCCCTTCAAAAATTTTAAACGGAAGTAGCGCCTCAATTTCAGATTGAGATAATCCAGTTTCTATTAATTCCTTTTCAGCTTCCTCTGCAGTTTTACCTTGCATTAAAGCTTGTGTTTGAGCTAAGAAGTTAGCCATGAGTTTATCATGGTGGTCTCCTATTTTATTCAATGACCGCATAGGAGCAATAAAGTCTGCTGGAATTAGTTTGGTGCCTTGGTGTATAAGTTGATAAAATGCATGCTGACCATTCGTTCCTGGTTCTCCCCAAATTATAGGTCCAGTTTGGTAAGCAATACGGTTACCATTTCTATCTACAGATTTTCCATTGCTCTCCATATCTCCTTGCTGCAAGTAAGCTGCAAAGCGATGCAAGTACTGATCATAAGGCAGAATAGCATGGCTCTCTGCATTGAAAAAGTTATTATACCATATGCCTAACAATGCTAATGTTGCTGGTAGACTCTTCTCTTGCTCAATTCTGAAATGTTCATCCATCTCATATGCTCCAGCTAAGAGTTCTTCAAATTTATCATATCCAACAGCCAAGCAAATGGATAAGCCAATAGCACTCCAAAGCGAGTATCTGCCTCCTACCCAATTGCTAAATGCAAACATGTTTTGTTCAGCTATCCCAAAAGCGGTTACCGCTTGCTTATTTGTGCTAAGTGCCACAAAGTGTTTACGAATAGCTTCATTTGGCGCACCAGATTTTAAGAACCAAGACTTTGCAGTTTCTGCATTAGTCATGGTCTCTTGCGTAGTAAAGGTTTTGGAGGCAATAATAAATAGTGTGGTTTCAGGATTTATACGTTTCAAGGTTTCTGCTATGTGCGTGTCATCTACATTAGAAACAAAGTGAACATTTAACCGCGTTTTATAATGCTTGAGCGCTTCACAAACCATAACTGGGCCCAAATCACTTCCACCAATACCTATGTTTACTACATCTGTAATCTCTTTACCGCTATATCCTTTGTGTTCTCCAGAAATGACTGAATTTGAAAAGGTTTTCATTTGTTGTAACACCTCATGTATACCAGGTATCACATTCTCACCGTCCACTAGAACAGTAGCATTTACAGGTTTGCGTAAGGCAGTATGTAATACCGCTCTATCTTCCGTTTCATTAATTGATTCACCAGAAAATTGTGCTTCAATAGCAGTACCTAAACCCGTTTCTACGGCTAAGCTTCTGAGGATATCAATTGTTTTTGTAGTAATTCGATTCTTAGAATAATCCAAATAAATACCACAGGCTGCCAAGCTCAAGTTTTCTGGTCTAGTTGAATCTTGTGCAAAGAGCGCTCGCATGTGTGTACTTTTAATTTCGTTAAAGTGATCTTGAAGCGCTCGATAGGCCTGTGTTTGTGTAGGATTAATTCTTTCTAACATAGTGTATAAATAACATTTAACTGCAAATAAAAGGGATGTAACGCATATAGCATTACATCCCTAAATTATTAAAGCGTTGCGTAGTTTTAAGAACAAGCAATCTTATCTACGCGTCTTTGGTGTCTTCCACCTTCAAAAGAGGTATCTAAAAAATGTTCTAAACAGGCAAGTGCTACTTCTTCTGGAATGTAGCGTGCTGGGAGTGCTAAAACGTTGGCATTGTTATGTAACCTGGCCATGTGCGCAATCTCAGGTTCCCAACAAAGTGCTGAACGGATACCCTGGTGTTTATTCACAGTCATATTTATTCCGTTTCCACTTCCACAAATAACAACTCCCAACTCAGATTTTCCACTTTCAACATCGTTAGCAACTGGGTGAGCATAATCTGGATAATCTGTACTTTCTTCACTGTAAGTTCCGTGATCTGAAACTTCTATTTTTCTTGCATCAAGCACCTGCTTTACCTTTTCTTTGAGTGCGAATCCAGCATGATCGCTGCCAATGGATATTTTCATTGTAATGAATTGATATTGAGTATTATTGATAGTTATTCACAAAGTTATGAATAGCACTGTTAAAAGCCGGTGATATTGCGTGAAAGAATTCTCTTGCAAATGAAACTAAAATTTCCGGTTAACACGTTTGTAAGACTGGGCACTAGGAGTTAGCTATTCTTTACACACATTTTACAGCTGGCTTATGAACTCTGTTTTAAGTGAAGTTTAGATTGAAGTTACCAACCAATATACTAATGAACCTCTTGTTAATAACATCATAGGATAATTGTTTTCAGTATTTTGCGTTCACCACTCGTGTTAGTTGAATGTTAAGAATATCCTGTAATTCAAGAAAGCAACAGTTTGGTAAAAAAAGAAACCAACACCATGAACAGACTAATAATAACAATAAATAGATTTTTAAAATTTTCTTTTTGTTTTTATTGGTTGTTAATTCCCTTTTTCGCGACTGCACAAGAAGCGATAAATCCAGATGGATATAACGTGTTCTATTACCCAAATGGAAATAAATCGAGTGAGGGGAATTTCAAGAACGGAAAGCCAGAAGGATTTTGGAAAACGTATTTTGAAAACGGCAGCTTAAAGAGCGAGGGAAACCGTAAAAATCATCAGCTAGATAGTCTGTGGCTTTTCTTTAACCCAGATGGTACCCTCAAGCAAGAGATCATGTACCGTAACGATGTAAAACACGGCACGCAAAAGAATTATAACAAAGAAGGATTACTTGTATCTCTAGAGCGGTTTGAACATGATACGCTTAATGGGTTTACGGAGTATTATAACCCTGAAAATCAGCATTTAAAAGAAATGAAACCTTTTGAGAATGGAAGGGCTGTTGGTGTTGGTTATGAGTTTGCACCAGATGGTAGGGTTATATCTATTGTGAATTATGAGGCAGGTTATATAAAAGATCGAGAATCTGTAAATAAAATAGATGCAAAGGGTTTAAAACAAGGCAGGTGGGTTGAGTTTTACGAAGATGAACCTGGATTTCTAGTTCGTGTAGAAGGAAGGTATAAAGACAATTTAAAGAACGGATATTTTAGGGAGTATGACAAAAAAGGATTGTTGCTCACCACTACTAAATATGTAAACGGTGAGGTAATGGAGAATGTGGAAGAATTAATGGCGGTAGACATTGAACGCGACTTCCACCCAAATGCCCAAGTAAAACAGGAACGCACGTATTTGGGAGGGCAACCTCATGGTGTATGGAAAGAGTATAACGATACAGGAGTTGTAGTGAACTCAAAATTATATAAACGAGGTGTACTACTCGGAGAGGGAATTATTGATGCAGAAGGCATTAAACAGGGGTTCTGGAAGGAGTTTTATACTACAGGAGAGTTGAGAGCAGAAGGGGAGTATTTAGATGGAGCAAGATATAAGGATTGGAAGTTTTACCACATTAATGGTAATCTAGAGCAAAAAGGTAGATATAGAGAAGGTGGCTTAGAGCAAGGAGAGTGGCGCTGGTACTACGATGATAAGAAGCTGCGTAGAATTGAAGTATACAGAAAAGGAAAAGAAGATGGTGAGGTCATAGAGTACGATAAAGAAGGAGAGGAATTACTTACAGGATCATACTACGAAGGATTAGAAGATGGTGATTGGATGATAAGAAGTGGAGAATACAGAGAAAGGGGTAAGTATACAGAAGGATTAAAGCAAGGAGAATGGATTCACTATTTCCTGGCAACAGATGAAATTGCGTTTAAAGGAACCTACATAGAAGGATTACCAGACGGCAAACACACATACTTTTATGATAACGGTAAAAAAATGCTTGAAGGAAAGTATCAAATGGGACTCAAGCAAGGAGATTGGAAACGTTACAGTGAAGATGGTCTATTGTTGCTCACTATTAGATACAAAGACGGTGTAACCAAAAAGCTAGACGGAAGAAAAGTAAAAGCAGAAAAATAAAAATGCCTCGCTAGCTTAGCGAGGCATCTTTAATTTCTTTATTGGTGAACTTCTGAAATATTAATCACTCATAACAAATTTAGGCATGAAAAATATTGCGGCCGCGCCTGCAATAATATGCATTGGTATTGTAAACAATGCAAATCCTTCAGGAACTTCTCCGTTAGCGAAAAATGGTCCCATTTGTTCTGGATTAAGCGGTCCATAAAGGCTAGCTAGAAATACTAAAACACCAAGGCTAACAAAAATACGTGTTCCTCTAGCGGCATTTTTTGTAGAAATGCCGTAGTAAAAGAAACCCGCAATAACCATTGGAATAAAAGAAAATACACTTACACTCATAGCATCAACACCTGGAGGTGTATCATGACCTGAAATGATAGGATAAGCTAGAATCCATAAATTATTACCAATACCCGCTATTAAACCTGCGATAACACCTGCGATACTATACTTCCAGATTGAGAATTGCAGTGTAGATTGTTCTGTGTTTGCTTGTACTGTTTCCGTTGCCATATTGTGTTATTTAGAAGTTCTCTTTAAAATTAGCGAAAAATTTTAACCAATTCCAAATATCTGAGTCTGAATATTATAGAAAGGCTAATCTTTATATAAAGACACAGATATAACACAAAGAGTTGCCTCTAGGGTGCAACTAGGCTTCCAGTAAGTCTACTCAAGTTGGTTCTAGAGCGTATTACTTCATAAGCAGTAGTAAGTCTTGAAAAACTGCTCCTGATGTAGCGTATTTGAATATCTCTGAACTCAAATGAGGTAATACTGCCAGCATTGAATTTTTCTTTACCTATTTCTAGGTTTAAGGCGGCATTTTCTACGCTCTCTCTAGCTATACCCAGCAATTGAACTTGACTTTGATAGGTATCATAAGCATTATAAAGTTCTTGCATAACAGCTTGGGTAGCTTGGTCCGTTTTTGTTGCAGATATAGCTTCTTGCGCTTTGGCGTTTTCAATAGCGGTTCTTACTTTACCACCATCATATAACCTGTAACTCAATGTTACATTTACAAAGTAATTGAGCGTTCGTCCAGAATTTTCTTCTACAAATGGATCTCCTGTAAAGTTGTTTTCTCCATCAATAATGGTATTGAATCTAGAATCATTGATGCCTGCAGCAACAGATAATGAAGGATAAAGAGCAGATTTTTGAAGTCGGGTATCTTGTCTTCTTAGTTCTTGATCTAAGTAGGCAAGCTTTATATTCTGATTGTTTTCTAGTGCGGCTTCTCGCAGTACTTCTAAATAGAATATCTCTGGCTGGGGAAGCACAGAATCTGTAAAAACAAATCCTGTATCCATGGGTAAAGCCAACAACGTATGTAAAGCGCGTTCTGCAGTACGTTGTTGAATTTGTTGGTTTATGTAGTTGGTGCTGTCAGTGAAGTATGCATCTTTAGCTTGAAGCAAATCAAATGTACCTGCAGCTCCTAGCTCTGCTTTGGTACTTACATAACTAAATTCATCTCTAGATAAACGTTTTACATCACCAAGTACTTTCAGGTTCTCTTTTTGAAGAACAGCATTGTAATAAGCAAGTACAATACCTTCAATGGTATTTTGTACTATCAATTCAGTATTCCCTGCACTTTGTAATTCTAGAACAGATAACCGTTCTCTATTCGCTAAAACATTAAACCCGTTGAAGAGTGTCCAATTGAGATCTGCCGCAGGGCGGATGCTATGTGTTTCAATAACCCCGTTTAAGAAGCTTGCTGGATTATCTTGATCATTCCAATTATTAGTTTGACCCGCACTAAGCGTAATTGTGGGTAATCCTCCAGCATTACCAAACGTATTGCTGTTTTCAGCTATCCCTTGCTGCTGCTTAGATATGATAATGCCGTAGTTGTTAGCCAGTCCTAATTGAATGGCATCAGACAATGATAATGAGGTTTGACTACTACCAGAAACAAAAGAGAGAACAAGAATGAGGAGAGATATTATACGTGTCATGAATGCTCTTTCTCTTTAATTTCTTCAACGTGAGAATCATGCAATAATGCGGGTTCTACTTCTATCTGCAGTGGTTTCTTTCCGGTCCATAACCATCTAAAGGCTTTGTAAACATCATTGTAGAATAGCACTAAACTAGGGAAGAAAACAAGGATAAAGTAAGTTCCAAACAACACCCCGTATGCTACACTAATAGCCATTGGTACTAAGAACTGAGCTTGAAAACTTTGCTCCAATATAAGAGGATATAAACCAGCAACAGTAGTAGCCGAGGTAAGGATTATTGGTCTAAAACGAGATAAACCCGCAGAGCGGATAGCATCTTTTGGCGGTATCCCTGACCTAAGGTTACGATTGTAGGTATCTAAGAATACTACGGCATCGTTTACTAAGATTCCCATTAAAGCAATCATACCCCAAGCGCTTAAGATACTTACAGGATGACCCTCTATACCATGCCCTAACATGGAACTAAAGATACCTATTGGAATAACGGTGATAATAAGTAGTCCTTGCCAGAGTGAATTGAAATTAAGGCTAATAACCAATACCATAAGCAATAAAGCAACAATGAGCAAGGTAGCCATGCTAGACATAGATTTGTTTGCATTACGCTGCTGTCCGCGAAATTCAACATCAACTTCTGGGAATTGCTTTTTGAGTTCACTTACGTGCTCATTTCTAATATTTGCCAAAATCTCTGGTGTAGCGGCATAAGGATCTGTTTGATCTGCTGTAATTTCTACTTCCCTAATTCCATCATAGTGCTTTATACTTACTTCACCACGAACAATGGAGTAATCTACCAATTCATTCAAAGGAACTTCTAATCCTGCTGCGGTTTTAACCCGCATTTGTTCAAGCTGACCCATTGTTAAGCGGTCACTTTCTGGGTAACGCACCCAAACTTTAGCCTCATCTGTGCCAACAATTAATCGCTGAGCCTCTTCACCAAAGAAACCCTGTCTTATTTGACGAGATATTTCATTTTGGCTCAATCCTAACATATATGCTTTAGGTTTAAGCTCAATGTGCACTTCTCTTTTTCCAACCCCTGAATTGTCTTGAATATCTTTCAATTCAGTCATGCCGTATAAACGGTCTTTCATGAATTGTGAAGCTTGTTTTAGTTGATCTATGTTATTTCCGCTAAGGGCAATAGAAACGGGTTTACCCCATCGGTTTATACCACCAACCAAGAATTTATCGGCTTCTTTTACTTCACCAATATTAGCTTGAACCATGGCCGCTACATCAAAACTTGAAATAGGGAGACCTTCCACATCTAGGTTTACATTGATATTACCACAATGAGAACCGTTTTCTCCCATATTTCTGGTATATCCCAAGTTTACAGTGGTGTAGGTAATTACTTCTCTGTTGTATTTCGTTTCTAAAGAATCTCTAACCTCTGCTATTTTATTTTGAAAAAAGTCTAAATAGGCTTTTGTGTAGTCTTCACGTTCTCCTGGTTTAAATGCTACTTCAACAGTGAAGTCATCAAATGGAATGGAAGGAAAGAATGTTGAATTGATGTATTTATTACTAACGAGAAATCCAATGAATAGGATGAATACAAGCGGCATGAAAACAGTTATTCTTCTGTATTTGAGAGACACATCTAGAAGTTCTGCATAAATATGATCTCGCATGTACTCAATTAATCGAGTAATGCGTTCTCTAAATTTACCTATTACGTTGGTTTTTAGTACCGTTTTAGAAGAGAGGTGTGCAGGTAAAACAAAGAAAGCTTCAATTAAAGAGAATGCGAGCGCAGCAATAACCACAAAAGCCATTTCACTCATACGTTCCATACCTTCAATAAATAGAAGTACAGAGAAAGCGATGATGGTGGTTAGAACAGACGTAAATACAGAAGAGGCAACTTCTGCGGTACCATCTATAGCTGCTCGGTATGGAGACTTTCCACGCTCAAAATGTGCATATACGTTTTCGGCAATAACAATTCCATCATCAACTAGAATACCTACCACCAGGATCATTCCAAATAGTGAAATCATATTGATGCTCATACCATAGAAAGACCCTATGATGAACATACCTAAGAAAGAAATTGGTATTCCGGCTGCTACCCAAAAAGACAGCCGAACATTCAAGAATAACCCCAATGTTATAAGTACGAGTAATAACCCAATTAAACCATTCTCTAGCAATAGATTAATACGCTGATTCAACAAGCTATAGAATGAGAACATAACAGTGAGTTCAGCATGTTCATTACTCTGGTTGAATTCTTCTACATAGGTTTCAATGGCAGCATCAATTGCACCCAAGTCTTCTCCATATCTTCTACTTACGGTAATAACAACAGACCGTTTTCCTTCTAAGAAAGACTGCTGAGGTACATCTGCAAAACGAAAAGAAATGTTGGCAACATCGCCCAGTCGTATGTAAGAACCATCTGTTTGTGAGCGAAGAACGATGTTCTCCATTTGGTCTGACCGAGTAGATTTAGCATTAGCTCTTATCAGGAGCTCTTCCTTTTTAGTTTTTATGGAGCCAGCACTTAAATCACGGTTATTAGAACGGATAGCATTGACTACATCATCAAACCTTAGCCCATAGCGGAGTAGTTCTGTTTCTTTTATCTCTACTGAGAACTCAACTGTGGGATAACCTTTGATATCAATATCAGAGATTTCACCAGTGCGGAGTAAGTCACGCTCAATTTCTTCTGCGGTTTCCTTAAGCTCCATGAGAGACATATCACCTGTAAGGGCAATATAAGCTGCTCTACCGCTCATTTCAGAGGTTTTTTGCTTTACAACAACAGGTTTCTCTGCACCTACAGGAAAAGAAGAAATACCATCAACAGCATTTTTAACCTCGGCTAGTAGTTCTTCCATTTCTGTGCCTTGGTAGGCCGTAATCGTAACAGAAGAAACATTTTCTGATGAGGTTGAGGCAAGCTCTTCTATTTCTGCTATACCTTCAAGAGACTCTTCTATTTTAATGGTAATACCTTCTTCCATTTCTGTGGGAGAGGCACCCGGATAAGCAGTGTTTACAGTAATGATTACAGGCTCAAGTTCTGGAAAGAATGCCCGATCCATATTCACGAAACTCAATGAACCGAACAATACCGTTAAAAAGATAATGGCGTTTGCCCAGATTGGGTTTTCTATAAAAAATTGAAAGGCTTTCTTCATTGCTTATTTCAATCCAGAAAATTTTTGATTCTGACTAAATGCAGATATAGGTTCTATAACTACCTCAGTTCCGTTTTTTAACCCCGATACAATGAATGTTTCCGCATTGGTTTTTTCAATGGTAACAGATTGTGCGTTGAGGCTGCTATCTGCTAATACGTAAAGCTGATCTGCATTAAGCATTGCTCGTCTGGGTAACTCTACGGCATTTGAGATAACACCTGAAGAAATAGTGGTGTTTACAAACATTCCAGATACAAGGTAATTTCCTGTTTCTGGATTGTTTAAGCCAGCAAAAACGTCAATGGTTTGTGTATTTGGGTTGATGGAGCGAGTGATTCTACTGATTTCTGCGGTACCAATGAAATCTCCTCCTTTATTATAAAGTTTAACGGGTTGACCCCTTTTTATGAGGTGTAGATTGTCTACTTCTACTGGAATTTTAGCTTCTAGCTTATCTTCTTGGATTATGGTCGCAATGTTGTTTCCAGGATTTACGTTTGCTCCAGGCTCAGCAAAGACCTCTGTGAATGATCCTTTAAATGGAGCTGTTATGTTGTATTTAGCTAATCTGGCTTCGTCTGCTTTAATGCCATAGTATTCACCAAGAACATTTTTAGAAGCCAAGAAGGTCTTCTCTTTTGTACTTGATATTTTAGGCAGGGAAGGCAGGGCCTTATCTACATCTACATTTTCATAAAAGCTGAACCACTTGCTGTAGGCGTCTGGGAAATCAATTTTTAAGTCAGCTAAAGCCAAGGCTAAGGCACTTAAGAAGGCACTTTTTCTGGATAGTAAGCCATATCTGGCTTCGGTTTGATCTACGCGAAACAATACATCGCCCTTGTTAAAGTTGGCTCCCGCTTTTAGCAATACATCGCCTTGAATAAGTTTACCACTAACCTCAGCGCTAAGGTTGATGTTGTTAAATGACATGAGCCTTCCATAACCCGTAAGTGTATATGGAATACTATCGTTTTGTACCGATAGCGTTTTCACATATTTAACGGGTAGCTTACCAACTGCTCTTTTTTCTGTTTTTGGTGAAGATTTGGAGAAAATGAGGGACATGATTCCCACAATAATGGCTATCAGTACAGAGACTATGATAAGTTGACGCCTGTTCATGCCGAATAAATTTTCGCGAAGGTATGCATATGCCTTTCTAAAGAGGTTAAGTGTGCTTATTGTTCTTCGCGGTAATACACTTTGTAATAGTTCATTCCCTTAACGGGGTCGAAACCGCGTTCAAGGTATTCTTTGGTTTCTTCGTTATTTAAGGCTAACTGAATTTGAATTCCGTTATCAAGCCTAATGAGGTCTTTGAATTTGCTTTTCGCCTTTTTAACTTGATTTGGTGCTATTTTCAATTCTTCTACCTCTTCATAACCATGCTGCTCTACCATGGTTTGGTGCTGATCCATGAATTGCTCTCGGTAAGCGGGGGTAGGTAATACTTCTTCCACAAATTCATTAGCATCAAAGGTTTCATTAGCTTGCAGGTAGTCCATGCTTTTGTGTACAACATCAAAACGTGCTGTGGTATCTTCATCTTCTGCCACAACTTCTTGTGCAAAGTTTTGAACCAATTCTAATGTGTTTTTGGTGTAAGCGAAAGAGACATCGTCTGCCTTTATGTTAAGAAACTTCTCTACCCAAAAGCGAGACTCTTCATTTACGCTATCTATAGCTAGTACACGAAATCCTTCTTCTTGCTCTGCATTGAAAATCAAAGCCCCTTTATCTAGCTTATTCAGACCAATGCCATGTCTCAAATCAATATGCAGTGAGTTGTTTTCTTCGTAGAACTCTATAAAGCCACGTTTATTCTCGCACTTTACCAAAGCAACAGCTTCTAGAATTTCACCATCTAGAATGACTTCTTTCAGATGCGATACTATCAATTCTCCAGGTTTAATCATGGGGTGATCGCTGTGCGCGTACAAATGATTGGCTATGTTTTCTGAAAAAGGCATAAAGTCAATTTCCCCTGCGAAGAACTGCTTGCAGTAGTGATGAACTTCGTTCAATTCAATATCTGAGGAATGGGTAAACCGATGTTCTTCTTCTGCTTGCTTGAAGCCTTTTGAGAGAAAGGGTATAACCACATTTACAAGAGGTTCGTGTAAGGTTAGAGGTTGGTTAGAAAGAAATACACCCTGCTCTTTGTGGGCATTACCCACATTGTGAATGACAAGGTGATTCAGGATAGAATCGTTTAAGAAAACCATGAATGCGTATTTATGTAAACATGACAAAAATCAAACTTTCTATTGACTAGTATCATAATTGAATAAAATTAACTCTAGTTAATTTGTTACCATTAAGTTCTTTAATTTGGTAGAATAACCTATAAACAGACAGTCTATGAATAAAAGTAAGATGATCGCTTTAGTAGTTTGGCTAGTTACACTTATTCTACCTTTCAAGGCAGGTTTTCTAGATGAGATGAAGCCTAACATGTACACCTTAATCATGTTTGTTCTAACCTTATTAGGTGTGAGCATTGGCGCTTTTTTCTTCTCCAAAAAAGAAAACTCCTCGAAATTGGGGTAGCTTGATTTGGTTTATATTGATTGATTGGAAGAAAGTCCTGTCTATTTAGGCAGGGCTTTTTTCTTTTAATAGCCCTAACAAATAGTCTAGTTCTTTCATAGTGGTTTGACCTTTATCTTTATTGTAAAAAGCTTGAAGTTCTGCAGCGAGTTCATTGTATGGCTTGCCTAACTCCGTCCCACCCAGATATAGTTCTTGAGCTGGGTCTGGTCTAGGTCCCCAAGTGAACAACTCTTCACCACTTTCTGTAAACCCAATCACTTTTGGTATAGACCTCCCTCCATTTGTTAAGTACGCGTCAATTACGTCTTCATGCTCATCGCGAAGGATCAGTTTTAAAGAGAACATTTGATTTTTCTCGGTGAGTTTGTGAAAGATGGGTAGGTTATGTGCCGCGTCTCCACACCATGACTCAGTAATAGCTAACATGTTCACTTTGAAGGTAGTTTGCCTTATAGTACCCTCTAGTGCAGGAACTAAATCTAGGGTTTTATTCCACCGGTGCATTCTTCGCTCACTAAGCTTAGTGTAGCTTACGAAAGCTTCAGACTGATTGGGTCCCGTAGATGCACTCTCTTTTACAAGTTTCTTTAATAATGCATCGTAGGAGGCGTAGTCCATGCCGTTTTGATAGACGGACAAGTCAAATTTTACATGCTTTTTCATGGGTTCAAAAACGTTTTTTTTGGTGGCATTGTTTGTACGGTACCTGACAAATGAAAAAGGCCTAATTCTTACGAATTAAGCCTTTTTTGAGGTCTCGAGCGGATTCGAACCGCTGTACGAGGTTTTGCAGACCTCTGCCTAGCCGCTCGGCCACGAGACCATCAAGGCTGCAAATGTAACAAAATGCGCGTTTCACCAAACGTCTAACCCTTAATAGTAAAGGAAACTGACTCAACAGGCATTTCTATTGGTGCTCTGTGTTTGGTAATAGTGAGCTCAATGGAGTCACATTTCGGAAAAGCTTCTTTGAGTGCCTGTAATAGATTGTTTGCTACCGTCTCTATGAGCTTCTCTCGCTTTTGCATTAAGTGATGTACGATTCTAGTTACCGATACATAATCTACCGCGTGAGATAGATCATCTGTTTCATAGGCTTTTCTGAAATCACCATAGAAATGTGCATCAACAGTAAATCTTCCTCCTACTTTAGCTTCTTCATCTATGCATCCGTGGTAAGCTGTAGCTTGTATGCCTGTTACAGAAAGACACTGCATGCTATCCTAATTTTTCAAAGGCTTGTTCCAACCGGTCTAGAGTTTCTTCTTTTCCAAGTACCGCCATGATTTCAAAAAGACCAGGCCCTGCAGCAACTCCAGTTACGGCAACGCGAAGAGGTTGACCTACCTTTCCAAAGCCTAGGCCGTTATCAGATAAATAGGCTTTAAAAATAGCTTCTAAAGAACTTGAGGTAAAGTCGCTTTCAGCAAACGAATCACGAAGGGTCTTCAAATGACCAGAAACTTCTTCATTCCATCGTTTCTGAACAACTTTCTCATCGTATTTCGTGGGCTTATTGAAAAAGTAGGTACCTTCTTTGAGTATATCCATGTCAAATGTTGCACGTTCACGCATCAAGTGACATACAGAAGTTAAGAATTCAACATCTTCAGTTAAACCAATTTCCTTAGCAGCTGGCAGCAGTTTATTAGCTAAATCTGCATCGCTTTGCATTCGTAGATATTGCTGGTTGTACCAAAGCGTTTTGTCTGCATCAAACTTAGCTCCAGCCTTACCCACCCTTTCTAAAGAGAATTGAGCTGTAAGCTCTTCTATGGTAAATAGTTCTTGTGATGTACCCGGGTTCCAGCCCAAGAATGCCAGCATGTTAGTAAATGCTCCTGGGTAATAGCCTCTCTCGCGGTAACCAGAGGATTTTTCAGATGTATTAGGGTCTGTCCAGTCTAAGGGAAATACTGGAAAACCAAGCCTATCACCATCGCGTTTGCTCAATTTACCATTTCCATCTGGCCTTAAAATTAATGGCAAGTGTGCAAATTTTGGCATCGTATCTTCCCAGCCCAAGTACTTGTAGAGCATAACATGCAAAGGAGCAGAGGGTAGCCACTCTTCTCCACGAATCACATGTGTTATTTGCATTAGGTGATCATCAACGATATTGGCCAGGTGATAGGTTGGCATACCGTCTGACTTAAACATCACTTTATCATCGAGGTTAGCTGTATTTACAACGACCCACCCACGTATTTCATCGTGAAAGCGAACTTCTTCATTTCTCGGAAATTTGATACGGATTACATAGGGCTCACCAGAGTCTAGCTTTTCTTTCACTACATCCTCAGATAGGGTAAGTGAGTTTTTCATTGAGCCACGCGTGATATTGTTGTATTGCCAATTAGGCATTTTAGCCAGCTTGGCTTTTTCACGCATGTTTTCCAAGTCTTCTGCCGTATCAAAAGCATAATAGGCAAACCCGTTGTCTACAAGTTGCTCAGCATATTGACGGTATAAGTCTTTGCGCTCAGATTGGCGATACGGACCAAACTGACCAGGTTTCCAAGGACTTTCATTAGGAGATAGACCACACCATTCTAGAGCTTCTCGGATATAATCTTCTGCTCCTGGCACATATCTGGTTTGATCTGTATCTTCTACTCGTAGAATAAAAGTTCCATTATGCTTTTTCGCAAATAGGTAGTTGTAAAGGGCTGTTCTTACTCCCCCCATATGTAGAGGTCCCGTTGGGCTGGGAGCAAATCGAACGCGTACTGCTTCTGCCATGGCTTAAATTTAGGCCGGCAAAGGTAAAAAAGGTTCTCGTTTAGAAAGTTGGTCTTGTACCCATGCTTCTGCGACTTTTTCCATAAGACTTAAAGCGCTTAGCAACATGGAACTGAAAATAGAAATAGGCATCGTTTTCACCAGGGTTTCCGCGTTGACCACCTTCGCTTCCCTGAACTACTCTACCGTCTTCATTTGGTAGCCTTCTATCTGCTAATTGGGCAGCTATGTTGCCGTAAGCTTCGCGAAGCTCATCATTGTTGTAGTAGCTTGTACTTACATCATCTAAATAATCAGTTGCCGTGTAGCGCGCGCCAAACTCAAGTCCAACAGACCAATAGCGGTCGAAATTTAATTTCAAACCCAAGTTTACAGGTAGAGCAAAATCTATAGTAGAATACTTTTCAGAACCCGGTCGAAGACCTTGACCTTCTGTTCCCATGTCTCGCAGGTTATAATACTCTCCGTTGATTTGAGCTGTTGGGTTGTAGTAGAACATGGTAAGACCCGTTGCCACATACAAACTTGCGCGAACACCAACACCACTCATTCGGTGGCGGAAATATTTACCACGGTACTTTACACCTTTCGGTATATCGTCTGAAATCAAATAAATCTCAACCATGGGAGAGAACTCTGTAACCGTGGTTCTTACACTCAAGTTTCTTTGGCGTCTGCCTGCGTTTTCCGTAAGTTCATCACTTCCGGATAGGCGCATCCAACCCATAGATGCACGCAATGCTGCTCTCGGGCTCACCTTATAGCGGTAACCCATCATAGCCGATGCATTGGTAGACCCCCAGTTTACGGCTTGCAAACCTTTGGCGGTAACAGGTGCACCGCCTAAGTCTCCGAGCATTTGGCTTGCTCCCGCTCCCATGAAAAATTCATGGCGATATCTGTGCCAAAGCTGCGCTTCAGACGTTAGGGGATATAGAAATGATAGTGCTATGGAGAATAGAACCAAAAAGACTGAATTCTTCATGGGTAGAACTTTAAGGGTAAATTGATTTACTTCGTTAACGTTTTTAAAGGGTGCGTCAAAAATAATCAATGAATCGAGCAAACGAAAATATTATCAACAGGTTAGGTGAATTCATTAAGAAGTTTTACTTAAATGAGTTGCTTAAGGGCGTTGTATTAGCAGCCGTGATTTTTGGATTGTTCACGTTATTACTGCTTGTCACAGAGCACTTCTTCCGTTTAAATTCCTTAGGTAGAGGCTTTTTATTTTTCACCTTAGTTTTTTCTTTAATAGCTGTTTCTTACCGGTATATCCTGTTACCGTTAGCTGGTTTAACGGGTTTAAAACGTGATTTAAGTGAAGAAAATGCAGCCAAGCTCATAGGAGAACGCATTGATGCTGTTGGTGATACGCTTTTGAATCGACTTCAGCTTAGCACAATGGATGGTGGGTTGGCTTGGGCGGGAATCGTTCAAAAAGAGAAGAACATCAAGAACGTGACGTTTGACTTAGCCATAGATAGAAACTGGCTTAGAAAACTGTTGCCTTGGTTTGGTGGTACACTGCTGATTTATCTGCTCTTGGTAAGCATAAATCCGTCAATTATTTATAATTCTGGAAAGCGTATTGTAGAGTTTGATACCCCACACCATCTATTTCCACCTTTTGAGTTTGAAGTGTCTTATCCTCAAGCTATTGACAGGGGGAGTACATTACCTGTCACGTTAACCGTAATTGGAACGGAAATTCCTGTATCCGCAAGCTTATGGTCTGGAACTAAGAAGTGGATCATGCTTCCAGAGTCAAATGGTTTTGAGTATAGCTTAGAGAATGTATCAGAGTCTGGAACTTTCACAATAAAGTCTGGAAAGTACAACTTGGGAACCTATGCCTTTAAAGTTACCAAGAAGCCTGAATTTACAGAAGGATTTGTAGAGTTGAACTACCCTAGTTATTTACAAAGGCAAAATGAGAAACAAGGAATCACGAAGCGCTTGAAAGTGCCAGAGGGGACGGTTCTTAGGTTTAAACCTGTTCTCAGAGATGTTGAGGAAACCACTATTATGCTGGTTGATACTTCATTTTTAGCACGGTCTGATGAGTGGTCTGGCCAATACCAAATAAGAAAGTCAGAGAAGTACAACTTCCTTGCGGGACCAGATACTCTTTTATCGAATTATGAGGTAGATATAATCAAAGATGAGTATCCAAAATTGCGCCTAAATAGGGAGGTAGACTCCGTTTATGCTTCATTGGTCTTTATAGCGGGTGAAGCAGTGGATGACTATGGTATTGGGAATATAAATGTGGTAGTGGAAAAATCTGGTAAAAGAGTGAAATCCGAACCACTTAGAATTGCACAGGGAGCTGCTGTACCTTTTGCCACTACGCTAGATTTGAGTGAGTTCGGGGGAGAGGATGGTGCCAACCTCACCTATTTTATAGAGGCTTTTGATAATGATGCCATAAATGGTTTCAAGCGGGTTAAATCAGGAACTTTTTCAGCTAGGCTCAAGTCCGTTGAAGAATCAAAAGAAAATAGAAAACGTATTGAGGAAGAGGTTGTTAAGGATTTGACTGATGCAAAAAAGGAGTTGGAGAAAGCTAAGGAAGCTATAGAGAAATACGAGAACGATAAGGCGGCTGGCAAAAAAGATGCATACTCAGATAAGCAGGAAGTGCAGCGTATTCAAGAGCAGCTTAAGTCCATCAACAAGCAACTAGAACAGACCATCCAGAAAAAAGAGAATGAGAGATTAAACCGCACGGTTGATGATGCAAATGAAGAAATAGCTGAAAAGCAGAAACAATTAGATGAGCTAATCGAAAAGACGTTGGATGAAGAAACCAAGAAGCTTTTAGAGGAGCTCTCAGAGTTAATGGAGAAATTGAGTGAAGAGGATGAGGGCGAACAAGACGAGTTAGAGATGTCTGCTGAGGATGTCTTAGACAACCTAGATAAGAATCTAGAAATGTTCAAGCGGTTATCTGTAGAGCTTGGAATAGAGGAACAGATAAACGAGTGGGAAAAGCTGGCAGATGAACAAGGATCCTTGGCGGATTCAGCTATGAGTGATGAAGACAGAAAAGCAAAGCAAGATTCAGTAAATCAAGCGTTAGACAAACTAAACAAAGAGGTTGAGGAGCTGAAGAAGAAGAATGAGAACCTCGAGTCTCCTTTGGATATGGATTGGGGTGACGAAGAGCGTAAGGATGCCAAAGAGAATGCTGGAGATGCCAAGGAGAAAATGGATCAGGGTAAAATGGATCAGGGCAAGCAGTCTGGTAAATCGGCTGAAGGTAAAATGCGGGATGCCCAGCGGAAAATGGAGAATAGCCTTAGTAAGAGTAAGGAGCAACAACAATCTGAGAACATGGAGAACCTGCGCCAGATTCAAGATAATCTCTTGAAGTTGTCTTTTAACCAAGAGGAGGTTTTAGAGGCTCAATTGCGCACCCCCACATCAGACCCCAATTTTAGGACACTTGCAGTAAGGCAGAAATCAATATCAGACGACTTCGTGGTAGTTGAAGATAGCTTAAAAGCCCTATACAAACGCGTACTTCAACTTGAACAAACTATAAAGCCTGAGGTAGACAATATAAAATACGCTTTACCGCGAGCCACGAAGGCTATGGAAAACTTGAAGCCAAGTAATGCGAGTCAGAGGCAACGTGAAGCCATGACAGGCATGAACAATCTAGCACTTCTACTGAGTGAAGTTATTCAACAGATGCAGCAGCAAATGGCAAAAAGCAAATTTGGGGAGGGTGCCTGTAGTAAACCAGGACAAGGAGCTAAGCCTAGCATGAGCCAAACGAAAAGCCAACAAGAAGCGCTTAAGAAAGAGATGGAAAGGCTTAAAAAGCAAATGGAAAAGGGTGAGTCTGGAGATAAAGGAGAAAAGGGAAAGAAGCCTGGCGCAGGAAATGGTGGTATGTCAAAAGAAATGGCTAGAATGGCAGCCCAACAACAAGCGATACGGGAAGCAATGCGTAAAATGGCAGAAGACGCCACAAAATCTGGCTCTGGAGTGTCTGGGGAGTTGAAGGAAATCCGCGAGGAAATGGAGAAGGTAGAAGAAGATTTGCTTTACAAGAATTTATCCTTGGAGACCATTGAAAGGCAAGAGGAGATTTTGTCACGTATGCTCAAGGCTGAGGAAGCATTAAGGGAACAGGAAGAAGACAATAAGCGTGAGTCTCAAGAAGGAGGGGGTGTCGAACAAGCGGCTTCAGACCGACTTAAAAAATATTTGGAGAAAAGAGAACGAGAAGTGGAGCTATTGAAACAAGAGAATATCAAGCTCACCCCCTATTACGAGAAGAAAACGGGTATTTATTTAAACGGTACAGGAGCTTTATGATAGAGTTCATCTCCAACCATGCAGACGCTTCAAGATTCTTGTCTGGTGATTATGAGAATTGGTTAGTTCGACTTTGTGAAGTAGAGGGCAAACAATTGGGTGAGGTTGGAGTTCACTTGGTAAATGATGATGAGCTATTAAAAATCAATAGAGACTTTTTGAATCACGACTATTTAACGGATATCATCACATTTGATCGCTGTTACAATCAAATTGTGACCGGGGAGTTATGGATAAGTTTAGATAGGGTTATCAACAACGCACAAGAATTGAAGGTAGGCGTACAAGAGGAGTTCTATCGCGTGTTAGCTCACGGTGTACTGCACCTAATTGGATACAAAGATAAATCGAGCGAAGAGGCTGAGCTAATGCGTGAAAAAGAAGCGGAAGCCTTAATTTTGCGCAAAAGATACTAGAGGTTCCACGTGGAACATAAGAGTAATGGAAAAGTACGATGTAATAGTAGTTGGTGCTGGTCACGCGGGTTGTGAGGCAGCTGCCGCAAGCGCTAAGCTGGGGGCAAAGACGTTGCTGATTACTATGGATATGACCCGAACAGCACAAATGAGTTGTAACCCAGCCATGGGTGGTGTTGCGAAAGGGCAAATTATTAGAGAGATTGACGCCCTGGGTGGAATGTCTGGAATTATCTCAGATAAAAGCGCTGTGCAGTTTCGTATGTTGAACAGAAGCAAAGGTCCAGCCATGTGGTCGCCACGAACCCAGAACGACCGATACATGTTCAATTATGAATGGCGTATTGCGCTTGAACATATTGCGAATCTAGACTTTTGGCAAGATACGGTAGTGGGAGTTGAGGTAGAGGGTGAACAAATTACAGGGGTTAAAACAGGTCTCGGAATGACCCTCAAAGCAGATGCTGTCATATTAACATCTGGAACCTTCATGAACGGATTAATTCATATAGGAGAGAAGCATTTTGGTGGTGGTAGGGCTGGTGAAAAGGCAAGCTACGGAATAACAGAACAGCTAGAAAACTTGGGTTTCGAGTCTGGAAGAATGAAAACCGGAACCCCACCGAGAGTAGATGGCCGAAGCCTAGACTACTCCAAAATGGAGGAACAAAAGGGCGATGAAAGACCAGAGCAGTTTAGCTATTCGAACCTGTCGAGACCATTAGAAAAACAGTTAAGCTGTCATATAACATACACCAATCCCGTTGTACACGATACGCTAAGAGAGGGCTTTGATAGGTCGCCAATGTTTAATGGGGCTATTGATTCTATTGGCCCGCGCTATTGCCCAAGTATAGAAGATAAGATAAATAGGTTTGCCGATAGAGATCGTCATCAAATATTCGTAGAACCAGAGGGGTGGGATACCATTGAGGTATATGTAAATGGTTTCAGCACCTCCTTACCAGAAGAGGTGCAGTTTGATGCGATCAGAAGAATTCCTGGGTTTGAGAGTGCAAAAATATTTAGGCCAGGATATGCAATTGAGTATGATTATTTCCCCCCCACTCAATTGAAATATACCCTGGAAACAAAGTTGGTTTCTGGTTTGTATTTCGCAGGTCAAATTAATGGAACAACGGGTTATGAAGAAGCTGCTTGTCAAGGTTTGATAGCTGGTATAAATGCAGCACGCAAGGCGCAAGAGAAGGAAGCTTTTGTGCTTAAGAGAGATCAAGCATACATAGGTGTTCTCATAGATGATTTGATCACAAAGGGTACAGAGGAGCCGTATAGAATGTTTACCTCTAGAGCGGAGTATAGAATACTTTTGCGACAGGATAATGCAGATGAGAGGCTTACTCCATTGGGGTATGAAATAGGCCTTGCGAGTGTAGAAAGAGTGAGGAATCTTGAGGGAAAATCAGAACAGATACGATTGTTAGCAGACTTCATAAAAAAAGAATCTGTAGACCCTGCTGAAGCAAATGAAGTATTAGAAGCGGCAGGCACGTCTCCCTTGAAGCAAAAGATGAAGCTGGATCAAGTTTTGGCTAGACCTCAGCTGAATTTTTCACATGTGATGGAGTCTTCAGCTAGGCTGCGCGAGTTTGTTGCAGAGAATATAGAGGATGAGAAGGCAATAGAGGCGTTAGAGATTCTATCTAAGTATAGTGGATATATTCAAAAAGAGAAAGACGTTGCAGAGAAGATTCAAAGACTAGATGATACCCGAATTCCGGTGTCGTTTGATTTTAGTGGAATGAAGGCGTTAAGTGCCGAGAGTAGAGAGAAGTTGGCGAGAATTAAACCCGAGACTATTGGTCAAGCAAGTAGGGTTAGCGGTGTCACTCCAGCAGATATTTCAGTACTACTAGTTAAACTCGGGCGCTAATGTTCCACGTGAAACATAGCCAATAAATAGCCGTCACATACGTTTTACAGTACAATGAAAAAATTACTTTTTCTACTCACAGCATTGGTTTTTGCCACTAGCTCAGGGTTAGCGCAGGTAAGTGTAGGCTCATGGCGCGATTACTTGCCTTATTCCGACATAAAGATTGTGTGCGATGCAGGAGACAAGGTCTATGGTGCTACAGAGTATTCTGTGTTAGAAGTGGAGAAACTTTCTGGGGAAATCTTTCGACTCTCGAAGATTACTGGGCTAACAGAAACAGGTGTTACGGCAATGGGTTATCATATGCCAACACAAACTTTACTTGTTGGCTATGAGGATGGCAATATGGATCTCATTGTAGACGGTGAGGTTGTAAATGTGGCAGATATTTTACGTGCAAATATTATTGCAGATAAAGGCATCTACAATGTTCACTTCTATCAGAACGAGGCGTTTCTTTCTTGCGGTTTTGGCATAGTTCGTTATGATATGGAGAAGCAAGAAGTAAGAGACAGCTACTACATAGGAGACGATGGAAGCTTTCTGCAAACGAATGATATTACGGTACTTAATGACACAATTTATGCTGCTACAAATGAGGGCTTACGATATGCTAGAGTTGATGATGAATTTCTAGCCTTTCATGAAACCTGGCAAGTGGATTCTACCTTGCCAGCATTCAATTTTGGATTCGATTTGGTTGAGTCGGGAAGAACACGCCTCATGGTGCGAAGACAGCTGGCTTCTACCATTGTTGATACGGTGTATGAAAGACAATCGGGAGCATGGTTTAGTCCCGTACAACTCCAGGGGGCTTTTGTTAGATCAGTGCGGTTTTATGGAGACTCACTTTTACTTAACAGAGATGGTTTTGTAACATACTATGACGATCAATGGAATGAGATTAGATTAGATGCCGATTATGGGGAGGGTAGAATTGCCAACCCTAATGATGCTTTCTTTGATGAAGAAGGAGTGTTGTGGATAGGAGATCGAGATTATGGAATGGTGGAAACACCTAGAATTTTTGATTACAGATTCTATATTCCAGATGGACCGCGCACAAACAACGTGGAGAATATCGCTTTTCGCGATGACAGAATCTTGATGGCAACTGGTGGAAAAACGGAGGCTTGGGGAAATACATTTCTGGTTGATGGTGTTTTTTATAGAGAGCAATCAGGAGAGTGGGGTGAGTATAGTAGCAGAGTTATTCCTGAACTAGATCTGGTACGTGATTTTATTCGCGTAAAAGTGGACAATCGCAATGGAAGTAAGTTTTATGTTGCGTCTTTGGGTCAAGGTGTTCTCGAGTTTGAAGGTGAAGACTATATCGGAAACTACAACCATCTAAACTCTTCACTTGAACTAGCTATAGGATCTAGTGACTATGTGGGCACAACGGGGCTTGATATGGACTCAGATGGCAATCTATGGGTTGCTAACACCTTAACAAACAAGGCTGTAAGCGTAAAGACACAAGAGGGTGAATGGCAGTCATATGACTTTGCAGGACTTATAGATGTAGAGACTACAGGTGATTTGGTTGTAGCCGAGTCTGGTCTAAAATGGGTAACAATGCCAAACAAAGGACCCGGTATCTTAGTATTTGACGATAACGGAACGTTATTCGACTTAACAGACGATCAAGCAACCGTATTAAATAGCTCTTCAGGTTCTGGAGGTTTACCCTCATCCAACATTTACAGCATTGCAGAAGATTTAGACGGTGAAATGTGGGTTGGAACAGACCAGGGTGTAGGCGTATTTTACTCCGCAGGAAGCATTTTTTCAAATACAAACTCAGACGCCCAAAGACCTTTAGTAGAACGAGATGGCTTCTTACAGTACTTGTTAGAGTCTGAGATTGTTACTTCCATAGCCGTAGATGAGGCAAACAGAAAGTGGTTTGGCACAGAGAACTCTGGTGTGTTTTTGATGAATTCACAAGGTACAGAAGAGCTTCTGCATTTTACCAAAGAGAATAGTCCCTTGTTAAGTAATAAGGTTACAACCATTGCTGTAAATCCTGATGATGGTGAGGTGCTTATTGGCACAGATAAAGGGTTGATTGCCTACAGAGGAACAGCTACTAAAGCGGATGAACGGTACAATAATGTATCGGCCTACCCCAACCCCGTCCAACCCGAGTATTCAGGAGATATTGCTATTAAGGGCCTTGCTATAAACTCGTATGTAAAGATTACCGATATTACGGGGAACTTGGTTTTTGAAACCTATTCCGAGGGCGGTCAAGCTATATGGAACGGCAAGCAAATGAACGGAACGGATGTCGCGCCAGGCATTTACCTAGTTTTTGCATCTGATGAAGATGGGGTTGAGAGCGAGGTTACTAAGATTCTTATGATGCGCTGATGGCTGTTCAAGATAGCGGAATTGTAATTAGCAGAACTGTTTATGGTGAATCGGCATATATTGTAAATATATTTACCAAATCCATCGGCCTTGCCGGGTTTTACGTACCAGGGATTCGTTCAGGAAAGAGCAAGTCAAAAGCTGTATTGTTCTCACCGCTTTCACAAATTGGGTTTACCACAGACTACAGAAATACCAATAGGCTATTGCGACTACAGCGGCCTGAGAGTATTTTTAAAGCGCACAACATAGCCTTAGACCCCATAAAGCAAACGGTTGTTATGTTTATGGCTGAGCTATTAAGCAAATGCATTAGCCCAGGTCATCCAGATGATACTCTGTTTGAGTTTCTGAAAGATAAATTGAAGGAGTTGGAGGATGTTGAAGAGACTCAACTCTTTCCTGTGAACTTTTTATCTGGACTATCAGAAGCAATGGGGTTTTTTCCAGATGATTCACCTAATACCTACTTCGATATGACTTCTGGCTGTTTCCTTGCTGCTCCTGATATTGGTTCTCACACGTTAAATGAGCAAGAGTCAAGCTTATTCGCCTTGTTCCTAGAAAAACCCCGCCATAATTTTACCTCTTCAGAAAGAGCGTGGCTATTGAAGCTGTGGCTAGACTATATGAATGTGCACTATCCTGGAGCTGGAACTTTGAAAAGTTTGGAAGTAATAAAGTCTATTCTCAGGGGCTAACGTTTGCTCATCTTATTCCCAGTAATAGCTCTCTGCATATTTGATTTGTGCCTACCCTCAGTAAACGCTCGTTTTTTAACATGTTTGGTCTTTCTTCCTTGTACGCGTTTACGCCACATTCTAAATGATGAGGGCTTCATTTCCCTTCTCATCAGCTCAATGGTTTCCTGCTCAGAGATATCAAATTGAAAAGTGATCGCCTCAAAAGGTGTACGATCTTCCCATGCCATTTCAATGATACGGTCAATGTCTTTATCAGAGAGTTGATTCATGCCAAAGCAACAATGTCTCCTGGGGTTTTGTTGCTACAAGAGATTCTGGGCTACTAGGTATTCTGCAATTTGAATAGCATTGGTGGCTGCTCCTTTTCGCAAGTTATCTGCTACCACCCACATATTCAATGTGTTATCTAGTGTTTCATCTCTTCTAATTCTGCCTACAAACACGTCATCTTGCTCTTTGGCATACCAAGGCATAGGGTAGGTGTTCATTTCTGGGTTATCCATCAATTTTACACCAGGGGTTTCGTGCAAAAGCCTGCGTACGTCTTGTAGATCAAAATCATTTGCAAATGTTACATTCACAGACTCTGAATGACCCCCAGTTACTGGAACACGAACGGCAGTAGCAGTAACCTTCACAGAATCATCATTCAAAATCTTCTTTGTCTCATGCACCAGTTTCATCTCCTCTTTGGTGTAGCCATTTTCTAAGAATACATCGCAATGCGGAATGCAGTTTTGATCAATGCGATAAGGGTAAGCCATTTCAGCTTCTACACCACTGCGCTCATTTTCCATCTGAGCTACTGCTTTTACACCGGTACCTGTTACGCTTTGGTAGGTTGAAATAACTACACGTTTTGCACCAAAAGCCTTGTGCAAGGGTGCTAAAGCCATAACTAATTGAATGGTAGAACAATTAGGGTTTGCAATGATTCGATTCTCTTGCGTTAGACTGGCTGCGTTAATTTCAGGTACCACAAGAGCCGTATCGCTATCCATGCGCCAAGCAGATGAATTATCTATGACTGTGCAACCTATTTCTGCAAACTTTGGCGCCCAGGTAAGAGATGTTTCTCCTCCAGCGCTAAACAAAGCAAGAGCAGGCCTTGCTTTTACAGCTTCTTCTGTGGTTACAACGGTATATTTCTTCCCATTGAACTCAACGGAGCTCCCTGCTGAACGTGCAGAGGCTACAGGAATAAGTTCAGAAACAGGAAACCCTCTTTTTGCCAAGAGATTCAACATAACTCTACCCACCATGCCAGTGGCGCCAACTACAGCTACTTTCATGTTATCAAATTGTTCAACGTAAATCAAATGGGTTTAGTAGCGCATCAAAAGTATACTTTTGACCACCTAACAGCTTATGCAAAAACAGATTGTATACGCATTGGTGTTATTACTATTTGTAACAACACGCATTCACGGGCAGTGGTCTGATGATTTCACTGACGGTGATTTTACATCCAATCCGTCTTGGGTTGGTATGGATTCACATTTTATAGTATCCCCAAGTACTGAATTACAACTCTTTGCCCCAGCAGTTACCTCAGAGTCTTACTTGTCTGTTGGGTCTTCTTTAGCCCAGGATGCTACCTGGACTTTTGACTTGCGTTTGGATTTCAATCCCTCTGGGCAAAATAGAGCATTTATCTACTTGATGGCGTCACAGTATGATTTAACGCAACCCTTAGATGGGTACTATGTGTTAGTAGGAAATACAGATGATGAGGTTTCGCTTTACCGTCAATCAGGCAGCTCTTCAACAGAAATAATAGACGGAATAGATGATTGGGTGAATGTTTCCGCACCGCATCTCAGGGTAAAAGTAACGCGTTCCTCATCGGGGTTTTGGCAGCTTGAAGCCGATACCTCAACAGGTTTTTCTGGATACACCACCATGGGAACGGCTACAGATAACACCCATTCTACAAGTACTTTTTTTGGTGTTCGCTGCGATTACACCTCTACGCGGTCAGACAAATTCTTTTTCGATAATTTTTCCGCATCTGTATTACCCGATACCACAGGCCCATCATTAGATAGTGCATTGTGGTTTGGTAATGACTCTGTCCTTCTTTTCTTTAATGAGCCATTGAACCCATCAGTGGCTACAGCTACCAGTAATTATGCAGTATCGGGTGGAGTGGGTGCTCCCAATGCCGCTACTTTACAAAGCGGCAACCAAGTAACACTGGCTTTTACTGGAGGCTTTCCAACCAATACAACTTTTGACATAGTCGCGCAGAACATTCAAGATGTGCAGGGTAATATAACTCCTGCAGATACAGCTTCTTTCTTTGTTCCCCTTGTTTTAAGCTACCGCGATGTGGTTATCAATGAAATCTTAGCTGATCCCACACCTGTCGTGGGCTTGCCAGAAGCGGAATACGTGGAGATCTACAACGCTAGTTCCACAACCATTTCCCTAGGGGCATTGGTTTTTTCAGATGCATCTTCATCTTCGGCTTTGCCGCAAGAGACTCTTCTACCGGGCGGATATGCCATTTTGTGTGATGAAGACGATACCGCGCTGTTTACAGGGCTTGGCAATGTGATTGGACTTTCTGGATTTCCCGCGTTGAATAATTCAGGAGACGACCTTCGCATTAGCTCTAACGGTGTTCTTATTGACGAGGTGAATTACACGAGTTCGTGGTATGCAACGGCAGAAAAGCGCGGTGGTGGCTGGTCTTTGGAGCAAGTGAACCCGTTAACTCCATGCACAGGACAGAACAATTGGAGAGAAAGCGAGAACCTAACGGGAGGTACACCAGGAATCACCAATAGTGTTTTTAGTCCAGCCCCAGATACGTTAGCCCCAGAGGTTACCGCAGTTCAGGTGATACCCCCAAGTGAAATTAGAGTTCAAGTAAATGAGCCCCTGCAAACGAGTTCAACCGTTGGAATAACCTGTAATATAACACCTTCACTAGGTACTCTTACTTTCAACTTTATTAGTGCCACAGAGCTTCAAATTATAACAAGTAACCCAATAGATACAGGTGTTGCCTATTCTTTTACCATTACAGGTTTAGAGGATTGTACAGGAAATAGTCAAACAACACCGTATGAAACACAGCTTGGAATAGGTTTAGAGCCAGGTCCATTTGATATACTCATAAACGAGATTTATGCTGCTCCTGGTGATGGTGGTCCGGAAGAAGAGTTTGTTGAGTTATTTAACCGGTCTGATGAGCTGTTATCTCTGGAACACTTGTTTTTTAGCGATGCATCTTCTGGAATAAGTCTACCCCCTGTTAGCATAGCACCCAAAGGGTATGCTGTTCTACTTTCTGGTGAGAGTAAGGGCTCTCAGCCGTATCAGGTAAACGACACGTGGTATTTCCCCTTACCTGGAATGCCTTCTTTAAACAATGCTGGTGACAGCTTACGATTGATTAATTCTTTGACAGGAGAAGAAATACATGCTGTGAATTACAGCGAGTCATGGTATAAAGACCAGAACAAGTCAGGTGGCGGGTATTCCTTGGAGTTAGTGAACCCCAATGCCATTTGTGAGGGCGCGTCTAATTGGAGAGAGCCAATTACGGTAAACCACACCATGGGAGAAGAAAACTCGGTGTACACTACGGTTCAACCTGACCCTATACGATGGAAATCAGCTCAAATTACTGGAGATTCTGTATTCTCTATTGAAGCAACAGGCAAGGTAGACGCCTCTTCATTTAGCATATCCATGATTCGCAACTTGAATCCAGGAGCCCCTAATCCACAATCGGGAACAAGTAGTAGATTTATCGTGAACACAACCTCTGCTTTTTCCCCTGGTGAAACGTACACCTTAGAAGTTGAGGGCACCTTAGATTGTGCTGGAAATACAGTTGAAGATGCAATGTTATTGTTGCGTATACCACAGATGCAAGACATCGTAATTAATGAGGTTTTGTTTAACCCATATACAGGAAGTTCAGATTTTGTAGAGTTATATAACCGCTCTGAACATGCGATTGACCTAGCAGACTGGTCGTTGGATTATTTAGATACCGATGATGAGCGATCTTTCAAAACATTAACAGATACTTCTTTGATTTTGCTTCCTGGAGAGTATATTGCCTTAACAGAAGATGAAGAGAGCGTGGTATTGAATTACCCTAATGCTGCTTCAGAGAGGTTGCGAACAATAGATTTGCCTACCTACCCCAATGATGAAGGTAGAGTAACTCTCGTGTCTAATCTAGCAGATACCATTGATGATTTTGTTTATAATGAAGACATGCACTTTGAGTTGCTTAGAGATGTTGATGGAGTTTCATTAGAACGTATTGACCCAAGCAGGAAAACGAATGACAGAACGAACTGGCATAGTGCATCAGAGTTCTCCGGTTTTGCTACTCCAGGCTATGAGAATTCTCAGTATCTACTTGCGGCATCTGAAGATGAAGTAAGCATTTCTCCAGAGACTTTTTCACCAGACCAAGATGGGGTAGATGATGTAGTAAATATTGCCTTTTCAGTGGCAGAGAGCGGGTATGTTGCTAATGTTAAAATTTACGACCCAGAAGGCAGACAAGTGAGAGACTTGGTGAACAACCGAATCTTAGGAAGAACAGATGTGGTAAGCTGGGACGGTATACGGGATGATGCCCAAAAAGCAGACATTGGCATTTATTTAATCTTCATAGAGCTTTACAACTTGCAGGGTGATGTAAAGCACTTCAAAAAGACCTGTGTGCTCGCAACCCGTTTTTAGCTTAAACTTCTTAATGTAGTCTTAACACATGAGCTTTCTAGCCTGCGTACCTTTGCAGTAAATTATTAACTCAATTTCAGGAATGAAAAAACTTTACGCAGCACTATTGGGCTTAATTACGCTTCAGGCTTCTGCCCAGATTAAGACGCAGAGCTTTGAAGGAGCAACTACGGATACCTGGGGGTATACAGCTAATCCCGCTCAGTTTTCTGTTGGTTCAGATATTTGGGACACAGTAACTACATTAGGAGGGATTACAACATTACCTTCTAACAGCACATACTTTTTTGGTATTCAAGATTTAGCGAATGGTAATGGTGGTACAGCTACCGGTGCGTTTGGTGCATTGGAGTTTGATACGGTTCAGCTGAATGGTACTCAAGCATACATCAGCTTTGATTATGAAGTTGACGGCTTTGACAATGGAGACGACATAGAGTATGAGCTATGGGCAGACGGAACAAGTCAAGGAACTGTGTTGCTTGTAGATGGCTCTAGTAACCTAGATGCAAATGGAACAGAGTTTGTTTCCATTCCTTCTTCTACAGATAGTATTCGTTTTGAGATTAGAGTTTCACAAAATGGTGGTTCTGATTACGGTGGAATTGACAATGTTCAGCTTTTAGCAGGAACTGCACCTGCTCCAGCAGCAATACCAACCTACTCTATTTCATCAATTAACAACGTTGATGCAACAACAGGTGTAGCTGATTCAATTGGTGTTACATGCTGGACAAAGGGTGTTGTATTGGGTGTAGACCTTGACGGAAACAACGGCATCAGCTTTACCATCTGGGATACAGAAGGTATAAACGTGTTCAACTTCAATGACGTTTCTAACTACGTGGTAAATGAAGGTGACTCTATCATGGTTCGTGGTACAGTTGGGCAGTTTAACGGTTTAACTCAAATTCAACCAGACTCTATTCAGTTAGTAAATTCAAATAATGTTATTCCTACTGCAACTGTAGTAACTACGCTTGATGAAACTACAGAATCTGAATTGGTTCGTTTCAATAATGCCTTGATTACGGCAGTGAGTGGTTCTAACTATGAGTTGGTATCGGGTATGGATACCATCACCATGCGTGTAGATTCAGATACGGATGTAGATGATAGCTTAACGTTTGTAGTGGGCGATTCACTTTGCTATGTAATCGGTATCGGTGGTCAGTTTGACGGAAGTTCTCCATACACAGAGGGATACCAAGTCTTCCCAAGATATTACACAGATGTAGACACGTCTTGTGGAGGCTCTGTTGCTGCTCCTACAACTCCTACTTACCCTATTGCAGACATCAATAATGTAGATGCAAACGGTGAAGCAGATTCTGCTGGTGTTATGTGTTGGACAAAAGGTGTTGTATTAGGGGTAGATATGCGCGGTAACGGTCTTCAGTTTACCATTTGGGACAACGAAGGTATAGGTGTTTTCAGTGGTTCAAACGATTACGGATACACGGTAACAGAAGGTGATTCTATCATGATTATGGGTACGGTTAGTCAGTTTAATGGCTTAACACAAATCAACCCAGATACGCTTTACTTGGTGAACAGTGGAAACACAATTCCTACACCAACTGTGGTTACCACATTAGGTGAGAATACAGAATCTGAATTGGTTCGTTTTGAGAATGCATTGGTTACAGGAGTTAGCGGTTCTAACTACGAGTTAGTTGCTGGTATGGATACCATCACTATGCGTGTAGATTCAGATACGGATGTAGACGATAGCCTAACATTCTCCATTGGTGATTCATTGTGCTATGTGATCGGTATCGGTGGTCAGTTTGACAACTCTAGTCCATACTTCTCAGGTTATCAGTTATTCCCTCGTACTTTCATGGATGTAGATACTTCTTGTGGTGGTATTACACCTCCTCCAGCTCCAGCTATTCCAACGTACGATATCGGTTTGTTGAGAACAGTTGACGCCAACTTTGAAGTAGATTCATTGAACGTATACTGTGCGGTAGAAGGTATTGTTTACGGTGCAGATTTAGACGGAAATAACGGAATCAGCTTCCACGTGAAAGACGAAACTGGTGCAATCAACATCTTTAACTTCAATGATGTAGACAATTACGTTGTAACCGAAGGCGATGAGATTCGCGTAGTAGGTGAGGTAATTATGTACAACGGTTTAGCAGAAATTTTTGCAGACAGCATTACAGTATTGTCTACAGGAAACTGTATTCCTTTCCCACGTGTGGTTGAGCAGTTAGATGAGTCTACCGAGTCTGATTACATTGAAATCAGAAACGTAACCTTGGCTCCAGGTCAGTTCTGGCCTGCTCCTACATTCAACGAGAACTTGGATATCGTAACAGAGAATGGCGATACCTTGGTAATGCGTATCGACAAAGACACATACATTCCAGATAGTATCTTATCCGCTCCTTCAGGAACCTTCAACATTGTGGGTATCGGTGGTCAGTTTGATGGTAACGCACCATATGATGAAGGTTACCAAATCTTCCCGATGTTCCCTTACGATTTTGACACCATTGCAGATGTTGCTCCTGCTGGATTCGTAATTAACGAAGTAGGTCCTGATAACCAATCTTTGGTAGCAGATAACAATGGTGACTTTGACAACTGGTTGGAAGTTTACAACGGTGGAACTGAAACGGTAGACCTAGTAGGTATGCACGTTACAGGTGACCTTGCCGCTGCTCAAGCAGGTGGTTCCGTTGCACGCATTCCGCGTTGTTTCAACAATGCTCCCGTAAACTTAACGGTTGCCGCAGGAGAGTGGGCATTGCTATGGGCAGATGACCAGCCAGAGCAAGGTCCAGATCACTTGGATTTTGACCTAAGTGGCACTGCTGTATACCCTGCAATTGCTACACCTGACTTAAATACTACTGCAGACAGTATTCAAGTTCCTTCAGTTGCTACAGACCACACCTATGGTAGAAGAACAGATGGCGATACCGCTTGGGTAACGTTTGAAGTAGGTACACCAGATGCTTCTAACAACTCAGGAGTAATCCTTAGCGTGGAGAACGTTACTTCAGCAAATGCATTTGCTGTATTCCCTAACCCGGTTGAAGGCGATGAATTGTTCTTCAACCAAGTGGCTGATGTAACGGTTTACAATGCCTTAGGTGGCGTGGTTCTTCAAGCCGCACAAGTTCAAAGCATTAACGTAGACGCTTTTGATGCGGGTATGTACATCATTCGCACGGCAAATGCCGATGTAGTGAAAGTAGTAGTTCGCTAAGCGCAACTACTACTCAGATATTAAAAAGCCCGTTGCACTCAGTGCAACGGGCTTTTTACTTCTAAATAAAAAAGTTGTCTACACAAGACTCATATCAAACTGTGTAAGACCCACAAACTGGTCAATACGGCCTTGAATTTCTTCTTGTGACAAATTCATCAAACGCTCGGTTCCAAACTTTTCTACGCAAAAAGAAGCCATTGCTGAACCAACAATAATGGCGCGCTTCATATTATCAAATGAAAGATCGTTTGTACCGCTTAGGTACCCAATAAAACCACCTGCAAAAGTGTCTCCCGCTCCCGTTGGGTCAAAAACCTCTTCTAATGGTAGCGCAGGAGCAAAGAACACATGATTCTCTTTGTTGAATAGCAACGCACCGTGCTCACCTTTCTTAATGATGAGGTATTTAGGACCCATTTCTAAAATCTTACGGGCCGCTTTTACTAATGAATATTCTTTGCTTAGTTGGCGTGCTTCTTCATCGTTAATAGTCAGTACATCAATCTTACCCAAAACAGCCATCAAGTCATCCCATGCAATATCCATCCAAAAATTCATGGTATCTAGAACCACTAATTTGGGACGCTTTGGCATTTGATCAATCACCTTCATTTGCACATCAGGAGAAAGGTTTCCCAACATAAGGTAATCTGCTTGCTGGTAGCTTTCAGGAACCTCAGGCTCAAATTCACCCAATACATTTAACTCTGTAACAAGGGTATCTCTAGAGTTCATATCGTTGTGGTATTTGCCGCTCCAGAAGAAAGATTTCTTGTCATTCTTCTCTTGTAAGCCAGCAGTGTCTACCTCTCTGCTTCTTAGGTGACTAAGAAAGTCTTGGTCAAAATCTCCACCAACTACACTAATCAGCCCAGAAGGCTTTCCGAAGTAAGAGGCAGTAAGTGCGATGTAGGTACCTGCTCCTCCAACAATTTTATCTGTTTTTCCAAAAGGTGTTTCAATGGCGTCAAAAGCCACGGATCCAACGGTTACTAAATTCATTCTAAATATTTTTTCCAAATATATTGCTTAATCTGCGGGAGGGTTGTAATATTGCCGTCCAATTTTGGAAGAGATTCCTCAGTAGCTCAGTTGGTTAGAGCATCTGACTGTTAATCAGAGGGTCGCTGGTTCGAGCCCAGCCTGAGGAGCTTCATTTTAAACCTAGTACAAACGTGCTAGGTTTTTTTGTGTCCCAATGCTTGGTACTAAACTTGGGCGAGAAGTTTATGCCGATGGAGAAATCCAAGGGAAGAACTGACCGTAGGATTACCCAATCGATAAGCCCAGCCTGAGGAGCACCAAAGGAAAAAGCCCGGTACGAAAGTAGCGGGCTTTTGTATGCCCTACCTGCAATGCTGTTATATGAAAAGACCCTCAAAAATCGTGAGTTCCATACCCCTCAAGCATCTCTGAAAACAGTGATTTTTTACAGTAGAGACCAAATACATATTCTATCTCATTGGATTTCAATATATTTGATCCTGTTTTCTCTAAACCAATTTTTTTAGCGCTAGAGCCATTTGCGCACAAGTATTGCATACAAAAACCAACGCATTTTATGATTTTGAAGCACACAACCTCTCTTCTTGTCATTTTTCAGCGTATCACATTTCTCTTTGGGAATGCCCCAACCCTTGCATGGGTGAAGCCTACTGGTAGTGGTCCGAGTGGGTATGGAAACTCAGTCTCACTAGATTCTTTAGGCAGTGTATACATCACAGGTCACTCTGTCGGTACAGTTGACTTCGCCCAGGAACTGGGAACCTCTAACTACTCAAAAAAATAAAAGATGATAGCAACAATTTGTAATGCCAAAAAACAGCTCAAAAACCTTTTATGGTTGGGCTTTTTATTTTTTATAACAAACAGTGCTATTGCTCAAACCCAAATAGGAGCCGAAACAGATGTCGATGCTTTGTTGCAATTGAAAACCCGGTTGGAACGCAGAAACGAAAATTTACAACCCCTTATCAAGGCTTACGAATCACGTTACGGGTCGTCATCAATCTTGGAAATAAGCGAAGATGGTACAGTGAGCCAGTTGGTGGGTTTTGACAAGAGTGGCTTGCCGGTGTATTACGTGACTGACAATTCGGATGCCGCGATTACCACGAGTACACAATTAGTTCATCCGGGTGGTGGAGCAGGTTACGGTTTAACAGGTTCAGGCATGCACATAGGCGAATGGGACGGAGGGGCGGTTCGTTCAACGCATCAAGAATTAACAGGTAGAGTAGTGCAAGTAGACGGAGTCACCGGCCTGAGCGGACATGCTACTCATGTTGCAGGCACCATGATTGCTTCAGGAGTTAATCCTTTGGCAAAGGGTATGGCTTACCAAGCAAATCTGAGGGCACATGACTTTTATAATGATGAACCTGAAATGGCAGCGTATGCGGCCACACCCAATGCGGTATTATCTAACCATTCTTACGGAACAATAACAGGTTGGTACTACAGTAGCACTGCAGGGGCGTGGCGCTGGTATGGAGACCTTTCTGTAAGTACTACAGAAGATTACTACTTTGGTTTCTACAACTATGGGGCGTATCTCTGGGATACCATAGCCTACGCAGCTCCCTATTACCTCATCGTAAAATCAGCAGGTAACGACAGAAACGATGCTTTACCCGGAACCCAGAATAATCAACACCAAGTATGGAATGGTGGCTGGGTGAACAGCAGCACACCACGTCCTGCTGATTGTCCAACAGGTTATGATTGTATATCAACCAACGGAAACGCAAAAAATATTCTTACCGTTGGCGCGGTAGATGATATTCCGGGCGGGTGGAGTCAGCCTTCTGATGTCGTAATGAGTACATTCAGCGGTTGGGGGCCAACGGATGATGGTAGAATTAAGCCTGACCTTGTTGGTAACGGTATCGGACTTTATTCCTCTTACAGTGGGTCCAATACACAGTATACCGGTTCAAACGGAACTTCAATGAGCGCACCAAACGTTACGGGTTCTTTGGCTTTGATACAAGAGCATTACAAAAACTTGACCAGTAATTTTTTAAGATCTTCTGCGCTCAAAGGATTAGCAATTCATACCACAGATGAGGCCGGACCTGCAGACGGACCTGATTATAAACATGGTTGGGGATTACTCAACACACGAAAAGCCGTAGATCTTTTGAGTGACACCCTAACGCATAAACTGCTCACGCAAGATCTATCTAACGGTGATTCATTGGTTTTTAGCTATTATTCAGATGGAACACAACCACTCCGAGCTACCATCTGTTGGACCGACCCTGCAGGAATTCCGGTGGCTCCGTCTTTGGATCCAACCACAGCCATGTTAGTTAATGATTTAGATTTACGGGTTCGTGCCAACAATTCGGGGGTGGTAAGCCAGCCGTATGTGTTAAACCCTGCGCTCCCCTCTCAAGCGGCTACCACGGGAGATAATTTCAGAGATAATGTGGAGCAGGTTTACATTGCTAACCCAACAGCCGGGTTCTATACCATTACCATACGCCACAAGGGAATATTGGCAGCTCCTCAAACCGTTTCTTTGGTAGTATCAGGTTTAGCCCAGGCGCCATCAAGTAATTTGAATTGTGCTTCGGTTTCCATTGATCAAAATGACACAACGATTTGCGAAGGAAATACATTAACCATTAACTCGCAAATCGCCCATGATACCGTGGTGGTAGATTCTTTTACAATGACATTTACCTCTGCTTTCTCTCATACTTCACCTGTGCTAAGTACAGGGAGCAATTACATCATTCGGGCGGAGGGGTCCTATTATTATGCGTGTTGCAACAGGGCCTGGGATCCTGCCTACAGGTACCTGTGGAATGGTTCATTTGGATTAGACCCAGTGAGCGCTTGGAAATTAAATGGGAGTTCTGTGAGACCTACTCCCGATGTTTACAAAGCTTCTCACCAATATGATTACCCGATTACGGGGAATAATGCATCATTGGTTTTTTCATTTACAGATGTTTCCTATGGGGATAATGGAGGGAGTTTAACTTTTGAAATCTTAGAGCTTGTTCCATTATCTTACCAATGGTCCACAGGCGACACCACCACCTCTATCAATGTAACACCCACCCAAACCACGACTTATTACGTAACCATTACAGATGGCGTAGGAAGCTGCACGGATAGCGTTACGGTAACTGTTGAAAATCCAACCGTTAATTTTGCGCAAGAC
>CBFIHE010000015.1:0-46302 GCA_965662345.1 Salibacteraceae bacterium
TCGGTATTTGGTTTAGTACCAACAATTGCTTCTGTATCTAGTGGCGATGGAAGAATTTCCATTACCATATCTAACATAGCCTGTACACCTTTATTTTTAAAGGCAGAACCACACATCATCGGAACTACTTTACCAGCGATAGTGGCTTCTCTCAAGCAATCCAGAACTTCTCTTTCAGTTATTGATTCAGGATCCTCAAAGAACTTCTCCATCAAGCTTTCAGACTCATCAAACTCAGCTACAGCCTCAAGCAATTGCTCTCTGTACATTGTAGCTTCCTCTAAAATATCTGCAGGGATTTCAACCTCACTAAAGGTCATTCCCATATCATCTTCATTCCAAACGATACCGCGGAAGTTGATCAAATCAACCACTCCTTTAAAGGTTTCCTCAGCACCTATTGGAATCTGTAGTGGCAACGCGTGACTACCCAACATTTCTTTTACCTGACGACAAACATTCAAGAAGTCGGCACCTTGGCGATCCATCTTGTTAACGAAGCCAATACGCGGAACATTGTAGTTGTTCGCCAATCTCCAGTTAGTCTCAGATTGAGGCTCAACACCATCAACTGCACTAAATAAGAATACCAAACCATCTAGTACGCGCAAAGAACGGTTTACCTCAACGGTAAAATCAACGTGCCCTGGAGTATCAATAATGTTTACGTGATAGTCTTGCTCTCTGTAATTCCAGTTAAGCGTAGTTGCAGCGGAAGTAATTGTGATACCACGCTCTTGCTCTTGTGCCATCCAGTCCATGGTAGCAGCTCCATCGTGTACCTCACCGATTTTGTGACTCACACCACCGTAGTATAGAATACGCTCAGTAGTCGTTGTTTTACCGGCATCAATGTGTGCTGCGATACCGATATTCCTAGTGAATGCCAAATCTCTTTTAGCCATCTCTGTGTGTCTTTATCTCTATGATTAAAATCTAAAGTGAGAGAACGCTTTATTGGCTTCGGCCATTCTGTGCGTATCTTCCTTCTTCTTGAATGCACCACCTTCTTCTTTGGCAGCAGCCATTAACTCATCTGCTAACTTCTGAGCCATTGTCTTACCATTGCGACCACGGGCGAACTTGATTATCCACTTCATTCCCATAGACTCTTTTCTACTGGCACGTATTTCTTGAGGAATCTGGAATGTTGCACCACCTACACGTCTACTTCTAACTTCAACCTTAGGTATTACATTTTCCAAACCTTTTCTAAACGTTTCCAATCCACCTTCTTCGGTCTTCTCGTCAATGATATCCATTGCTCCGTAGAAAACTTTGTAAGATGTACTCTTCTTACCGCTAAGCATCAAGTTGTTTACAAACTTGGCTACCGTTTGGTCTTTGTAGCGTGGGTCCGGATCTGCAATTCTTAATTTCGCTTTCGTCTTTCTCATCGCTCGTTATTTTTTAGGACGTTTAGTACCATACTTAGATCTACGCTGGTTACGACCTTCAACACCGGCCGTATCTAACGCTCCTCGAACAATGTGATAACGAACACCTGGAAGATCTTTCACTCTTCCTCCGCGAACAAGCACAATAGAGTGCTCTTGCAAATTGTGTCCTTCTCCTGGAATGTAGGCATTCACCTCATTACCATTCGTTAACCTCACACGAGCTACTTTACGCATAGCTGAGTTAGGCTTCTTAGGCGTAGTTGTATATACCCTTGTACATACCCCTCTACGCTGCGGGCAGGCAGTTAAGGCAGCGGACTTACTAGTCTTAACCTTGCTTGTTCTACCTTTTCTTACTAGTTGTTGTATCGTTGGCATAAGCTCAATAAAACGATTATATACATTACAGTTATCCCTTCCACTTTCGTAAAAGGGGCTGCAAAGGTACACGAATAAACAACTTACACAACACGTAACTTACTTTTTTTCACGTAGTTTCATCCACATATACCTTCTTGAATTGTATCGCTCCAAAAGCAAAGGGTTTCGTGCTGTATTTTTGGTCTTTTCAACCGTTTCTACTTCGGGCGTGCCCCTATCGGGTCGGGCTATTCGCTGCAAGTCCTCACTTTTTCAATAGAAAAATTGCGGGCTTTTCACTTCTATCCCTCACGCAAAAGCTAAAGATGTAATTCTGTTTAAATCTTAGCCAACTGATGGCTTGAAGAACCACGAAATGAAAATACTTTTGAAGCGTGAATTATTTAAACGAATTAAACGAAGAACAGCGGAAAGCTGTAGAACATACAGAAGGCCCCTCTATGGTTTTAGCGGGAGCGGGTTCTGGAAAAACACGTGTACTAACCTACCGAATCGCTCACCTTATTAATAAAGGAGTTTCGCCATTCAATATATTGGCGCTCACTTTCACCAATAAGGCTGCCAGAGAGATGAAAGATAGAATTGCCACCATTGCAGGTGAAACAAATGCCAAAAGTATTTGGATGGGGACGTTTCACTCTGTGTTTGCCCGCATTCTTCGTGTTGAGTCAGAAAAGCTAGGCTACCCCTCTAACTTTACCATTTATGATACCGAAGATAGCCGCAGACTTCTCAAGGAAATAATCAAATCGCAGGGGCTAGATGATAAAGTATATAAACCCTCTATTGTAGGAAACAGAATATCTTCTGCAAAGAACAATCTCCTCACCCCAGCTGCCTACCAGCAAAATTTAAACCTTGCTAAAGAAGACCAACAATCTAAAAAACCCATGTTGGGTAAGATTTACGAAATCTATGACAAGCGTTTATTCAAAGCAGGAGCCATGGATTTTGACGACCTACTTTTCAAGACCAATATACTTTTAAGAGATCACCCTGATGTTTTGAATAAATACCAAGATAAATTCCGCTATGTGCTCGTAGATGAGTATCAAGACACGAATTTCTCACAATACATCATAATTAAAGCCCTATCGGCAAGGTTTGAAAACATATGTGTTGTAGGTGATGATGCACAGAGTATCTATTCATTTAGAGGAGCTAACATCCAGAACATTCTCAACTTTAAAAGTGATTATCCAGATTGCATTACCTTCAAACTCGAACAGAACTACCGATCCACTAAAAATATTGTAGCTGCTGCCAACAGCATTATCGAAAAGAATGAGGAGCGATTAGAAAAAGATGTTTGGACTGCTAATGATGAGGGCGGCAAACTCAAACTAATGCGAGCTATGTCAGACAATGAAGAAGGCATGAACGTAGCCCACTCTATTTTCGACACCAAAAACAACGAACAAGCTAAAGATGGTGATTTTGCCGTTTTGTATCGAACCAATGCCCAGTCAAGAGCGATGGAAGATGCACTACGCAAAATGAATATACCGTATAAAATTTACGGTGGTCTATCCTTTTATCAGCGTAAAGAGATTAAAGATTTATTAGGATACTTCCGCTTGGTTGTTAATCCGCAAGATGAAGATGCCATAAAACGCATTATCAACTATCCAGCTAGAGGAATTGGTAAAACCACAATGGATAGAATCATCCTGTTTTCAAATGAAAATGATATAAGCCTTTGGCAAATCATCACCAACATAAACACTTATCCGATTCAAATTGGAAATGCAGCCAAGAATAAGATCAACGGCTTTGTTGAAATGATTCAGTCTTTTCGCAACATAGCAGAAAAGAAAGACGCATATGAAACAGGACAGCTAATTGCCTCTACCACAACGATACTCAAGGAATTGCATAGCGATAAATCTGTAGAAGGCTTAGGTAGGTATGAAAACGTACAAGAACTACTCAACTCAATGAAAGAGTTTGTAGAATCTGCTGATGAGGCGCAAGGCATACCTAAACTAGCAGACTATATATTAGACATACCACTCCTAACAGATGCCGATGAAAAAGGAAAAGACGATGAGAATAAGGTAACCCTCATGACCATTCATGCCTCTAAAGGGCTAGAATTTCCATATGTTTTTGTAGTGGGTCTTGAAGAAGAACTTTTTCCAAGCATGCATGCGTCACAGTCTAAAACAGAATTGGAAGAAGAACGAAGGTTATTCTATGTAGCAGTAACCCGAGCAGAAAAGCAGTGTTACTTGAGCTACAGTGAATCACGTTACAAGTGGGGGAATTTGATATATTCTCAGCCGAGCAGATTCATTCAAGAAATAGATGAAACCTATATGGATTCTACCATGACTGCTGCCAGAACCAGCAAGCAATCGGGTTTTTCATTTCCAGACCCTGGAACAGGCTGGCAACAGAGGTCTGTTTCACGAAACCTATCTGGGCGTTCCTCGCAAACTAAATCTTCACAAGCTATTCCTCCAAAGCGATTTAAGCCTGCAGGTCAGGTTGCAAAACCAGTCTCATCTGGAACAGCTATACAAGGTGATGATACTACAGGCTTAAAGGCAGGTACTCGTGTTGAGCACGGCAGGTTTGGTATTGGAAATGTTGTTGGAATAGAGGGTGCTGGAGAAAACAGAAAAGCAACCATAGACTTTGAAAGTGTTGGAAATAAGCAGCTTTTATTAAAATTCGCTAAACTCAAAGTAATGGGTTAAATGTACACTTAATGCGCCTGCTCTACCGATTTACCTACATTTGAACCAATCTAGATTTACACATGCAGTATAACACGGAACGCAATCAATTAGCTCTACCAGAATATGGAAGAAGTATTCACCAAATGGTAGACCATGCTATTGCAATAGAAGACAAAGAAGAACGTAACAAAGCCGCTAAGACAATTATTAAACTTATGGGGCAAATGAATCCGCATCTGCGCGATGTTCCTGACTTCACACATAAACTTTGGGATCACCTGCACATCATGAGTGATTACCAAATAGATGTAGATTCTCCATACCCAAAACCAGATAGAGAAGCCAAAGAACGCAAACCAGATCCACTAGCTTACCCGCAGGCAGATTCAAGATATCGCTATTATGGAAGAGCGTTGGAGAATATGGTTCAAAAAGCCATTGAACATCCAGATGGTGAATTAAAAGACTTGCTGGTTGGTATGCTGCTCAATCTCATGAAGCGATTCTATTTGGTTTGGAATAGAGACTCTGTAGATGACGAACTCATACTAAAGCATTTAGAAGTCTTATCAGACGGCAAACTAAAGGCCCCTGAAGGTTTCGAAATGACAGACACACAGAAAATCCTTAAATCTAACAGGCCCAAAACCAATAATCGCAACCAAAAAGGGAAAAAGCGAAAAAAACGTTAATCAATCAAACCTAATCGTTAATGGCAACATTCGAAGTACAAGGAGGAAAAGAGCTTCACGGGGAAATAGTTCCTCAAGGAGCAAAGAACGAAGCGCTTCAAATTCTATGTGCTGTATTACTCACTCCAGAGCGTGTAGTAATAAGTAACATACCCAATATTGTTGATGTAAATAAACTCATAGACCTTCTCAGGTCTATGAATGTTAAAGTAGAACAACTTGGGCCTGAAGAGTACGCTTTTGAAGCCGATGATGTAGACATTGAATACCTGCATACAGAGGAGTTTCGAGATAAAGGAAGTAGCTTACGTGGATCTATAATGATTGTAGGTCCGCTACTGGCTCGTTTTGGCAAAGGGTATATTCCTAAACCAGGAGGTGATAAAATTGGAAGGCGGAGATTAGACACCCATTTTATTGGTTTTCAAAAACTTGGTGCCGATTTTGAGTACGATTCCAACACCAACTTTTACATGGCAACTGCCAATAAGTTGAAAGGTACCTACATGTTGCTTGATGAAGCATCGGTTACAGGAACAGCAAATATTGTTATGGCTGCCGTATTGGCAGAAGGCGTTACAACCATTTATAACGCGGCATGTGAACCCTATCTTCAGCAGCTATGTAAGATGCTGAACCGTATGGGGGCTAAAATATCTGGAGTAGGAAGCAATTTGCTTACCATCGAAGGTGTTGATTATTTGGGTGGCACAGAACACCGCATGTTACCAGACATGATTGAGATTGGCAGTTTCATTGGTCTTGCTGCTATGACCAATTCTGAAATCACCATCAAAAATGTAAGTTTCCCAGATTTAGGAGTAATTCCAGATATTTTCCAGAAATTAGGAATAAGCATTGTACGTAGAGAAGATGATATAATAGTTCCCAAACAAGGGAATTACGAAGTTGAAACGTTTATAGACGGTTCAATTCTCACCGTATCTGATGCACCATGGCCAGGGTTCACCCCAGACCTACTAAGTATCATACTGGTTACAGCCACACAAGCTAAGGGTTCTGTACTTGTGCATCAAAAGATGTTTGAATCTCGTTTATTCTTTGTAGATAAACTGATTGACATGGGAGCTCAGATCATTTTGTGTGATCCCCATCGTGCTACGGTAATTGGATTAAACCGCCAACAACCACTTAAAGGTATATCTATGTCTTCACCAGATATTCGCGCGGGGGTATCTCTACTTATCGCAGCGTTGAGTGCTGAGGGAACAAGTAGAATTCACAATATAGAGCAAATAGACAGGGGCTATCAAAACATAGATGACCGCTTGAGGGCACTAGGGGCCAGAATTAAGCGTTTGAATTAGAAATCAACTCATATGATGAAAAGAAATATCAATCTCATTCTCTTCTTGGGAGCCTTTGCTTTCTTGGCTTGTAGTTTTTTAAAAAACGAAACTCCAGCATTGGCTAATCCACAGGCACCAGTAGTATTAGATAATGCTCTAGCTGATGTTCAAGAAGCAAAAGTTGGAACAGCTATTGGCAACTTAGCCCCAGAAATTGACCTCCCAAGTACAGATGGTAAAAACCAAAAGCTCTCAGACTTACGCGGGCAATACGTACTTATTGATTTTTGGGCGAGCTGGTGTGGACCTTGTAGACGTGAGAACCCCAATGTGGTAAGTGCATACAAAAAATACAATAAGGCCAAATTTAAAGACGGAAAAGGGTTCACCGTTTTCGGAGTGTCTTTGGATAAATCTCAACAAGCATGGGTTAAAGCAATTGAAAAAGACGGATTGATTTGGAAAAACCATGTGAGCGATTTACGCGGTTGGTCTTCACAAGCTGGAGCAGACTATGGCGTGCGTTCAATTCCTGCAAGTTTTCTTATTGACCCCAATGGCATAATCATAGGAAAGAATTTAAGAGGTCAGTCCTTGCATACCACACTAGACAAATACGTTGTTTCCAGATAGTACATTGGTCTGACAGATCGAGCTATTGAAGACAGGTTTACCGCCTGTCTTTTTTATTTTTGCCCGCTTCCTGACAAAATGACCCAATAAAGTACACTGGCAAGCCGATTGATAGAATAGGACTGCAGATAAAAGCGATAGATATGGCTACAAAAGAAAGCGTTGAACAAGAGAACGAAGAGATAAAGAAAGATTCTACAACTGAAGAATCTCCAGATACCACAGAAGCTAAGGAAGAGACACAGAATGAGGGTTCAGCTGAAAAGGAAGTCTCTTGGGAAGACAAGTACAACGAGGCTAATGACAAGCATCTTCGCTTGTATTCTGAATTTGAAAACTTCAGAAGAAGAACAGCTAAAGAAAAGCTAGAGTTAATCAACTCGGCAGGAAGCGACCTCATAAAGGACATACTACCAGTTATAGACGACTTGGAGAGGGCTATAGAGTCCAACAAAACGGCAGAAGATATAGACACCGTAAAGCAAGGGTTTGAATTGGTTTACAACAAGCTGTACAAAACCCTCCAGTCTAAAGGATTGGAAGCTGCTGACGTTACTGGTGACAACTTCGACCCAGAGATACACGAGGCTATCGCTAAAATTCCTGCTCCTGAAGAAGGATTGAAAGGTAAAATTATTGATGTAGTAGAAAAAGGATACTCGATTAACGAGAAGGTAATCCGCTACAGCAAAGTAGTTGTAGGAGAATAATATGTCAAAAAGAGATTATTACGAGGTACTTGGACTTTCCAAGGGAGCGTCTGCAAGTGAGATAAAAAAGGCATATAGAAAACTTGCCTTGAAATACCACCCAGATAAAAACCCTGGTGATACCCAAGCTGAAGAAAACTTTAAAGAGGCTGCAGAAGCATACGAAGTACTGAGCAATGCAGACAAAAAGGCTAGATACGACCAATTTGGCCATGCCGGTATGTCTGGAGCTGCAGGAGGCGGTTTTGGAGGAGCGGGTATGTCGATGGACGACATATTCAGCCAGTTTGGAGATATCTTCGGCTCTGCCTTTGGAGGCGGTGGAGGTGGTGGTTTTGGAGGCGGTGGAGGTCGCCAACGTGCTACCCGAGGTACCAATCTACGAATTCGAGTAAAGCTGAGCCTAGAAGAAATAGCAGATGGCGTTCGCAAGAAAATAAAGGTGAACAAGCTCGTAAATGCCCAAGGATCTACCTACAAAACGTGTCAGACTTGCGGTGGTTCTGGTAGAGTAATGCGCGTAACGAACACCTTCTTGGGGCAAATGCAAACGGCATCTACTTGCCCATCTTGCAACGGTGATGGTAAAACAATTGAAAAGAAAGCCCCAGGTAGTGATGCAAACGGTCAAATACGCCAAGAAGATGTTATAGAAATTGACATACCAGCTGGTGTTGAAGAAGGAATGCAACTCACCGTACGCGGCAAAGGAAATGAAGGTCCTAAAGGTGGTGTTGCAGGAGACTTAATTGTCTTAATTGAGGAAGAAAAACACGCAAGCTTGGCCCGCGAAGGCCAAAACCTGCATTATGATTTATTCTTGAATTTTGCAGACTTAGCACTTGGAGATTCTGCAGAAATCCCAACCGTATCTGGTAAAGCAAAAATCAAAATAGCTCCTGGAACAGAAGCTGGTAAAATCTTGCGTCTGAAAGGAAAAGGACTGCCCTCTGTAAATGCATATGGCACAGGAGACTTGTTGGTTCATGTTAACGTTTGGACTCCTAAAAACCTCACCAAAGAGGAGAAAGAACTCCTGGAGAAATTGCGTAACAGCAAAAATTTCCAACCAAATCCAGATGGTAGTGAAAAGAGTTTCTTCAGTAGAATGAAGGAATACTTTTCTTAACGAGAATAAACTCCTTTATTCTTAGATTAAAATCTAATTTTAGACCTGCGATAACGCAGGTCTTTTCTTGTGCTTATGGAATATATTTTAGAAGCAAAGGATATATCCAAGTCCTATGCTAATCACGTAGCCCTAAATGATGTAAGTCTTGGTATTCCCAAGGGAATAGTGTTTGGGCTGCTCGGTCCTAACGGAGCCGGAAAAACCTCTCTCATTAGAATCATAAACCAGATTACAGCTCCTGATACGGGTGAAATATTACTGAACGGTAAGCCACTGGCTCCTGGTCACGAAAACGTCATTGGGTACTTACCGGAAGAGCGAGGACTCTACAAAAAAATGAAAGTTGGAGAACAAGCCTTGTATCTCAGTATGCTCAAGGGCATGTCTAAAAAAGAGGCACTATCTGCTCTCAAAATTTGGTTTACAAAGTTCGAAATTATCGATTGGTGGGATAAGAAGGTAGAAGAACTCTCTAAGGGGATGGCCCAAAAAATCCAATTTATAGTTACCGTTCTGCATAAACCAGACTTGTTAATTTTAGATGAACCCTTCAGTGGTTTCGACCCTATAAACACCAATCTAATCAAGCAAGAAATTTTAGCCTTAAAAGAACAGGGAACTACCATAATCTTCTCTACGCACAATATGGGATCAGTAGAAGAAATCTGTGATGAAATAGCCCTAATCAATAAATCCAAGAAGATCTTAGATGGAAAAGTGCGTGAAATCAAAGAGCAATATAAGCCCAACATTTTTGAAGTTAGCTTCAAAGGAAATATGATTGGCTTCACAAATGCTTTATGGACAGGGTTTGAATTAATCGATCATCAAACAGACGAATTCAATCATACCACAGCTAAAATCAGGATTATCAAAGACCATAACCCAAATGAGCTACTTCAAGCTATAATACCTCATGTAGAGGTTACTGGGCTTCAAGAAATATTACCATCTATGAATGAAATCTTCATTCAAACCGTAAACCAAGAGCAGGAGACAGATCATGAATAAGATTGGACTAATCATAAGCAGGGAATACATGACCCGTGTAAAAAAGAAGTCGTTCATCTTGATGACAATTTTGGGTCCTCTCCTTTTAGCTGGTGTTATGGCTTTAGTCATTTGGATTGGCCTAAGTGAAAACACAGAGCAGCGTATATTGGTAATTGATGAAACTGGAGGTGCGTTTTCAAATCTTGAAGATGGCGATAATTTTTCATTCATGTTTATTCCTGGTTTGGAAATTGAGCCCGCCAAAGAAGGCTTTAAAGATTCTGAATACACAAGCGTTTTGCATATTCCCCAAAACATACTGAGTAGTAATAGACCTCTACTCTACTTTAAAGAGCAGCCAGGAAACATAATGAAGCGCTCTATTGAAAAACGGGTGGAGCGAATCGTTGAAGATGAAAAGCTAAAACTCTACGGCATCAATAAAGAGGACTACAAAAAAGTAAAAACCAGCTTTGATTTAGCCTTAATTAAGTATACCGAATCAGGAAAAGAAGAAGAGGTAATGGGTGAAAAAGCCGCCATTGGTTTTGCCTTTGGTATAGCCATTTACATGTTCATCTTCTTATATGGCGTTCAGGTAATGCGTGGAGTAATTGAAGAAAAATCAAGTAGAATTGTAGAAGTCATTATAAGCTCAGTGAAACCATTTGAGCTAATGATGGGTAAAATCATTGGTATTGCATTGGTGAGTATCACCCAGTTCTCTTTATGGATTGTGTTGTCATTTACTTTCATCACGGTAAGTCAACAAATGCTTTTTCAAGAAGAGTTAAATTCTTTCACTGAACAGCAAATGCAAACTACTACGGCTTTGGCAGATGCCGATGTTCCAAAAGACCTAGATATAAAAGCTACTGATATTACAAATCCTGCGCACTTTATTAACCGCATAAACTGGCCACTAATGCTTGGACTCTTCCTGTTTTACTTTATGGGAGGATACTTATTGTATAGCTCCCTTTTTGCTGCAGTTGGAGCAGCTGCAGATAGTGAAACAGATACCCAACAATTCATGCTGCCTATTACACTTCCACTCATTCTGGCTTACTTTCTTTCATTTACCATTATTGAAAACCCTGGAAGTCCTGCAGCATTCTGGGGCTCTATAATACCCTTCACAAGCCCCATCATAATGATGGTTCGAGTGGCTATGGGTATTGAAGAAGCACAATACTGGGAGTTGGCTCTTTCTATGGTGCTTTTGGTTGCAGGCTTTGTATTCACTACTTGGTTAGCAGCTAAAATATACCGTACTGGTATCTTGATGTATGGCAAGAAAGTGAACTACAAGGAAATTTGGAAGTGGATTCGTTACCATGACTAAACGAGGCGCAATTATAGATATGGGAACCAACACCTGGAACTTGGTGATTGGAGAACAAACAGCAGATGGTGAAGCCTACATCCAAAGAAGCAAAGCGGTTGTAAAGCTCGCAAAAGGCGGTATTGATACTAATCGCATAGTGGATGAAGCTAAATCAAGAGCCCTAGATGCGGTTGAGAAGCATCTACAAACGCTTAGCGAGTTTGATGTTCCTATTTCTAACCTCAAAGCCATAGGAACTTCAGGGATGCGCTCACTCGAAAATGGTAAACAACTTGCAGAAGAAATTGAGTCTCGCTACGGCTTTACGGTGAGTATTATTGATGGCGTTGAAGAAGCAAACCTCATCCGCAAAGGAGTTACCAAAGCAATTGATTTGCCTGATGAAAGCTTCTTTCTTATCATGGATATTGGTGGTGGAAGTACAGAGTTCATAATCGGAAAAGGAAGCAGAACCGTTTGGAAGCAGAGCACAGACTTAGGCGTTAGTAGGCTATTAGAACAATTTAATGCAGATGACACCTTCACACCAGTAGTCTTAAATCAGCTTGGCTTTTTTATAGATGCTAAGTTGAAGGAACTCACAGAGCAACTGTCACTCTATCCGGTGAATGTTCTCATAGGCTCTTCAGGTTCTTTTGAAACGCTTTACTCAATTCAAACTAACGCATCACAAGAAAAAATAGAAAACGCTAGGCTAGCGCATTACATGCTCAACTTGGAGCATCAACAAGTAATTTTAGAACAGCTCATAAGTTCATCACTAACAGATAGATTGCAATGGCCAGGGCTCATAGAAATGAGAGCCGAGACTATGCACATTGCAGCACTACTGGTTAAGAAAGTAATGGAATACTCCAATCCAAATACTCTATTGGTATCTGAGTATGCTTTAAAAGAAGGAGCGCTAAGCGCATGGCTCAATCAAATTCAATAAAATGGCAACTACTGTTTTGGTAATCGATGATGAAAAAAGTATTAGGAGCTCCTTAAAAGAGATTCTTGAATACGAAAAAATGCAAGTTATTGAAGCCCAAAATGGTTCCGAAGGGTTAAGAGCAATCAAAGACCAAGAAATAGATTTGGTTCTTTGCGATATCAAAATGCCTAAAATGGATGGTACAGATGTACTTGACGGGCTAATGATGCTAAAACCTGAAGTTCCAATAATTATGATTTCTGGTCATGGTAGCATAGAAACGGCAGTTGGTGCACTCAAAAAAGGAGCTTTTGATTTTATAGAAAAGCCTATAGACCTTAACCGCCTTTTAGTTTCTGTTAGACATGCTTTAGACAAAAATAATTTGGTTGCGGAGAACAAACGTCTAAAAAAGAAAATTGCAAGGAAAACGGGATTTGATATCATTGGAGACAGCGCTGTAATCAATGAAGTAAAAGAACTAATTCATAAAGTGGCAGATACCGATGCGAGAGTGCTCATTACTGGACCAAATGGATCTGGAAAAGAACTTGTTGCAAGGCAGCTACATGAGAAAAGCGCAAGATGTAAAGCACCATTTATTGAAGTCAATTGTGCGGCAATACCTGCTGATTTAATTGAAAGCGAACTATTTGGTCATGAAAAGGGCGCATTTACTTCTGCCGTAAAACAGCGCAAAGGAAAGTTTGAACTAGCAGAAGGAGGCACCATTTTTCTAGATGAAATTGGCGATATGGCGGCATCTGCACAAGCCAAAGTACTGCGTGCGCTTCAAGAGAATAAAATAACAAGAGTTGGTGGCGATAAGGATATTAAAGTAAATGTTCGAGTTATTGCAGCCACCAATAAAGACTTGAAGCATGAGATAACAGAGAACAACTTCAGAGAAGATTTATACCACCGCTTAAGCGTTATTCCAATACACGTTCCAAGCTTAAATGAGCGAAGAGATGACATTCCCGTTTTAGCAGATTTCTTTTTAAAACAACTCTGCGAAAGTCAAGGAAGACAGGTTAAAACGATTAACGCTGGTGCATTAAAGCTGCTTTCTAAATACGATTGGACCGGGAACATAAGAGAACTGAGAAATGTGATTGAGCGATTAATTATTTTGTCAGAATCAAAAATAACAGAAGCAGATGTAAAGCGATTCGTTATCAATTAAATACGATTTACACCTACTGCTATTTCCGTTAAATTTTCACCAGACTTTATCGGTGAAAAACCAACAATGGCTTGATTGATCTTGTAGCTGAAGCAGGTGTTGACAAAGAACTTCTTGACCTGCTGTAAATGAATAATCTAGCTGCTCAAGACATTCTTGAAAACCTTGTGGATATGAGTAAGTCTTATACAGATGAAGGATTCAAGACCAACTTATTAGACGTTTGTGAATTGATAGAACATACTATTGATTAAAACCTCCATTTACTTTCAAGCCAAAAAATAATAGGCATAGGGCTTCAATTAGTACTCTACTTGCTAGAACAAATACAGAGCTCTTTGGAAATATCTAATACTTCCAACGGCCCGTGCATTTCATTTACTTTAAGAGAAGCCGTTTAAGATAGAATCTCTAGTGCTTTAGCAAATGCCTTCTCCATACCATTGGGGTCCTTTCCTCCAGCAGTTGCAAAGAATGGTTGACCACCGCCACCACCTTTCACTTCTTTCGCCATTTCTCTTACTAAGTTTCCTGCGTGTACCTTCTTTGCCGACACCAAGTCATCTGTAACGGCCACAGAAAGGGTGATTTTATCTGACTTCGAAGCCACAATAATTACTGCGTTTTCTAATTCAGAACGAAGCTGAAACATCATGTCTTTGATAGCGTTCTGTGCAACATCCACTTCACGCATTGCCACCTTCATCCCATTAATCTCTCGAAGGTCGTCTTTAAGAATTGTCTTCCACTCCTTAATTCTATGACGCTGAAACTCCTCTACTCTACCTAATAAGCTTGAGTTCTCAAGAAGCAACTCCTCCAACGAACGCTTCACATTTTTTGTGTTCCGCAACATTCCGCGCAAGTCATCTAACATGTCTACTTTCTCAAAAAGCAAGTCTTCTGCTACTTCTCCTGTAACTGCCTCAATTCTGCGTATACCTGCTGCCACACTACTTTCTCCACGCACTTTAAACAAGCCAATATTTCCTGTACGAGATACATGGGTTCCACCGCAAAGTTCTATACTATCTCCAAATTGAATAACACGAACTAGGTCACCATATTTTTCACCAAATAAGGCAAGTGCACCTAGCTCTTTAGCCTCTTGAATGGGTATTGCTCTGCGTTCTGTAAGATCAATATTACCTCTAACCAATGCATTTACTTTACGCTCAATTAATCTTAGCTCCTCAGCACTTACTCTTTCAAAATGGCTAAAATCAAATCGTAAATAATCTTGATTGACTAACGAGCCTTTTTGTTCAACGTGCGTTCCCAAAACTTCGCGCAACACATGATGTAGTAAATGCGTTGCAGAGTGGTTAGCTGCAGTTCTTTCACGGTTACTTGCGTTAACACTTGCAGTGAACTTCTCGTCTAAGTTCTTAGGAAGTTCCTTAACAAAGTGAACAATTAGGGCATTCTCTTTCTTGGTGTCAAAAATCGACACCTTGCCTGATTCAGCACCATCAATTACTCCTTTATCTCCTATTTGACCTCCACCCTCGGCATAAAATGGAGTTATATTAAATACTAACTGGTAAAATGTCTTCCCTTTTTGGCTAACCCTTCTATATCGTGTTATGAATACTTCTGCTTCGGTATAATCGTAACCAATAAACTCTTCCTGGTCATCTTCCTTCAGAACAACCCAATCATCGGTTTCTAATGAGGTTGCTTTCCGAGATCTGTTTTTCTGATCTTCTAGCGCAGCATTAAAACCTTCAATATCTACCAGCATGCTGTTCTCAGCTGCCATTAGCCGTGTTAAATCTATCGGAAATCCAAACGTATCATACAATTCAAAAGCAAAATCACCCTTTACTTGTTTGTGATTCGCTTTATACTCATTGAACCGCTGAATACCTCTTTCCAAGGTCTTCAAGAAACTTTCTTCTTCTTCCTTAATTACGCGCTGTATGAGCTCTTGCTGTGCTGGAAGCTCAGGAAATGCTTCTCCCATCTCTTTGCACATAACCTCTACCAATTGGTAGATAAAGGCTTCTTGCATATTCAAAAAGCTGTAGCCATAGCGAACCGCTCTTCTTAGAATTCTTCTAATCACATAACCAGCACCAGCATTAGATGGCAACTGGCCATCAGCAATTGAAAAAGCAATTGCACGTATGTGGTCTGAAATAACGCGCATAGCGATGTCTTTTTTCTCATCGCTCTGTGTGTATTTCACCCCTGTTAGCTTTTGAATTTTTGAGAGTAGGCCTGAGAAAACATCACTATCATAATTCGAACGCTTTCCTTGAAGTACGGCAGCTAAGCGCTCAAAACCCATACCGGTATCTACATGTTTGTTTGGTAGATTAACCAAGTTGCCATTGGCTTGTCTATTCAATTGCATGAAAACCAAGTTCCAGATTTCAATTACCTCTGGATGGTCTTCATTCACCAATTCAGCTCCATTGGTCTTTGACCTATCCGCTTCCGTACGTATGTCAATATGAATTTCTGAACATGGGCCACATGGACCCACATCTCCCATCTCCCAGAAATTATCTTTTTTACCAAATCTTAAAATCCGATCTGCTGGAACATACTTAGACCAGAGCTTTGCTGCTTCGGTATCCTCCGGTAATCCGTCTTCTTGATCTCCACCAAAAACGGTAATGTACAGTCTGTCCTTTTCTATACCATAAACATCTGTTAGAAGTTCCCATGCCCAATCAATGGCATCTTCTTTAAAGTAATCACCAAAAGACCAATTGCCCAGCATTTCAAACATCGTGTGGTGATAGGTGTCTACACCAACTTCTTCTAAGTCGTTATGTTTACCAGAAACTCTAAGACACTTTTGTGTATCCGTTATTCTGGCATTTTTCGGGTTCTCCTCTCCAAGAAAATAGTTTTTAAACTGATTCATTCCCGCATTAGTGAACATAAGCGTTGGATCGTTTTTTACTACCATTGGAGCAGATGATACTATACGGTGTTCTTTTGCTTCAAAGAATGATAAAAATGTGCTGCGAATACGTGCTGAATCCCAGTTCATAAGCGTGTTATGTTAAAGACTGTTAAGGTGCTGAACGCGGATTGCAAAAGTAGTTTTTATCAGTAACTTTGCATTGCTTTAAACAAGCACATTAGCAAGCATTTATGGCTAAACCCGAATACAGGTACAATCCAAAAACACTCACCTATGAAAAGACCGAGATTGGTCTCAAGGGTAGAGTGCTGAAATTCTTGTCTTACATAGGCACGGGGTTAGTCTTTGCAATAATTTTCTTAGCACTGTTTTACACCTTTTTAGATTCTCCAAAAGAAAAAAGGCTTAAACGAGAAAATGAACAACTTGCACTACAGTATGACTTATTGAATGCACGTTTACAAGAGTTAGATGCTGTTTTGGGTAATATTCAAGATAGGGATGATAATGTCTACAGAGTAATTTTTGAAGCAGAACCAATTCCAGATAACATTAGAAAAGCAGGCTTTGGTGGATCTAACAGATATGAGAAACTCGAGGGCTATGAAAAAAGTGACTTGGTTATTAACACAACTGAAAAGTTAGACCGCTTGGCAAAGCAGATGTACATCCAGTCTAAGTCTTTAGATGAAGTGTATGATATGGCCCGCCAAAAAGAAAAGATGCTTGCCTCTATTCCTGCTATCATGCCAGTTGCTAAGAAAGACCTCACGAGAGTGGCTTCAGGATTTGGAATGCGCCTACACCCCATTCTAAAAATTAGAATGAAGCATACTGGAATGGACTTTACAGCTCCCACAGGCACACCAATTTATGCTACTGGAGATGGTATTGTAGAAAAAGTTAAAACCGCCAGAGGTGGGTACGGTAAACATGTGATTATAGGGCATGGGTATGGGTATCAAACCCTGTATGCACACATGCACAATTTCAATGTGCGTAGAGGACAAAAGATTAAACGTGGCGATATCATAGGCTATGTAGGAAATACGGGGAGATCAACGGGCCCTCACTTGCACTATGAAGTTATAAAAGATAATGCCAAGATTAATCCTGTAAATTTCTACTCCAACGACTTATCTCCAGAGGAGTATGAACTGATGATTGAACTGTCTTCTCAAACTAATCAATCTTTCGATTAACCTATGGCTAGATTGAGTGGTAAACTATATTACACTATAGGTGAAGTTGCTACTCACTTTGATGTAAACGCCTCACTCATACGCTATTGGGAAAAAGAGTTCGCTATAATCAAGCCTAAGAAAAACAAAAAAGGTAACCGACTCTTCACAGCTAAAGACATAGATAACCTAGAGCTTATTTATCACCTCGTCAAAGAGCGAGGCTTCACCTTAGAAGGTGCAAAAAAGAAACTTAAAGAAAACAAAGACGAAACCATTCAACATGCTGCCATTGTGAGCAAATTGAAAGATATCAAAGGTTTTCTTAACGAGCTCAACGATGCACTCTAGTAGTACTCGTTAGGCACCAAATGGTTTTTCACGTAATCTTCTATTCCTTCTTCTAAGGTTGTAAAGGGCTTACCGTAACCTTTCGAGATGGTTTTCTCCATCGGTGCTTCAGTGAAGTATTGGTATTTATCTCTAATGTCATCCGGTGTAGGAACAAAAGAAATCTTGGGTTCCAATCCGAGCGCTTTGAAAGTGCCTTCTGCCAAATCTTTAAAAGTTCGAGCTTTACCGCTTCCCAAATTATAAATGCCGCTTTTCTTCCTATTCATCATGTGATAGAAGAGTACCTCTACAACATCTTTCACATAGACAAAATCGCGCATTTGTTCACCGTTCTTGTAATCAGGATTATGAGACTGAAATAACTTCATCTCACCTGTTTTCTTAATTTGATTAAAGGTATGCCATATTACGGATGCCATTCTTCCTTTATGAAATTCATTGGGACCGTATACATTAAAGAACTTGATTCCCGTCCAAAAAAACGGAGCTTTCTCTTGCTGCAAAGCCCAAACATCAAAGTCATTCTTTGAATCTCCATATGGGTTCAGCGGTTTAAGCTTTGGAATGATCTCGTGAGAATCTTCATAACCATATTCTCCTAAACCATAGGTTGCAGCGCTACTTGCATAAACTAATGGGAGACCATATTCAACGCACTTTTCCCACATGGTCTTGGTATAGTTAATGTTCAAATGATTGAAGATAGAAACATCAAATTCCGTAGTATCTGTTCTAGCACCTAAATGAATAATGAACTCAACCATTTCTTGGTTCGCATCAAGCCAAGGGAAGAATCGCTCTCGCTCAACACGTTCTCGGATTTTCTTTCCTTCTAGGTTCTTGTTTTTTTCAGGAAAGCTAAAGTCGTCTACGGCAATAACCTCATTAAAGCCTTCGCGATTCAGTTTACTCACCATGCAACTTCCAATGAAACCCGCTGCGCCTGTTACTACAATCATAATACAATGCGTTTGGAGCAAAGATAGATTTTAAGCGCTGCAACAATCTCATACGTTTGGCTTACTTTGCTTCGTTAAACAGAATCTGAATAACACATGAAAGCATATGTATTTCCGGGTCAAGGCGCCCAATTTTCCGGTATGGGAAAAGAATTATTTGAAGCTAGCGCTGAAGCTAAATCCATGTTTGAAAAAGCCAATGAACTATTGGGTTTTGACATTACCAACATCATGTTCAATGGAACAGATGAAGAGCTAAAGCAAACCAAGGTTACTCAACCTGCTATTTTTCTTCACTCTGTCATATTGGCTAAAACCATGGGAGATTCTTTCCAACCGGAAATGGCCGCAGGTCACTCATTGGGAGAGTTCTCTGCTCTGGTTGCAACAGGAGCACTGGAGTTTGAAGACGGTTTAAGGTTAGTTTCGGCAAGAGCGTTGGCCATGCAAGAAGCTTGCGAAGCTGTGCCATCAATCATGGCAGCCATTTTAGGATTAGAAGATGAAGTTGTAGAACGTGTGTGTGCTGAAACCGAAGGTGTGGTAGTTGCAGCCAATTACAACTGCCCAGGTCAATTGGTGATTTCAGGTTCTATTGATGCTGTGAATAAAGCGTGTGAGGCAATGAAAGAAGCCGGTGCTAAACGTGCGCTTCCACTTCCAGTTGGTGGGGCGTTTCACTCACCACTTATGGAACCAGCTAGAGAGAAGCTAGCGGCAGCCATTGCAAATACAACATTTAACACACCTAGATGCCCTATCTATCAAAATGTAGTGGCAAAAGGAGTTACAACTCCTGAAGAAATTAAAGCAAACCTAAATGCACAGCTTACAGGACCTGTGAAATGGACACAAACGGTTAGTCAAATGATTGCTGATGGTGCTTCTTCATTTACTGAGGTAGGACCCGGTAAAGTACTTCAAGGTTTAGTTAAGAAAGTAGATAGAAAAATGCCAACCGAATCTGGAGCTATTTAGAGATTTGGTTTTAGGAACAAAAGAAAAAAGGCGCTTATTCAGCGCCTTTTTCATTTCTTGTATTTTCTTCTTTCTTTAGTTCTTGTTGATAAGCTTCAACAGCATGAGGGTCAAAACTCACAAAAAAGTTAATCCATATAGCACGGCTAATCCTGAAAAATGGTGGTGTTAATATAACTAGCGAGGTAATGGCTGTAACCAAGTACTCTGTAATTGTAAAATCTGGATACAACACAACAAAAGCAACAAATACAGAAACCAAATAGGCTATGCTTAAACCATAACTCACGTACATGGCTCCGTAGTAGAACCCCGGTTCCACTTCAAAATTTTGCCCACAAGCCTTGCATCTCTCGGGCATATCAAAAATCTTACTAAAGTTGTAAGGGTTGCTGTCTTCAAACAACTTGGTTTCTTGACACCGCGGACAAGAAATTCCTAGCACACTGGCCAGCTTGGTTCCTTTTAATCCCATTAGACTCTCCTAAATCTGTGGCAGGAGAAACATAACTAATTCTTTGGTACCACACGCTGACATCTATCAGAGTTAGCGTATTTCAATACGTTCTTTATAGCTGTAGGATTTGTTCGCGCGTTTCCTATTACTGAGCCATATTTCATGATTTCACCAGTTGATTTGTTCCAACTGTATTCATCGTCACCGTTTCTCAAAATCACGGCTTTGTCTCCTTTAGTAGAAATACTGAATCGATCGTTCAACTCTAAGTATTCGTCACCATCTGGAACAGTTAAATATGTAGCGAACTTCCCTGTCTTGTCATCACCACTATTTCCAAATATTTGGCAAATACAATTACCAACATATTTCTCAGACTCTACGTATAATCTGCTGAGGTAAGTAACTTTCCAGCCTTCTTTAGATTCTAAAAGAGTCATACTAACGGTTTGATCTCCTTTAGAAATCAAGTCCCCCTCTTTGAAAACCTCAAATGTAATGTCTAGAGCAGCTACACCCGTATTACCTTTAACGGCAACTGTATGAAACTTCTTAATGGTGAACTTTAGAGTATTAAGACCTGAACCTTGAATAGTTTTCTTGTATTCTCGATAATCGTCAATCATCGTTCCACGATTCGTCTTTTTGATATTGACCAATCCTAAAACATCCACCTTAACTTCAGAACCAATAAAACGCATATCAAAAAGATTCAAAAACTCCTCCTCTGTTGTGAGGGTTGATGGACCTGATAGATATGATTCGTACATCGTACGGATATGAGTTTTTAATTCCTCAACTTTTTCTTGATTGGTTTTTTCCTCTTCTTGCGCCATCGCTCCTGAAACCAGGAATAATGCAGCAAACACAAATGCGTAAAGCTTTTTCATTCTTTTAGAGATTTAATAACAATAATACAGATTCCGATTAGAACGTGGCAACCTTACGGGTTATTCAATCGGTTGATTTTTCGTTACATCTTATCTTCTTACTCGATAAGAAATCACTTCTGTTGAACCAACTATTGTACCAAACGACTAATCATCAAAGCTAACGATGAGATTCTCTGAAGTTGGATGCGCCTGACAGGTAAGAATATATCCCTGCTTCACCTCATCTTCTGTTAATGCATAATTCTTCTCCATGGAAGCTTCACCTTTTAAGAGTTTAGCTCTACACGTCATACAAACTGCCCCTTTGCATGCAAATGGAACATCCATGCCAGCATCTGTGGCCGCATCTAAAATAGTATCACCGTCTGTAGATAAGGTAAAGCTACCTCTTTCTGCATCCAATACCACGGTAACATCAGCATCTTGAACAGCTGATTCTGAATCTACCGTTGAAGAAGTTTTTCGTGTTTGTTCTCCAGCAACAGGAGTTCCAAATAACTCAAAGTGAATCTTAGATTTTTCTACTCCTTTGGATTCAAGTGTTCCCGATACTGCCTTAATCATAGGCTCTGGCCCGCAAATAAAGACTTCATCTACAGTCTGAGGATCAAATAGGTAGGTAGCAAAATCACTACACCTATCTGCATCTATCCTGCCATAAAACATCTCAGCTCCAGGATGCTCTTGCGTGAGTACATAATACACACTCAGGCGATTCATATAGGTGTTTTTTAAACCTTCAATCTCCTCTTGGAATATGACCGTAGTACTTTTCTTATTTCCGTAAAACAAGACTACCTCAGAATCACTCTCCGTTTGTAGCACGGTTTTTAGGATACTCATTATTGGAGTTATTCCGCTACCTGCTGCAAAAAGCACGTATTTTTTACGCTGACTGGCGTCAACCTCAGAATAAAAGTTCCCCATGGGTGGCATTACGTCCAATACATCTCCTTGCTGCAACACCGTATTAGCATAAGTAGAAAATCTGCCACCTGGAACCATTTTCACAGCTACCCTAAGTTCTTTGTCTAGCGGACTCACACAAACAGAGTAAGACCTTCTAATCTCTTCTCCGTTAATATCTGCTTTGAGTGTAATGTATTGTCCTTGCTTGAATTTGTACTCATTTGCAAGTGAAGCGGGGATATCAAAAGCTACTGAAACGGTGTCTTCTGTTTCTCTTCTAACTTCCTTAACTTGCAGGGGATGAAATTTGGCCATAAATTAAAATCTAGTACCGCAAATCTAAACCTTAGAGAGCTAAGAACAATTTTAAAATAGATTCGTTTCAAGGGTGTGATTGGAATTCTAATTTAGAGGCTTTCCAAACATTCTCTCCCCTCGCTTTTTTGTAAAATTGTAAAGACCAAAACGATTGTTTGATGACTCAAGTAAGAGATTTTGAAAAAGAATTCTTGAATAAAATCGAGAACGAGACAAAGATTGAAGCCAGAGACTGGATGCCAGATGAGTATAGGAAAACACTCATCAGACAGATCTCTCAGCATGCCCATTCTGAGGTAGTAGGAATGCTCCCTGAAGCTAACTGGATTACCAGAGCTCCCTCTCTACGTAGAAAAGTGGCTCTTTTAGCTAAGGTGCAAGATGAAGCAGGTCACGGCCTCTACCTGTACAGTGCAGTGGAAACACTTGGTGCGAGAAGAGAAGATACGATAGATGATTTGCACAATGGCAGAGCCAAATATTCTAACATTTTCAATTACCCTACCGTTACTTGGGCAGATATAGGAACAGTTGGTTGGTTAGTAGATGGTGCCGCCATTCAAAACCAAGTAATGCTAACGCGTACCTCTCATGGTCCATACAGCAGGGCAATGGTTCGTATTTGTAAAGAAGAAAGCTTTCACCAAAGACAGGGTTATGAAATAGTTATGACTCTTGCTAAAGGAACTCCTGAGCAAAAAGAAATGGCTCAAGATGCACTCAATCGTTGGTGGTGGCCATCGTTAATGATGTTTGGACCAAGCGATAAAGACTCAACTCATAGCCAACAATCATTGGCGTGGAAAATTAAGCGTCAAGGTAATGATGAGTTACGACAAGAGTTTATCGATAAAACCGTTCCTCAAGCAGAATATCTAGGGCTTACCATTCCTGATCCTGATTTAAAATGGAACGAAAAACGAGGTCATTATGACTTTGGAAAAATCAACTGGGATGAATTTATGGACGTAATTAAAGGTAACGGCCCGATGAATAGATCTAGATTGAGAGAGCGCAAAGCAGCTAAAGACAATGGAGCCTGGGTTCGTGAAGCAGCATCGGCTTATGCCGAAAAGCAAGCCGAAAAACGGGCTCAATCAGCAGCATAATCCTATAATTCCCGAACATTATGGACAAGAAACAAGAATGGCCTCTTTGGGAGGTCTTTGTACGAAGCAAAAATGGCCTTAGCCATAAGCATGTTGGCAGTATACATGCAGCCGATGCTGAAATGGCCGTTGAAAATGCCAGAGACGTTTACACCAGAAGAATGGAAGGTGTGAGTATTTGGGTGGTTGAATCTAATCATATTCATGCCTCAAAACCAGAAGATAAAGAAGCTTTCTTCGACCCTGCAAACGATAAGATCTACAGGCATCCTACATTTTATGACATCCCCGATGAAGTGGGACACATGTAAGACAGTAACATGACACAACAAGAAGCTCTGTTTACCTATCTCCAGAGATTGGGAGATACTTCACTTATTCTTGGGCATCGCATATCTGAGTGGTGTGGTCACGGTCCCAAGCTAGAGCAAGATATCGCTCTAATCAATATTTCTCTTGACCTCATCGGACAAGCTAGGAACTACTTGGCTTATGCGGGTGAAGTAGAGGGAAAAGGAAGAGATGAAGACAAGCTTGCCTACTTTAGAGTAGAGAGAGAGTTTAAAAACCTTTTACTAGCAGAACAACCAAATGGAGATTGGGGTCAAACCATTATGCGCTCTTTCTTCTTTGATGTCTTTCACTATTACTTTCTCCACGAGTTGGTTAAGTCTAAAGATGAACAGCTAGCGGCAATTGCTGCAAAATCTCTCAAAGAAGTTACGTATCACCTAAAGCACAACGCAGATTGGGTTATTAGATTAGGTGACGGTACAGAAGAATCTCATAACCGGATGGAAGCAGCCATTGATGAACTTTGGATGTTCACTGGTGAAATGTTCGATATGGATGAAGTGGATGAAGTACTGTTAGAAGCTGGAATAGCGCCTGACTTGTCTACCCTGAAAGTGAAATGGGAAGCTAAAGTGAAAGAAGTTTTTCAAGAAGCTACATTGACCTATCCTGGAGAAGCTTGGATGCAAAGTGGCGGTAAGCTAAAAGGTATTCACTCAGAAGAATTAGGATTTATTCTAGCTGAAATGCAGTACCTACCCCGTTGTTACCCTGATGCTAAGTGGTAGATGACTATGTTATCTGTAGCACATATTAAAACCTTATTGGAAGAAGTAACAGATCCAGAAATACCTGTTCTAACCATCATGGATATGGGTGTTGTACGCGATGTAAGCTTATCTGGTGAAGATGTGGTTATTCAATTAACCCCTACCTATTCCGGATGCCCTGCAATGCAAACCATTGAAGCAGAAATAAAGAAATGTCTCGCCCAAAACGGATATGGAACTGTTGACGTAAAAGAAGTCTTGCACCCTGCTTGGACTACCGATTGGTTAACTGAAAAAGGCAAGAAAAAACTAGAAGAGTATGGTATTGCTCCACCAGAGGGAAATTCTGAGGATAAGTCTTTGCTAACTTCTGAACCTAAACAGGTAAAATGTCCGCGCTGCAAATCTCGCGATACAGAGATGATTAGCCAATTTGGGAGCACAGCTTGTAAGTCTTTATACAAGTGCCATGCATGCTTAGAAACGTTTGACTATTTCAAGTGTATCTAGTTTTCTAGCTTTACGCAATGACCCAATCCGCGCTTTTGTCTCTGCAACACCTTTTAGACGGAGATTTACATTTTGATGAGGCGCACCTAATCAGTTATGCAACAGATGCTTCGGCTTACCGTGAGATTCCAATAGCGGTAGCTTTCCCAAAAAACGAAAATGATATTCAAGCACTCATTCGCTTTGCTAGAGAGAATGACATAGGACTTATTCCCAGAACCGCGGGAACCTCATTAGCTGGACAAGTAGTTGGCAAGGGAATAATAGTTGATGTATCCAAACATTTCACCTCAATCATTGAGTTTAACAAAGAAGACCATACTGTAACTGTACAGCCTGGAGTCATTCGAGATGAACTCAACACCTGGCTAAAAGAATACGGAAGACTTTTTGGCCCTGAAACCTCTACAGCAAATCGTGCCATGATTGGTGGTATGGTAGGTAATAATTCCTGCGGCTCCAATAGCGTAATGTACGGTAGTACAAGAGATCACCTCTTAAGAGTTGAAGGTTTTCTAGCAGATGGTACCAAAGTAGTTTTTGAACCACTTAACGAAAGTGACTTTAATGATAAAGTTCAAGGAAAAACAACTAAATCAAACCTAGAGCAAGACCTCTACAAACACGCTCAATCTATATTGGGTAATGCTGAAAATCAAAAAAAAATAACTTCTGCATTCCCGCATCCCGATATACCAAGAAGAAACACTGGTTTTGCGTTAGACTTGTTAATGGATGCACATCCCCTAAACGCAAGTTCAAGTAACCTCTTCAACTTTTGTAAGTTGATTGCTGGCTCAGAAGGCACCTTATTTTTTATAACAGAAATCACGCTAAAAACCGTTCCCATTCCTCCGCCAATTCAAGGATTGCTTTGCGTTCATTTCCAAAATTTATATGAGTCGCTAGAGTCTACCATTATTGCACTAGAGGAAAGTCCTGGAGCCGTGGAGCTGATGGATAACTATATTTTAGACTGCACCAAAACCAGTGCTGAACATAAAGCCAACAGATTCTTTCTTGAAGGTGAACCGGAAGCTCTTTTGGTTATTCAGTTATTAGACCATTCCAAAGAAGCTGTAGATAAAAGAGCCATACGCTTAACGGAAAAATTAAAATCGAAAGGGTTTGGCTACGCCTTCCCTCTACTCCATGGAACAGATTGCGAAAAGGTATGGCAACTTAGAAAAGCTGGACTTGGCCTATTATCAAATATTCCAGGAGATGCCAAGCCAGCGCCTGTTATTGAAGATACAGCCGTTCGTGTTGAAGACCTTCCCCGCTATATCAAAGACTTTAATAAGATTCTAGAAAAACATAAGCTAGAATGCGTTCATTATGCTCATGCTGGTTCAGGAGAACTGCATTTAAGACCCATTCTAAACCTAAAAACAGAAAGAGGCAATCAATTATTCAGAGAAATTCTCTCAGAAATTGCTGAGCTAGTAAAAAGGTATAAAGGTTCTCTCAGTGGAGAACATGGTGATGGAAGGCTTCGCGGAGAATTTATTCCCTACATGGTAGGAGCCGAAGTTTATAAGCTTTTTGAAGAGTTAAAAGATACTTGGGACCCCAACGGAATTTTCAATCCGGGTAAAATTGTTCGTACACCACCCATGAATACGGGATTACGCTACACTCCAGGTCAGCAAACATTTGATTTTCCCACTAGCCTTGATTTCTCCAAAGAACAAGGCTTACTCCGCACCGCTGAACTTTGCAACGGCTCTGGAGATTGTAGAAAAACAGAGCTCACTGGTGGCGTTATGTGTCCAACCTATATGGCTTCTAAGAATGAAGTGCATACCACACGAGCAAGAGCCAACCTCGTACGAGAACATATTACGCAAAAGCAAGAATCAGAGAGATTCAACCATGACTATGCATTGGCAAGTTTAGACCATTGCATCAGTTGTAAGGGGTGTAAAAAAGAGTGTCCGAGTAGTGTAGACATGGCTAAAATAAAATCGGAGTTTGAGCATCAGCACCATCAAAAGTACGGAACCCCGTTTAGTACCAAGCTCATTGGAAACTTTACTTCAATCATGCGTTTTGTAAGGCCAGTGGCCCCTATTTTCAACGCAATCAATACCAGTGCATTCGGCAAGACACTCTTAAAAACGTTCGTGGGTTTTTCTAAAGAGCGATCCTTACCCAAGATTCAATCTCAAAGCTTAAAAGCCTATTGTTCAACCAAGCAGTTAGAAGCTACTTCAAACCCTTCTGTATTATTGTATGTAGATGAATTTACAGACTTAAATGATACTCACATCGGCATTGCTACTGTCAACCTACTAGATAAGCTTGGGATCTCCTTTGCCCTTGTTTCGCCTAAAGAAAGCGGTAGAACATACTTATCAAAAGGAATGTTAACCGAGGCGGTTTCATGCGCAAAACAAAACGTAGAAACGTTGTCTAACTTGGTTAACAAAGACCAACCTCTGGTAGGTATAGAACCATCAGCCATTCTAACTTTTAGAGATGAATACCCTGACTTGCTGCGAGCTGAACTCAAAGAAAAAGCTAAAATTCTAGCTCAACACACCTTTACTATTGAAGAATACCTCTCTCTTTTGATTGATGAAAATTTGCTGAATACTGAGCAATTTCATGATGAACCACGAGATATTCTCATCCATGGCCATTGTCATCAAAAAGCACTAAGTAGCGAATCGCACACCCGCAAAATATTGTCTCTACCCAAAAACTACAACGCTAGACTCATACCTTCTGGGTGTTGCGGCATGGCGGGCTCTTTCGGATATATGGATAAGCACTATAAATTGAGTATGCAAATTGGAGAAACCACCTTGTTTCCAGCGATTAGAAAATCCAATCCAGATCAGCTATTAGCAGCTTCAGGAACTAGTTGCAGACACCAAATAGTAGATGGAACATCAAGAGAAGTTATGCATCCAGTAGAAATTCTACTAAAAGCCATTAAATAAGTAGTATTCATTTGTGAATTATTCGCTTGACTGACCTGCATTCCATAATTTGCAAGCTCAATAGAAAAGTATGCTTACAGATCTGGAAATTGCACATAGCGTAACCCCGAAACATATTGATGAAATTGGAAGAAAAATAGGACTGCAAGATGATGATTTGGAGTTCTATGGAAAGCATAAGGCAAAACTCCCTTTACATTTAGCCAAAGCCGATAAAGGTAATCATGGAAATTTAATTCTGGTAACTGCTGTTACTCCTACCCCTTCTGGCGAGGGAAAAACTACAGCATCTATTGGATTAACAGACGGACTCAACCGTATTGGCAAAAATGCAGTTGCCGCATTAAGAGAACCTTCTTTAGGACCAGTATTCGGTATTAAAGGAGGTGCTGCAGGCGGAGGTTACAGCCAGGTAATTCCAATGGAAGATATCAATCTGCATTTTACAGGAGATTTCAATGCCGTTGAAAAAGCAAATAATTTGCTCTCTGCACTCATTGACAATGATATTCAAAAGAAAACAGGCTCATTGGGTATAGACCCACGAACGGTTACTTGGAAACGAGTAATGGATATGAATGACAGGGCTCTTAGAAACATTATTTCTGGCCTGGGTGGAAAACCAGGAGGCATGTCACGAGAAGCCGGATTCAATATTACAGCAGCATCTGAAGTAATGGCTATACTTTGCTTGGCTGAAGATTTTGCAGATTTAAAACAGAGATTAGGAAACATCTACATTGGAGACACCTTTACAGGAAATCCAATTTTTGCCAAAGACTTAAAGGCAGAAGGAGCTATGGCTATTCTTTTAAAAGATGCCATACGTCCTAACCTGGTACAAACGTTAGAAGGTAACCCCGTTATTATTCACGGTGGTCCATTCGCTAACATTGCACAAGGTACCAACAGCGTTATTGCAACCCGTACGGGACTCAATCTAGCAGATTACACAGTAACCGAAGCAGGTTTTGGGGCAGACTTGGGCGCAGAGAAATTCTTCAATATAAAGTGTGCTGCCTCTGGATTATCACCTAAAGCCGTTGTACTTGTTGCTACCATTAGAGCATTAAAGTATCATGGTGGAGCAGCCCTAAAAGATTTGCAAACTGAAAACACATCGGCTCTGCAAAAGGGTTTAGACAATCTAGAAAAGCACGTAGAAACCATTCAATCTTTTGGTGTACCACCCGTGTTAGCAATCAATAAATTTGCCTCAGATTCTGATGCAGAAATTCAAATATTACTTGACTTCTGCGCATCAAAAGGCATTAAAGGAGCTGTTTCTAACGGGTTTTTAGAAGGCGGAAAAGGGTGTGAAGAATTGGCAAAGGAAGTTGTAGCAGCTGTTGACTCATGCAAAAATGAATTTAAGCCTACGTATAACCTCCAAGATTCTCTCACTGATAAAATGCTAAAAATAACCCGTACCGTATACGGAGGCAGCAATGTAGACTTAAGTAAAAAAGCCCTTTTGCAGCTTAAACGTTTTGAGCAACTAGGTCTAGATAAACTTCCAGTTTGCATGGCTAAAACACAAAAATCGCTTAGCGACAATGATTCATTAATAGGAAGACCTTCTGATTTCACTATTAGTATCCGCGAATTTGAAATTGCCGCAGGAGCAGGATTCATAATTCCCATTGCTGGTAACATGTTGCGGATGCCAGGTTTACCAGGAACTCCAGCAGCCGTGAACATGGATATTGATGAACAAGGAACAATAACAGGACTATCATAATTATACGTTTACTATGACAGATATTACCCAGCAAGGTCACGTAACCACAACCGTGTCTAATGGTGTAGGAACAATTGAATTCTACCACCCAGCAAGCAATTCGCTCCCGGGAAAGCTATTGAAAGCATTAGCCGACTCCATTACTGATGCAGGACAAAACCCAGAAATAAAGGTTATTTTACTAAAGTCTGCGGGAGACCGTGCATTTTGTGCAGGAGCCTCTTTTGATGAACTATTAGCCATTAACGATTTGGAGACAGGTAAGAAATTCTTTTCTGGATTTGCCAACGTAATAAATGCTGCGCGCAAATGTCCCAAACTCATTGTTGGCAGAGTGCAAGGGAAAGCCGTTGGTGGTGGTGTTGGAATGGCTTCAGCAGTAGACTACTGTTTCGCTACGGTTCACTCTGCTGTTAAGCTGAGCGAATTGGCAGTTGGTATTGGGCCATTTGTAGTGGGTCCTGCAGTGGAAAGAAAGGTAGGCACATCAGCCATGTCTCAATTGGCCATAGATGCCTCAGAATGGCGAACCGCGCAATGGGCAGAACAAAAAGGATTGTACGCAGGAGTCTATGAAGATATCTCCACTATGGATGAAGCTATAAATTCTTTGTTAGAAAAATTGGCGAGTTCAAATCCAGAAGCAATGGCTAAGCTCAAAGAAGTATTCTGGCAAGGAACGGAGCATTGGGATGACCTATTAGCTAAAAGAGCTGCAATGAGTGGTGAGTTAGTTTTGAGTGACTTTACGAAGAACTTCATCCTACAATTCAAGAAGAAGTAAGACCTATAACAGTTTCTTTTCGTGTATTACGATTAGATTAAACACAGATAACAACGGCTGAGGCTGGATTATTGCCCTCAAAAAACCGTTAAGTTTGCATCGCAAATAACAATCCCCTATTTCAAATGACAAAGCAGGAGATCATTACCAAACTGGAAGAATTACTGGTTGAGCCAATGGATGAGAAAAAAGCATCTACAGGCAAAGACGTATTGGCAACATATCAAACTCAATTGGCATTAGACCATAAAGCGCAATTGGAGAAATTCTTGGCCGATGGCGGAGAAAAGTCTGATTTCGTTGCGAAAAAAGACGAAGAAGACGAAAAGTTTTCAGCGTTATGGACCAAATTCACCCAGGAGAAAACTGCATTTGAGAAGGCAGCTCAAGAAGCAGAAAAGGTCAATAAGTCGAAGAAAGAAGAAATCATTTCTGAAATAGAGGGCTTGGTGAATGAAGAAAACATCAAGCAGGCTATGACCCGTATAAAGGAGTTAGAAGAAGCTTGGAAAAATATTGGAGCAACAGCTTCTGATGTTGAGCACGACCTCCATCAAAATTACGGTAGAGCAAGAGATGCTTTCTTCTACAATATGCGTATCTACCGTGAATTGCTTGAGCATGATTTAAAGCGCAACCTTCAGTTAAAAGAAGAATTGGCCATTAAAATGGAAGAAGCCCTAAGCATTGATAAAATAAAAGAGCTAGAGGCCATTACACGTGCTTTCTCCAAAGAATGGGATGATATAGGACCAACTTTTCACGATAAGTGGGAAGGTGTTAGAGATCGATTCAAAGATGCCCAACGTAAAGCCTATGATAAAATTCGCACGCATTATAAAGGCATCAAAGAACAGATGCAAGAAAACCTCCAAAAGAAAGAGGGATTGTGTGAGCGTATAGAAGAGATGGCCTCTCAAGAAATAACTTCTGAAAAACGTTGGAAAAAGCTCACGAATGACGTTATCGCTATTCAAAAAGAATGGAAGTCTACAGGCTTTGTCCCCAAACAAGCAAACGAAGAGATTTGGAAGCGATTCAAGACTGCGGGAGATGAGTTCTTTAATAAGAAAAAAACTTTCTATGCAAGCTTAAAAAGCGAACAAGACAAGCATCGCGAAACAAAAAGAGAATTGGTTAAGCGTGCAGAAGAGTTAAAAGAATCTGAACTTTGGAAAGAAACTACTGAAGAGCTAATCAACCTTCAGAAAAAATGGAAAAAAGCGGGTAAAGCACATCAGCGAGATGAGCAAAGACTTTGGAAACAATTCCGTGCCGCATGCAACCATTTCTTTGAAAAAAAGAAGGCCTTTTTTGATACCAAAGATGAAAGACAAGACAACAACCTTAAGGCCAAGCATGAACTCATTAAGGAGCTAGAAGCAATCAAGCCACAAACCGATGATAACGCAACCATAAAAGCAATAGATGAATTGGTTAGTAAGTTTGGTAGTATTGGTTTTGTACCTATCAACGATAAGAATAAGGTTAATAACCTATTTAGTAACGCACTCACCAAAAAGTATAAAGAGATTGGCCTAGAAAATGAGGCGATAGATAAACTGTTATACGTGGCCAAAATCAAAGAGCTAGGTGAAGCCAAAACCAAAGTAGACTCTAAAGCTATTGAACGTGAAGAACGTCAATTGAGAGATAAAATAGGAAAGCTAAAAGCTACTATCATTCAGTACGAAAACAACCTAGGTTTCTTTGCAAACTCAAAAGGTGCCAACAAGCTCAAAGAAGAGGTTGAATCAAAAATTGAGCACTCTAAAGAGCAAATTGAACGTGTAAAAGATCAATTGAAATTATTGAAGCAAACCAAGGATGATAATTTTAAGAATCCCTTTGTTGTAGAAAAGTCTGAAGAGAAAAAATCTGAAGACATTGCTGATCAAGAAGATAAGTCAGCAGAAGAAGAATCAGCTTAGCGAGAATTCAATTACTTTCGCGCCCTGTTTGTAAAAAACTAATTTTTTAAAGATGAAAAAATTGTTACTCCTCGCGGCTGCAATGATTGCAATCAGCCCCGCAATTTATGCACAAGCGGATAGCACTTCCGTAGAAAGTCCATGGAAAAGAGAGGGTCTCATTAGTATCACTTTTTCTCAAGTTAGCCTTGATAACTGGCAAGGTGGGGGTGAAAGCAGTGTCTCAGGGAATGCACTCTTAAAGTACAGTGCAGACTATACCCAAGGCAAATGGAGCTGGGATAACGACCTTGAAATGTCTATTGGTGTTACTCAACTTGGTGGCGGTGAACCCCAAAAAACAGACGACCGAATTGAAGCCATATCCAAAGTATCTAGAAGTATTGCTCCAAAATGGGATGCATCTTTTCTTTCTACTTTTAGAACCCAGTTCACTGAAGGTTTCAAAATAGATGAAGATACCGTAGGTAACCGAATATCTCATTTCATGGCTCCAGGCTACCTATTTGCGGGTTTAGGCTTCACATATAGTCCAACAGATTGGTTAAGTTTTGAGCTTTCTCCAACAACGGCTAAGATGACTTTCGTTCGTCTACAGAGTTTAGCAGATAATGGAGATTTTGGTGTTGACCCAGCAGAGTTTGATGCAAATGGTGTTAAAATAAGTGATGGAAAACGTTTCCGTTTTGAACTTGGGGGATATGCCAAAATACACCTGAAAAAAGAAATCATGAAGAATGTAACCTTTGAAACAAAAGCAGATTTCTTCTCTAACTACCTAGAAAATCCAGAGAACATAGATGTTACTTGGGATGTACTCTTGGTAATGAAGGTGAATAGCTGGCTGTCTGCCAACTTAACTACCAATTTAATCTACGATGATGATATTACCATTGTAGTTGGTCAGCGTGCAGACGGTTCAGATGTTACAGGTCCTCGTACTCAGTTTAAACAGACTTTTGGCGCAGGACTCACAGCCAAGTTCTAAAAACCAAATTAGAAAAGCTAAAAAAGCCCAAGGAGCTATGAGTTCTTTGGGCTTTTCTATTAATCTCAGCATCTTATTCTGTATTCATACACATATACCACTAAAACACCTCTTCTTTGTACCTTTCGGCCGCAACGAAAGATCAGATTGAATGAGTGCAGCAAAGAAAAGTGCCACTACTAAGCATACTCCCAGCAAAGAAATACTTAGCAAAGCTTGGGAGCTCATGTGCAAAGCAAGGGCCATGAGTGACTTGTATGAGGCACATAAAGAAACAACTAGCAAATACGTTCATGCCACATCAAGGGGTCATGAAGCAGTTCAATTAGCATTAGGCCTACAGTTAAAGCCACAAGATTGGGTATCTCCTTACTACAGAGATGACAGTATTCTCCTGGGTATTGGAATGACCCCCTACGATTGTATGTTGCAGCTTTTAGCTAAAAGAGATGACCCCTTTTCAGGTGGTAGAACGTACTATTCGCATCCTTCTCTCAAAGATGATGACAAGCCCAAAATACCTCACCAGTCTAGCGCTACAGGCATGCAAGCCATACCTACCACTGGTATAGCTATGGGTGTTCAATATCGCGAACAGCAAAAGCTAGATGATTACGAAGAAAAACCTGTAGTTGTTTGTTCTATAGGAGATGCTGCCATGACAGAAGGTGAAATTTCTGAAGCCCTGCAAATGGCAGCACTTAAGCAATTCCCAATCTTGTATTTTGTCCAAGACAATGAGTGGGATATATCTGCAAATGCTGCAGAAACTAGAGCCATGGATGCTGCAGAATATGCAGAAGGATTCAAGGGCATTGAAGTACGAACCATTGATGGAGCCAATTTTTTTGAGGCATTTGCTACCATAGCAGAACTCATAGATTGTATAAGAGCAGAAAGAAGACCTTTCTTACTACATGCTAAAGTTCCGTTGTTGGGTCACCACACCAGTGGGGTTCGTAAAGAATGGTATCGAGATGATTTAGAAGAGCACGGAAAACGCGACCCCTTTCCACGCTTTGAAAAGCAACTTTTGGAAGCGGGCTTTACGAAAGAAGAGCTCGAAAATATCCAAAAGGATGCTGGCAAAGTTGTGCATGAGGACTACCAACGTGCACTCGAAGCTGAAGATCCTAAACCAGAAGACTTATTTAATCACGCCTACGCTCCAACACCAGTAACGGAAGAAAAAGGAGTGCGAGAGCCAGAAGGAAAAGAAAAAACCGTAATGGTTGATTCGGCTCTTTTTGCAGTCAGAGAAATATTGGCTAAACACCCAGAGGCTCTCCTATACGGTCAAGATGTTGGAGGCAGATTGGGTGGAGTATTCCGTGAAGCTGCAACCCTGGCTCAAACTTTCGGAGACGACAGAGTATTCAACACACCCATTCAAGAGGCTTTTATTATCGGAAGTACCGTTGGTATGGCGGTTACTGGCTGTAAACCCATTGTTGAAGTTCAATTTGCAGATTATATCTGGCCAGGACTCAACCAGCTTTTCACCGAGTTGAGCCGGTCATATTACTTGTCTAACGGCAAATGGCCTGCTTCTGCTATTATAAGAGTGCCAATTGGTGCATACGGTAGTGGTGGTCCATATCACTCTAGTTCTGTAGAATCTGTTCTTACAAATATTAGAGGAATTAAAATTGCATATCCTTCTACGGGAGCAGATTTAAAAGGCTTGATGAAATCTGCCTTTTATGATCCTAACCCAGTGGTGATGCTAGAGCACAAAGGTTTATACTGGAGTAAAATAAAAGGAACTGAACAAGCGAAGACCATAGAGCCAGATGAAGACTACGTTATTCCTTTTGGTAAGGGTAGAGTCGTACAATCCATTTCAAATGAACTAATAGAGCAAGGAGGTACTGCCGTAATCATCACTTACGGCATGGGAGTTTACTGGTCTTTGGCCGCTTCTAAAGCATACAAAAACCGAGTTGAGATAATAGATCTGAGAACCTTAGTTCCTTTAGATGAATTCCTAGTTTATGAACGCGTGAAAGCACACGGCAAATGCTTAGTGGTTACAGAAGAGCCAGCCATGAATACATTTGCAACCGCATTAACAGGTATTATTCAACAGAACTGTTTTGAACAATTAGATGCCCCTGTTCGGGTAATTGGTTCTGAAAACTTACCTGCGATTCCTCTTAATAGCACTCTGGAAGCCACAATGCTACCCAATGCCAGCAAAGTACAAACAGCACTAGAAGACCTTTTAGACTACTAATGCCTTGGGTAAACGCACCAGATGTTTCTATTCACTATGAATGGATAAACCCTACGTGCAAAGAGAACGGCATTCTGGTGTTTATTCATGAGGCGTTGGGAAGTATAGGACAATGGAAAGAATTTCCCTCCTCATTATGTAATGCCACAGGGTTAGCTGGATTAGTTTATGAAAGGCAAGGCCATGGCAATTCACAAGGTTTTACGGAAATACGGAGAACCAATTATCTCCATGATTATGCGATAATAGAGTTACCCGCTGTTTTAGAGGCGTTACATATTCATTGTCCTGTCACCCTTGTTGGGCACTCAGATGGAGGCAGTATAGCCCTACTATTTGCCTCTGCTTTTCCGCAAAGAGTTAATGGTCTAATCTCAATGGCAGCACACGTTTTTGTTGAGAAAGAAACCTTAGAGGGTATTCAACCCGCTGTAGACATCTATGAACCTGTCATTCGAGAGAAGCTTAAGAAGTATCATCCCAATGAAGTAGATGAACTTTTCTTTGCATGGGCAAATACCTGGCAAAGCGAAGCATTTAGGAAATGGAATATCACAAAGGAGTTAGAAAAGGTCAATTGCCCTGTATTGGCCTTGCAAGGCGATACAGATGAATATGGAACCAGTGCTCAGTTGGAGGCAATAAAAGAAAGCTGCTCTGGAAAGGTTCAAACCATGCTGATTCAGAACTGCAGGCATATTCCATTTTTACAACAACCTGAAGTTACCCTTGAAACCATATCAGAATTCATTGATACTCTAAAACAAAAAAGCGAGCTATAAAGCTCGCTTTTCGTGTTAATCAAATTAACCTAAATCGCCTATGAGAAAGTCATAGATAAATACGATAAGTCTTTATCAAAGGTTGGGTAGATTCAAAAAAAATTACCGACTTACCAAACTTCTTTAAAGACTTCTTTAAAATAGGTGTTCTCTCTTTCTAGCCCTGTACTTATTCGAATACAAGTTGGAAGCCCAAAGGCTCTTAACCAACGAACAAAAACACCTTTTTTTAACAACTTAGCGGTCAACACTTCTGCTTTCTCAATGCTATGCGTATCTATCATAACAAAGTTTCCAGCTGTTTCTGCTCGTGTCACTTTTAACTGATCAAAAAACGAGTTAAATTCTGTGACTGCCTCGTAATTCAAGCGTAGCGTTTGCTCTAAAAAACGTTTGTCTTGTAGGGCTCCAATTCCCGCAGCCTGTGTTACAGATGACGGAGCAAAGGTCATTCTCACCTTATTTAGCGCCTCTATTAAGCGCATCGGACCTACAGCATACCCCAAACGTACTCCTGCCAAACCGTAAGCCTTAGAAAAGGTGCGTAAAGTAATCAATTGTGGGTGCTCTAATTTGGTAGTATCTGGATAATCACCCCTGAGCAGACTAGCATACTCAAAATAAGCTTCATCTATAATTACAATGACATGCTCTGGAATTCCCTTTAAGAAGGCATCTAATTCTCGGTTAGAAAACATTGTACCAGTAGGGTTATTCGGATTACTTAGATAAACCACTTTGGTTTTCTCGGTAATGGCAGCTTTTATGGTGTCAAGGTTGAAGGCATAATCCTCGTTTAACGGAATAGTACGTGCTTCTCTATTTGCTGATTTAGCCCAGATATATACAGCCACAAAGGTGCCTTGGCTTGTTAGTAAATGCTCATCAGGTTGAATGAATGCTTTGAACAAATTTGCCAGAATACTCTCAGAACCATTCTCTACTGTAATACAATCTGGATGAACCTCATTAAGTGCTGCTAGCTCTTCTCTCAAGCCAAGACTTAACGGATCAGGATACACATTCACACTTTGGGAAGCTCGCGCCATTGCCTCAATCGCTTTGGGAGGCACACCTAGATTATTCTCGTTGTTCCACAGTATAGCCGTATTGTTAAAACCAAATTCCGCACGGTACTCTTCAATGGTTTTCCCTGGATTGTAGGATTTCAATTCTTGAATATGATCTGGGATATGTATCATGTCTATGGATTCTCTTTCCAATATTAAACAAGTCTGGCCATTGGAAGGTTGCATTTTTATATAGATCCAACCAATATTAGAAACACACTAGTACGTTTACACGTACATTTGAGTAACAAACATTTAAATACGTATAAAACATGAACCAATTTGGAAATGCACAACCTGAGTTTGACCCCAGAAAACTAAGGCCCTTATTTATCATCGGGGGAATTATTTTGGTAGCTTTTATTGTCTTCCAAAGCAGCTTTAAAATACTAGAGCCAACCGAAAGAGGAGTTGTATTTAAAAAGTACACCTCTGGGTTGGATGTTGATAATATTAAATCTGAAGGGCTAAATATAATCGCTCCTTGGAACGACCTGATTGTTTACGACATCGCAGAGCGTCAAATTGAAGAAACCATGGATGTACTCTCACAAGACGGACTAGGTATTGTGATTGATGTCTCATTGCGTTTTAGACCAAAGCCCGAAAAAATCGGCTACTTATACAGAGCTTTTAGAAAAGACTATGAAAACAATTTGATTCGACCTGAATTGCGTTCAGCTGTTAGACGAGTAATTGGTCAATACACTCCTGAGGAGCTATACTCTACCAAAAGACAAGAGATAGAGCAGAGTATTGAAGAAGCAACAAGAGACGTGCTAAATTCAAACCATGTGGAACTTAAGGCGTTGTTATTCCGCTCCATTAAGCTTCCTAAAACCATTCAAAACTCCATTGAAGAAAAGTTGGCAGCAGAACAAGAAGCTCAGAAATATAACTTCCTCATTGATAAAGAGAAAAAAGAAGCTGAGCGTAGAAAAATTGATGCTGAAGGTAAAGCTGTAGCAAACCGAATTCTAAGTGCAAGTATCACAGATAATATCTTAAAGGAAAAAGGAATATCTGCTACTGAAGCTTTAGCAAATTCACCAAATTCTAAAATCATTGTTATCGGAAGCGGTAAAGATGGCTTACCAATTATCTTAGGAAATAACTAGACACTAGTTACTATTTATTGAAAAGGAGGCCAATGGCCTCCTTTTTTTGCATTAAGAATAGCGTTTCTACCATTGGTTTTACCCACTATACCCACCCAAGGTCTATATCTCTTGGTATATCCCTATGGAGATAATGCGTTATGAGAATGAAAATGTTGAATCAAATGGCTCGTGTAACCAATGTATATTTTATCAAACCTCTCTGAGTGCAGTATGTAACAGCAAAATTCCATTCAAAATAAAAGGCAATAAAAAAGCCGACTCATCTGAATCGGCTTTCTTCTTTGTTGCGGGGACAGGACTCGAACCTGTGACCTTTGGGTTATGAGCCCAACGAGCTACCAACTGCTCCACCCCGCGATTTCGGATGGCAAAGGTAATAGAATTATTGTCATCTTTGCAAAAATTCATTTAACAATTAAGAAACATTGCATAAAGCTGGGTTCATCAATATTATAGGAAGTCCAAACGTGGGCAAATCAACCCTTATGAATCAACTTGTGGGTGAGCAACTTAGTATTATTACGCCTAAGGCTCAAACCACACGTCACCGTATCATGGGTATGGTTAACGAACCCGATTATCAAATCGTATTCTCAGATACTCCAGGTATAGTTGATCCCGCATACAAACTGCATGAAGGAATGATGGCCTTTGTGCTGTCTGCTTTACAAGATGCAGATGCACTCTTAATCATTGTTGAGGCTGGTGAAAAGAAATTCAAAAATGAAGAGCTTCAAGCGAAAATCAACAAAATGAGTGTTCCTACACTCGTACTGCTAAACAAGATTGACCTAAGTTCTCAAGAAGAAGTAGAAGTGCAAGTTGAGAAATGGCAGCATGAATTTCCTAATGCATCAATACTACCCATATCTGCTCTGCACGGCTTTCAAGTAGACCGAGTACTCTCTTGGATTCAAACTAAATTACCTGAGCATCCACCTTTCTTTGATAAAACAGACCTTTCTGATAAAAATGAACGCTTCTTTGCAGGCGAAATGATTCGAGAAAAAATATTCACGCATTACAAGAAAGAGATTCCGTATGCTTGCGAGGTCTCTGTACAAGAATTTAAGGAAGAAGAAACCATTATTCGCATGCGTGCTGAGATTTTTGTGGAACGTGACTCTCAGAAAAAAATAGTTATCGGTCATAGGGGTGAAGCTCTCAAAAGAGTGGGAACCGCAGCTAGAAAAGACATGGAGAAGTTTTTTATGAAAAAGGTCTTCTTAGAAATGCATGTTAAAGTAGATAAAGACTGGCGAAGCAACCCATTAAAACTCAAAAAATACGGATACCTAAATTGATATGTCGAACATCATCGCTATAGTAGGAAGACCCAACGTGGGCAAATCAACCTTATTCAACCGTTTGGTTGGTATGAGGCAAGCCATTGTAGACGAGTTTAGCGGTGTTACGCGAGACAGACACTACGGGAAGAGCGATTGGAATGGCAAATCATTCTCTGTTATTGATACAGGTGGATACATTCAAGGTTCTGATGACGTTTTTGAGGATGAAATTAGAAGACAAGTACTGTTAGCCATAGATGAAGCAGATGTTATACTCTTCATGGTAGATGTTACCACAGGGCTTCATGGATTGGATGAGGAAGTGGCCAATGTGCTACGCAGAACGGATAAGCCTATTTATCTGGTAGCCAACAAAGCAGACAACAGTAAAAAGGCACTTGATGCTACGGAGTTTTTTGCCTTAGGCATGGGTGAAATTCATAGTATTTCTGCTATGAATGGCTCCGGTACAGGAGAGTTACTAGATGATCTCGTTACGCATTTTGAAGTAGAACCTGAACTAGAAGAGTCAGATATTCCACGCATTGCTGTAGTGGGTAGGCCCAACGCTGGAAAGTCATCTTTGATTAATGCCTTAATAGGCGATGAACGAAATATTGTCACCCCTTTAGCAGGCACAACAAGAGACAGCATAGATACAAGATTCAATGCCTTCGGGTTTGACTTCAACCTGGTTGATACTGCAGGGATTCGCAAAAAGTCTAAAGTGCATGAAGACTTGGAGTTCTACAGTGTTATGCGCTCCATCAGAAGCATAGAACATGCAGATGTGTGTATACTAATGATTGATGCCGAAAATGGTTTTTCAGTGCAAGACTTGAACCTGTTTGGGTTAATTCAGAAGAACAAAAAGTCGGTTGTAATTTGTGTTAACAAGTGGGATTTAATCGATAAGGAAACCAATACCGCAAAGAAAACAGAAGAGCTCATTCGCGAGCGGATTAGTCCGTTTAAGGATGTGGAAATCGTCTTTACCAGTGTACCTAATAAGCAGCGATTATTAAAAGTTCTTGAAGCAGCAGTTCGAGCATACGAGAATCGCAAGCGCAGCATAAAAACTTCTGAACTAAACGATTTCTTCTTACCGCTCATTGGGGCTTATCCACCACCAGCCTTAAAAGGAAAATACGTAAAGATTAAATACGTTTCGCAGCTGCCAACCCCTTACCCTAGTTTTGCCTTTTTTGCCAACCTACCTCAATACGTAAAAGACCCATATAAACGCTTTTTAGAGAATAAACTGCGCGAAAAATGGGATTTTCAAGGAACGCCCCTTCTTATTCATATGCGTAAGAAATAGAAACAAAAAAGGCAGCCGTTTGGCTGCCTTTTTCGTTTGATTCAATTTATGCACTTTAATCTGTAATAACCAGCCTGGTTACTGTTTGATCTTCACCTGCTTGTACCGTAAGATAATACACCCCGTTTGCTAAATCTGAGAGATTCAATTCATCGCGCAACGTATTGTCCTCTCCCAATGATTTAGTAAGCAACTGCTTACCTTGAACATCTGTTAGCATATAGTTAACCTCTTCTGGAGCATTTAAGTTAAGCTCAAGGTTAAACATTCCGTTAGACGGGTTGGGGTAAACACGTAATGCTTCTCTTAAACTGTATTCTTCCGCTCCTACGTTGAGTCCAACTTTAATCTCATAGGTTATAGAATCTATACCGCAAAGGTTGTAAACAATCAGTGTAACCAAATAAGAAGTTTCTGCAGCTCCATTGTTGAAGTATGTATAGGTTGGATTCTCAACAAAAGCAGAGTCACCATCTCCAAAGGACCAAATGTAGTTTTGACCTGTTGTACCTGTATTTGTAAACTGTACGGTAAAGAAGTTCTGTGTATGCGAATAATCTGCGGTTGGTTGTGATTGCTCCAATGCCAATGTAGTATCTGCAGAAACACAGCCAAAGTTATCATTCACTGTAACAGAATAGCTTCCGCCTGTTGTTACGTCTATAGTTTGAGTGGTTGCACCTGTACTCCACAAATACGTTCCATTCAAGCTAGCATCTAAAGTTACGGTTGCACTATCGCAAATGCCTGTAGAATCTGCTAGATCAACAACGGGCGCCTGTACCGCATTGGTTTGATCCGTAGAGGTACACCCGTCTCTATCCGTTACCGTTACACTGTAGGCTCCTACTGAAGTAATCATGATCGTTTTGGTTGTATCTCCAGTAGACCATTGATATGAACCGCCAGAAATCCCAGCATCTATCATTCCCGTATCATTCAGGCATAATCCAGAGGTTCCTGGCAAATCAACTGGCGTAGAATTTATGATGGTGATGGTATCAGAGCCCGTGGCACACAATCCATACCCATCTACTACAACCACACCCTGCGTAGTGGTAGAGAAGGTATCTCCTGCTGGTTGGCCATTCCAAGTAATTGAATCATAATAGTGAGCTACAAGAGTTACTGTATCACCTGGTTGACAAATACCAATAGTATCTGGGAACAAATGATAGAATGTTCCAGCTGTCGCAAATTGGTCTGCACCTATATCCACTCTGATCGGGTCTACAGGATCTCCTTGTAAATCTGCGGTGTACGATGCATTTACGTCTCCAGTTCCATCAAGAAGCGGGTCACAAACAAGTAGCTTTGTTGTATCTACAAAAAGCACTGTGGGTTCTACTGAACTTGCGTCTTGATTTGACTGTGCTTGGAGGCTTGCCAAGTCCGTAGTAAATCCATTCCAGTAGGCATACGATTGCTCTCCCGTGTAGGCATTATTATTTGAAGAGAAAATCCCTCCTCCAACTACATAAACAGGTCTAGCACCTTCGCCTCCTGCAAGCGCATTATTTTTAAAGTCCATCGCCAAGCCCTGTGTTATATAAACCGCCTCTGAACTTGACGAGAAGTCACTCAAGAAAACACTGTTGTTCTTAAGGTCTATAAACTCCAAGTCGAATAAATACATACCAGAAAGACCACCATTAGGCATACTTATATAGTTACCTACAACCTCTCCTCTATCTAGCACAGAAGACTCAAACCGGAAGAAGTAAAAGCCGTATCGTGGCCATGCAACCGTTGGCTGAGAGTACAAATAATTACCGCTTACTTTCAAATCTCCCCCAGAAAAATCATAACACTGGAAACCGTATCCAAAGGTGTATGTAGAGTTTGAGGTAAGCTCATTACCAATAATCTCTGGGTTCTCTTGGTAATAGGCATACAAGCCACGGTAATACGGATTAATTAGTTTACAGTTTATCACAGCAAAGCCAGTATCGTAAGCTGCCGAAGAACCGTAATAATAAATAGAATTTGAACCATTAATAAAGTCTGTATTCTCGAATCGCGTATTTACACCAAGTACTCCATTCTTGTATACCAAAGCAGCATATGTACTTGTGGTTGTAGAAATATCATTGGAGATTCTGCAACCCTCAAACGAAATGTTGTGCGTAGAACCGGAGAAACTAACAACATTAGAATATGTAGAAGAAGTTGCTGTGTTTCGGAATCCGATATTCTTAAAAGAAACAAAACTTGCGCCAGACTCTAATACTACTGGACCATCATAAAATGTGTTTGTAGTTCCTTGGGAAGTATACTCCACTTTACACAATGCCGTATCTCCTGATTGCGATTGGAATGTGATCGTATTTAATTGAGAAGCTCCTGGTACATTACTGATCTTTACTTGCTCAGCATACGTTGCGTTCGCTACATTAAACACTACTGGGCCACAAACACCTACAGAATTCAAGTCTGCGAGTGCCGAAGCAAAATCAACATAGTTTGTAGGCCCTGCTCCGTTGGCATCTATAGTGTACGTACCATTCAAAGAAAGCGAGGGAACAATGAAAGTAAGCGTATCATTGAAGCTCAAACTGTCTGTGGTATTATTTGGATTTGATGTCCAAACAGCAATTGAATCTCCAACAGCAAACGTGTAATTCGCTACAAATTGAGGGGAGTTTGAGGTAGAGAAAGAACCAACAATTCCAGACCAAGGAACAGGTGTTTGTACTGTACCGTTCACACTCCAGTTAATCGTAGCTTGTGTGAGAGCCGTAGAACCCAGGTTTTGAATGGTTACCCAAAGTGAGTTAGCTACAGCACATGCAGCCACCAAAGGAGTATCTACAGCAGCAATACCAGCGTCCACTGCTGGAGGTGCTACAATGTTGATGGTGTAATCTTCTGTTTCACCATAAGACTTTTGCGTACATCCGTCTGCAGAGGTCATAGTAAAAATTTCCCAGTCACTTCGTATTCTTAATCCTGTTGGCCCAGATAGTGCCGTTGACGGAATGGTAATGGTACCCGAACCCGAAGTTCCTGGAGCAAAACCGATTCCATTATTTATAGCTACAGCCTCTGTGGTTTCAAACGTTCCGTTTTGGTTTAGGTCTAACCAAGCATAAGCCTCTACCAAATTCGTATTGGTACCTCCTGCGGTAACTTCTATGGTGTAGGTATTTCCTTGTAGCAAATTCGCAGTTGTACCTTGCGCAGGTGCATATTGTGTATATCCATTTAATCCACATCCTGACGCATTATCTAAGCCCGTACCAATAATCTCCACATTAGCCGTTTGACCTAAAGAGGCACAACCCGAGGTGTGTATTGGAGTACAATAACATTGCGTAAACGGCTTAATATCCACAAAGAAGGCGTTGGTAGTATCTGCGTTCGTTCCGCAAGAAACTATTGCTCTGTAGTAAGTGGCTGTGGTAATTCCTGTTGAACTGAATACAGGACTTGTTGCTCCTGTAATTGTAGTCCAATTGATACTATCAGAAGAAGATTGCCAAATATAAGCGCCAAATCCACCACCTGTTGAAGTACCAGATAAGCCTAACGAAAATGAAGAACTAACACAAATGCTATCTGGCCCCGTTACGACTCCTGCCTGAGGTGTAACCGTACAAGCGTTTCCAGGATATGTAAGCGTTATCTCGGCATAGAATGATGAGTTGCCTGTACTCTGCCCTAAACCACATCCGCAAAAATTATTCACTTGAGTTGATGCTACTACAGAAAAATCTATTTGCCCATTAGCTGCCCAAGACGTAATATCTGCTTGAGAAATGGTGAATGTATTCAAACCTGTAGCCAAGCAGTCTAAACCCGAAGCACCCACTAAGTTTGTGCCTATTTGCGTATTCGTTTCATCAAACAATTGAAGGAACTCAACACTTGTAGTACCTAAATCGCCAGAGTAATTTATAGTGAGTGTTCCATTACCCGTAGCTGCGGCTGCTCCATTAAAATTAAAATTTGCAGTACCACCAGTAAGATTAGAACATTGCGTAATGGTCTGAAAATACGTTTGTGAAAACAGGGGAATAATAGCAAACACTGAAAAAGCTAACGTAAGCACCAGTGATTTGAGTAGTAAGTTATTATTAATATACATGTTCTTCGATTCTATTTCACCGAATATAATGTATTTCAATCAAGTATATAAAAACAAAAAAAGCGGTGAGTCAAGTTACTCACCGCTTTTCATTTTCTATATGTGATTGAACTTACTTGATCGCTATGCGCTCAATTGTTGTTTCATCACCAATGGTCATGCGTAAGAAGTAGATACCCGGTGCTACGCCCGTTACATCTACACGCTCTTGGTGTGCATTGCTCACCGCACCCATGTTGTGCTGAGTAACAACTTTTCCTTGAACGTCTACTACCATGTAGTTTACTTCTTGGTTTCCTGTGTTGTTCAATACAATGTTGAACTGACCCGCATTCGGATTAGGGAATACTTCGTATGCAGCTCCGTTTGCCAATTCATTCAATCCAACGCTGCTTCCAACAGAAACCTCATACGATACAGTATCGCTACCACATACATTCGTTACAATCAATGTAACTGTGTAAGTAATAGAGCTATCGTTGGTGTTGTCATACAAGTGCGTTGGGTTAGCATCGCTAGACGTGTTACCGTCACCAAAGTCCCAAGCATATGTATCACCGTTTTGAGATGTGTTACCAAACTCTGCTGTGTAGTACAATGTGTTCACTACATCAAAGTCTGCTACAGGAGAGCTGAACTCAACAACCTCTGTTTCATCAGAAGAGATACACCCGTCTGCATCCGTTACGGTTACACCGTATGTTCCTGCTGCAGCAGCTGTTGTTGTTTGGGTAGCATCACCTGTTGTCCAGCTGTATACACCGTTTGCAATACCCGCGTCTAATGTTGCAGGATTACCATCACAAAGTGCAGTTGTGTCTGCTCCAATATTTGCTGGCGTGCTCAACTGAGCATCCGTCTGATCATCTGAGATACATCCATCTTTATCGGTTACTGTTACAGTGTATGTACCTGGTGTAGCTACCATGATAGATTGTGTTGAATCTCCGTTACTCCATGCGTACGTTCCACCTGCGATTCCTGCATCTATCATACCTACAGAATC
>CBFIHE010000015.1:46402-63199 GCA_965662345.1 Salibacteraceae bacterium
ATAGATTGTGTTGAATCTCCGTTACTCCATGCGTACGTTCCACCTGCGATTCCTGCATCTATCATACCTACAGAATCCGCACAAATTACGCTGGCTGCTGGTAGATCTACTGGAATAGCCTGGATTACTGTTACCGTATCTGCTGCCTGACCACATACGCCAAACGCTTCTACTACTACAACACCTGGTACCGTTACATCAAAGTAATTACCTGTTCCTGCTCCGTTGTTCCAAGAAATAGAATCAAAATACCATGCTTCTATTGTTGCTGTATCGCCTGGGCCACAAATACCTACTGTATCTTGGATGTTGAAGCTGGCTATTGTAGCGAACTGGTCTGCACCCATATCCACTGCATTCGGATCTGTTGGATCACCTTGCAAGTCCATCATGTAGTTTGCATTTGGTGCTCCAGCGCCATCTAAGCTGTCATTACACACCAACAAGTTCATGGTGTCTGAGAAAATGTTCGACACTTGTACAGAACCACTGTCTTTTCCAGTTGATGCCTGCATCGCAGCCAAATCTGCATGGGTACCACCCCAGTAAGCAAAGTTGTTCTCTGCAGACCATGCGTTGTTGTTTGACTCAAAAATGGCTCCTGTAGTAATTACATATGCAGGACGTGCCTGACCACCCGATTGGAACGCATTGTTTACCCAACGGCTCAATGAACCTTGCGATACATAAATACCTTCATTGTTTGTACTCGCATCTGCAAAGTAGATACTGTTGTTCATGAAGTCTACAAACAAGTTGTTGTAGTAATAAACACCGTAAGTACCACCGTTTGGCATACTAATCGCGTTTCCGCTTACATCTGCAAACTTGTTGAAGTCACCCGTAAATGCATATACATACATACCGTATCTAGGCCAGTTATTACCTGGCTGTTGATATACGTGGTTGTTGCTCAAACGCATGTTTTTACCTGTCCAGTAGTAGTTCATTAATCCGTAACCAAAGCTGTAAGTAGCGCTTGATGTAACCGTGTTACCCACTACTTGGGCATCCTCTTGGTAATACATGTACGTTGCACGGTAGTACTGATCTAAGAACTCACAGTCAATTACATGCGTGCGCTTGTCATAGCTACTGCTGTTACCAAACCAGTACATACCTTGAGAACCTTTGTAGAAGGTACAGCCTTCAAACGTGATGTCTTCTAAGTTTACGGAACTAGTCTTGTATACCAAAGACGCAAATGTGGATGTAGTTGTAGATTGGTTATTCGTAAAGCGACATCCTTCAAAAGAGATATCCTCTGCATTTCCATTGAACGATACTACTGTTGAATAAGTAGAAGACGTTGAAGGATTGTAGAACTTGATGTTCTTGAAGTGAATGTTGCTTGCTCCCGTATTGAAACGTACTGCTCCGTCATAGGTAGTGTTCCCATTCCCTAGTGAAGTATACTCAACCACACACAAAGCTGTATCACCTGAAGCGCTTTGGAACGTAATGGTGTTGGTGGTTGAAGCTCCCATAATGGCATCAAAAGCCAATTGACCAACATAGGTATCGTTGGCAACGTTAAACACTACTGGACCACAAACACCGTAAGTATTCAAATCACTAACTGCGGCATTAAAACTTTGGTAGTTGGTTGGACCAGCCCCTAATGAGTCAATAGTAAAGGTGCCGTTTAAAGCTGGTACAAATGTAGTAGCAGCCGTATCTCCCAAATTAATTGTGTCAGGAACATTGTTCGGGAATGAGGTATACACTTCAAATGTTGTCGCTGCTGAAATATTCACGGTTCCCAAGTTCAGCTGAACTGTATTTGAGCCTGTTCCGTTCAAGGTATCCAACAAGATTGAGTCGTATACAGTTACAACTGGGGTACCACCATTAATGATGTGCGTTACGGTAAATGTATCCACTTGATTTGTACCACCATTGATGATAGTTACATAAATATCTTGCGGACCTGCACAAAAAACAGTGGGTGAATCAATAGATGCCACCGAAATATTGTTAGGACCAGAAACTTGAGGATAATCTAAGGTTGCATCAACAACAAAAGAAGAGTTACCGCTTGTTGAGCCCGGAGAAGCACAAACACAAAAATTGTTAACTGTTGTAGTTGCGTTTTGCGCAGTGGCAGTGAAGGTAATTGTACCATCTGAGGCCCAGTTTGCCAAATCTGCAGCTGTGAGGTTTATTACAGCACTACTTGCAGAAGAACAATCATTACCTGTAGATAAGTTAGGGGATATAATATTTCCATTCTCATCCAAAATCTGAAAGAATTCACCCGCTGCACTGAAATCTCCCCAAAACTGAGTTAAATCTAATGTGCCATCAGCTGCAGGAGCTCCTGCATTTGGAAATGTTAGGGTAACTGAACCATTGTTTGTTGGCGCACAGCCTGATGTGCTGGCATTGTAGTTTTGAGCATTGAGCCCCGGAGCTGTTATCAACAGACCCAAACCAAGCATGAACTTGAGTAACCTTTTTTTCATAATTCGATTAGTTTAATTGAAAAATTGTGGCGATGGCCTGTGAGAGGCCGAATATAACCCTTTTTTTTATGACCAAGAACAAAAATAAAGCCCCTCCTAATCCGGAAAAGCCTTTATAATTTGACAATATTTAGTAGTACTAAATCCCAAAAGATGATTTTAAAGCATCTACATAATCCAATTTTTCCCAAGTGAAGAGTTCTACCTCTATTTCTTTGGTTTCAACATCGGCTCCTGCCGAACGTGTAAAGGTTTTCTTCACTATTTGAGATTCTCTCCCCATGTGGCCATACGCAGCCGTTTCTGTGTAAATAGGATTGCGAAGCTTTAGACGCTGCTCAATGATTCCGGGGCGCAAATCAAAAATCTCTCGCACCTTAGATGCAATCTCACCATCTGATAAACCAACGTTTGAGCTTCCGTAGGTATCTACAAATACTCCTGTTGGTTCCACTACCCCAATAGCGTAAGAAACTTGCACCAAAACTTGGTCTGCAATGCCCGCAGCTACTAAATTTTTAGCGATATGTCTTGACGCATAAGCCGCAGAGCGGTCTACCTTGCTGGGATCTTTGCCGGAAAATGCACCGCCACCGTGTGCTCCTTTACCACCGTACGTATCCACAATAATTTTACGACCTGTTAAACCCGTATCGCCATGCGGACCACCTATCACGAAAATGCCTGTTGGGTTGATGTGATAGGTAATTTCATCTGTGAATAAGGCTTGGATATGATCAGGCAAGTCTTGCTTCACACGCGGAACCAGAATATGGATGATATCTTCTTTGATTTTGGCCAACATATTTGTTTCTGTATCAAAATCATCGTGCTGGGTAGAAACTACGATAGAGTCAATTCGAACTGGTGTATGGTCATCATTGTATTCAATAGTTACTTGCGATTTCGCATCTGGACGTAAATAAGGTATCTCGTTCCCTTCTCTTCTTAGGTCTGCTAATGCCTTTAATATACGATGACTTAAGTCCAATGCCAATGGCATGTAATTCTCTGTTTCCTTAGAAGCATAGCCAAACATCATTCCCTGGTCTCCTGCTCCTTGCTCTTCTGGAGTGCCTCTTTCTACGCCCTGGTTAATATCTGGTGATTGCTCATGCAAGGCAGAAAAAACACCGCAAGAATTCCCTTCAAACATATACGCCCCTTTGGTGTATCCAATTCTGTTGATGGTATCGCGAGCTATTTGCTGCACGTCTATATAGGTGTCTGACTTGATTTCTCCTGCTAATACAACCTGACCCGTAGTAACCAGCGTTTCGCAAGCCACTTTAGAATTGGGGTCAAAGGCTAAAAAGTTGTCTATGATTGCATCGGATATTTGATCTGCAACCTTATCTGGGTGCCCTTCTGAAACTGATTCTGATGTAAATAAGTATGACATTCCTTAGTTCGTTTAATACGTTATTAATTTGGGAAATGCCTGCTTGCAGAGATGCATTTTAGCATTTTTTTGAGTGGTTGCAAGCAGCCAAATTCTTCCACTTGAGGCCAAATGTATAAAATTGGATTGGAGCACAACGGTGTGTTTTGAAAATTAAAAAGTCTGCGTACATTTGGGCTGCTTATCAAGAAAGACGGAGGGAATGGCCCTGTGAAGTCTTAGCAACCCGGAGAGGCCGGGTGCTAATTCCTGTTCAAGTCAAAATAGACCTGAACAAGATGAGCGAAGAGCAACTCTTCACGCATCAACTCACACCTTTTTCTTGGCAGCTTGGTAAGCATACAAAAACACAGGTATGTTAGCGCGCATTCAAGAAGAAATAACAAAACGCATTCTGGTCTTAGATGGTGCCATGGGCACCATGATTCAAAGACACACATTAACTGAGGAAGACTTTAGAGGCGAACGGTTTAAGCACCACGATAAACCGCTTAAAGGAAACAACGACTTACTTTCATTAACCCAACCTCAAATCATATTGGATATTCACCGTGCTTACTTTGAAGCGGGTGCAGATCTTGCAGAAACCAACACCTTTAGCAGTACTTCCATCGCTCAGGCTGATTACGGCTTAGAAGAGGCCGTTTATGACCTGAATGTGCAATCGGCCAACATTGCCAAACAAGCTGCAGCAGAGTTCTCTACTCCAGATAAACCCCGGTTTGTAGCCGGCTCTGTAGGGCCAACCAACAGAACGGCTTCTATCTCACCAGATGTAAACAACCCCGGCTTTAGAGCGGTAACCTTTAATGAACTCAAATCTGCCTACGCTGAGCAAATTCATGGGCTTATAGATGGAGGTGTTGATGCCCTTTTGGTTGAAACCGTATTTGACACCCTCAATGCCAAAGCGGCTCTAATGGCATGCTCAGAAGTTTTTGAAGAGAAGGGGAATGCTCTACCCATAATGGTTTCGGGCACCATAACAGATGCCAGTGGAAGAACGCTATCAGGCCAAACAGCAGAAGCTTTTATTATATCCGTTTCTCACTTGCCACTTCTTTCTGTAGGTTTCAATTGTGCATTGGGAGCATCGCAACTACAGCCTCACCTTCAAGTTTTGGCAAACGAAGCGCCTTTTGCGGTAAGTGCCCACCCCAACGCAGGTTTACCCAATGAATTTGGGGCCTACGATGAAACCCCGCAACGAATGGCAAACCAAATCAAACACTACCTAGAAGATGGTTTGGTTAACATCATTGGCGGATGCTGCGGTACTACTCCAGAACACATCCAAGAAATAGCGGAGCTGGCGGCTAAATATGAACCTAGAAAAGTAGCTGCACATGTCTGAACAAACTCATTTTCACCCGGTAAAATTGGTTTTGAGTGGGCTGGAACCTCTCATTGCAACCGAACATTCCAACTTTGTGAATGTAGGTGAGCGCTGTAACGTTACGGGTTCTAGAAAATTCTTGCGTTTAATCAAAGAAGGTGATTTTGAAACGGCAGTTGAAGTGGCTCGCGAACAAGTTGAGGGCGGTGCTCAAATCTTAGATGTGAATATGGATGAAGGCATGCTCGATGGCGAAAAAGCCATGGTTACCTTCCTCCATCTAATTGCTGCAGAGCCAGATATTGCTAGAATTCCGGTAATGATAGATAGCAGCAAATGGCACATCATTGAAGCTGGTTTACAATGTATCCAAGGAAAGGGAGTGGTAAACAGTATTTCGCTCAAAGAAGGGGAAGCCATTTTCTTAGAGCAAGCGCAAAAGATCAAACGCTATGGTGCCGCAACCGTTGTTATGGCTTTTGATGAAGATGGGCAAGCCGATACGTATGACAGAAGGATTAAAATCTGCGAACGCAGCTACCAACTTCTGGTGAATCAAGTAGGGTTTAATCCGCATGATATCATTTTCGACCCCAACATTTTTCCGGTTGGCACTGGCATTGAAGAACATGCCAATTACGCAGTAGACTTTTTTAGAGCCGCAAACTGGATTCGTACCCATTTACCAGGAGCCAATGTAAGCGGTGGAATAAGCAATGTCTCTTTCTCATTTAGAGGAAACGATACCGTACGCGAGGCCATGCACTCCTCATTCCTGTATCATGCGATAAAGAACGGGATGAATATGGGCATCGTAAACCCAAGCTCCCTAACCATTTATGATCAAATTCCAACAGACTTACTAGAGCGTGTAGAAGACGTTCTTCTCAATCGCAGAGCCGATGCTACAGAACGCTTACTTGCCTTTGCAGAGAACGTTAAGGGCGAAAAACAAACCAAAGAAAAAGACATAGAGTGGCGCAAAGCCGATGTGAACAAACGTGTAGAACACGCTTTGGTAAAGGGCATTGCCGAGTTTATTGAGGAAGATGTAGAAGAGATTAGGCAATGCGTTGACCGACCACTTCATGTAATTGAGGGTCCGCTCATGGCTGGGATGAACGTGGTAGGAGACTTGTTTGGCTCTGGCAAGATGTTCTTGCCACAGGTGGTGAAAAGTGCCCGGGTAATGAAAAAAGCTGTGGCCTATTTAGAGCCTTATCTAGAGGCAGAGAAAGCGGAGCTAGCCGCTGCTGGTAAAGCACAAACCTCATCTGGAAAGGGAAAGGTATTGATGGCAACCGTAAAAGGTGACGTTCACGATATTGGAAAGAACATTGTAGGTGTAGTTCTGGGCTGCAATAACTATGAAGTAATTGACCTTGGTGTTATGGTACCTCCTGAAAAAATATTGGAGGAGGCTAAAAATCAACAAGTAGATGTAATTGGACTAAGTGGACTAATAACTCCCTCTTTAGATGAAATGGTGCATGTTGCCAAGGAGTTGGAAAAGCATGATTTTGATATTCCTCTTCTCATTGGTGGAGCTACAACATCTAAGGCTCATACTGCTGTGAAGATTAATCCTGAATATAAAAAGGGAGCATCTATCTACGTTACAGATGCATCTAGAGCCGTTACCGTTGTAGAAAGACTATTGAGTAATCAGAAAGACAGCTATTATGCGGCCATCCAAAGTGATTATGCTCGAGCCAGAGAGCGTTATGCTGCTAAACAAAATCAAAGTGATTTGCTGTCTTTCAAGCGTTCAACAGAAAACCGTTATTCTGCTGACTGGCTGAATTATTCCGCTCCTGAACCCATACAACCAGGGCTTCATCAAACCGACATCGCTCTGCGCGATTTAAGACCTTACATAGATTGGACACCCTTTTTTCAAACATGGGAGCTTCATGGTAGGTACCCACGCATTTTAACAGATGAAATAGTAGGGAAAGAAGCTACTCAACTGTTTGAAGACGCTAACACAATGCTAGATCAAATTATTCAAGAAAAGTGGTTGCAGGCGAAAGCGGTGGTGCGGATTGAAAAGGCGAATTCTACTGAGAACGATGTAGTTGTTGAAAATGGAGAAAATCCGCTCTACTTCCACTTTCTGCGTCAACAATCAGAATCTAAAAAAGGAAATCCAAATAGGTCTTTAGCTGATTTTATTGCTCCAAAAGCATCAGGGAAACAAGATTACATAGGAGGGTTTGCTGTAACAGCTGGTTTGGGTATTGAAAAACACCTTGAGCGCTTTGAAAAGAACCACCAAGATTATGAATCCATATTGCTTAAAGCTTTAGCCGACAGATTGGCTGAAGCAGGTGCGGAGTACTTGCATCAGCGAGTTCGCACGCGTATGTGGGGATATGCAAAAGATGAAACACTCACTAACGCAGACCTTATTCGTGAGAAATACAGGGGGATAAGGCCTGCACCTGGTTATCCCGCTTGCCCAGACCACACAGAAAAAACAACACTTTTTAAATGGTTAGAAGCAGAAGAACGCATTGGAATATCGCTAACATCAGGTATGGCTATGACGCCTACTGCATCGGTTTCTGGTTGGTATTTTGCGCATCCAGAAGCACGCTATTTTAATGTGGGCAAACTCACTAAAGACCAAATTTCTAACTACGCCAAACGTAAAAAAATGAGCCTTGAAGAAGCCGAAAAATGGCTGGCTCCAAACCTTGCATACTAAATGAAAGTTACAGAACATATCGCCAATGCGGATGAGACGCTATTCTCTTTTGAAATCTTACCTCCGCTAAAAGGGCAAAATATTCAAAGTATCTACGATTCCATTGAACCTCTAATGGAGTTTAAACCGCCTTTTGTAGATGTGACCTACCATAGAGAAGAGTTTGTTTACAAAGACCACGGAGACGGATTGTTAGAAAAGAAGAGCATTCGAAAAAGACCGGGTACGGTTGGTATTTGTGCGGCTATCATGAACCGTTTTCACGTAGATGCCGTTCCTCACATCATTTGTGGTGGTTTTTCTCAGGAAGAAACCGAAAACGCGCTAATAGATTTAGAGTTCTTGGGTATAGATAACGTACTCGTATTGCGTGGAGACCCCATTAAGACTGAAACCTACTTTACTCCCGAATCAGATGGGCATGCTTACGCCATAGATTTGCTCAAACAGGTAGTTGATTTAAACAAGGGTATTTACTTAGACCACGAACTCACAAACACCAAAGCAACAGACTTCTGTATTGGAGTAGCGGGTTATCCCGAAAAGCACTTTGAAGCACCCAACTTAAAATCTGACTTAAAATGGCTAAAAGCCAAAGTAGATGCAGGTGCAGACTACATCGTAACCCAAATGTTTTTTGATAACAGCAAGTTCTTTGAATTTAGCAAAGCCTGCAAAGAGGCGGGCATTGATGTACCAATTATCCCAGGACTCAAGCCATTAACAACCAAACGACAGTTGAGTATATTGCCACATCATTTCAGCATCGATATACCTGAGGCATTGGCAGATGAAGTATCCACTACCAAAGACAATAAAGCTGTGTATCAGATTGGCATAGAATGGTGCACTCAGCAGTCTAAAGAACTAATGGAAGCAGGGGTTCCTGTTCTCCATTATTACAGCATGGGAAAAAGTGATAATATCAAACAAATTGCGGCTTCACTGTTCTAAGCTGACTTGAATTTCATGATAAGACCTACAATTCCTATCAACAACCCTACCAATACAATCCCATAAAAAATGGCGGCAATAAAATACGTTAGAAGCCCTTCTCCCAAAGCACGTAAAGTTGTTTTACCAAAGAATGCACTGTATGCATAAATGAAGTACGCCACAGGAATAAAGGTTGCATATGCAGCTACAACCATATTGCCTACCACCCCATCAAATACCATGAAAAGCGAAATGATATTTGCTATACAGAAGAAGTACGTATGAAATACCAAATTCTCTGCATAATTCAATCCGCTTTTTCTGTTCAATAGCCAAGTTATTGCCCCTGCTATGGGAATAAAGATGCAAAGCCAAAGGTTGGCATAGGTTGTAAGAAGGCTCACCATTATCTCCTGAACCTCTTCGTTTTTCATACTTTCATTAAAGCCTTCACCAAACTCAACCATAGAATTGGTATAAGGCAAGACAAGAATCACCAAAGCAGTAGTTACCAACAGTAACCGAAAAGGTGGCACGTACTTAGTTCTACCCGCAGTTAGATAATCTAACGTTATTTCACCAGGTTCTTTGATTAAGCGTTTGAGGGTATAGGTTACTCCTCTCTCTAGGCTAAACGCTTATAATGCATTTTGCACAAAACTATTTAGAGAAATGCGTCTTATTGATCGCTTTTCTACTACCTCTATCTCTTGTTGCTCAGTGAAAAACTCAGACGGTTTCATGCGAGAAAGTTAGGCAAAAACCTAGAGGTTAATGCTCTGCCAGTTGCTCTAACTAATCTCCGTACCTCAACTAACGCACAATGCTCTATTTTCGAGATTCAAAATAGCTATGCATTGAATCCGTCAACAGATCTTGTATTCAGCCTCTCAACTATTCTGCTTGCAGGATTTTTCTTTTGGAAGGGAAATAAACAGATCAAAGATGAACACGCAACGTTGCCTATACTCATGCTGCTTTTGGGTGCTTTCATCTTGCGAGTAAACGCAATTGCAGACCCCTTTCCACATGCTTGGAATGAGCGATATCACCTACTCGTTGCACAGAATACTTGGGGCGATTTTTTAAAGCCTACGCTGTACAAATACCCTGCCCTTCCATAAAACTATACCTCTTGGATTAGTAACCACATTTGGGTACACAAACAACCCCTGCCAATTTGGTTAATGAGCCTGTTTTCATCGTTTACACTTGTTACTGTGTGGACTTATCGAATCCCTAGCCTTCTTTTATCTACTGCAGGGGTTCTTGCAATTTTTCTAATCGTTCGGAAATTATTTGATAAGCGAGTGGGGTATGTGGCTGGCTTTCTGTTTGCTATTCACGGTTTAGTTCTAGAAGTGACAAGCGGTCGAGTTGCAACAGACCACTTTGATCTTCATTTTTTGGCTTTTGTAACGTTTTCAGTTTGGTTTGCCATAAGAGCGAATCATGTTACACGAGTGAATCTCATTTGGTCGGGATTCTTTTTAGGATGCGCCATTCTCAGTAAATGGTTGCCAGCTCTTATTGTTCTCCCGCTATATTTTATAAAAAGATATGAATCCAGATCATTATTGCAGCTTTTGCAAGACATGCGTATTGTATTGTTTGTAGCTGCGTTAATTGCGCTGCCATGGCAGCTTTTCAGCTATATCAACTACCCGCTAGAAACAGCATAGGAGCAAGCATTTAATTCTAAACATATCACAGAACCACTTGAAGGTCACGGTGGCTCTTGGTACTATCATTTTGATAAGATGCGGATGCTTTACGGAGAGCTAATTTATATTCCTGTTATTTGGCTTTTATACGTGTGTGTGGCACAACAAAAAAAGAAGTTTCGCACGCAAAACTTAATCTTGGCCACTTGGATACTCGTTCCCTTTCTCTTTTTCACCTTTGTAAAAACAAAAAAGCAGGGCTACACACTATTCGCCTCGCCCGGGTTATTCATTCTTATAGCCTCGTTCTTCTATTTCATCAAAAAGAAAAGAGAATTATTTGAATCTTGGAAAAAGATAGGGTTGAACATCGTGCTATTTCTACTTATTGCACTCCCTGTTAGGTACTCCATAGAACGACTAAAGCCATTTGAAAATGTACACCGCAACCCAAAATGGAATCAACAAGTTCAATCTCTTCAGAGGTATACCGTAAAAGGACCAAACGCTATTTTTCTTAATGTAGACCGCTACATTGAGGCTATGTTTTACACTCAAGCCACTGTATACCCAGGCATTCCAGATCCTAACCAGTTTGAAATACTTCAAGAATCCAAGAGGCCGCTTTATATTATTAATTCAACTGACCTGCCAACCTACACTCTGCATTCAAAGGCCGTATCCGTTATCGACTACACGGCTGAATAAAGTCTATTTGGCAAAAACCACGTCTAAGGCTTCTTGGAACTTTTCTACCGCTTCGTTTAGGTCGTTATCTGAGTGAGCATCGCTAATGAATCCAACTTCATAACCGCTTGGACCAACGTATATGCCCCTATCAAGTAATGCAGCATGAAGCTTTTTGAAGTAGTCCATACTTCCCGTATCAATTTGAGAAGCTGCTTGTATTTTATCATCCGTAAAGGCAATCCAATAAATAGAGCCAATATGCGGCATAGAAAATGGGTAACTTTTCTTCTCGGCATATGCCGAAATTTCTCTACAGAAAATATCAGTTTTTAATTCGAGTTCATCGTAAAAACCTGGCCTCAGGCATTCTGTGAGCTGAGCTATACCTGCGGCCATTGCCACTGGATTACCGCTTAGCGTTCCAGCTTGATAAACAGGTCCGAGTGGAGCTACATTATCCATCACTTCTTTAGATGCCGCATAAGCTCCAACTGGCATTCCGCCTCCAATGATTTTACCAAAGGCTATTAAATCTGGCTGAATATCATAATATCCTGCAGCGCCTTCAAAACCTACTCTGAAGCCAGAAATGACTTCATCAAAAAACAAAAGGATGCCTTCCCTATCGCATACCTCACGTAAGAACAACAAGAACTCCTTATCTTGCAATAAGAGACCGTTATTGGCGGGAATGGGTTCCAAGGCTATGGCAGCAATCTCTCCTTTGTATTGCTGAACGGCTTGCTCCACCGCTTCTTTATTATTCAACGGCAATACTATGGTATCTTGAACCGTACCATCGGGAACTCCTGCGCTGCTTGAATTACCCAAGGTGACCAAGCCAGAACCAGCACTTACCAATAAAGAATCTACATGGCCGTGGTAACACCCTTCAAACTTGATAATTTTATTTCTTCCTGAGTAACCACGCGCAAGGCGGATGGCACTCATAGCAGCCTCTGTTCCAGAATTCACAAACCGTATACGCTCTATGTAGCGATGGTTGCTCAAAATCAAATCTGCCAATTCATTCTCTAACTTAGTAGGTGCACCAAAAGACATTCCATTAGCAATGGTTTTAGCTACTTTCTCTACTACTCCAGCATGCGCATGACCAAGAATAAGCGGACCCCATGAGCAGCAAAAATCAATGAAAGTATTGCCATCTACATCTGTAAGTTTACACCCTTCACCTTTTTCAATGAAGAGCGGATTACCGCCTACACTTCTAAATGCACGAACTGGAGAGTTTACTCCACCAGGAAAATAATTCTGAGCTGTTTCAAAGAGTGATTCTGAATTGGATCTGTCTAACATAGCCTGCGCTGTGATTTAATTACTTTTGATGACAAAGTAAACGTTTTGCGACAAGGGAACACTCCCAAATCGCTATCAAAATAGCAACAACGCAATGGACTACCGGTTCACGGAATCATTCGCCAAAGAGGCAGATACTAACGATCCGCTTCATCACTTTAGAGAGCGCTTTCATATACCCCTGCATAATGGGCAAGAAACGGTGTATTTTACCGGTAACTCTTTAGGGTTACAACCCAAATCTGCTCAAGCAGCCTTACAACAAGAGCTAGATGATTGGGCAAAATTTGGAGTTGAAGGTCATTTTGAGGCTAAAAATCCTTGGTTTTCTTACCATGAAATGTTTGCAGAGCCTCTAGCAAAACTTGTAGGAGCTAAACCAAGTGAGGTTGTGGCCATGAATGGACTCACTACCAACTTGCACTTGCTTATGGTGAGCTTTTACCAGCCTACAAAAACACGATATAAAATTATTTGTGAGGGAAAAGCCTTCCCTAGCGATCAATACGCCCTAGAATCGCAAGTGAAATTTCACGGTTTCAAAGCTGAAGATGCCATCGTGGAGGTGCATCCGCGTGCAGGTGAACATACCATTCGGAAAGAAGATTTCATCAAGGCCATTACTGATACTGGTGATGGATTAGCGCTGGTAATGATTGGTGGAGTAAACTACTACACGGGTCAATTACATAACATCAAAGAAATTACTGCTGCAGGTCATGCTGCAGGAGCCAATGTAGGTTGGGATTTAGCACATGCGACTGGCAACGTTGAACTGAACTTGCATAACGATGGTGTAGACTTTGCAGCTTGGTGCTCTTATAAATACCTCAATTCTGGACCAGGTAGTATTTCTGGAGTGTTCATTCATGAGAAACACTGCCAGAATACAGAACTCACTCGTTTTGCTGGATGGTGGGGTCATGATAAAGACACTCGATTCCTTATGGAGAAAGGGTTTCAACCCATGAAAACTGCAGAAGCATGGCAATTAAGCAATGCACCTGTATTAGCTATGGCCGTTCATAAGGCGTCTTTAGATTTATTTGAAGAAGCAGGTTTAGAAAACTTGAGAGCCAAAGCCCATGCATTAACGGGTTACCTAGAATTTGTGATAAATACAATATCAGATTCGAAGGAAACGGTGAATTTTGAAATCATTACGCCTAAAAAACAGGAAGAAAGAGGTTGCCAACTATCCATACTGGCACACGGCCAAGGTAAGAGCTTATTCAACAAACTCACAGAAGCAGGAGTAATTGCAGATTGGCGTGAGCCTAATGTAATTCGCATAGCACCAGTGCCGTTGTATAACTCCTACCAAGACGTATATCGTTTTGGTAAAATCTTGGAACAAGCACTGTGAAAGACCTGTTAACGGTATTCGGATTATTGATTGTGGGAATTGTAATCGCCAGGTTCTCCATTCGTAAAAGTGTAAAACCACCTAAAGGCGGACGTTTTTTTAAACGAAACAGAGATTAAAATGGCAGAAAAAATCATCATAGTTGGAGCTGGGTTAGTGGGCTCTTTGCACGCCATACTAATGGCTAAAAAAGGGTTTGATGTTGAGGTGTATGAGCGCAGACCAGATTTAAGAAATATTGAGCTCCAAGGAGGTCGGTCTATCAACTTAGCACTTTCTACCCGAGGCTGGAAGGCTTTGAAAATGGCTGGTATAGCAAATGAAATAGAAGGTATTTGTATTCCTATGCATGGTAGAAAAATGCATGCGGTTGATGGAACACTCACCTACCAAGCATATGGAAAAGAAAATGAAGCCATTTACTCTGTTTCTCGGGGTGACCTCAATAAGCGCATGCTCTTAAACGCATCAAAGTACGAGAATGTAAAGTTCTTCTTTAATCACCGTTGTACAGATGTAGATTTAGACAATGCCACTGCTCACTTCCTAGATGACAATGGAAACAAGGTTGAAGCCAAAGGCTCGCGTATATTTGGAACTGACGGAGCTTTTTCTGCTGTTCGCTTGCGTATGATGAAGACAGACCGCTTCAACTTCAATCAAGAGTACCTCACACATGGCTATAAGGAGTTGTTGCTTCCCGCTAACCCCGATGGCACTCACATGATTGACAAAAATGTACTTCACATATGGCCACGTGGAGAGTACATGCTCATAGCCTTACCAAATTATGACGGCAGTTATACTTGTACGCTATTCTTCCCGTATGACGGTGAGTACTCTTTCAACTCCATACAAACCAAAGAACAAGTAGAAGATTTCTTTAACAAGGTCTTCCCAGATTTTGCTGAGATCATGCCTAATTTGGCAGATGAGTACTTCCAAAACCCAACTGCCTCTTTGGTAATGACCCAATGTGAGCCTTGGAACTACCAAGACAAAGTAATGCTCATGGGAGATGCTGCCCATGCTATTGTTCCATTCTATGGGCAAGGTATGAATGCAGGCATGGAAGATTGTTCTGTATTTCAAGAAATGCTTGAAGCGTATGACGATGATTGGAAAGGGTTATTTCATGCTTATTCCAAACAACGGAAACCAGATGGAGATGGCATTAGAGAATTAGCCCTTCGCAATTATATTGAAATGCGAGACCTAGTTGGAGACCCTGATTTCTTGTTGCGTAAAAAGATTGAAAAGAAAATCTTTGATAAGTATCCAGATAAATGGATGCCATTGTACTCTCAAGTAACATTCAGTCATATCCGTTACTCAGAAGCACTAGCTACTGGAATAAAACAAGAAAAAATAATGGATGAGATTATGGCTATGCCTGAGATTCATGATAATTGGGATTCAGATAAAGTTGAACAAGCCATACTAGCACAGATTGGATAAGCGCACCACCATAGTTGTACTTCTTATACTCTTTGTTGGCATAGCCGATGGTTTTGCTCAGCGCAAATACAAGCCCAAGTACAACACAAGCAGAAAAGAGAAAAAAGAGCCATTTCCAAACACAGAAGATTACAGGCCCGGAGGATGGATTGCTGGTGTTGGGCTAACGGCCATGGTTGGTTTTGAAACAAAAACTGAGGATTTTACCAGTCTCAACCTCAGGGGTGAATTTTCTCCAGTTCCGCTACCTGGCATTATGTTGGAGTTTGGTAGATACTACAATTTTGAACGCGGGTTTATCTTCAAGTATGTTGATGCCTCTATTGCTTACAAGGCTCTTCTTGGTAGAGAGAACTTTACGTTAACTGATTTAACAACAGGAATAGAACAAACAGAAGACGGACACACTTTCAACCAGCATTTTACCAGCATCAATTTAAATGCCAACAACATTATACCCCTCAGCAACTACTCATTCATACAAAACACCATTGGTGTAAATGGTGATGTGCGATTCATAGATGGTCTACCAAACAACTATGAAAGCTCCATTTCCGCAAATAACGAGAATGCCTTTGTGGGCCAGGTTCACTATAAACTGGGTTTTGGCTACGCCTTAGATACAGATTTACTCATTGAGACCAGTATTGAAACACCCCTATACACCTTTGCCCCTGATGGCACACATTTCTCTATGTTAGATTACTACCAAACCAGCTATCAGCCCTTCATCTTAAGGGTTAGGTTTATATTCTTTCGGTTAGGTAAAACCAAATGCCCACCAGTTGGAAACCCACAGCTCCCACCTGGTTTTGAAAACGGTTACGGAGACTAACTCATCCTTTTACAAACGGATTATTCGCTTTCTCAAAGCCAATGGTTGTGCTTGGTCCGTGGCCACAGTAAACGGTGTATTCGTTAGGCAATGCATACATGTGGTTTTTGATACTCTGTTCGAGAATATCAAAATCTCCTCCTGGTAAATCAGTTCTGCCAATACTACCTCTAAACAATACGTCACCCCCAATTACAAATTGGTCTGACTCACTAACCAGCGCTATATGACCCGGGCAATGACCTGGAACGAAAAGTACTTTTAACACCGTATCGCCAAAGGGAATTTCATCGCCATGTTCATGCGTTATTCTCATTTCTGGAGAAGGTTTATAACCACTAAACCCGTACATACTGGCAGACGGGCCAGCCATTGAAAGCACCTTTTCACCTTCTTTGTGGCTCTCTATTTGCAAGCCATAGGTACTGGCTACAAATTGATTTCCTAACACATGGTCTAAATGAAAATGGGTATTGATCAAGCGAATAGGCTTTACTCCTAGCTCTTCAATAAAAGCTTTTAAATCTTGCTCCTCGGCTTTATCGTAGCAACCAGGGTCAACCAATATGGCTTCATTGGCATCATTTACTAAAACGCTCATGTTTTGTTGAAAGCCAT
>CBFIHE010000016.1:0-54513 GCA_965662345.1 Salibacteraceae bacterium
AATCCAGGTAGATACCTGCTGGTGTTCTTTTTAATTCTGTACCAAGTCATCTGTTTTCTGAATGCCGCATATTCCGGAGTACGCGTTAGTTCAATTCTGTAACGTTCAAAACCATTTTCTTTTACATAAATGCTATCTGTGTGCAGTTCATAGCCTTGTTTCCAAGCTTGTATTTGGTAGTTGCCAGAATTTACCTCTATGAATGTGTTGAGTTGGTTCTGTTTCATTTTTACAGAATCTAACTTTACAATGGGTTCTTTTTCCTCTGTAAAAAGAATGAGCTTTCCTTTTGCTCTACCGGTAGTTTGAGCTAAACCACTCGATATACAGGCAAATTTAACTAGTCCGATAAAGAGAAGATAGAAAGGTTTGAATGGTGACTTTAACATTTGATATGTTCTTGCAGGTTTAAGAGGGAAAATCTTCAGGTTTTACATACAATCCTGGGAAGGGGGAAATCGGTTCGTCTTTGCCTTTGAGGTACACGTAAATCACTTTGGCATCTTCGCGTAAATCGCGCACCTCTGTTTTCTTTATGATTTTATTACTGGCGGCCAATACGGTTTGATTTCCGTCTTCTAATGTGAACTCAAAACGGGTCATGTTTGGAATGGGGAACTCCAATACTTCATCATCTTGTTGTGCCTGTAGAATAAACTCTTCTTTGTGCTTGATTTTGAAATCGGTGACTTCACCTTGCACGTCAATTTCGTCTTCCCAAATATCGCGGATGTTGTCTTCAGATTCTTGCCCTTCATGGTATTCTTCAGCGTGTGCTTGATCAAACTCAGGGTTCTGGTATATGAAATGAATGGAGTATTGCATTATTGACTGTCTTTCCAGATTTTATACGTGTCTTGTTGTTTGGGTTTGTCTGTAGGCTGTTCGCGCAATGGTTCAACCTCTTTGAGGGTCTCGAGGCATTCTGCGGGGAGTTGTTGGTATAACTCGGTGCCTTTGGTTTTCCAAGCTATCATATCATCACTTACTTCTTTGATTATTTTGGCTGGGTTACCCACTACCAAGCTCCTGGCCGGAATTTCTTTTTTGGCAGGAACAAAGCAAAGAGCACCAACAATACATTCATCTCCAATGACTACATCATCCATTAATACCGCGTTCATGCCAATTAGGCAATTTTTGCCTAATTGAGCTCCATGGATAATGGCACCATGACCTACATGCGCACCTTCTTGCAACACTACCGTAGTTCCCGGAAACATGTGAACCGTACAATTTTCTTGCACATTGCAGCCATCTTCAATAATGATTTCACCCCAATCTCCGCGAATAGCAGCTCCCGGACCAATATACACATGCTTGCCTATGGTTACATTCCCTGTAACCGATGCTTTGGGATGAATAAAAGCCGATTCATGAACTACAGGAGTATATCCGTTAAAACTGTAAACTGCCATGTGTCAAATTTTATTAAAAAATACATTGCTATTGAGCAGATAGCCCCAAACAAAGCTTTAATCTAAGAACTCGTTTAATACTAGCCTCTAATTGATAGGCAAAAGCTTCGTCTGCGTTTTTAAGTTCCAAAGCTCCTGTTAACAAGGCTTGCTCATTGGGTGGCATTAAGATTATATCGCAGCCTGCTTTGAGTGCGGCAAGAGGTCCGCTTTCTCCTGCATTTACAGCAGCCATCATGTTCATAGCATCGGTAAAGATTACGCCTTCAAAGCCCAATGAATCGCGGAGCAAATCGGTGACAATATTTCTTGAGCAACTAGCCGGTATTCCATTGGTGCCAAAAGCTGCATTGTTTTCAACGGCAACATGGGCAACCATGGCACTTACCGCACCTGCTTCAATCAGTGGAGGATAAACACCTAATTCTTTCAATTCGCCATCAATGTAAACCGATTGTTTGTGCGTATCGCCTGTAACATAGCCGTGACCTGGAAAGTGTTTGATGCAGGCTGCTACCGTATCGCTTTGCGTAGCATTTACAAACCAAGTAGATTTCTGAATCACTTCATTGGCATCGCTACCAAAACTGCGGTCTTTAATGGCTTCGTTGTTCGGACTCAAATCAACTACCGGAGCAAAGTTGATGTGTAAGCCCATGGCTTTAATTACAGAATCAATTTGGTGAGCGGCAGTGGTTACCTGCATAGAATCTTTCAAATTGATGGTTTTATCTATGTTAATTGGTGCATCAGACAAACGCGAGTTGAACAAACTTGGCTCGGCATCTATGGCATACCAAAGAGCTGTTGAGGTAGAGGCATTCAAATCATCAATCAACGATTTGTTTGATGTGGTGCTTCCTTTTAAAAAGATTACACCACCAACCAAATCGTTAGCAACCAATTGCTTAACAGTTGCATCGGCTTTGCCCAATTTTCCTGCACTCGTCATAATGGTTTGTGCAATGCGTTGGGTATCATTCAAACTAGCGTACCAAGCATTCGTGAGGGAATCTAATTGTGGATTAACGCTGTAGTAATCATCCAATGAAAACGCTGACGCTGCTGTTGCAACATCGGCTTTGCCAATTTTAGGTTTTGGTTCAACTTGTTCTTGCGTAGATGCACTTGAGCAAGAAAGAAGAAGCAGGAGTGAGCTAAGCAATGCGATTTTCATCTATGACTTGTTTTAGTTGATACAATAAAATAACGTCTATGATTGCATGGGCGAGCATGGCAGCTGGTAATCCAATGTAATCGTTGATGTAACCCAAGCCAGCTATCATAAGCACCATAACGCTTCCGTAGATGCTGATGCGCCAATCGCGGGGGTCTAAATACCCGTGTATAGCCACAAAAACTAGCGCTGTTGGCCAAACGCCCCAATAATACTGAAGTACGCCTCTGAAAAAATACTCTTCACCGATGCCGGCACAGAGGGAGATGAACAATAAATCTGGCCAAGAAAGTTGAAGAGTACCAAGCAGGCTGGCATACTTTACTTTAACTGGTTTCATAAATGGAAGTTGTATGATGCCGTAAGCAATTCCGCCAGCAACCCCACCTGCTAACAACCCCACTACTAATTGTTGCCATACAGGCGCAAGTGTAGAAAAGCCAAAACCAGAAGCATTGTCTTCAACTATCCAAAGGATAATTTGACCTGCAACGGGGAACCCTATAAGTGTAGCTAAGCCGAGTAAGTAAAGTTGATTCTTCTGCATAAAAAAAGCCACTCGCTTAGAGTGGCTTCGAAAATACGTTTTGCTATTCGATTAGTTTTTGGATTTTACTGGATAATAAATGTGGGTTACATATTCATTGGGGTTTGAGGTAGAAGTTGGGTCTACCATATATTCCTCAAACGGATTTCCTGCCATTCTAAGGTTGTTTTCTTCTAAATAAGCATCCATTGCTAGCCAAGTACCTTCGCTACTTTCATAAGAGCCATAGTGCGTACCTCTAACTACGTATGTTTCCATTGAGGCTCCGTTTGCCACTCTGCCCTCTTCTTGAACGGCTTCATAAACGGGAATCATGCTGGTATAAACTACCTTAGATGGTGGCTCCCAAAGGTGATACTGTGTCATGGCGTTACCAGCAAATTGAAGTTGCTTATCCTGAATAAAGGCTACTAATTCACCCATGTTTTTCGCCATAACTTCTCCCATACTCTCCACTGAGCTTGAATCTGTTATGCCAATAAAGTTAAAGCCAGGTAAGTTGTACTCAGCTATTTCAACTCCATTGCTTTGGCCTTGGTTTAGTAATTCACCAGCATCACTTACGCTAGGTGATGCCGCACGTGCATTTAAACAAGGGTTCATTTCATCTTCTTGTGCTTCTTCTGCCAATGCAGTTAAGCCCGCAGCGAAAGAAGCATCGAGCATAGGTCCCATTACAACGCCCATTAGACGATTAAATGGATTGCTACCCATATCTGTGTGGAAGCTCCAGGTTGCTTGTACTCCATCTTCTACTTCTTTAAACTCAAAAGTGCTGGTTGCAATACCTTGTTCCTGAAAGTTTAGATCGGATACTATTTTTTGATTCGGGATTACCTCTTTGTATGTCATGGAACCATTTCCCATATTTTGAGATGTCCATGAATAAGAAGCGCCTTCTCCTTTAGTGATAGAAGACCAAGTGAATTGCATGGTAGAGTCTTGTGTTACCCAAGGCGACCATTTCACCCGCTTTTCCATGTCGTTTACATGATCAAATACAACACATAGTGGTGCTTTAATAACTTTAGTAGCGGTTACGTTTAGTTCTTTAGGTTGCAAATAGCCGACCATTACAAAAATGAGCAAGATCGAAACCAATACAATACCTATGATTTTCAAGGCTTTCATGATAGGGTTGAATTAATAATTATTGGCGAAAGATAAGAAAGGGCTTGCATTCTCGTTAGAACCTTTTTAATACGAGTAAGGGTTTTACTTTTGCGCCCCATGTTTTACAAGAATCTTGTTATAATCATCTTGAGTTACTTTGTATTGAGTACGCTCAGTGCTCAAGAAAAAGGAGCTGAATCAGATACAGCTTATGCGGCTGTGGTATATGGCGATGAGGTTTTGTTGGGTGGCTTAGAAAGCATGACGCCAGAGCAAATACAAGCTACAAAAGACAGTTTAAAAGCACTGCCAGAACCACCCACAGAATTACTAGCTCAAATCGTGCTATACGAAGAGATTCCTACCATGCGCTTTGAGGAAATCTTTGCGCTCATAGACTCCCTTTTTGAGTTGAACCGTATACCGTATCCGTTGATTAATCAAATCAACATGTATGTTTCTAATATGGAGTACGACCGAAAAGAGGAAATTGACACCTCTGGTTATCCAGCAGAATTCTATTATCCAGATTGGAACACGGGGGTGCCAAATCCTTACGCTTCTCATAAGCTTACCAAAGATGATTCTACATTGTATCTAAAACTACAAGGTACCTCTCAATTGGAGCAGTTTGTACTCCCTGTAGATGGTGTAATCACCTCTGGGTTTGGATGGCGAGACGGCAGAAACCACAATGGCTTAGATATAGATTTACAAGTTTGGGATACCGTAAGGGTTGTATTTCCTGGTATGGTACGTGTCGCTAGGTATTACGGAGGTTATGGTAGAGTGGTGGTGGTGCGTCATTGGAACGGGTTAGAAACTTTATACGCTCATTTACACAGAATAAAGGTAAAACCAGGAGATCGCATTCATACGGGAGATGTGGTAGGTCTAGGCGGAAGTTCTGGTAATTCTACAGGTAGCCACTTACATTGGGAAGTTCGTTTTAAAGGAGTACCTCTAAATCCTGCTCACTTTATGGACTTGCGAGAAATGACCTTGGAATCTGATACCCTAGTACTTAAAAAAACCAAGTATGGATATGCGGCTTACCCACAAGGCACGGTATTTCACGAAGTAAAAAGAGGCGATTTCTTGTATAAAATTGCAGGCCAGTACGGCACAAGCATTAATGAGTTATGCAGGTTGAATGGCATTAGACGAAACAGTATTCTGGTGGTTGGCCAAAAAATAAGAGTGATATGAATTGGGAAGAAGCATTTGATTTCACCAATTGGCGAGAGCACCCTACACGTAAGAAGTACATGGTGTTTTTCTTCTCAGATATAGCACAGGGCGATTATTTTGAGGAACTGCTGTCTGCTAAAGGAATATGGTTTGAACGTCATCATGACGATGAAGATCAGCAACGACCCGTTTGGTTTGCCATTGAGCGTGGGGATATGGTTAAAGTGAAGAAATTAAATAATTTAACCTTAGGCAAATTCAGAAATAGATTCATTCCCACATCTGGCTTGCGCTGGGTGGTCTTTATCTTCTCAGGAGTAGTTATCACCCTTATGATTATAGGGATGATGAAAGGAAATCAATAACTTGCGTTCTATGCGTAACATCCTCCTAATCTTACTTGGACTTGTACCCTTAACCCTACTTGGGCAAGAACGCGTAATTACTGTAGGATTGCAGTACAAACCAATGCTACCCCCTGGTTTTTTTAATGCAGAGCAATCTCAAGTTTCCACCCCAGGTATAGACTTTAGCATAGACCAAAAATTTGGCTGGGCGGGAGGTATGGTTATCCGTTGGGGGTTAACCCGTGCACTGAGCTTAGAAACGGGTATAAACTATGTGAAGCGGAATTACACCTTAAACGTTGATAGTATCAACAATGCTTTTACGGCTGAAATAGATTATGATGTAATTGGGTACGAAATACCCCTAACGGGCTTGGTATATATTCAATTAGATAGGCAGTGGTTTATGAATGCTTCATTTGGAGCGTCCATTGATTTATTCCCCAAGAGTTTCTATACCGATGCTGGCGGAGGGTGGCAGCACGTAACAGATAGAAATGGGTGGATACAAGCAGCACTCTTGGCAAACTTGGGTTTTGAATATAGAACAGAAGAGAGCGGCTACTTTTATTTAGGAGGATCATTCCACAGGCCTTTTCAAGATATGTATGGTGTTTTGGTAGGGGAGGATAATGCTCCCAATGAAACAGCTCGTATGACCTTGAATGGAACCTACCTCACCATTGATTTACGCTACTTTTTTCACGAAGACCCGCAGAAGCGGAAAGAGCGAAAGAAGAAAAGAGATAGGTAATAGCTACTTAGATAGATTCTTGTATTGCTCGTATCTAGCGCTTATCTCCTTCACATATTTGTAGGGCTCAGATCCTCTGCAGTAGCCGTGCTTCACCACCTCATCTTGGTAGTATTCTGGTTTAGATTTTCTCAAAATCATCTCCGCCACATTTGACTCCCATTTGTAAGGGTCTTTCTCATATTTCTCAGCCAATCTGCGCGCATCTTTTACGTGTCCCAAACCTACATTGTAACTGGCAAGAGTAAAGGGGATGGCTTCAATGGAATCATTATTGAGCTCTTTCATCCAGAAGCCATACAGCCATTCCAAATAAGAGGTTCCTGCTAAAATATTGGGTTCGGGTTGAGATAATGCTATGGTATCTACACCATATTTAGAAGCGGTGTTAGGCAGAACTTGCATTAACCCAGTAGCGCCTGTCCAGCTTACTGCTTCTGGGTCAAAATTAGATTCTTCATAAATAACAGAAGCGAGCAATAACCAAGGCCAATTCATTTTATCGGCATACTTTTTTATGACTTCATCGTAAGGTGATATTCTGCCGCCTTTGGAAAGGTTAAAATCACTTTTAACCCGATTTCCTGAAGTTTTGGCCCACTTGAAGTACTTGTTGTAGATATACGCGTAGTTAGATTTACTTTCCTTCTCATTCATCCAGAAGTTTAGGGTGTCGCGCAGAGCATCAGATCCCTTGGGTAGAGCCCAAGCAATTTTCTGACTAAAAGAAACAGGCGTTTTAATATCTACATCTGGGTAGAAAGCACGATAAAACCGAGCAACGTTTTCATCGGCTACACTGTAATCAATCTTACCTCTGCTAATTAACGCCATCACACTATCTGTGTGAATATTGCCTGGTAACCTAGCTATCTGAATACTATCTCCTAATTCATTTTGAAGATTTCTGAGTCGTTCGTGAAAAGAAGTATTCCAAGGAACATAAACCGTCTTACCGCTTAAGTCTAGTAAATCCCGTACCAATGATTCTTCAATTTGATCGCGTGTGAGTGTACGTTTATTTTCTGGAAGCCGCTGAACCAGTACCTGCCTGGTTCTTATATGTGGAAGTGAAAACTCAACTTTTCTTTTGCGGTCTCTTGTAATGGTGAGATTGGCAGCAGCAAGATCCCCAGCACCTGCGTGCAAGCTATCTAATATGAAGTCTATATTTTGAATGACTTTTACTTCAAGATCAACATTCAAATAGTCTGCAAAAAGGTGTAAGAGTTCAAACTCATAGCCCATGGGTTGGCCTTTGTAGATGAAGTACGAAGTAGCGCTGTTATCGGTTAAAGCAACAAGTTTACCTCTTGCAATTATGGAATCTAAAACTCCACTTCTAAGCGCAAGGGTATCTTCGGTACTCGTGACTTTTTGTTGCGTATTGTTCTGTGGCTGAGAACAGCTACTTATTAAGAGAGCGAAGAGTATAAAATATGCTACTTGTTTCATCAATCGGCTTTAACCCATAAGCCGCACAGTCATGTAAAAAAGAATGAATACGGCTACAATTCCAAGTGCTACTTTCCAAACGCCCTTAGACAAATTGGGAGTCATAGAAACGTCTTTCTTGTATGCAAATGCGATGAAAATTACAAAAACCACAAAGAAGAAGGCTGCAAAAATCAGCTGGTTATCAGAAAAAGCCATGTATTTCTTATTAATGTCATTGTATAACGGGCGTGAAAGTAGGAAGTTCAAGCTTATCTTAATGCATTTTCCATGCAGGTTCAAGTTTTATGATTTTTGCTGCAACAGAACAATCGCTATCATGCGCTCCATAAAGGAAACCTGTGCTCATTAGAAATTCATTTACTATTTCTCCGCCTGTGAATTTAAAGTGTTTTTTGAAGCACTTGATCCATTCTTCTTTAGAAAGCGGGTGTACAGATAGCAGCCAATTTTTCCAGCTACCATGGCTTTTTTGAAATTCTTGAATCTGATTGGCATTGTAAATGGCAGCGTTCACTTTTAACTTGTTGCGAATTATCCCAGGGTCTTGCAGTAAGCGTAACCTATCTTCTTCTGTGTACGCAGCTACTTTTTGAATGTCAAATCCTGAATAAGCAGATTTAAGCGTATCGCGCTTTTTTAGAATGATATCCCAACTTAAACCAGCTTGATTTATTTCCAGCATCAGTTGCTCAAACAACTGATTATCTGTTTTGTTAGGAAAACCATGCTCCGTATCATGGTGTATTCTATGAGGGTTGTCAGAAGGAAGGTTTCTCGCAAAAGAGCAATACGATGCCATGCTAGTAAATTTTAGGGTGAAGTTCGTACTTTCGAACCGCATGATTTCAATGAGATTTTACTTTTTAAGTGTAGTGCTATTCGCCCTATTGGCCAGTTGTGAAAACGATAGCAAACCCCTTACCGATTTTGACCGCATACAAGGTGTGCCCTCAACTTTAATGTCGGTAAATGCCATAGATGTCGTGCGCGAAGCGGTTTTATATGCACAGGCAGACTCGGCCTTACAAGTACCAGAAGCGGCTTATTACCTAAAACAAGGCACCTTATTTGAAAAACGTTCTGTGCTTCCTGATTCTACAGAAGCTTTCAACGCCTTTTTTACTTTATCCAATTGCTTAGGTGACGATGGAAGATTGAGGAATGGTAATATTCAGCTGTTTGGTTTTAATGAATGGACACAAGACAGTGCTTTCTTTCTATTTCAGCTTTCGTTAGAAGTAAACAATGAAAAAGTTAATGCACTGGGTAGAATAGATTTTGCAGGATTATCAGCGGATAGCGTCAAGAACTGGAACATTACTCAGGCTGTGTTTAGCGTAACGGAGTCTGGTGTTTCTTACACACTTCTGCCCACGTTGAACTTGGCGTTAGACACAGGTGATTCTTTAAACTGGATTGATACCAATTCTGCGGGTAAAGTTGAACAGCGTTTTCTCTTAACTGGTAATTTCAAGATTTCCGATTCTTCAAAGTCTTACAGTATTGGGGCAGACTCTGGTATAGTATATGGTGCATCTTGCCCATACCCTACAGAAGGCACTCTGCAGGTTAATGAACCAAATAGGGCACTAGTAGTTGTACGTATGAACCCTAGCTGTTCAGCTACTCAAACCTATACAATCGGTAATAATATTGAAGGAACAATTCAACTCAAGTAATATGGCAAATCGGATTATAACCAAGAAGAGTGAGGCTTTTTTAGAGGCGTATATCAATAATGCTTCTCCTACAGGCTTTGAAGAGGCTGGGCAGCGCATGTGGTTAGATTATATTAAACCATACATAGATGATTACTTTACAGATAGGTATGGAACGGTTGTTGGCGTTATAAATCCAGAGGCAGAGTATAAGGTTGTGATAGAAGCGCATGCCGATGAGATTAGTTGGTTCGTTCACTACATTACGAATGATGGGTTGATTTATGTTCGCAGAAATGGAGGAAGTGATCATCAAATAGCACCTAGTAAACGGGTAAATATCCATACCGATAAGGGCATTGTGAAGGCTGTTTTTGGCTGGCCGGCAATTCATACCCGACAAGGCGGCAAGGAGCAATCGCCTGGTTTGAATAATATATTCTTGGATTGTGGATGTACGAGCAAAGAAGAGGTTGAGAAGTTAGGAGTTCATGTAGGTTGTGTAATTACTTATGAAGACACGTTCTCTGTACTGAACGATAGGTATTACATGGGAAGAGCAATGGATAATCGTGTGGGTGGCTTCATGATTGCTGAGGTTGCAAGACTCCTGAGGAAAAACAATGTTAAACTTCCATTCGGATTGTACATTGTGAATGCCGTACAAGAAGAGGTTGGCCTGCGTGGTGCAGAAATGATTGTGGAGCGCATAAAACCTGATGTAGCCATTGTAACAGATGTGTGCCACGATACACAAACCCCTATGATTGATAAGAAAAAAGAAGGTGATTTAGCTTGCGGCAAAGGTCCTGTAGTTACCTATGGTCCATCTGTGCACAATAACCTTCTCAAGCATATTATAGGTACTTCAGAGAAGCACAACATCCCTTTTCAACGCCTTGCAGCAAGTAGGTTAACTGGAACGGATACAGATGCGTTTGCATATGGCTCTGGTGGAGTAGTAGCCTCACTTATTTCCTTGCCCTTGCGCTATATGCACACAACGGTTGAAATGGTGCATAAAGAAGATGTTTCTAATGTGATTAAGCTCATTTACGAAACGCTTCAAGGCATTAAAGCTGGGCAAGATTTCAGGTACATTAAGTAGTTTTAGGGGTTGAATGAAACTCGTTCAACTCGTAGTGGTTCCAAATAAATCAATTGGAGCTCAATAGGTTTATCTAAATCCTTATAAATGGCAGCTCCGTATTTTCTGATTTGATTCACGTGAGCTGCTTTTTCTTCTCCCGTTTTGAAGTCTAAGACGGTTATTTTGTCTTCTGATTCAATTATTCGATCAGCTCGTAATTTCTTACCTGAAAATAACAAAGCTGTTTCTCTCCAATTAAAGACTGTTGCGCTAAAGTAGTCTCGTGTATCAGGATGGTTAAGTAATTCATCTGCCCAGCTTAGAATAAGTTTTTGGTCTTCTTTAGAGTAACCGCTTTCTTCTAAGAATGCATTGGCTGCCGTTCGATTGTCATGTGTTGAAATGCGCTCCATGTAAGCATGAAAGAGTTTCCCTCTATACTGTTCGTCATTGCCTACCTTTTCTAGTGTCTTTATTCTGTGGGTGCTTAATGTTATTCTTTTTGAGCGATCACCTCGCTTGAAAACAACAGATGCCGGTTTGCTCTCTGCTGGTTTTTGCGATTGCCCTACATCACCAGTCCCCCAAATTAAAGACTGAGTTTCTGGGTTGTAGCCTTCCATCTTTTTCAACTGATCAAAAAAGGCTGTATTTACTCCTTTCTTACCCGCAATTGCGTAAAGTCTATGCTTGGCTCTAGTGAAGGTAACGTAGAGTAAGTTAAGTGCATCTAAGGTCTCTTTATCTTTCTCTTCACGCACATACTTTTCTAGGTAAGTGGCTTCTAGATCTTTATTAGTACTTACCATAGCATACGGAAGCTCAATCCCCGATTCACTTTTGGGTACCCATGCTGTAGCACTGCTATTATTTCCTAAGCTCCAATTGGCAAAAGGCACTATGACCACAGGGAATTGCAAACCTTTGCTTTTGTGCATGGTCATAATTCGTATCGACCCAGCGCCAGGTTCTCCTTGAATACTAAGTTTTTTAAGTTTATCATCTAAATGCTTAAGAAGCCCCTCTGGGTTATTACCATTTCGCTCTTCAAAGGCGGCAACTTCATTGCTTAGCTTGCTTAAATAAGTGGAATACTCAAAATCAAAACCAGCAATAGCGTCTTGAACCAGTGTATACAGAGTTAGGCTTGGCTTTCCTCTATCTGGTATTTTTATACCAGCTTCCTCCAAAATCTCGTGTAGCTCGAGTGGTGCGGTTTTAACACTATGCAACAATGTGTGAAGGCTTGTTTCTTTAGTGATTTTGTTTGCTTCGTAAAGACTGGCTACAAGTGATACAGCTAATGTGGCATCGTGAGGTTCATAGAGGTAATTAAGGTAGCGAAGTATAATACGTACTTCAGCACTTTTTTCAAGCGTTAAACTTTCTTGCGTGAAAACCTTGTGTCCAGCTTCCGTTAACCAATCTGTAATGAGCTTGGCATCTTCTCTAGTTCTAGATAAGAAGCAAATATCTGTGGGTTGAAATTTTCCGCTTGCTAATACGTCATGAACAGTATGAAGTACCTTCTCTTTAACAATAACGTGTTTTTCAGCTTTATTAGGAGCTTCATGAAGCTGTATGTTCACTAAGCCTCCTGATTTATCTGGGTTTACTAACTGATTTACTTCTTTATATACGTCTTGCCATGCATCTGGTAAAATAGCTGCACATTCTCTAAAAAAGGTGTTGTTGAAATCTACTACTTCTCTGTAGCTGCGGTGGTTTTCTTCAAGAATTTTTGGTGTTGCATTCCGGTTTATAATATCCGTATGTTCTTTTAAGAATGGTTCTACCTCTTGCTTATTCGCTTCACCCAAATGTAAAAACTGTTCAACATCACCTCCTCTAAAGCGGTAAATAGACTGTTTTCCGTCTCCAACAACCATATTGTAGTTCCCAGATGCAAGGCTATTGCTGTAGAGTGGAAGTAAGTTTTGCCACTGAATAGTAGAAGTATCTTGAAATTCATCTACCATGTAGTGCTTGTATCTTTCACCTATACGCTCGTAAATAAATGGAACAGGTTCATTTAGTACTAGCTTGTTAACGAGTTCATTAAAGTTAGATAATGGAACGGTGTTCCGCTCTTCTTTAAGTTTTTCAAAGCCTTGCTTAATGAGGTTTAGAGTCGCTTGCTTGTAAAGGTTCTTCAGAATAGAACGCTTTACAGTGTAGTCTGTGAAACCAGCATTAACGGTTTCTAGTCTACTTAAAAACAGGCTATCAAATGTTGCTGCAAGTGATTTGAGTTTACCTGATGTTTTTGCACAAGATAGACCGCCATTTGCGATGAATGTGAGCGTAGTTTTATTGAGGGGGTGACCTTTTGACGCATAGTTAGCTAGACGAGGTAAAAACGCGCCAATACCTTTTGTTTTGCCAGGAAAATCTTCTGCAGATAATTCATGTGCATTCATGAATCCCTGAATCTCTCTACCTAGCTGTTTTGTTGCATCAATGTAACTTTTAATTTCAGCACGAATCGATTTTTCTACAATTACATATTGTTCTTCATCAACAGATTCTAGCTCATCAAAAATGTTCTTAAGCGAAGCATCAAGCACATAAAAGGCTCCTTCAGTTAAAGGCTTCTCAATACGCCTCGAGCTTTCATTTTCTGTTTGACTCAATATGTATTCGGTGAGGATTCGTGTAAGAGCATCATTAGGCCCACCTGTTTGTTCAATGAGAGATTCAACCGCCTCAGAAAGCATTTCATCTGGACTAATCTCTAATTTAAACCGAAAGGGAAGGTTAAGGTCAAACGCAAAAGAGCGAACCAATCTACTAACGAAACTATCAATTGTTGAAATAGAAAGATCTGCATAATGATGGAGTAGTTCTTGCAAAAGTGCTTTGGAGCGAGCTTGTAATTTACTGTCGGTCCAGCCAAGTTCTTTTTTTACAGCATCAGCAATATGACCATCATCGGCTTTGCCAGTAGCAAAATTGGTGAGCGCACTTAGAATACGCTCTTTCATTTCGTGGGCGGCTTTGTTGGTAAAGGTAATCGCCAATATATTCCTGTAGGAAGTTCCGTTATGGTTGGCCAATGCAATTTTTAAATACTCTGTTACTAGCGTTGATGTTTTTCCAGAGCCTGCGGATGATTTGTAGATTAAAAAACTCATTATGCGTAATTCTCTTTCAAATGTAGGTCTTCTTAATTGCAGCCACCAACTTATGGAAAAATGGTACGTTTACAGTCTCATGAAGCATATTATATTGGCAATAGCTGTGGTGTTAACCACAATGGTAAGTGCGCAAAACTTTGTGCCTAATCAACTTATCGTACAGTTTGAACCTGGAGTAACTCCTCAAGCTTGGGCAGATCAATCAACAAGTACTACAGGTGCTGAATTAATGGTTGTTAAACCAATATCTGAAAGGATGCGTATCTACTTGTTAGAGGCTTCAAACCCAGTTGATGCTTCATCTCTAGCGAAGGTAGTATCTGAGCTAGATGGTGTTCAAGTGGCTCAAGTAAATCATACAAATTTAGAGTTTAGGGCACTTCCTAATGATCCCAATTATGCTACCCAATGGTCGTTAAGTTCTGGAGCTCCTGGACGAATATATGCCCCTGAAGCATGGGATATTGCTACTGGAGGCACTACCCCTTACGGTGATGAAATTGTTGTAGCGGTTATAGATGGTGGAATGGATTTGAACCATACCGACTTGAATTATTTCATCAATACAGAAGAAACACCTTTTAACGGAATAGATGACGACAACAATGGCTACGTGGATGACTACCGAGGCTGGGATGCGTATAATTCTGATGGGTCTATTCCGGGTGATCAACATGGTACTCACGTAGGAGGAATTATTGGCGCTAAAGGGAATAATGCTACGGGTGTAGTTGGTGTAAACTGGGATGTGAAAATATTGCCTATTGCTGGTTCTAGTTCTCAAGAAAATACGGTGTTAGAAGCGTATGGTTATGCGTTAGAAATGCGTGCGTTGTATGATGAAACGAATGGTGAAAAGGGAGCATATATTGTTGCAACCAACTCTTCATTTGGAGTAAATTACGGTAATCCAGCATCGTATCCGTTGTGGTGTGCTTTCTATGATAGCTTAGGTGCTTATGGCATTTTAAGTGCTGGTGCTACGGCAAACTTAGGTATAGATGTAGATGCTTTTAACGATGTGCCTACGGCATGCCCAAGTGATTTTATGATATCGGTAACGAATACAATGGTGAACGGTGAAAAGAATTCTGGTGCTGCGTATGGTGCTACTACTATAGACCTTGGTGCTCCTGGTACAAGCATTCAAAGTACTATACAAGCGAACTCTTATGGCGCTCTCACAGGTACTTCTATGGCCACGCCTCATGTGGCTGGCGCAGTTGCATTAATGCACAACGCAATTTGTACGAATGTAGCTGATGCATATGCGGGAAAACCCGATAGCATGGCCCTTTGGTTCAAAGACGTATTGATTGCCACCATAGACAGTGCAAATTCTTTGAGTAATACAACGGTTTCTGGCGGGCGAATGAACCTCTATCGTGCATTGGATTCACTAACGAACTTCAACTGCATTAGAGGGTTGCAGAATACGGTGATTGACTCCTGCGGTGATTGCAATGCACAAGCTTCAATGATACTATCAGAAGGGAAAGCTCCGTTTAGTTTTGTGTGGAGTACGGGGAGCACAGATTCTGTGTTAACTAGCTGTGAAGGAGCCTACATGCTTACCGTAACAGATAACCTAGGCTTTAATACTACCTACAACTTTCAGTTAACTGCAAATGATTCTATTTCAACATCAACAAGCATATTGCAGCCTACGGGCAGTTCTGATGGTAGTATAACAGCAACCGCAACAGGAGGTAATGGTGGACCGTATTCCTACGTTTGGAGCACGGGTGATACAGGACAGGTTCTTTCGAACTTACCTGCTGGTACATACACTTTAACCGTTACAGATGCTGCAGGTTGTGTAAATAGTTTTATCTACGGGTTATTCAATACAGGAATTGAGAATGTGGCTATTACAGAGGTGGTTGTGTATCCTAATCCTGTTGATGATTTGTTAAGTGTTCAGTTAAATATAAATGAACCCTTTAGTGTGAGGCTCTTAGATTTATCAGGTAGACTAGTTCTGGTTTACGAAGGGAATGACCCTGAAGTTAACCTCGATGTTACAGGACTTAAACCTGGAATTTATTTATTACAAGTCTTGCTAGAGTCTGGACATATAGAGTTGACAAAAGTCACAGTTCGTTAGCGTTGGTGGAGTACCTTTGCTCGGTGTTTAAGCAAATAGCACATATCACCATTGCCATTACAGCCTTCTGGATAGGGTTTTCGCAACTTTCTGTTTACGGGTACTTCTTAGTTAACCAAGCTGAAATAACTGAGTTGTTTTGCATCAACAAGGATAAGCCGAGGCTGAAATGCGATGGCAAATGCCATCTCAAAACAACCATGGAAGCAACAGCGGAAACAAATACTGGAGAAGTTGCTCCTGCTATGGTTTGGACAGAGGTTTATTTTCCTTCTGATGAAGTAAAGGAACTTAAAGGGGTTGAAACGATACATAAAGTACCTTCTTTTAAAAGTGGCAGCGACCCCACTGATTCTGGTTATTCTTTAAGCATACCAGACCCTCCCAAGGTTGGTTAAATCAATGCTCAATCAGTTTGATTTAACTTACTTAACGTCTAATCATGAAGAATATATTTTTAGTTGCGGCAATGCTCGCAACATTCACAGCCAATGCATGTGACGTCTGTTCAATGTATTTGCTTTTGAATCCGAATGACTACAAAAACTCTTTTCAATTAAATTACCGATATCGCAGTGCGGAGGCACTTGTGAAGCAAGGTTTCCTAAACCAGCAAATGCATGTTGGCAGTGGATATTTTTCTGAAGATACCTTCGTTGAGGAGTATTTCTCTACCTACGATGCTTGGGGTAATTTCTTCTTGAATGAAAGGATGCAACTTTCTGTTAATCTGCCGTACACCATAGCAGAAAACTACTTTAATGATAGTCTTGTACAACAAGCCTCAGGTCTTGGAGATATGAGCGCATTACTGCTGTATCAAGTGCACAATACCATACAGGGAGCAGGCACAGATTTCAGACAGAGATTGAGTGTAGGTGGAGGTGTGAAGTTGCCCACAGGTAACTATAAAATGATTATGGATGATGAACCTGTTCAGCCAGCGTATCAACCAGGAACGGGTAGCTTAGATTTTCTGGTAAATGCACAGTATATCATGCGGTACAAACAGTGGGGTTCCACAATTAATGCCCTTTACCAGGTAAACGGAGAGAATAACTTAGGATATGCTTTTGCTAACGGATTCAATGGCGCGGCAACGGTATTTTACCAATGGCAGACCAGCGAGCAAACAGTTATTATGCCTGAGGTAGGGCTATTTCACGAATACGCAGAGCGTGATACGGAAAATGGAGTTCATGTGTTTGGTACAGGTGGTAGTTCCACATTCGCACAATACGGAGTACGAACTTTTTGGGGTGATTTAGCGTTATCTGGATACTACTTTTATCCGATAAATCAGTCGCTTAATGATTTTCAACTTGCAGATAACCCAAGAGTTACCGTAAGTTTACAATACACATTCGCTGGTAAAGGAAAATGAAAATGAGGAAGAATAAAGTTTCCGTTTTTTTGAGTTTAGCAACTCTGGTTTGGATTGGCGTAGCTTGTGAGCGCGATACGGCAGTAATTGATACCGTTACCGATTCAGATTCTGGTCCAGTTCCGTATTTCTTAGATGTTCCTTCGCAATTTCCAGAGCCAGACATTCCGTTAAACAATCAACTAACGGTAGAGGGTGTGGAACTAGGTCGTTCACTTTTCTACGATCCTATTTTATCGCTTAATGACCAACAAAGCTGTGGAAGCTGCCACAATCAATCTTTTGGATTTACTGATAATGGCAATAGAACTAGTGTAGGTGTAGAAGGGATATTTGGAAATCGTAATGCCATGTCTATCATGAATTTAGCATGGGATAGGCATTTCTTTTGGGATGGTAGAAGCTTTTCTCTAGAACACCAGGCGTTAGAGCCAGTGCCTAACCCTATTGAAATGAACATCAGTTGGCCAGATGCTTTGCAAAAACTGAATAGTCATCCAGATTATCCAAGTCGGTTTAAAAAGGCCTTTGGCACAGATTTAATAGACTCTACTCATGTTACTAATGCTTTAGCTCAGTTCGAAAGAACACTTATATCTGGAGACTCTAAGTACGATAGGTATAGGAAAGGAGAAGTTCAACTAAGTCCGTTAGAGCGTCAAGGAGAAGGCCTCTTTTTCTCTGAAAAAGCAGATTGTTTCCACTGTCATAATTGGCCACTTTTCAATAGTGGAGATTTTCACAACAATGGCTTACAACGGCCAATAGTAGATAGGGGAAGAGCAGAAGTAACTGGCAATCCAGCTGATGCTGGTAAGTTTAAAGCCCCATCATTAAGAAATGTAGCTGTAACGGGTCCGTTCATGCATGATGGTAGGTTCAATTCCTTAGAAGAGGTAGTAGAATTCTATAATTCTGGCGTAAATCAGAATTTGCCAACAGTAGATCCGGTTATGGTGAAGTCAAATCGGGTGAATGGTTCATTGGGGTTAACCACTCAAGACAAGCAAGCCTTGGTTGCCTTCCTCAAAACCTTGACAGATTCTACTTACATGAACAACCCCGACTTTTCAGAACCAAATAAATAAGCTGTATAATTATCCTTTTCAAAATTATATTTTGTGCAAAGGTTATTCCTGTTAAATAATTGTGGATAATCTGCCGTCTAGCGACAACGATTAGCATATTTACCTCGTCTATTGGATATCGCAATCGTATTGGGGACATGGTTAGAAAGGCGGGTTTAGTATTTTGTTTATGGTTATAGGGCTTAATGGGCATAGCGCAATGCCCTACCATTAATGATGGATTTGGTACGCCTTATGTATGACCCTCTAATGGCAGGAATATGGTATAGAGGTTTGCCCGGTATAAAACGGTACAATGATAATCCCAATAATGAAGCTATTATACTTTTGCTAGGAGTAAGAACAGGTGAGTGAAGATTCGCTTACTCCTATGACATTACTCTTTCTCAACTTTGGGGAAACACTGGCGGTGCTCATGAACTAAGTTTAGTTTATGAAAAGCCAAGGAAAAAGAAAAGAAGGAGACGTTTTAGAACGGTCCCTTGCCCAACGTTTTAACGGATAAGGCTAACAGAGCCTTTGTATACCGTACCGCGCACATCAACTGTGTAGTAATAAACCCCTTCTTCAGCAGGTTCACCTTGGAAAGTTCTTCCATTCCATGAGTGGTATACACCTGAAGATTCAAACATCAACATTCCCCATCGGTTGAAGACTTTTAAGTCAATACATTCAACTAAAGCAGAAGAGGATGGAATTTCAAAAAAGTCATTGATTCCATCACCATTTGGTGAGAAAACATTAGGTAAATCAATTCCAAAGACTGCTTCAAATGAAAACGGACCAACTTGTGCGCTAACAGTATCGTTACAACCTTCTGTGTTAGAAGCAATCAAGGTGATTTCACCAATTGCATCATATGGAAGTAGAAACTCAGTGTTTTCTGATGTAGACTGATTCTCATTATTGTAAAGCCACAAATAACTATTTGCATTACTACTGAGGTTGTCTGTAGTTAGTGCAACGCCTTTACACCCTGGGGCTTCTGCTAAATCGTAGTCTGCTGTCGCTTGATCCGCTACGGTAAAATCTACGAAAGCGGTGTCTGTACAACCCAGATCATCGGTAACAATTATCTCGTAAGATGAAGCAGAACCTGCTATTATTGGGCTACCTGGGTCACCAGGATTTACAACACCTGCACCTGGCACATACGTATATGTAAACGGAGCAACACCATTGATTGCGAGAGATGATGTGAAAAGGGTATCTCCATCACAAGCCGAATCGTTACTCGTTGGTGAAATACGTAGAACAGAAATTCTGACACTGTCCGTAGAAGTACACCCAATGGTATCTGTTACAGTAACCCTGTAAAACGCGTTGGTATCAATTACTAATGTTGGATTGGCAGCTGTGGTAGAGTTTAATCCTGTTCCAGGCGACCAAGAGTAAGTTGCGCCTGTTGGTCCTGTTGGAGCTCCACCCAATAGGGTAGGTGCTAGCTTACACGCATTCACTAATGTGTCACCTGCATCTGCTTGTGGTAGTGGCTGTACACCAACTACTACAGTATCTTCTGACGTACACAAATTTGTGCCTAATACCTGCACTGTATAAGAAGTTGTAGTTGAGGGAAATGCTTTTGGATCAGTTATGGTATCATCTGTTAAACTAGTACCATTCGTCCATTGAATGGTTCCTGTGGCTTGAACACTCAATTGGGCAGTATCTCCTATACAAATAATGGTATCTGCAGAAGTTGCTATAGCAGGGTTTGGTCTTAAGGATACAAAAACCGTATCAATTCCACTACAGGTATCATTAGTAGTTTGTACGATGTATTGTCCAGCGGAGGTTGGGAATGCCTGCGGATTAGCTTGGTTGGTGCTAACCAAGTTCAGTCCAGTCCATAAATACGTAACGTTCGCTCCAGAGGTAGGATTTCCTCCCAGAACAACTGTATCTCCCTCACATATGGCAGTATCAGCACCAGCATCTGTGGGAATGTCATTATTTACGGTAACATCAATCGAATCTGTTCCTCTACAACCTTGCGTATCTGTGTACTCTAAACCATATTGTGTATTCACACTTGGAAAGAATTTGTAATCCTGATTTTGCGGATTAGAAACAGTAGCCTGAGGAGTCCAAATAGCTTGCGCTGTGTTTTGTAGGGTGAGGTCAAGAGTGTCTCCTGGGCAAACAAAATAGTCATCACTCAGTCCATTAGGAAGAGGTTCTTGCACAGTAACTGTTACCGTGGTGAGGTTTCTGCACCCAGCACCATCTTGTACATCTAATGTATATGTTGTAGTAGTATCTGGAAAAGCATCAGGATTAGAAGCCAAGGAATCTGATAGGGAAGAAGAAGGTGACCATTGAAGGGTTGCACTTCCTGGGGCTGTTGGCGTTCCGCCAAGCTGAACCGTATCTCCTACGCAGATCGTTGTATCTGAACCAGCATCTATATTCAATGAATCTATTTGAATTTGTAGATCTATCGGGCCTCTTACACATCCATACTGACTAGTGGTGGTAACGCTTACGGTTCCAACACTACCATTACTCCAGTCTACTGTAATCTCGCTGCCATTATTTTGCCCAATGGTACCGCCTGTCACATTCCATTGGAAACTTGCTCCTGGGATATTTGCTACGCTGTAAGTAATACTATCTGTGCCACCACAAACTTGGTTTATACCAGAAATGAATGATGGCCCGTTAAACGGTAAAACCAATATTTGGTAAGACTCTACAAATGTTTTTGGCGGGCAGCCATTATCTGTAACCGACACATTGTAAATGTACGGTTGAGTGCTTGCTTGTCCGCACTGTGTGGCCCAACAAAATTCTGTAGAAACCGATCCATCTCCCTCTCTTGGAGAAAGGATAGAAGCAGGAGGTGAAGTAATGGCAGGATCAAATACAGGACCAGATGATGTAAGCCTTAACGAGTCATTATTCGGGTCATCGTAAAACATGTCAAAACAAACATTTTGACCTTCTTCCAACACGAACACGGTAGGATTCACAGATACAGGATTTGGAACGCTGTTATCTTGTGAGGGTGGTGGATTGGCTGGACAACTTACTGCAAGCAGTTGGATATTCCTTCTTGTTATACCAATAAGTACCCCGTTCCTATATTCTTCAATTTCTACCGCTGCAGCATATATTCCAGGAGCCGCAGCTGAAAAGAAGGTAGAACCAGTAGCTTGATTGATGGTATTGAAACCGCCAGCACCAAATATTTGCGTCAAACTGTAACCAGCGGCCCATGTTATATCTGGTATTGGATATGGATACGGATTCCATGGGGCAAAACCATAGTTATTAATGGCAGGAGGATTATTACCAAAACCACCATCTTCTGTTAAACCGTCATATGGATCTACCAAGGCGTAGGATAATGAGTCACCATCAGGATCAATAGCTGAATTAGGAACTGCGATGGTATCTCCTGTACAAATAAATGATGCTAACGTATCGGTAAATACTGGTGAATTATTCGCAAGTATATTGGTTCCGTCAGTTGGGATATAAGCCTGAAAAGTAAGCGCTTCATCTCCAGCATTATCAATATTCAATATAGACCCTGGTCTGCAACATCTATCATATATGATGTGGTATCCTTGAGAGGTTGCAGGAAGTGAGACTTGGCCTACATAACGAACGAGATAAATACAGTTTTGAGCTCCAAAGCTACACCCGTTGGGTAGGTTGGGTTGAATTCGACCTGAATCCTGTATGGTCATATTAAACTCTTCTGCAAAGTTTAAAGAGGTAGCGGATAATCCACCTTCAAAAACACCAACTACGATGCTAGGTTCAGGAAAGCTATTTGGCCAGAAAGGTGAACCGCAGTCTAAATACGCATCAAATACAACGTTAAATCTGGTATTTCCAGGAATGAATGGGTCTGCACCGAGGTTCTGGTAGCCAATATTTCCACCGAGTAAATGGGTTGCATCAGCTTTAAAAGATGAGATTAGGAGAATGAAAAATAATAGATACCTCATTATGAACTCGTTCGTTCTGTGCATTAGACTATTACTAATAGACGAGTAAACTACGCTAAGGGTTGGTTTGTTCTTTCCGCCTTTGTTTTTCCATTAAAAGAAGCCCTAGTTCTTTGCCCATTTGACCAGCAATAGCCGTGTTTTCTTCAGCTCTCCTAATCAAGTAAGGCATAGTAGCTTTAACTGGGCCGTAAGGTAAGTATTTACTTACATTAAAACCTGCGTTTGAGAGATTGTAGCTAATATGATCACTCATGCCAAATAATTGTGAGAAGTAGATGTGCGGATGATTAGCTGGCAACTCTAGCACTTCCATAAGCTGAGCGAGTTTCATAGAACTTGCTTCATTATGAGTTCCGGCACAAATCTCAATAAAATCTATATTTTCAACACTTTTTCTTATTGCCTTATCAAAGTCTCTATCAGTAGATTCTTTATCTGGCTGCATGGGTGTAGGGTAGCCAAGAGCTTTTGCACGGTGATTCTCTTTTTCTAAATACGCTCCACGTACAAATTTCACTCCTGGAATAAAGCCTTCACGTTTTCCTTCGATAATGAGTTTAACTAAGTGATCATATTTATCATGACGATACATTTGAAGTGTGGTAAATACGATAGCTCTTTTGCTATTGTATTGACGCATCATCGACTCAACTAGCCGGTCTATTGCAGGTTGAATCCAACTCTCTTCTGCATCTACGTAAACAGGTACATCATTTGTGTAGGCTCTTTCACATATAGCTTTGAAGCGATGTACAACTCTGGCATATTCTTGCTTTTCTGCGGGTAGTAAATCTTCTTGGGCACTTACTTTTTCAAGTAAGGCGAACCGCGCTATTCCCGTCATCTTTAAGCAGGTTACGGGTATTTGGGGCGACTCTTTGGCCTTATCGCTATTGCGCAACAATTCTTCTGTGGTTGACTCAAATGTTGCTTCATCATCTGCACCTTCAACTGAGTAATCTAGAATGGCACCGATATTTGCCTTACCCAAATCTACAATGGCAGAATTACACTCTTGAATTGTTTCTCCACCGCAAAATTGACGGAAAACAGTAGCCTTTACAATTGGGTTGATTGGCAGCCTTAATTTTAGAGCAATCTGTGCCAAGAAGGTAGAGTACTTGACAAACACTTCACTCTGCATAAGTCTGAACATCAGAATGCTAAAGCGTAAATCTGCATAGGGTTTATGGCCAAAAGCTATCTGTGTGTTGTTAAAGGATAGCTCCTTTGTTGAAATTTTCGAATTCCCTGACATATTCTGTTCAAATCTCGTGAGCAAGTTAAGTCAATTAGGTAATGCTAAACAAGCATTTTTAATAGCTCATTCAAGCGGGGTACTTTGGTGAAAACGAATTGTGTTTAAATGTTAAAACTTCATAATTGTTTTGTGATATTTTGTTTTAATCTTTTGATTCATAACGTTATTGCTACTTTTGTTAGCCTATGAAAATCAAAAACACAGTTTACACAGTTCTTGCGGGGGCATCTCTTTTATGTGTTTTAGCCTTTTGGATGGGGATTGGCACAAAGCATGAGTCGCTTCAATTTTCTACTGAGCCTTTGGCAAAAACGGTGATTCAAACAGCCACAGAAGAAGATAGAGCACAAAGAGCTGTTACTTGGGCGGCAGATGTTCTTTTTGGGTTCTTGCTTCCAGAAGGTGAATAAAATTCTCTTGCGCACTCGAGCTGAGTTATCTTCCTTTGTAAGATGGATCAAGCCAAACGCGAATCTTTTTACAAAGAGCTAAAAGTTAAACTTGAAGCTCAGCATTCTTTCCCCACCGTTTACATGTTTAAATTCATCGTACCAAACGATAACCAAAAACTCGCTTTGGTTGAAGCTCTCTTCGGCTCGGAGGCACAAGTTAGCATTCGCAAATCCAAAACAGGTAAGTTTATATCTGTTTCCGGAAAAGAGGTGATGACGAGCGCAGACTCTATCATAAGTAGGTATCAAAAGGCAGAACAAGTAGAAGGAATTGTAAGCTTATAGCTCCCATTCTACATAGTAGCCAGAGTGGTTACGAATGTTCATTACTATACCACCATCAAACAAGAGGTATTGTCCTTTTATCCCTTTTAGTATACCTTCGAAAGACGGAACCTTATCCATTTTCATAGACTTCACCTTCAACGGATAGCTCTCAACAGGATATTGTAGAGAGATTAGTTCAGATTTTTCTGCGTAAAAATCTTGATGCGATGGAGGAATTAACTCTTTCATTTCAAGTTTTACCGCGTTTAAATCTGCATCAACAATTTGATTTTTGAGCATGCGTTGCCAGTTGGTTTTATCTGAAATATGCTGCTTCAGAGCTACTTCTATTTCGCCTGCTTCTCGTCTATTATTGGTTTCAGCCAGAATGATTGCTCCAGCTGCTCCTTGATCAACCCAGCGAGTGGGTACTTGATCGCATCGGGTTACACCTACTTTTACACTGCTTGACAATGCCAAATACACAACATGCGGTTGCAGGTGATGCTTTTTCTCCCACTCTGGATCTCTACCTTTACCTAAATGCGCTTCGCATAACTCTGGTCTTATGATGCATTCAGCATTCATGGGTGAGTTTTTGAAGCATGGGTAGCAGAAGCCTTGACCAAATGCTTTATTCGTAAGTCTGCCGCAGTCCACACAATTTATTCTGCCTTCAAAGGCAAAGCCAATGCGCTTTCCAATAAAGTCGTTTACCTCCCATTCACCATCTATTGATGGCATAAAATATCTCACTTCTTGCCCCGCAATTAGTTGCGTACGCATTTTGCGCAAGTTACCTTCGTACTTCATAGCATCAAACGTATGGAATTCACTTTGTCTGCAGATTATATTGAACTAATCAAATTGCTAAAGCTAATGGGTATAGCCGAATCTGGTGCCCACGCCAAAGAACTTGTAGAAGAGGGTGAAGTGCACGTTAACGGTGAACAAGAACTGCGAAAACGCAGAAAACTTCGCAACGGAGATCTGGTTGAATCTTTAGGGCAGAAAATAGAAGTTAAGAACTAAAGCATTTTCTTGATATTACCTGGAAGCGCTTCTTTATGCAGTAAAAAAGCGATGCTCTTCATTTTCATGTAGGCAGCAGAAACGTATTGATAGCCTTCAATACCTGCCTTTGTTCCCCATGAGTTCTTAACGATGTAATATGAATTGTTATGCTGATCGCGCGCCTTTCCTATAATATGCATCAAGTGATCGTCTGTTGTGCTGTAATTATCAAATGCAGTTTGTCTCATTTCTTGAGTAATTACTGCTTCTTCCATGTAGACCTTACCTAGCGCTTGACGATTTTCTTTTGTCATTTCTGCATAAGAAGTTTTAGGAATTATGGCTACGCCATCTCTCGTTTTCCAAGTCTTCTCACTCACATCAGCATCCCAAGCTATTGTATAACCCTCTTCTAATGCGTAATCCAAAATCTTTATAAATTCAACTAAGGTTACATTCAGGTACGCTTCGTTAGACCAATTATCTGGGACTTGTAGAGTGGAGAATTCTCCAATAGGCAGGTGATTAAAAGAAGTTATACTTACGTAATCATCTGGATTGATTCCAAGTGCTTCTGCATAAGAGTTGGGTGTGTAAGACTGGCCATCAACTTCAAAAGTTTCTGGAATTTCCCCCATGTAAGTGTCTAATACAGATGAGTAAGCATCTTGCCAAGCACTAGATAGTTTACCATTAGGGTTACTAACAACTGCATCTAACATGGCTTTGAGTATGGCATCCATTTCACCGTGCATGTATTTTTCTCCCTCATAGTTTTTACCTGAATATACGTCTTGAGGCACCACTCCATACTTTGCAACGGACCGAATTACATCATGACTCAAACTTCCTTCACCAAACTGAGCTTTCCCTTGCCTGCGCACATAGTTTATCGCTTTTTCAGTGTAGATACGATGAACTTGATACATTTCTGATAAATCAACATCGGCTTTGCCCATGCGAATAAGTTCAGATTCTAAAAAGGATGTGGTTGAGAAACTCCAACATGTTCCTGTTATGTCTTGACTGATTACAGGTGTGGCGTCTAAGCGAATTAAATCGTTGAATAGATACCCATTATTGTTCTTTTTCTCATTTTGGGAAAATCCTGCGAATGTTACAAATGCAGAAAATCCTATTAATAAGCTAGTTTTCAGTAAATTGTTGACCATGGCATAACAGTTGTTAAATTGCAGGGGAAAGTATTGGATTTGTTTAGATCTTGCAAGTCCGTACCCTTAAACCATGAGTAAACTAAAGAAACTTATCCTTTTAGGACTTGCAGGTTCATTCTTCTTGAATGGTTGCGATGATCTTCGAAAATTCAACAGTGAATAAGAGATGATTGCCCACAAGAAGACTGCCTATGCCTATAATCTCAACCTAGTGAAGAAAAAGCAAGCGGTAAGCAGGGTATCTAAATACATTGTTGCTGTTGTATATTCTTTGAACAAAGGAAATTTGAGAAGTACAGCAAGTTCACCTCTTTTTCAATTGAACCAAGAAGACAATTTTGCTGCAAATGAGGATTCTTATTTTACACAAGCAATTGAGCACTCAACGGTGCACGTAGAAAAGTTTTTGCGCAATAACCCAGATTTTGCGCACATCAGTTTTGTAGACACAAATGGGGGAGTTTACACCTTTCCAGAAATGGATACAATGCTCATGATAGATTCATTTAGTGAGATGCATGAGTATTTCTCTGCTGATCTTTTAGATTCTTCCCTCACTAGATTTGGCTCTTGGAATGTTCCTCTGCACGTTGAGCCTTATAAGGGTAGGTGGGTTTACAGCTGTGTGCGGGCCATAGATTTTCAAGAAGAAATCCAAGGTTGGATTGTAGCAGATGTTAATCTGGAATCTTTAAATCGGGTAATTCCGGAAGTAGAAAAAGAGCATTGCTTGATTATGAGTAGAGAAGGAGGCATAACGTTTCTTGGAAATAGAGCTGCAGCGCTTTGCTCTTTACCAAAGGCTGTTCCTGTATATTCTCCAAGCAACACCCTAAATAAAATAGACCCCAACAGAACTTACAGTGTTTACAATACGCGAGATGCTGCCATTAGGTCTGCTTTTGGGAACATAATTTCAGAGAATTCAACGCGAGAAATAGTTTCAAACGAGCATTTGAACATAATGCTAGTTGTTTCTCCTGTGAATGAAACGAATTCTCTTTTTGTACGTGTAATAGAATTATAAATTGTGAAGTTCATCAAAGAAAATATTAAATCCATCGCTGCCGTTTTGGTTTTCGCCATTGTGGGTGTTGTGTTGAGTACCATGTTATATCAGCGCTATGTGGATGCAGCAGTTGCCAATAGAAAAGACTTGATTAGAAATCAGGTTCAATTATCTGGTCAGGGACTAGAAAGGTCTATTAGAGACTTTGAAGAAGATTTTTACTATTTCATCTTAGGATCCGATAGTTTGGTACCAGGGCAAAATGGTACTGTATCTGCCGCACTCAAGCGGAAAATAAGACTGTTTTTAGCTCATCACGAAGATCTAGTAGACTCTTTAGAAATTATAACCCCTGATACGGGTTTAGTTGCCCTATTGAACAACCAAACCGGAGTGGATGTATACTTAGAAGATACTCCTTTACCAACCCTATTTAAGCTCAACAGGCAATGTTCAATTTCAGTTTATTCCAGAGTCCTCTTCTCTAATCTACAAACATGATCGACTGATTTATTTACTCCATGTCAACCCAAACAGGTTCGCCCAAGAGCGCATAGGCGATTACTATTTAGGAGCGGGTGGATTTAAGTTTGTTTATGGCGTGTATGCTGGTCTTACTCCCTTTGAAGTTTCTAAAGAGATGGAAGGTTCAGATGTTTCGTTATTATTCAATGAGACTGAATTAACGGAGATAAAGAACAATACCTCTGAAGCTACTTCTGGAAGCTCTGTCCTCAATGTTGAAATAATTGGAAAGAATCACGAACTGCTAGTTGAACAGTATCCCTTTGAGGTATTTGATACACACTTCTCTTTGCTTTTTGCAAGTGATGTGGCATTTGAACGTGGCAGCATGGCTCAAACGTTCTATGTAATTCTGGGCTCTGGAATTGCATTGATTTTATTGGTCATTGTAGTTTTCGCAATGAATCTGAATAAGCTCAGAAAAACATCTGCTTCATTAGCAGAGAGTAAAGATGAGCTGACTAAAGTGGTTAGGCAGCAGAAATTATTATTTGAATACAGTGAAGACTTTACCTATCGTCATGACTTAAATGAAGAGTATGACTATGTATCAGAAAATGTTGAACGCATCTTAGGTTACACACCAGATGAGTATGCTAGACCACAAAATAGAAGGTTTACAGAAAACCCAATTAATGAGCAAGGCATGCTGGCCAAGCAATTAACTCGTGAGAGAGGTGAAGAACAAGGGAACTTTTACCTAGAAATGCTTGATGCACATAATGAGCCCATTATGCTTGAGTTTAAAGAAAAGCTATTCTTTAATGAAAATAATGAGGCTGTGGGTGTTATTGGTTTAGCCAAAGATGTTACTGCTAAGTTCGCATCAGACCAAAAATTCCGTGTGTTATTTGAGTATTCTAGCGACCCCTATTTTATTTACAATGGAGAAGGCGTTATAGACTGCAATGATGCGGCAGTTAAAACACTTGGGCTTAAAACCAAAGAAGAGGTAATTGGAAAGAACTTGGGGGAATTTTCGCCTGAAAAGCAGGCAGATGGAAGACTTTCTTCTTACAAGGCAGAAGAAATGGATAACATTGCTTACGAACATGGCTCGCATCGCTTTGAGTGGTTACACTCTAAAGAGGGTGGAGAAGTGTTCCCAGTTGAAGTTACCCTTACGCCAGTAATTCTGAATAATAAGCGTGTTATGTTAACCGTTTGGCACGACCTAACGGAACGCAAGCGCATTGAGCAAGTACTTATCGAGTCTCGCAAAAAAGCTGAAGAATTGGCGTCTCAAAAGCAACAATTCTTACTCGAAGATGATCCAAAACCTAGTCAGGTTGAAAAACTAAGAACCCTCAAGTTTAGCGCAGATAACTTGTTGAGTTTAGTGAATGATATTCTAGATCACAGTAAAATTGAAGCAGGCAAGGTTATTTTTAATCGTGAGCGTTATGACTTACACGACCGCTTAACTGGTGTATATGAGGTGATGAAGGTAAAGGCGGAGGCCAAGAAGATTGACCTTACGTTAAATGTAGATGAGCAGATTCCGCGCCAAGTCACTGGAGACCCTGTAAGGTTGAATCAGATTCTTCTTAATTTGGTGAGTAATGCAGTTAAGTTCACTGAACAAGGTAAGGTTGAGATTAATGCCAATTTATTAGGCAAGACCGATACGCATGCAGAAGTGCAGTTTAGTATAGTTGATACGGGGATTGGAATAGCCGCGGAAAAGCTATCTGCCATTTTCGAGACATTTACACAAGCCAATGCGCGCATTTTAAACAGCTATGGTGGAATGGGTTTAGGGTTGGCGATAACCAAGAAACTTGTTGAGCTACAGGGAGGAACAATCTCAGTAAACAGTACTCAAGGAGAAGGCTCTAATTTCTCATTCAAAATAAGCTTCATATATGATGACACCTCAACTGAATCAAATTCTGAGAGTGATGAGCAAGACCATAGCATACAAGGAGCTCATGTGTTGTTAGTAGAAGACAACCCGATTAATCAAAAAATTGCAGGTCAGTTTTTGAACAACTGGGGTGCTCAAGTGGATTTTGCTGATAATGGCAAAATAGCTCTAGACAAGGTTGCCGATAAGTCTTATGACTTCATATTAATGGATATTCAGATGCCAGAGATGGATGGTTATGAAGCAACAAGAGCTATACGCGCAATAGATGATGATTACTTTAAGAATATTCCAATAATCACTTTAACGGCTGATGCTTTTAGTGAGGCGCGAGACCGTGTATTAGAGTCTGGGATGAACGATTATTTTACCAAGCCTATTAATCCAAAGCAGTTCTTAAAAACAATCTCTTCTTACTACCAAGTAAAGGTGTAGGGTTACTTGAAAAGCTTTGGATATTCAAAGAAGAGCAGTTCGCCTTTCTTGGGTAGTTCTTTCCATTTTTTACAGTCGAAAGAGATACCAACAATACCAAGCGTTGGAACATTTGAGATAGATTCTCCAGTCCATGCTCTACTAAGCTCTGTGATGCCAGGGTTGTGGCCAACCAAGGCAACAATATCCGCTTCCTTAGGAGTTTTTTTCAGCAGTTTGATGTAGCGCTCAGGTTCCGCCAGATAGAGTTCTTTTTTATCGTTTATGGAAATTCCTTCCAGATCGCCAAAAAGAAGTGTTGTAGTACTAATGGCTCGGTTTGCTGAGCTTGACCAAACCCATGACGGCAACAGATTTCTCTTCTTCAATGCCTTAAACATAAGAGGAGCATCTTTAAGGCCACGCTTGTTGAGTGGTCTGTCGTAATCACGTTGGGTGTTGTCTTTCCAACTAGATTTTCCGTGTCTGATTAATAGAACCGTTTTCATTCGCTTATTTGAACATCTACCAAATATATAAATGCTGCTAATGCAGCCGCACCAAGTTGTAATTCTCTTGGGTTTACAGCTTCTAATGTATCGCTTGAAGCGTGGTGATAATCAAAATAGCGTTGAGAGTCTGGTGATAAACCAGCCAACATTACCTTACCATTTTTAAGTTGCCCTACATCTGCACCGCTTCCTCCTTCTTTAAACGAATAAATACCATAAGGCTCTAGGTACTCTCTGAATGTTTTAGCTAGTGCAACTTGTTCTGATGTTCCATCTATTCTAAAGCCGCGTGGTACAAATCCACCTGCATCTGTTTCTACCGCCATTACGTGCTCTTCTGGTATTTCAGAAGCCCTATCTGCATAAGCTTTGGCTCCTCTTAGTCCGTTTTCTTCGTTCATGAACATCACTGCCCTTAAGGTGTGCTTGGGGGTATATCCCAATGCTTTTAGAATCCGAAGCGCCTCAATACTTTGCACGCATCCTGCTCCATCATCATGTGCTCCTGTTCCTAAATCCCAAGAATCTAAATGGCCACCTACTGCAATATACTTAGAGGGGTGCGATGAACCCTTAACCTCACCAATAACATTGTGAGATAATGTATCTGGACGTGAATAACTGCTAAGCTCAAAGCTTGCTGTTGTTTGTCCTGTTTTAATCGCCTTGCTCAACGCTTCTGCATCTACCGTAGAAATGGCAGCAGCAGGTATTTTAGGAATAGAATCTGCATATCCCATGCTTCCTGTGTGGGGGAGGGTATCAAATCGTAAGGTAAGTGATCTAACCAACACCCCCTTAGCTCCGTATGTACCAGCTTCCATGGCACCAGCCCAGCGCTGGTTTACTCCACCGCCATAAGCTGTAAACGTGCTCACGTGAACGGGGTTCATGGGTCTGTTGAAGAAAACGATTTTCCCCTTGATTTCATTTTCTCCCAATCGCTCTAAATCTCCAAAATTCTGTACTTCAACTACTGGTGCTGTGAGTGTGCCATTGGTGCCAACAGACCCTCCTAATGCTGTTACTCTCATGCGTACATCATCGCCTTGCGAAGAAGTGAAGAAGCCTTTTTCTGTAGCTCCTCGCTTCCAGTTAGGTACCATAACCTCTCTTTTAAATACGTCTGAGAAGCCAAGCTCCTTCATAAGCGAAGCAGTATAATCAACGGCTTGCGCAGCTCCTTCTGAGCCAGATAAACGCGGGCCAATAGAATCGCATAGCGTTGTTAGGTAGTTGTAAGCTTCTCCGTTTTGGAGTGAATAAGTAAAAATCTTATTCAAGAAAGCTTGGTGAGTAGAGTCAGCAGGTTGTGCCGTTCCCATAAAGGGGAATAAAAAGAAGAGCGCGAATTTGACGTATTTCATGATCTTGGATGAAATTGAATAATACTGTCTTTTAAATCTTGGTGATTCATGTGGGTATAAATCTCTGTGGTAGTTATGCTTTCATGTCCTAACATTTCTTGAACAGCTCTTAAATCTGCACCTCGCCTTACCAACTCCGTAGCAAAGCTGTGGCGCAAGGTATGCGGAGAAATGTTCTTTTTCAAGCCAATTTTTTCTGCAAGTCGTTTTATGATGGTGAAAATCATGGCACGTGTGAGTTGTTTACCGTTTCTATTCAGGAAAAGAATGTCTTCGTAACCGTACTGTATTTTGCCAAGGGGCCTCACCTCATTTTTGTAAATCAATAGTTGTTTTTTGGCCACAGAGCCTAATGGTACTAGTCGTTGCTTGTTTCCTTTTCCATCAATACGCATAAAGTCATGTTCCAAATGAATATGCGATATGCGAAGGCCTACCAACTCTGAAACGCGTAAACCGCATCCGTACAAAATTTCTATAATGGCTTTATTTCGTTCACCTTCTGGCTTAGAAAGATCTATGGCTTTTATGAGTTCTTCAACCTCTTCGTTAGACAGAATATCTGGCAATTTTTTACGCACACCTGCCGACTCCAGTATTTCTGTGGGATCATCATTGATTCGATCATCAATCAACAAAAATTTATAAAAAGCTTTTAAGCTTGAAATCATTCTGTTTTGTGTGGTAGGGGATAGGCCAAGCTCATAGATTTCTTGCACAAACGATTTGAGCTGTATTCCCATAACCTTTTCTGGGTGTGTGTTAGGGTGATGCTCTTTCATGAAGGCAGCGAACTTTTCTAAATCTCTCATGTAGGCCAGAATGGTGTTCTTGGCTAAGGCCCGCTCTATCCTTAGATAGCTCTTAAAGTCTTGAATGGAATTTTCCCATGACACCAGACGAAAATAATACAATGCAGTACAGGGGGCACACATCTTTTTTTACCTGTTTTCTTCACCGTAAAAAGATTACGGTTTCACCTGGTACGTTTGTCTCAAGCAAACTAAGAAAGATATGTTGTTCACAGGTATAGCATTGTTTAAGGAGAGGGCGAAAGAGGCGAATAGCCGAATCTATGAAGGGCCCTTAGGTACAGTTTTGAGAACAGAGTTGGAATCAATTTACCACCATCTACAGCCAGGCTCTAAAGTAGACTTGAGTATTGTTATGCATGAGAACAAAGCCGTTGTAGCAGTTCACTTCAAAGGCTTTCTCATTGGCTATTTGCCAGAATCACATACGCCTTTGGTTCTTGAATTATTATCTAGAGGGTTTTTTCTGTGCGGAGAGGTAAAGTGTGTGTATAAGCGCAAGTATATGCCAGCAGAACAAGTAGAAATAAGTATCACCGATCAATTTACACAAGCATGATTAGTTCAAAAGAAATTACAGAAACAATACGTTCAGTGGCTAAGCCTGCTGCGGTAACGCAACTATTTTGGGACAATGCTATGCGTAAAGCACAGCTAGTATGGGAAGCAAAAGCTAAAGGCTTAGAGGTGAACCAATCTATTGTACTCAACCATACGGCAGAACTAGAATTGTATGTAGACATTCACGGAACCTTTGCTGTGAGTGATTTGCAATTATTTAAGCTGAACTCTACTACGGTAGAAGATTACAACGAGTTGGAACGCTGGATGGATGAATTGTATTTGGCAGAGGCGTATTTAGATGCTGCTTTATTAGCACATCGCCTTTGGTTGCTGTTTCCTTCAACGGTTCGTTGGGCGCAGGAGGCAACTTCTTATTATCTCAAATCAAATTTGCCAATGGTAGCTCTTACCCTAGTGAGAAAGGCAATAGAGACATTCCCTGGAACCAGTGAGCTGTACATACTAAGGTCTGATATTTACTTGCAATTGGGTTGGTTGGAGTTGAGTCTTGCCGATGCGGATACCGCTTCTAGATTTGAACCGAACTCAAGTAGCACTTTAGTTAAAAAGGCAAGCGTATTGTATAATATGGGTTCTTATGGTACTGCAATTCGTTGCTTAAAATTGGCGATGGAAATACGCAAAGATTTTCATCCTTATTTAGAGCTTTTGGCAAGTTGGCAATACGAAGTAAGAAGTTATGCCGATGCTGCACACTCTGCTGCAAGAGCCTATGCGCTAAACCCAACCAAAGCTCATACATTGTATTTAATGGGTATTACCCAAGATGCCATACAGAGTCCAAAAGCATTAGTGAATATGTACTTAGAAGCAGCGGCAGACGCAGGAAGCAAAGAAGCGATAGCTCGCATAAAAACGACCCCAGCTGGACTCTTTAAGCAAGCTGCTTAGGCGAGTTCTTGAAGAATAGGAAGTAAATGGCTTAACTCTTTTGATGCCGTGATTTCTTGCTGATATTCGAGAATGTATGGTAGATAAACAGCCCTGTTCCCTATGTCTTGATTGGTTTTCATGGTCATTAACAAGGTGCTTTTTATGTCTTCTCGTACTTGCGAGATATTGAATTTTTCTTCTTCAAAATCATATTCTAAGATGTAATGAAGTTCATCTTTCTGCCAATACCATACTTTAAGGCCTTTGCAATACCTGCGCTTACCAAAGTAACCGTAACCCATAGAGTAGAAGGGATTTGTTAGTAGCCGTCCATTCAATTTGTTTTGAGTAGTAAAAAGTTCAATTTCTGCGAGCTTCTTATTAATCAGTTGTCCGGGTAGTACGAATGTATCTAGCTCTTCTTTAGAACCCCATGATAGATTGGGCAATAGATACTCAGGTGTTCCTAGTCTGAGTTTGTAGTTGAAATCTGGATTGTCACTAAGCACGTAACCTGGGTAGTAATGAGCATGGCCGTGGTTGGCAGCTAGGGTAATTTCTTCAACCATGGTAAATATGCCAAGGCTGTCTTTAGCATATTCTTCTGCATATATTCCTAAAAGACTTGCCATTGCCTTTTTTCCCGCATCAAAAAGAGAGTAAGCAATGAGTTGATCCTGATCGTACACACAAATCTCATGCGTATTGAAAACGGTTTTATCTGCATAAGCAAACAAAAAATGATCTAGGCTTTCAAATAAAAATCCTTGAAATCTATCTGTATGTTTTTTGTACAAATATTCCTTTTCTGGAGTAAGCTGAACGGGCTGCGCAACTACTTTGTATTTGGAGTGAATACGCTTGTGAATTTTCCGCAAGCTCTTACGCGGAGTGTAGTTTTTGAGTGAAAAGCGGATGTTGAGCACATCATGTATAGAGCTACCCAAGCCAATTACTCTGCTGTTATGCAAGAGCACACTGTTTCTAAACCAGCCTTGAGAGAGGTACCTATCTAACTCTTTGGCTTCAAGTTCTTCTGGTTGGTAGAATTGAACAAGCATCAGCTTCAAAGGTAGCGTTTCGCGCATTTATTTTGCAGCAGAATCTAATCTCTTTGAAATTCGGTTGATTCATTCATGGTTAAGTTACCAAAAGAACTTATTTTTGCCGCCCTAATTAGGTCGCGTAGCTCAGCTGGATAGAGCATCTGCCTTCTAAGCAGACGGTCGCAGGTTCGAATCCTGCCGCGATCACATTGGAAAATAGGGAGTAGTAGTTTTGCAGCTCCCTTTTTTTTGTCTTTCGTATCACTTTTCCGTATCAACTTGTTTTGAGAACCTGCATTCATTTAGGGCAAAAAAAGCCCCTACAAAGTGCAGAGGCTGATTTCTTTAAAGTTGCATTCAACGTTACTCTTGAACCGCGAGCAAAAAGATTTTCGCTTGTTCGAGAATTGCATCTGCTTTTTTGCCTTTGGGTTCAATCTCAATGAATGACTCCTTGAGATAAACTCTCATTTTTATTACTGGAGACGTAGAGAGAGATTTAAGCATGCTCCCATCTATCAAATATTTTGGATTGATGCCGAATGCTTCTGAATTTGCAAGCCCTACGGCTCCTTTGCCTAATTCAGCAACCTCAAAGCCTATACTATTCGCAGTTATCAATGAGTCATTTGAAAGTTTAAGCATCAAATCAGCATCCTCAGGAACCACCTCAACTGATCTTGTTGTAACCTTCAAGTCAATGAGCATATTTGAATTAACCCGAATAAACCTCATTAGGTAAACCATGTTTGCAGAGGTTCCGACTTTTTCCCAGGACGTTGCTTGAACAAGGTCTCCAGTCATATCGTCCTTTTTGTTAATGTCTAGCTTAGATGTTTGCGCAATACTCATAGAGATTGAAGCAATAATCAATGCACAAAGTGTGATTAGCTTTTTCATATTGTTCCGTTCTTATTTTGGTTATGACTCAAAGAAACAAAAAAAGCCACCGCTCCCGCACGTTTTCCATCACGTGTATCTAGAACAAGACATCGCTCTGTGATTTAAGGAATCCATTCAATTTTCTACTACGAGAAGACTTCTAGAAAATAGCACTCTGTCTTTCCAATGATGTTCCCAAGAAGAATTATCGCCATCTATGCTTACACCACCAGATACGCAATGAATAACTTTGGTAGAGTCAGGCTCTTTTTCAAACAAAATAGCAGCATGAACTACGCGTATTTGATTTCCGTTTCGCGACCCAAAGAATAATAAATCACCGGGTTGAGCCTCTTCAAAGGTTTGTTCTTTGCCTTGGTCTAACAAGGCTTGCATTTGCGCATTGTGTGGTAGCTCAATACCAACCGTCCCGTATACGTATTTGGTAAAACCACTACAGTCGAACCCATTGGTGTCTTCACCGGCCCATTTGTACGGAATGCCTTTTAACTGTAACGCGCCTGTTAGCAAAGCTTCACGTAGGCTATCGAGTCCGCGTAGCGCTTGTTTATGCGATTCTTCTTCAGCTTCTTCTATCTCTTTGGTTAAAAGAAAAGAGTAGGCATTTAGAGTATCTTCAAACGTTTTAGAGTACTGTTGAGCTATTGACTTAATCTCTGTTGCATTGGCGTTTCGCGACCATTTGTTCACGAGCGTATCTAGGTGAACGCCTAGTGAATCAGTTAATGTAAAGGTGTGCACTGCAGCCTTTTCATAGGCTCGCATGGCTCGCTTCCAGTAACTTGCTTTCTGCCTTGATTGTGCTTTCTCTACGCGGTATAGGGCAATATAGTAGTAAGCAGGTCCCTGTGCTTTTTGTCTTTGGATGTAGCGTTCTGCTTTGTCTATACATTTTTCAGGGTCTTTGGCCCAAAGCTTTTTAAGCTTGACTTCTTGCCTAGTTTGCGCGCTGCTAATTGCAGCGTTTAGCAACAAAACCGAAATGATTAAAAGCGTTTTCACAGGTTATAAAACGTTGGTATTCATTAGAGTATTGTGTTGGCGGATAGTTTACAGCTTATTTCGCCTGTTTTATTCTCTTGTTCCAAATACTATTTGTTGAAGTGCATTTAGCACGTTTACAGTCTCAAACGAACCTTCCATTGCTTCAATTGGTTTACTTCGCAATACATGGATTCACTTACGCAAATCGTTTTGGGAGCGGCCGTTGGAGAAGCGGTTCTGGGCAATAAAGTAGGTAACAAAGCAATGCTTTACGGAGCCATAGCTGGAACCATTCCAGATTTGGATGTATTGGCCTCGCATTTTACAGATACCACCCGAGCGTTAGAGATTCACCGTGGGTTCACACATTCGGTTATTTTTTCTGTAGTCTTTGCGCCACTTAGCGCCTGGATTGTAACCCGCTACGAGAAGTATAAAGACTTTAAAGGATGGGCTTTGCTTTTCTTCTGGGCGTATTTCACCCATCCAATCTTAGATGCACATACTACCTGGGGCACGCAGCTTTTTTGGCCATTAGATTTACGCTTGGCGTTCAAAACCATTTTTGTGATAGACCCGCTTTACACGTTGCCTTTTCTTGTTTTTTTAGTGCTTGCACTTTCCCATAAACGAACCAATCCCAAGCGTAAGCGCTACAACAAGCTAGGTCTTAGTATAAGCTCTTCTTATTTGGTGCTTACGTTCTTACTTAAAGGATTGTCTTTTCAAGCATTTACAAACGCGCTAGAGAATCAAGAAATTGCATACAGCCAAATAGAAACCAGGCCCACCCCATTAAACACTGTTTTATGGAGCGCCAATATAGATGCAGGAGAACGATATTTGTTAGCAGATTATTCCTTCTTTGATACCAAACCCATAACGTTTAGACCCATTTTCAAGAACCATCACCTACTTGGTGAACTTGCAGAAAATAAGCGAGTTAGGCGTATGATTCGGATTTCAAAAGGCTGGTATGTGATTACGCAAGAAAACGGAAAACTTTACTTTAACGACTTGCGTTTTGGCATACTCAGTATGGATGAGGGAGCTACAGACTTTGTATTTAAATATGCGATTTCGCAAGATTCAAACGGAGAGGTGACCTTTACAGAAGTAGAGAAAACACAGCGCGATGGTGCAAAGCTTATCAAGCAACTGTGGGAACGTATTAAAGGAAACTGAGATTCTTTTTTAGGTCAGCTTAATCAAGCTAACGGTTTCTTCTCGTTTAATCTTACCTGTTACGGTACGAGAGAATTTAGGAATGCTATAGATTTCTTTGGGCTTTTCTAGCCGATTCAGCGAAGAGAAAGCAACATGCTGTAATTTCTCATCTACGGGCTCATCTTGTTCAACTATTAGAATAACTGCATTGCCTAAAATAGCATCGGACTGATGGTGGATAAAAAGAGGAACCTCAAAAAACGGAGCAAGTTTCTCTTCTACTTTCTCTGGGTGTATTTTCACACCTCCAGAGTTAATCACATAGTCCAATCGGCCTAGCCATTCAAACGTATGAGGAGATAAAAGCTTTACGGCATCTGTTGTCTCTAAAGGGTTGTCTGTAATTCCAGGGGCATGAATAATCAAGTTTCCTTGCTCACCTAAAGCAAGACTAACATCTGGCAAACAGGTGTAGAAAGATTCTCTTTTAGATAAGTTTCGCAATGCGATGTGAGATAAAGTCTCAGTCATTCCATAGCTTTGGAATATAGCGGTTGTACCTGCATGGTTAAGCAGTTCTTCTTGCATAGATGTGCTAACTGGTGCTCCTCCCAATAAGAGGGTCTTGGTTTGTTTTAGCTGATCTTTACTCGCCATGGCTTGCAAGGGTACAAGAGGGGTAAAGTCAATACGCTCAGACAACATCTGCAACGGATTTGAAGTAGGAGGCTGTACAATGAGTCGGTAACCACCAACCAATGCCCGTACTAACATCATCTTACCCGCGATATACTCTGCAGGTAAAGCCAAAAGAGCGTTTGAGGCTGTATTCAAATGGAAAAAGGTATTCGTGCGCTTTGCACTGCTTACCATTCTATCTTTTAGCAGTGTAACCATTTTTGGCTTTCCAGTGCTACCGGAAGTTTGCACAGAGATTGATGGTGTTTCGTCTAGCCAGTGTTGTAAAAATTGAGCAATGGTTATTAGGTAATCTTCTGTTGAATTGAAGTTTACAAGAGCTTGATTTGCCAATTCAGAGGCTGGAATATCTGTGCCGTTAATACATAAAACGGTAGATTTTGCTAGATATCCTGCCATGATTTGTTTGGATTATAGTGCAAAAAGCCATTGTCTATATAGAGCGGAGACTCTGGGTTGTTTGTAAACAACTGACCCGTACCTAGTCCTTGTGGCATGGTGGTATTTAACGAATAGGTCCACTGTGCAATAGCATTTAACCCAATGTTAGATTCTAATGCACTTGTATTCCAAGATGGTATTCCTCGTTCAGCTGCAAGGTCTATCCACTCTTTGGCACTGGCCAAGCCCCCTACAAGTGAGGGTTTTAAGATGATGTACTGCGGCTTAATGGTTTCCAAACATGCTATTCGTTCTTCAGGGGTGTGCAGTCCAATCAGTTCTTCATCTAAAGCAATAGGTAGAGGAGAGGTAGCGCATAATTTGGCGTGTTCTTCATATTGATTAACAGCAATGGGTTGCTCTATGGAGTGAAGGTTAAAGTCAGAAAGAAGTTTTAGTTTTTCCAATGCTTCTTCTGGAGCGAATGCTCCGTTGGCATCTACGCGTATCTCAATATCACTGGCAGAGTATTGCTGCCGTATAAAGTGTAAAACTTCTAGCTCTGCTTTAAAATCTATGGCACCTATTTTTAGTTTAATGCAGTTGTAGCCTTCTTCTATTTTGGTTCTAACTTGTTCCAACATGTTAGCTTTATCAGCCATCCAAATCAGTCCGTTTATAGAAATACCTGCTTCGCCTTGCGTAAATAAAGAAGTGAAGAGTGTTTTATTTCCACCTTTCAGCAAATCCATTCTAGCAGTTTCTAATGCAAAGCGCAATGCTGGAAGCTCCAAGAGGTTTGCTTCTTCTCTCTCCATTTCGCTGATGTTGGCAAATCCATTCACTGTATACGCATTAAGCTTCTCTTCAATCCTGCCGGAGTCATCAATACTCAATCCAGGGATTAGGCTGCATTCACCAATGCCCGTTCTTCCATCATCGCTATGCGCTAGTACGTACCATGTAGGTTTTTGAGTTAATATACCGCGAGATGTTCCGCTAGGCTTTTTGAATTGGAGTGGGTGTGTTTTAAAGGAGATGCTAATCATGCTTAGAAAACAGAGATTTTGGGTATTGGTTTACCAAAAGAAAGTGAGTGAAACAAAAGCGCTTGTGCCACCCATAGTTTGCCATAAGGCAATTCCTTCTAGGTTTCTTGTACCTGCCATAATCTGGTAGTGTTCTGCCTCGTAGGCAGCTTCAATTCCTAGTTGCCAAGTACCATAACCACCTAATCCAGCATTGCCACCTAAGCGCCAATTTCCCGTTTTATATCTAATGCGGGTAAAAAAGAAGGGGGAGTAGCTTGCGAAAAAGCGGTGGTTCATACCTACTACTGCATCGTAATTAGCAAAGTCTTGGTGCAGGCTAAGCTGCACAGTAGCAGGAAGCAAGGTATGATACCTGCCGTTAGTAGATTCTGGCGTAATGAGATCTGCAATACTATCTGGGGTAAGCGGGTCTATCTCAGAATCTTGTAAATCTAAAATGCGATCTATTTCTGTACCGTTATACACGTAAAGTGTATCTACTGGATATTGAACACTGTTGTTATTCCAGTAAATGGCACCTGCATCTTGCACTTCTAGTTGCAAGAACCCACTTGTGGCTTTAGCAGATTTTAGTTCTTTTCTGATAAAACCGCTTACTCCAAAACCTATGCCGTTGAATGCGTGTGGACCTGGTTGCGCGGTGTCTGACTGTTGCAGAAGCAGTGTGCCGTTTAAGCGTATTTGCTCTCCTGTGAGAGAGGTATACAAACGTGCATAATCTGTACTGATATTTACGTTCTGGTCTCCCCAGATTCCAGCTACCGATACTCCTGCAGAGTAACCTCCAGAAAGATCAGCAACAAAGCCATATCGTATTTCTTTCCAGCGGATGTAGCGCAGACGAGTGTCATCCATATTTATTTCTTCACCCGCAAAACGTTTGTTGCCGTACAGCGTTAACTCTAGTGCTTCATTACTGAGTTGTCCGTCTGCATGATAGCGCTCTGCCACTCCAAAGGTGTGATGCTTTACGCATTTCCCAGGTAGGGTTACTTGCACCCCATAGGTGCCATCATTTCCGAATCTGTTAAGGCCCTTAGCCCTATCCATTATTTTTTCTTTTTCTCCATCACTTACGAACCTGCCGTTCACGAATCCGAAAAAGAAAGCATTGGTAATTGCGTTACTATTAGATAATCCCTCACCTAAGACATTAATTCCAACCTTAAACGAATCTGGTGTTTGCACAGTACTTTGCCACAATTGTTGCGCAGTAGCGCTACCAACAATGGAGATTGAAATAAGGAGTATGGATAGAATATGCTTCACGCTTATTGTTCCTCTATGCGATAAGTGAAGTCTCCCACAACACTAAAAGCTACGTGGTAATCTTCATAAAATGTGAGTGTTTGCGGTTGGTTAACCGTGCTTAACTCCACTTCTAGAATTAATAAATCGCTGTCATATAAATTATTGATTCGTTGCGGTGTTAATGGAGAGGTAAGCATGCTTTTAGAGGCTGTTTGTACCCTTCCGCTGCTATTCGGGTAACCTCCCTCAACGTATTGAGGCTCGGCAAAAAGAGAATCTAAAATCACAAAATTGCTATCGGCTAAATAGCCTTGTACAAATATGTCTGTGGGGTAGTAGTTGTTGGCATAAACCAATAAGTTACCCCCTTGAATAGGTTCTGTATCGGCTCTGCCTTCATCTTCTATCTCTAGTGCCAAGGTGTCTACAAGCAAAAGCTCAGTTGCAGCAAATCGCAACGGAATTTGCAGCTTGGCTTGTAGTTCTAAACCTGTATCGTAAAAAATAAAGTCATTGCTGTTTGATGCATTTCCAAAGGGATTGAGTTGAAAACGTATGTCATACCCAACTGCATCTGGTAAGGTGCTTAAAAACTCTGGTAAATTAGAATTTAAGGCATTTAAGGTTGTGTTGTACCGTGTTGTGATTATTGGCGGAATTGCTGAGCCACCCTCTTTAGCGCGCGAAAGATTAATAAAGCCTTGGGTTAAGTTACTTTGAAGCGCAGTTGAATCTGATTGGCTCTTGGCAGTAAGTTCATTGATTTTTAGTCTAACATCTACACCAGCTTCGTTAATGATTTCTAGTTCTAAAGTAGCAGCTTCTAAATTGAATTGACCACCCTTAATGTTATTAAAGATACCTAGAGAGTCAGTGCTACTTTCAGTTTCTGTGCGGTTACCAAAATAACCTCGGGCATACTCAGGAATAAGCTCTGTGAATGTATTCTTGGTTTTTACAAAGTCACCCGCAGAAACCGTAACCACGCTGCCATTGGGGTCTATTTGCGCACGAACCACAGAAGTTAGGGAGTTGAAACTGTTAAAGTTAGGACCACGTAAATCCAAAACATAGCCAGATAGGTCATAGGTTTTGACTAGGGAAGAAGGGTTACTTATACTCCCTGGAGGGATAGACTCTGTTGCCGTAAACGGAACACCGTTAAGGGTTGCGTAAGGCAATGCGTACGTAAAAAAGGTTTGCTCAGCTATACTAGAAGATAGCTCTACTTGAATTTGTCCTGAGCGCACAATGGCCTGGCGTAGCTCAACGTCTTGTATATCATAAGAAGAGGTGGTGGTGTCGTTAACAAATACTTGTCCTGGAGCCAGCTGAATATTCCCAATAGGTACGGTAAAGACTTCTTCTGTTGTGGTATCTGGAATGCGAAAAAGCGAATCTACTTTAAGTGAAAAGAGCTCACTTTCATAAACGATACGTAAATCACCCTCTGGACCAGTTGTTTTGAGAGAATCTTCTAATAGGTCTTGAATGTAAAGCTTGCTTTTAACAAGAGGTACAAGTGCATCTACATCCCAAGAAGGCTGCTTATTGCACGATTGTAATACAGCTACTACAACAAAAATAAATAGTGTGAAACGCTTCATACGGGGCGATAAAAGTAGCCAATTTAAAAACGAAGCAACGTTTGATTAGATGGATTCGTTGTGTTGAACCATTTTTGCGCCTCGTTGTTTGTTTTCCAAAGTCGAAAAACATGAAAGCATATCTCTCCTTCCTTGTGTTTTTAGTCTCATTCTCTGCATTCGCTCAATCGGGTAAGATTACGGGAAAAATAGTTGATGAAAGTGGTTTAGAGCCTATTCCCTTCGCTAATGTGGTGTTACAAGGCACACAAATTGGATCTGCATCAGATATTGATGGAAACTTTACAATTGAAAAAGTACCCTATGGCTATACCAAGTTGGTTGTATCTGCAGTGGGCTACGACCAAACGGTAACCTCAGACCTCTATGTAACTGCTTCTAAAAGTCCTTTTGTAGAAATAAAACTAACCGCTACTCCTACTCAGCTAGAAGAGTTTGTGGTGGAGACCTCTGCTTTTCAGAAAACAGAAGAAAGTCCTATTTCTGTACAAACCATTGGTGTAGAAGAAATTGAACGTAATCCTGGTGGTAATCGTGATATTTCACGGGTAATACAATCTTTACCTGGCGTTGCGAGTACTCCAAGCTTTAGAAATGATATCATCATTAGAGGTGGCGCTCCCAATGAGAATCGATTCTACCTAGATGATATAGAAACGCCTGTAATTAATCACTTCCAAACCCAGGGTTCATCTGGTGGACCAGTAGGTATGCTTAATGTAAACTTGGTTCGAGAGGTGAACTTGTATACATCGGCTTTTCCTGCTGCTAGAGGCAATGCGCTGAGCTCTGTGCTAGAATTTAAGCAGTTAGATGGAAACAAAGAGCGAGTAAACCTGCGAGCTACAATTGGCTCGTCTGATTTGGCCGTTGCAGCAGATGGACCCATTGGTGAAAAAACCACCTTTATTGTTTCAGCACGCAGATCGTATTTGCAGTTCCTTTTTGGAGTAATAGGGTTACCGTTCCTTCCAACCTTCAACGACATGCAATTTAAGGTGAAGCACAAGATTGATAAGAACAATGAAATTAGTTTTATTGGATTGGGAGCAATTGATCAATTTGAGCTGAATGAAAGTGTAAACGATGGTGTAGAAGATGAAGAGGAATTGGAGCGTAACAACTATATCTTGGGTAATATCCCAGTTAATGAGCAGTGGAATTATACCATAGGAACAGTTTATAAGCACTATGGAAAGAAGAGCTTCCAAACCTATGTGCTCAGCAGAAATATGCTGAATAACAGAGCAAGAAAGTTTGAGGAAAACGATGAGAACTTGCCCAAGATCTTGGATTACGAATCTTCGGAGGCAGAAAACAAATTCAGATTTGAAAACACCACGCGTACAGGTGGTTATCGCATTAATGTAGGGGTTAACTTAGAGTCTGCACGTTACACCAACAGCACGTTTAACCGTATACCCACTCCTTCTGGGTCTCAAACCATTGACTTTGATTCTCAATTAGATATGTACAAGTACGGAGTGTTTGGTTCTGTCTCACGCGATTTCGTAAAAGGAAGACTGAACTTGACCTTTGGGTTTCGTATGGATGGTACAGACTACAACAACCATATGGCTAATCTGCTTAACCAATTTTCTCCTAGGTTGGCAGGTTCCTTTGCCTTGGCAGAGCGATGGAGTTTTAACTTCAACGTAGGTAGATACTACCAATTGCCTGCCTACACAGTACTTGGATTTCGTGATGCGAATGATGCATTGGTGAATGAAGACCGTACCAAGTACATTCAAAGCGACCACATAGTAGGTGGCGTGCAGTTCAACCCAGATTTGAACACAAAGATTACAGTTGAAGCCTTCCATAAGACTTATGCGAATTATCCTTTCAGCTTAAGAGACTCCATCAGCTTAGCGAATTTAGGAGCTGATTTTGGCGTAATTGGAAACGAAGAAACTGCATCAATCAACGAAGGAAGAGCATACGGAGTAGAGTTCTTGGCTCAGCGCAGGTCTAGAAACGGCATATACGGTATATTGGCCTATACGTGGGTAAGAAGTGAATTTCAAGATAAAAATGGAGAATACGTAGCTTCGGCTTGGGACAGTAGACACATCTTAACCTTTACAGGAGGTAAAAAATTTAAAGGAAATTGGGAAGTGGGGGCTAGATGGCGCTACGTTGGCGGCTTACCCTACACACCATTTGATGTTCAAGCCTCAAGTTTAAAAGAGAATTGGGATGTTGCAGGAAGAGGACTACCTGATTACGACCGTTTAAACGAGCAGCGTCTATCTAACTTTCAGCAACTAGATGTGCGTGTAGATAAAATTTGGTACTTTAAAAAGTGGACGCTTAATCTATATCTAGACATACAGAACCTCTACAACTTCCAGGCTCAAGAGCAGGATATATTAAATATGCGAACCAATGCCAACGGAGACTTTATAACCAATCCGTTGAACCCCAACAGCTACGTGCCTTACCGAATAGACAATACGGCTGGTACGGTCTTACCTACCATAGGTGTTATAATTGATTTATAATAAGACAGGCTGATATCGCTAACTTGCAAGCCGAATGATACAACGACTTGCCTTACTTGTGTTGCTTCTTTCTACTTGGGGTTTTAGTGCGGTAGCACAAACTTCTATGTATCCAGATACCCTGCGCAAAGACAGAATAAGAGGCGTAGCCATTGGAGTTGGTTCAGCTTATGCCGGTAGCATGACAGGACTCTACGCTTTATGGTATAAAGACTACGAGCAATCAAAATTTCAATACTTCAATGACAACAATGAATGGTTGCAGATTGATAAAATTGGTCATGCTCAAACGGCATATACAACAGGGTGGTATGGGTATGAAGCCTTGCGTTGGACAGGTCTTTCAGAGAAAAAGTCTGTTCTATACGGAGCGTCTATGGGTTGGGTATTTTTGGCTACCATAGAAATGATGGATGCTTTTTCTGCAAAGTGGGGCTTTTCTTGGGGAGATATGGCTGCCAATACTGCTGGAACAGCACTTTTTATGGGGCAGCAGCTTGCTTGGGGAGAGCAACGCATATTAATGAAGTTTTCTTACCATCCCACAGAGTTTGCTCAATACCGCCCAGATGCATTAGGAAGTACTTGGAGTGAGCGCCTCTTAAAAGATTACAATGGACAAACCTATTGGCTAAGCACGCGTCTGGGAGCATTTAAAGGGTTAGAAAAGATTCCTAGTTGGTTGTGTGTTTCTGTTGGCTACGGTGCCACAGGCATGTTAGGAGGGCCTTCAAACCCAAGTGAGGTAGGGGGCGTGCCTGTTCCGCAATTTGATCGGTATCGCCAGTATTATTTGAGCTTAGATGTAGATTTAACCCAAATCAAAACTCGCTCGCGTTTATTGAAAACTATCTTGGTTGCAGCAAATTTCATTAAGATTCCTGCACCAACGTTGAGTGTAGATCAAAAGGGTGTTTGGCGCTTGTATCCTGTTTACTTCTAAGTGCTACCTTCGCTTCAATGAGTTTAAGTACAGATAAGCGCCTGAGGCAATTCAGCGAAATGGAAATCTTTGCCAGAGAAGTGGTAGAAGGTTTTATCACTGGGTTGCACAAGAGTCCGTTCCACGGGTTTAGCGTAGAATTTGCAGAACACAGGCTCTACAATAATGGTGAGAGCACCAGGCATATAGATTGGAAACTGTACGCCAAAACAGAAAAGTTATTCGTGAAGCGATATGAGGAGGAAACCAATTTGCGTTGTCAGATTGTGATAGATCGTTCCTCTAGCATGTATTATCCGCAAAATAGCAAAGACACCAAAATTTCTTTTAGCATAAAGGCAGCTGCGGCACTCTCGCACTTATTGAGAACGCAACGCGATGCAGTTGGACTAAGCACATTTAGTGATGCTATTGAACTTCAATTGCCAGCAAGACTGAATAGGCAACACATGCACTTGGTTTATGATGAATTATCATCGTTAGAGAAAGCAGCAAAACCTAACCAAACCACAGATGCCATAAGTGCACTACATGAAATCTCTGAGCGTATTCATCAACGAAGCTTAGTCGTTATTTTTAGTGATTTGTTTGACTCACATGCGAACCTAGACGAGCTTTTCGCAGCCTTTCAACACTTGCGCTACAACAAGCATGAGGTAGTAGTTTTTCATACTGTGAAGCAAAACGAAGAAATGGATTTTGATTTTGAAAACAGACCCCATCGCTTTGTAGACTTAGAAACAGGTGCTGAGGTTAAACTAAATCCTTCTGAAGTACGTAAAGCCTACCGCGAAAAGCTGAGAGCTCTAGAGCACGAGCTTAAAATACGCTGTGGTCAATACAGAATAGACTACGTAGAAGCCAATATAGATGAAGGTTTTGCACCAGTTTTAACAGCGTACTTGCAGAAACGCATGCGTATGCTCAAGTGAGTGTGATTAAAGTTGGTTTTTCTTCCTCGGGGTACCCTACATTTGTTGCGTGATAATTAAAGAGGTAAAAGCACTATTGCACAAAGAACTCACCCTAGAGTGGCGAAGCAAATTTGCCCTAGGAGGAATACTTCTCTATGTGCTTTCTACAGTATTTGTGGCCTATCTCAGTTTCGTAAAAGTAATAGACGTTAAAACATGGAATGCCTTGCTTTGGGTAATCATTCTGTTTGTGAGTACCAATGCTGTTTCCAAAGCCTTTATTCAAGAAGACAACTCCAAGCGCATCTACCTCTACACCCTCGCTTCACCTCAAGGCATTATTCTGTCTAAAATTATCTATCACGCTTTTCTTGTGCTGGTAGTGAGTCTTTTAGCCCTTGGTGTTTACATAACGCTAATAGGAAACCCCGTTCAGAATATGTGGCTGTTCTTGGTGGCGCTAAGTTTGGGAAGTGTAGGGTTATCGTCTGTATTAACATTGGTTTCTGCCATTGCCGGACAAACCAATAATAACGTAACGCTCATGAGTATTTTGAGCTTTCCGGTTTTACTTCCTTTGCTCATTACGCTTATCAAGTTATCAGGAGGAGCTATAGATGGTTTAGCTTGGAGCGTTTTATCTAAATATGTGATTGTTTTAGGGTTGTTAAACGTAGTTGTAATCACATTGTCATACATCCTGTTTCCGTACCTTTGGCGCGATTAAATCATGGGTAAGTTACAATTGAATTGGTGGAAAATACTGGGAGTGCTTTTGGTGCTCTATGCCATAGTGGGCGGGCTTTTGATGGAGGCTCCAAGATTGGCCATCCTCAATGAGACCATTCGTAATTTATACTATCATGTTACCATGTGGTTTGCTATGATGATTTTAATGACGGCATCTCTAGTTTACAGCGTGCGCCATTTGGTAACTTCAGATTTGGTTTTTGATCAGAAAGCAAGAGTAGCTGCTGGTATTGGAATTCTCATGGGATTATTAGGCATAGCAACGGGTAGCGTATGGGCCAAGTTTACCTGGGGTGCGTTTTGGGTAAATGACCCAAAGTTGAACGGAGCCGCTATCACTTTGCTTATTTATTTGGCCTACGTGATACTTAGAAACAGTTTAGATGAAGAGCAGAAAAGGGCTCGGCTAGCGGCAGTGTACAACATCTTTGCCTATGTGTTGCTCATGGTTTTTCTCATGATTCTACCGCGAATGACAGATTCATTGCACCCAGGTAATGGAGGTAACCCCGCGTTCTCATCGTACGATTTAGACAATACCATGCGTTTGATTTTTTATCCAGCGATTATTGGCTGGACCCTAATTGGAGTTTGGATGGGGCAACTTCGCATGCGTATGGAAAACTTGGAAAAGAAGCTTTATGAAGAAGAGTAGGCAAACCGTAAAGTGGCTATGGATGCTGTTTTTCGCTTTTGTGTCAAAATGGAGTTTGGCGCAGAGCGATGTTGAAATGGCAGATGTAATGCGTTCAAATGGTAAAATTTACGTTGTAGTAGCCGTTTTAGTAATCATTTTTCTAGGATTGGTTGTTTACCTAATCAGTTTAGACAAGAAAGTGTCTAAATTGGAGAAAGAGATTAAGGATTAATTCAATATGAAGAAAACACACATTGTAGCCATCATCGCCATAGCAGTAGCTATTGGAGCCATGCTCAGTACTTTATCAGATTCAAGTACGTATGCAGATTTTGCCGAGGCATTTAATTCTCCAGATGCAGAATACCATGTAGTAGGTAAGCTGAACAAAGAAAAACCATCTGATTATCGTCCAGAGGTAGACCCCAATAAGTTTACTTTCTACATGGTAGACAATAATGGTGAGGAGAAGAAGGTAATCTTACATAAATCAAAGCCTCAAGACTTTGAGCGTTCAGAGCAAATTGTGCTTATAGGTAAAGCTCAAGGCAATGATTTTCACGCTAGAGACATTCTCATGAAATGTCCATCCAAATACAATGATGGGTCAGAAGCTGACTTCAGAACCGAAGACGAAATGCGTGAATTGAAAATTCGGGAACAAGCTGAAGCTTCAATGTAAACCCTAACAGCTGCGCACAATGGAATACTTGGGAGAACACTTATGGGCGGGTCAGCTTGGCCACGCCTTCGTAATTATAGGATTTGGAACAGCCTTATTGAGTTCCGTACTCTATTTTCTTGGGCTTAATAAGTCTGAGAAATCTTGGCGCTCTTTAGCCAGAGGTTCTTTTTGGATACATGCCTTAAGCATGTTTGGCATAGTGGGTGCGCTTTTCGCCATGCTAGCTGGACACATGTTTGAATACCATTACATATGGCAACATTCAAATACTGAGTTGCCAGTTAAGTACATTTTCTCAGCTTTCTGGGAAGGGCAAGAAGGTAGTACCATTTTATGGTTATTCTGGCAAGCTGTACTAGGCCTTTTACTCATGTACTCTGCTAAGAAGTACGAATTCTCTGTTATGGGCTTTTACGCTATGGCTCAGGTATTCTTGCTTACCATGATTTTAGGAGTCTATTTTGGAGATTTTCATATCGGTAGCTCTCCGTTTACCATCTTGCTACGCGAGCATCCAGACTTCGCAATGATGCCATTTGTGCAGAGCCCAAATTACCTAGATACCCTCGATGGCAGAGGTTTAAATCCGCTTTTGCAGAATTATTGGATGACAATACATCCGCCTACTCTTTTTCTTGGTTTTGCCTCAACCTTAGTGCCATTCGTTTACGCATTGGGTGGTCTCCTAGAGAAAGACTACAGAGGTTGGTTTAAACCTGCATTGCCTTGGACATTTTTTAGTATCATGATTTTGGGTACTGGTATCCTCATGGGTGGTGCTTGGGCTTATGAGTCTCTTTCTTTTGGCGGATTCTGGGCTTGGGACCCAGTTGAGAATGCTAGTTTGGTTCCGTGGTTAACCTTGGTGGGTGGAGGACACCTCTTGCTGATACAACGCAATAAGGGAACATCACTTTTTAGTACTTATTTCTTAATACTCATTACCTACATCCTCATCTTGTATTCAACGTTCTTAACCAAGAGCGGTATCTTAGGAGATAGCTCCGTTCATGCATTTACTGATTTAGGTTTAAGCGGACAATTGGTATTCATTTTTGGAACGTACGCAGTTCTAGGCTTAGGTATGCTTGTGTGGCGATACAGTGACATGCCTAAAAGCAAGACTGAAGATAAGTTGTGGACGCGAGAATTTTGGATGTTCGTAGCTGCTTTGGTGCTTTTGCTTTCTGCATTTCAGATTACTTTCTCAACGAGTATACCCGTATGGAATGCCTTGTTTGGCACAGAAATGGCTCCACCGGCAGACCCTAATGCGCACTATAACGGGTATCAGCTGCCGTTTGCAGTAATTATTGGACTGATAGTAGGTTTTACGCAATGGCTGAATTACAAAAAGACTGATTTTAAAAGCTTCTTTTCACAAACATTAAAAGGACTCATTGCGTCTCTGGTACTCACTATTGTAATTGGGTTGGTTATTTCGTTTGATCAACCCCTGCTATTGCTCATGCTATTCACGAGTTTATATGCAGTTATTGGAAATATAGATTACCTGATTTTGGCCATTAAAGGAAAAGCCAATATTGGTCCGAGCATAGCTCACATTGGTTTTGGAATGGTTCTATTGGGAGCACTCATTTCGCAGGGTGGAGCTGAAACCATTTCTCAAAATAGTAGTAGGTACGATCTTACCGTTTTAGATGACGGTTATGAGAACAATGAAAATATCTTGTTAATGTTGGAAGATACCCTCCGAATGGGTGATTACCACGTAACCTACACAGGGAAAGACCAAGAGGGTATTTACGTACACTATAACGTGGCTTATTTAGATTCTAACAATAAAGAACTATTTACCCTGCGACCATTTGTTCAATTAAACAATCGCATGGGGAATGTGGCAGAGCCAAGTACCAAGCATTATTGGAACAAAGATGTTTTCACCTTCATTAAGTATGCAGAGTTAGAGGATCGCGAAGAAGATGAAGACCCTTTCAAAGAGGCAGAAGATTATGACCTCAAAATAGGTGATACACTGTATGCCAACAATGCCATTATCATTCTAGACAGCATTAGAGGCGTTACAGACTCTGCTTACAAGGCTGAGTTTGGCCTGGCAACAGGAGATCTATTGGTTAAAGGGTATGTTAGGTTGTATGATTTTGATACTGATCTCCATAACCTTACACCACATTTTGCTGCGGTGGGTACTCGTATCAAAACATTTGGTGTGGAGAATAAGAAAGCTGGACTGAAAATGGACATGGTAAAGATAGATCCTGCTTCAGAAACTATAGGTCTGCGCATTGCTGAGTACAAATACAAAACGAATGAGTTTATTATCATGCAGGCCATGGTATTTCCGCACATCAATATTCTTTGGTTGGGAGCTATTCTCATGATTATTGGTTCTGTTTGGGCTATTTATACCCGCATTCAACGCCAACGCGGTTCGTGATGAAACATGCTGTTATTGTAGGAGCAGGCAATGTGGCTTCGCATTTGATTAATGCCCTTAAGTCACACTTTCAAGAGGTTGTATTAGCGGGAAGAACCATGAAAAAGGTTGCTGCACTCGCACAAAATGCCAACATAGAATACACCTCCATTGAAGACATGCCGCGTGATGCAGATATTTACTTCTTGGCAGTGTCAGATGATGGAATCCCAAAAGTGGCCAATAACATTCAAGTTAGCGGATTAGTGGTTCATACCTCAGGGAGTGTATCCATGCGATTCTTAAACAAAAGCTCAGAACGGGTAGGAGTGTTTTACCCATTACAAAGCTTTTCTAAGCAAAGAACTCCAGACTGGAGTAAGATTCCCATTTTAATAGAGTCAAATAACCAACAAGACAGTGATGATCTCTGTGCTCTTGCCAAGAAGTTATCCAATAAGGTAGAGAACGTGAATTCTGCACAACGTGCCTCTTTGCACATAGCTGCGGTATTCGCCAATAACTTCACCAACTACATGATTCACATAGCACAAGACCTTTTGGAAAAAAGCGATTTACCTCAAGATTTGCTCAATCCGCTGATGTTAGAAACAATAACAAAAGCGGTAGAAAACGGAGCCATTCAATCGCAAACTGGTCCAGCTAAACGACAAGATGTATTAACTATGCAAAGGCATATTGAAGCATTGTCTAATGCGCCCGAGTATAAAGAAGTGTATGCCTTACTGAGTGAACAAATAAGAAAACTACATGGCAGAACATTACCTGAAGAAACTGGCGAAAATTAAGCTCTTGGCATTCGATATGGATGGTGTTTTCACAGATGGAACAATGATGATGTTTCCAGGTGAAGAACCCATTCGTTCTTTTCATGCAAGAGATGGATATGCCTTACGCCAAGCGATAGAGGCGGGTTTGCAAATAGCCATAATAACAAGGGGTAGGTCTGAAGAAGTAAAAAGACGTATGCTGGCGCTTGGCGTTCAAGATGTTGTTTTAGGCGCATTTGAAAAGTGGGATGCTTTGGAAACCTTGATTTTCTCCTACGATATTACTCCAGATGAAGTGCTTTACATGGGCGATGATGAACCCGATTTAGAGGTGTTAACCCAAGTAGGAATTCCGTGTTGTCCATCAGACGCTATTTTTGAAGTGCAAAAAGCATGTACCTACATTTCAGATTTGCCTGGAGGTAGAGGGTGTGTTCGCGATGTTATTGAAAAAGTAATGCGTGCCAAAGACCTTTGGAAATGAAAAAGTTGCTAAACCTAAGGCCACTCAATTTAGGTATTATAGCCGCCACTATGATTTGCATGCGTTATTGCATTGTAATTCCACTGCTTCATAGCTTGAGCCAGGCTATGGATCAGGATTTTACAGTTTTGCTTTCCACAAATCAGTTCATTTTAGTGGTGCTTTCTTTGGTACTCATAGCCGCTGGTGGGTATATTATCAATGATATTAACGATACAGAAGAAGATGCAGCCAATGGGGTATCAAAAGAAATCTTCGATATGCCTGTATACTACACCTTTTCTGCACTCGGGGTGGTGATTGGTGGTTATGTGGGCTATGAAATAGCAACCTACAACTTGGCGTTAATTCACGTTGCACTTGTTGTTTCGTTATGGTTTTACGCAAATTACTTAAAAGGCAGTATCGTCTTGGGTAATGTGATTGTAGCCTTTTGTACGGCCATGGCCCCCTTAACCGTTGGTGTTTATGAGGTAGTTCCATTGCAATTGGGCTATCCCGATGTTATGGAAGAGTTCCCTAATTTCAGCTTTAACTTTATTGCATATTGGACCATTGCCTTTGCCGTATTTGCCTTTTTATTCACTCTCGCTCGCGAGGCAATGAAAGATGCGCAAGATGCACATGGTGATCGCCTAGCAGGCAAAGAAACCTTGGCAGTGGCCTATGGTGATAAAGCAGTGAAGACATGGGTTACTGTTGTGCATGCAGTTACCATATTTGCGATGTGGCATACCTATCAAAATTATG
>CBFIHE010000017.1:0-20580 GCA_965662345.1 Salibacteraceae bacterium
CGTTCTCTTAACGGATGAGAGATACGGTTCCCTTTTGTTCTTCAGATTCACCTTCTTGTTCTATAGTTTCCAGAAGCCAAAAATAGGTACCATCTGCAACCGGGTCACCATTATTTGTTCCATCCCATCCTGCATTCAAATCAATCGATTCCCAAACTTGAGTCCCCCAACGATTGTAAACTGCCATACGGAAGGCTTTAAAGTTGCATTTTCCTTCTTCTACATTAATCTTGAATGCATCGTTGATACCATCGCTGTTTGGTGTGAATACGTTGGGTATAGAAAAAACACAATCGCATGTATCTGCTATGGTAATCTCTCCTTGAACAGAGTCTGATAAGCATCCGTTTAAGTCTCCAACAGCATACTGGCTAAGGTCTTGAGAGGGTGTAGTCATAAAAAATTCTCCAGTAACGCCAGAAGGCAGCCAAGTGATTGCGGTTCCTGGTAAATCTGCCTCTGTAAAGAGAGAAACAGGTTCATCTGGGCACGTAACTACGTTTTCTACGGTAGAAAGAGTGGGGTTGGGTTTTACCAGAATCGATAAGCTATCTATTGCAGAAGTGCATTCGTATTGCACCAAACGCACCGTAAATCCAGTATCTGCAGAGGGGGTGAGAACAAGTGAATCAGCTGTAGTTGGAGTGCCGTTTAGGTAAACGGTAGACGGTATAGAAGAATCGTAGGTCCAATAAACCGTAGTAGACTCTCCCTTGCAAAAATCTGTATTTGAAGCAGTTAGGCTAATGTCAGGAATGGGGTTAATCACTACAGTAACTGTATCTTCATCTTCACAACCAAAAGCATTGTAACCTGTAATAACATAAGTGGTGGTAGCCGCTGGAGAAACGTATTGATTCGCCAGGCTGTCTAAGTTTTGATCCCAGTAGAACCCATCCAATACATCTTGTGTGGTAAAACCAATTTGAGTAGAATCACCCAAGCATAAGGTGTCGTCTCCAAATGCCTCAATTTCTGGTTGGTCACCAACAGTAATTAGAACAGAACTTGTAGTAGAGTTACAATTGCGCGGAGATTTTGCATAAGCAGAATACATTGAAGTAGAATTAGGTGAAACAAACACCGTATCTTGATTTTGAACTCCGTGAAACCAGAATACAGAGCTTCCAGGAATGTCTACATTGGCAACTAGCATTGCAGTGTCTCCAAGGCAAATGGAATCGTCATCTAGCACAGTAATGGTTGGGTTGGGTGGAAGCGAAACTACAATGGTGTCTGAATAGGTACAGACCGATGCCATTTCAATATCGTCTACAGCAAAGTCGTTTCCACCACCTGCAATATTTTGATTCAATAGGGCAATGTTCACGGTGCCTGCTGTGGTAGAGGTCCATGTTGCAGAGTATTGATTCCAGTTACATACCGTAGAACTTACGGTGTTTACAGTACCTATTTGGGTGCCGTTAATGGTTACAAAAAGTTGAGCTGGACTACCGCTAACTACGCTCATGGCCTTGTATGTAAAAAGATAGGTAGTATTAGCTTGTACTGGAACAGTTTGCTCCCAAACAGAGGTGCCTAAAACGGTAGAACCATTAGCCACTAGCATAGAGCCCGTACCAGAAGCATCTGTGCAATTGGCAAAGTTGTTATGTACCAAATTGGAGTTGGTGGTAATGGCGTATTCTCCCACGCTGCTCAATAGCCCCCAAGCGCCTCCAGAACCTGGTGCATAGCCTGTAGTAAAACCAGTGTTTCCTTGAGAGAAATCTCCGTTCACAATCACATTGGTTAAAGATTCATACCCTGTACACCAATACGTACCTGCTTGGTTAACGTTTATAGAGGTGCCTGTACTGTTATTACTCCATATATAACCATCTAACCCAGATGGAGCAGAAATGGTATAAGATGAACCACAATCTATGGTTGTGTCATTGGGCAACGAGAATGGGAAATTGCATTGAGCGAAGGAGTAGGTAAGACAAAAGGTTAAAATAACAGTTCCAACAATCGATTTCATAAGTTCAATTAAGCCATAGGGAAATACAGACGCAGGAAGAAGAGAAATCGAATGTACTGATTTTCATTGAATAAGAGATTGGCTTTCAAAGTCCAAGCAAAAAAGCATTGCTTGTAAAGTCTCATTTTTTGCAAGTTTTACTAGGGTTCAACATCTATATGAAGCTCTAGATTTTAGGGTTTGTTCATCCTTTTGAAAAGTCTACTTTTGAGCCCGAAGTTCAAACACTGAATTAACAAATCTTCAGAATAAAATGGGTGTACTCGTAAACAAAGATTCGCGCATCATTGTGCAAGGTTTCACAGGAAGCGAAGGAACGTTTCACGCAAGTCAAATGATAGAATACGGAACCAACGTGGTTGGTGGGGTAACTCCTGGTAAAGGCGGCCAAACGCATTTAGATCGTCCAGTATTCAACACGGTAGCCGATGCTGTAAAAGAAGTAGGAGCAGACGTTTCTATCATCTTTGTGCCACCTGCTTTTGCTGGTGATGCAGTTATGGAAGCTGCTGAAGCGGGAATCAAAGTAATTGTAACCATTACAGAAGGTATTCCTGTTGCAGACATGATTAAAGTAAAAGAGTACGTTTCAGATAAAGATTGTACGCTTATTGGTCCTAACTGTCCAGGTGTAATGACTGCTGGCGAAGCTAAAGTGGGTATTATGCCAGGCTTTATCTTCTCTAAAGGTAAAGTGGGTATTGTTTCAAAATCTGGAACACTTACGTATGAAGCTGTAGATCAAACTACAAAAGCAGGTTTAGGTCAAACTACTGCAATTGGTATTGGCGGTGACCCAATCATTGGAACCACTACGCTAGAAGCAATTAAGTTGTTGATGGCAGATGATGTAACAGAAGGAATTATCATGATTGGTGAGATTGGTGGTCAGCTAGAAGCTGAAGCAGCACGCTGGATTAAAGACAACGGTACGAAACCTGTTGTTGGATTTATAGCGGGTGAAACGGCTCCTAAAGGACGTACCATGGGTCACGCTGGAGCAATAGTTTCTGGTGAAGGTGAATCTGCAGAAGAAAAGAAAGCCATTATGCGTGAGTGTGGCATTCACGTTGTGGATAGCCCAGCAGATATAGGCTCTAAAATGGCTGAGGTTCTTGCCTAAGCTAGTGGTATAAAATTTTGAAAAGCCATTGCTCATTCAGAGCAGTGGCTTTTTCTTTACATGGAGATTAATAGTTACTTTCGACCTTCTCTAAAACAAGTGAATCCTATGAAATTATTGGAAGGAAAAGTTGCACTAATTACAGGTGCAACAAGAGGTATCGGAAAAGGCATAGCAGAAGCGTATGCCGCCCATGGAGCTAACGTTGCATTTACTTATGCCTCATCATCAGCCAAGGCAGAAGCACTGGTGAGTGAGTTAGAAGCAAATGGAATCAAAGCCAAAGCCTACCAATCAGATGCTGGTGATTTTCAAGCGGCACAAGACTTGGTAGCAGATGTGGTGAAAGACTTCGGTACAGTAGATATCCTCATCAACAACGCAGGAATTACACGTGATACGCTACTTATGCGCATGAGCGAAGAGCAGTGGGATGAGGTTATGCAAACCAACTTAAAGTCTGCTTTTAACCTTACCAAAGGTGTATTGCGTACCATGCTTAAAGCACGTAGCGGAAGCATCATAAACATGAGTTCGGTTGTAGGTGTAAAAGGTAACGCGGGTCAGGCCAACTATGCAGCCTCTAAAGCAGGTGTTTTAGGGTTTACCAAATCTGTAGCGCTGGAGTTGGGTTCTAGAAATATCCGATGCAACGCCATTGCTCCTGGATTTATAGAAACGGAAATGACCGATGCCTTGGATGCTGATACAGTGCAGGGGTGGAGAGATGCCATTCCGCTCAAACGTGGAGGAACACCTAAAGACGTAGCAGACGCTTGTGTTTTCTTGGGTTCAGATATGTCTGGATACATCACCGGGCAAACGTTGAATGTAGACGGTGGAATGCTTACCTAAGTAAAGGTTAAGTGGAGCTAACAACAGAATACCATAGTATTTGGATTTTAGGGTGCGCGGCCTTTGCGGGTCTGCTCACCCTTTTTTCGTATTTCAAGAATCCTGCGGTGCAAGAGCTAGAACCGATATGGCTTCGCATTGCTGCAGGACTCCGCTTTTTGACGGTTTTTGTGGCGGCTATTTTGTTGTTGGGCATTTTTTTAAAAACTTGGGTAGAAGAAAAAGAAAAGCCAACCGTTGTCTTAGCCTTAGACCAATCTGAATCTGTACGCGCATCTCAAGAGGCTTCTCAAGGTGGTATGCGTGATAGGGTAAACAAGCTCATTGCAGAACTGGAAGAAACCTATTCCGTAGATGTAGTTTCTTTTGGTGAGCGAACAAGAATGGGCTTAGATTCTGGAAAGGCAGATGCGTACACAGACTACACAGACCTTTTATCTTACATAGATGAGAATTACGCAAGAACCAACTTGGCGGCCTCAGTGGTTTTATCAGATGGAACGTTTAATCGTGGTACCAATCCACTTATGGTTAAAACTGCGGTTACGGCACCCGTTTACACATTGGGCATAGGAGATACAGCGCGCAAAAGCGATGTGTTTATTCAAGACATTCAGCACAATGCCATTGTGTTTAAAGGAAATACCTTCCCAATTAGGGTAGATGTAAGAGCTACTGGGTTTGATGAGATTCCTGTAAAAATAGGTCTATATGCAAACAGAAAACTACTGGCAGAAAAAGAGATGAATCTCGCTGGTCAAGCTTATGTAGACTTTTTGGTAGATGCAAATTCAGTTGGTGTTCAATCTTACACGGTAAGAGTAGACCCAGTGGAAAACGAACAAATCACCTCAAATAACGCACGGGCGTTTTTTGTAGAAGTGTTGGAGAATAAATTTAGGGTACTTCTCGTAATGGAGGCTCCCCATCCAGATGTTGGCGCTTTTAGAAAACTGCTTACCGCAACAAAAGACTATGAGGTGTCTGTAGCAAGAACAGCAAATGTATCATCGGATATTCAGAAATACGACTTGGTACTTGCTTTCACAGGAGAAGGTACAGACTTAGCTCCCCTTCGCAATGCGCTTGAAGATGGTAAAACAGCCATTTGCTATGTGGTTCAGCCTAACATCAATACACGTATTTGGAACACCTTAGGCACAGGATTAGCTATTTCTGGAGAAGCATCTGGTACAGAAGATGTGAAAGGATATTTCAACCAAGAATTTAGTGGTTTTGGTGTTTCAACAGAGACCAAAGCTAGCCTGCAGACATGGCCAGAAGTACAAGTGGCTTTTGGCAAGTATCTTTTCCCAGTGAACACTCAAGCAATCTTGTATCAAAGTGTTAATGGAATCAAAACCAATAGGCCATTAGTTGCACTAACCAAGACCAATGAAAGAAGAGTAGGATATATTCTAGGTGAAGGGTATTGGCGCTTACGAATGACAGACTATTTAGAAAACGAAAACTTTGAGCGTTTTGATGAAACTTTTTCAAAGCTCATTAGACTCTTGCTGGTAAAAGAAGATAAGAGCAAATTGCGTTTAACCTATACCAATTTAATAGCAGAAAATGATCCCGTATTAATCCATGCAGAGGTCTACAACGATGCGTATGAACTCACTACGCGTTTCCCGGTTAACTTAACTGTAGCAGACAGCGCTGGTTTGGAAACTGAGTTTGAAATGCTGCCCTCTGGAAATAGATTTACGTTAAATCTAGGAAGAATGAACCCAGGCGAGTACTCGTTTAAAGCAGTAACTGGCGAAAATAATGAGTTGGTGAAGTCGGGTAGGTTCATTGTGCGTAAGGTTACCATAGAATTAGGTAATACCCGTGCAAATCATGAGTTATTAGAAGCATGGAGCACAAAAACGGGGGGAGAGTTTTTGCCATTAACCAAGTTAAATCAACTGACAAATGTTTTAGCGCAGCGCGATGACATTGCCACAGTAATTCACACCAAAGAAGAATCAACCTCACTACTACGCCATGTGTGGCCGCTTTTACTTGTAGTGCTGCTACTCACAGGAGAGTGGTTCATTAGAAGGTGGCAAGGCACGTACTAATACACATACGTAAGAGGTTCTCTGTAATGCGCTAAACGCAACGTTAAAGTGCCTGCATTGCTGTAGCGCAATTGAGACAAATCAAAGCCTAGTCGTTTCGTCATTAAACCCCTGCATGCATCACCGTTATCTTCATGCTCTAGAAAAATGTCTAGGATAGGGGGCATACTTTCCATATAGGCTCCCGTATGTGTGAGGTAAAATGAATGATCTTTACAACCACCACTAAAATTAACGGATATAATAAGAGAATCTCCTTCAATTACCACAGACTCCATATTTACGGGTCTTTGTTCTAGGTTGGGTACAAACTCTGGGTTTTTTATTATTCCCAAGTTTTTGATTTCAGGGCTCGCTTGGTCTGTTTGTAAACGTTCAGGATATTCATCACCGTTAGTAACAGAAACCGCAACAGATGCCTGTTCTTTTTCTTCCTGTACAGCTTTTTCTTTGTTCTTGCAGGCTACGCTTGCAAGAACCATTAGTATGATTATTGAAATTCTCATTTAGCTTCTATCATTTTTTCCAGTTCAAAAAGCTCATCGCGTAAACGAGCAGCTTCCATGAAGTCCATATTTCGTGCCGCTTTTTCCATCGTCTTCTTAGTAGCATCGCGCTGCTTCTCCAATTGATCTATACTCATATACTTCACAACGGGATCTGCTGCTACAGATAACTGTTCTGGGTCTGCGTAATACTGTTGTTTTTCTCCTTTGTTTGAGCTGCGGTCGGCAACAGAAGTTTGCTCCAAGATGCGCTCTTTAGATTTCTTGATTTGAGTAGGGGTAATGTTATTCTCTTCGTTGTATTTAAGCTGCTTTACTCGCCTGCGTTCTGTTTCGTCTATGGTGCGTTGCATGCTAGCCGTTACCTTGTCTGCATACATAATAACCATTCCGTTTACGTTTCTGGCGGCCCTACCTGCCGTTTGCGTCATAGAGGTTTCAGACCTTAAAAAACCTTCTTTATCTGCATCAAGTATAGCAACTAAAGAAACCTCAGGTAAATCAAGACCTTCACGCAACAAGTTAATTCCAATAAGCACATCAAATAATCCAAAGCGTAGGTCGCGTAAAATTTCTACGCGTTCAATGGTATCTATATCTGAGTGGATGTAGCGGCACTTAATGCCCATCTTAGCGAAATACTTGGCTAATTCTTCACTCATTCGCTTTGTTAGAGTGGTAACCAGCACTCGCTCTTGGCGCTCAATTCGGATCCGAATTTCTTCTAATAAATCATCTACTTGATTGGCTACGGGTCTAACTTCAATGATAGGGTCTAATAAACCAGTAGGCCTAATCACCTGCTCCACAACAACACCTTCAGATTTTTCTAACTCAAAATCAGCTGGAGTGGCGCTCACATATATGGTTTGAGCAAGGAGTGATTCAAACTCATCAAACTTTAATGGACGGTTATCTAGGGCACTAGGCAGGCGAAAACCATATTCAACCAAGTTCACTTTCCTAGCCCGGTCACCGCCATACATGGCTCGTATTTGTGAAACCGTAACGTGACTTTCATCTATTACCATTAGGTAATCATCTGGGAAGTAGTCTAACAGGCAAAAAGGTCTGTCTCCAGGGTTTCTTCTGTCAAAATAGCGAGAGTAGTTTTCTATTCCGCTGCAATAACCCAGTTCACGCATCATCTCCAAATCGTAGTTTACGCGTTCATCCAATCGTTTGGCTTCCAAAGGCTTTCCTTCTTCTCTAAAATAATCGGTACGCTTAACTAGGTCTTCGCCAATTTCATAGATGGCTTGTTTGGTAGACTCTTTGCTGGTTACGAAAATATTGGCTGGATAAATACGAACGGCTTCAAAACTATCTAGCTTTCCTCCAGAGATTGGGTCAATAGATTCTATGGATTCAATTTCATCTCCCCAAAATATTACGCGAAAGGCATGGTCTGCATATGCCAAGTAAATATCTACTGTATCTCCTTTAACTCTAAAGTTACCTCTAGAGAAATCGCCCGTGGTTCTGGAATACAATGAATCTACCAAGCTGTGCAGTAACCCGTTTCTAGATAGCGTTTGCCCAACTGCTACGTCAATTACACTTTGGTGAAAGTCTGCTGGGTTACCTATACCGTAAATACAAGAAACAGAAGCCACCACAATAACATCTCGTCTTCCAGAGAGTAGAGAAGAGGTTGTGCTTAAACGTAGCTTTTCAATCTCATCGTTTATGCTTAGATCTTTTTCTATGTAGGTATCAGATGTTGGAAGGTAAGCCTCTGGCTGGTAGTAGTCGTAATAAGAAACAAAGTACTCTACTGCGTTATTGGGAAAGAACTGCTTAAACTCTCCGTATAGCTGAGCTGCCAAGGTTTTGTTGTGGCTCAATACCAATGTAGGTCTATTGACTTCTTTTATAACATTGGCAACCGTAAAGGTTTTTCCTGAGCCCGTAACACCCAAAAGTGTTTGCGCGGGCGCAGCGTCATTTAGACCTTGAACCAGTTGCTTAATAGCCTCTGGTTGGTCACCGGTAGGTTGAAAATCAGATACGAGTTGAAAATCCATATGCGTGATGTCGTACTACAAAATACGGTTAATCCAATGGATTGTTTGGTCCGTAGCTATTTATTCAATCCAAGTGCCTTAATGAAGAGTCTAGGCAGGGGTTTCTCTGGGTTTCGCTTTTTTAAGTTGAAATACCATCCCCACTTTTTCAGTACAGGAACTTTGTGGGTTTCTACAAACTCTATAAGCGTACCATCGGGGTCTTCTATGTAAGCGAATCTACCCGCTGCTTCGCCCATGTCAAAACTATCACTACTGTCTACCGTAAATTCCAAATTCATAGAATTGGCCTGCTTTTCTAACTGGTCTATATTCACGATATCAAAACACAAGTGAATAAAACCAGGGTCGCCCCAATAGCGGTTGTGATATGTTTTGCTCACATCGCGGTCTAGCGCCTGTACCAATTCTATTTCTGTGAACCCAAATAGCTGACTAAATGCTCCTTTACGTTCTTGGGAATGCCCTAACACTACTCTGCGATAGCGATGACCATCCAAAGTAGATTCAGTGTCTGATTTTACGGTATCGTATTTCAGTAAATCTCTGTAAAAGGCAACGGATTTGTCTATATCGCTTACCCCAATGATGGCACCAGCAATTCCGCCTGTTGGATTTTGTTTCTTTTCATTGAACCAAGAGGTAGATTCAATGAGCTGAAATAGGTTCCCATGTGGATCTTTTACACAGAAATCGGTATCTGTTTCAAAGAGTAGCTCAATTCCTTTTTTACGGTAAAAAGATTTCGCTTCTTGGATAGAGGAACATTTGATTTTGGCTGCATTAATTCCCAAATCTCCTAACCTTACTTCTGGTTTAGAAAGTTCTGATTTACGCTCTGTAAACTGCCATATTTCAAAGCCACCGCCTCCTGCAAGGTTTAGGGCCAATACCGCATAGCGATTTTGAGGAACATTTCCCGTGTACCGTGCCATTAGTGTAGCTTCACCAGAATCTCTAAAAACTGGTGTGCTCATACCAAAGTGTTCTTTGTACCAAGGCCAAGAGCTTTCTACGCTCTCTACACCAACACCCATTTGCTGGATGCCCGTAACGAAATATGAATTGGATTTACTCATGAGGAGCGCGAAAATAAAGCATGCAGGTGTAATAGGGGAGTTAGTATGCTTTTAATGCGTTTAAACGGGCTTCATATTGAGCAGAATCAGAAAGAGATCGGTTGAAGTTGTACACTCCACCTACCCAAGTACCATACATGGTGTTAGGTAGCGCAATAAACTCCGTACCCATTGCAGAATGTTGGTCTTCTACCAATTGCTTACGTTCTGCATTTGTTGCGGGCTTATCCCAAGCACTTTGGTAATCACCCATATTATCGCCAATGTACAAGAGAATTGTATATCCTTGATTGCGAATAGATTCCCTTCTTTCATGCTTATCAGAAGTAGTAGATTTCAACAAGTAATGATCGGGCTTGGTTTGAGGCATTCCTAATGCAGCCATATTTTTCAAAGTAGATGCAACCATAGAGGTGTCTCTGTTGCTCACATAGAATAATTGAACTCCCAAACTATCTGCAACGCGTAAAAACTGCTGAACACCTGGAATTGCATCGGCTTTGCCTAACGCTACCCATTTTGCCCAGGTTTCTGGAGTGTAAGGCACATCTTCTAGTACCTGCATGGCTGTGTACGGACTGTTGTCTAAAATGGTTTCATCAATATCTAGTAAAACAGCTGGTTTTTGAGGCCCTTGTTCTAGCTTTTCTTTGAGCTTCAATTCTGCCAAATGATACGCCTGGTAGCACAAGGCTCTGTATTCACCAGATTGCTGTGTGTAGAGAATACTTTGAGTCAGGTGTTCCTGGCTAGGAATAGACTGCTTTATACTGGTTTTTACTTGTGGTTCACAACCCAAAAAAAGTAGGGTGAATAGGAGAGGAACTATTGTTAATTTCATTTTAATCTTCATTGAATGAAAAAACTAAACAGAATTCTATGAATTAGCATATTAAACTTAGGCGGTATTTAAACAGCTACCCTAACATAGATGAGCTTGTGTTTACTTTTTGGTGCTTCTCGCTGTTCAATTTCAAATTTACCTAAAGAACTAATGAGAGGGGTGAGTTTGTCAAAACCGTAATTTCTTGAATCAAAGTTTGGTCGCTTTTTCTGCATTAAGCTCCCCACATCACCTAAAAATGCCCAGCCGTCTTCATCAGAAGAGTCTCTTATTGATGAGGATATGAGCTGTATTTCTGCTTGACCAATTTTCTCTGCTTCTGATTTTTGAGATTTTCCTTCAGCGTTTTTCTCATCAGAACCACCGCGCAAAATCTCTATGTAGACAAATTTGTCACAAGCTACTATGAACGGATTTGGTGTTTTTTTCTCACCCATTCCAATAACTAATTTGCCCGCTTCTCTTAGTCTAGTGGCAAGTTTGGTGAAATCACTGTCGCTAGATACCAAACAAAAACCATCTACTGTGCCCGCATACAAGATGTCCATTGCATCTATAATCATGGCAGAGTCTGTAGCGTTTTTGCCAGTTGTGTACCCGTATTGCTGAATGGGAGTGATCGCATTCTCTAGCAATAGGGTTTTCCATTTGTTTAGCCCAGGACGAGTCCAATCACCGTAAATACGCTTAATGGTGGGTGTGCCATATTTAGAGACTTCCTCAAGCATTTCTTTAATGTACCTAGAGGGTATATTGTCTCCGTCTATCAATACGGCTAAATTCTTAACTTCATTCATAGGAGGGTATAATTTGGGTATTAAGTGTATGAATCTGCTAGGTTAAAAAGACTACTAACACAAGCAGAATGAATCCTTTCAAGTGAATTCAAATACGTTTGATTAAAGGAATGACAGGTTGAACACACTTGTCATTAACCTTGCCAAACGATTTGCTACTTCTTGATTTTTACGTTTACGGCATTTAAGCCTTTAGGGCCTTTGGCAAGTTCATATTCAACTTGGTTACCCTCTTTAACTTCGTCTACAAGTTCACTTATGTGCACAAAGTACTTTTCACCCGTTTCGGGTTCGCGAATAAATCCAAAACCTTTGTCAGTATTGAAGAAATCAACAATTCCCTTATGTATAGGGTCTATGTCTTCTTCTTCACGCTTAGGAACCGTAATATCTATGTCTTCAGCTTTAACCTTCTTCACCTTAGTGGGATCTGGTGGCGTATCTGTAGGGTTTCCAAACTCATCTACATAGGCAATCATATCCTCTTCTGTAGCTGTTGGCTTTTCTTTACGTTCTTGACGTTTGAGGCGTTTTTCCTCGCGTTTCTTCTGACGTTTTTTTTCTTTTTCTTTCTTATTAAAGGTTTCTTGAGATCTACCCATGTATAACTAATGAGAATTTAGTTTTCATACATCCCACCGTGCATGAAAAATGAGAATTAAGTCCGATTCTGTTGGAGGGAGACTAATTGAATTGCACAAATGTACTTTTAATCATTGGTTAGAACTTGATATTAATCATATAATCTCAAAATGGAAGCCTTACCTTCAGCATTATATGAGTTTTATCAAGAGAGCATTGGTCAGCATTCTAACACAGGTAGGTGATGGTGTTTTAGTGGAGATAGTGATTACTGAACAGGTGAATAAGTATAGAATGGCACCCTACAGTTAGTTTATGCTCATTATTGCATTTACTACTCCATTTGCGCCAGATAACTGCAATAAATATAAACCAGGAGCTACGTTGTTCAACTCAACTTCATTGTGTTGTTCTAGAATGGGAGAAACAGAAATCTGTTTTCCAGTTTGATCATACATACGCAGCATGTTGAATTCTCTTGGATTAATATCTACCCAGAAGTTACCGTTGCTAGGATTGGGATAGATTTTTACGTTTTCACTTTCTATAGATGACACTCCAAATAACCAATATTCAAAGGGGGCTGAAGTTGCTGACCAACATCCGTCTTTTTGAGCATTCACAGTGTACAATCCGTTTCCTAGTACGGGAATGGTTTGTGTTTGGTAGTTGATTAGCTGTCCGTCTTTCGCCCACTCATACAGGTCTGCAGGTGTAGAGGCGTAGAGACTATCTGGTTGAACGAGAGAAATAACAGGTGTTGGAGGGATTGGATTTATTGTAAATATCAACGTATCAGAATTTCCTGTGCAACCAAGGCTATCGGTTATCTCACAATACACATCGTCTCCATTGTTCAGGTTGGTAGTTTCATAGAAGTTGTTAGACGAATTTGAAACAACGTTCCCGTTGATTCTGAAGGTGTACTGACTCATTCCCACAACGGCAGTAAATCCAACAGTATCGCCTTGGCATGCAAGAAGTAAAGGAGTGGTAGTTGATAGTAAGCTAGAAGCATAATTAGGTTGTTTGTGGAGGTATATAACACTTGAATTTACAGAACAGGTGGTATTAACTCTGTTGATGACATACAGCGAATCGCCTTGCGAAAAGTTAGAAGTGGAGTAGGTGTGCGCCAAACCTGTTTGCACTAGATTTCCGTTTAAATAGAAATCATATTGACCCCCAAAACCAAATGCTGTGAAAGTGGCCGTATCTGCATAACAATAGGTAGAATTGGGTGTATTAGAGATTAAGCCAACAGATGTGAAACTTCCTACGTAGAACAGCTGTGTTGTAAGCGTGTCGCTGCCCGTTCCAGATGTAGCAACCAACTCAACCGTGTACCAACCTGTATCGGTAGGTAAGATTACTGGAGAGGTTGAATTGGCATTTCCAGATGAGAAGCTGTAGGTAGATGGTTGAATATTCCAATTATAAGCCGTTGCATACGTACTCAAGTTTTGCAAGGGAACGGTTTGCCCTAAGCAGAATGTATCGTAAACCGTAGTGAAGTTAGCTAGGGGTTGTGAAGTGATATTTATATCGTCTATGGCCATATCCGTGGCCCAACCATTTCCTGTTACACCGCGTAGGCGAATAGTAATTTCTTCTCCTACAAAGGCAGCTAGTGATACTGAGTGTTGAACCCACTGATTTCCTTGATCCCCGGTAATGGGCAACATCACATCCTCATGCCACTCTCCATTTGCCAATACATCTACATGCATAGAACCCACTGAGTTGCCCAAGGCATGGTACCAGAAAGAAAGTTCGGGCGCATTGGTCTGTGATAAATCTATACATGGCGATTGCAACATGGCAACACTGTTCTGACAACCAGAACCTCCATTCCCGCTGCCCTCTAAATACAAGTATTTGCCATTACCTGTAGTATGGTCTCCTGTGGGTCCTGTGCCTCCAGAGCCTGTTGCACCTGAGTGTGTTCTCCAGTCTATGCTGTCACCCTGGGCATTATTGGGTACGTTGTACCAGCCTTGCGAGAGTGAGCATGAAATTGTGCCGCATCCCCAAGCAGTGGAGCATCCTGTAAACGAATCAAAACTTTGGGTATAGGGCAATGTAATACCAGTACTAAAATAGCGGAATAACTCAATTTCTAAGGTGTCGTTTAACGCGTTTGCGTCTTGTGGATATTCTGTCCAAACCTTCAAGGAGTTCAACCCATTTTGTAAGGTTACCGAGTCTGTAAAAGTGAGCAAAGCTGATGCGGGAGAAGACAGTGAGGTGAACAACGTATCGCGAAACACGTTTCCAGAATTTAAACGGAAGGCCACTGGTAATTGAGTAAGACCTGCAGTTCCAGTATTCTGAACCAAAATCTTCACTGGCAAAGCCGATGCTGCCAAGCAAGAAGGATAATGGCCAGCTTGAGGCGATTTAATCTCAATAGCTGCTAAATCTGTGCCTACACAATTATGAGTGCTAGTTGGAATCTCTAGTGCAATAGCTCTTCTGCTAGAGCCTGAATCTGGAAGCACGCTTTGCACTGTTACCCACTCAGAATTGCTTGCAGATAAGTTGTAGAAGCGATGGTAGGGCTGCTGCGTAAAGCCAACAGTATCCATGAAATTACTGCCTAACCTATACACACGGTAACCCAAAGCACCTGGTACGGAGTCCCAAGAGACTAGGGCAGAGTCTGCACAGCGCCAAACGCGTTGTAGGTTGCTCGGTGGATTTACAATAGTGAATACGTTTGAAGCGCCAATAAGACTGCCAGATTGCACGCGAACCATGCATTCTCCACTTTGTACGGCAGGAACAGTCCAAGTGTAGGTTCTTAAATCACTCGCAATTCCACTCGCAACAGACTGCCAAGTAGAACCACTATCTGCAGAGAATTCTATAGAAAAGGGACTACCACTGTTAAATGCATCCCAGCGAATGCGCCTTTGCTCGCCTGCTACAAGTCCTTCTCCACCCATAGGGTAAACTACTTCAATACTATCGTATACAAAGCTGTATACTACATGGTAAGTCTGTGGGCCAAAAGGCACTAAATCTCCAGTTACTTCAATGGTATAATTCCCAGAAGCAGGATTGTCTAAAGTGATTAGCTCAATATTATTGAGCGTATCTACACCATTAACAGCGGGTAGCATCAGGCTGTCGTTATGCGGAAAAGTGTTGAGAACCCACGGCAACGACCAAACACCACCAGGAGATTGAACCCGTAAGTCTAGGTTGTTTACCAGCGTTTTTCCAGTAATACCTGGTGCAGCTTCATAATCTGTCCAATACAAGCTAACTTTTACTTGACTTACGCCTGCAGGAATCGCTACCGAATGTGTTTTGGTAGCATTATTGGCTACACTGTCTGTAATGATGTTTGCAGATTGAATTAGGTTTAGCCCTCGTTTAGCGTTAACTCTTCCAAATCCGGTTCTGAAATCTGGACCTGGATTCTCCATATCATCAGCCGTATTTAAAACAATCGCTTTAATCAAACCAGAAGCAGGCCATTGATTATTATTTGAATTTCTGTAGGCTTGGGTCAATAGCGCATTCACACCAGCTAGGTTGGGTGAAGCAAACGAAGTTCCGCCTGGACCTGTGGCGGTAATATCTGGTAAGATTCTACCATCCATAGCAGGCCCTTTGCTGCTAAAGCCCGTGAGTTGATCATTGGTACTCATGGCGCCAACGGCAAAAATATTTTTAGCAGACTTCACTAAGCCAGTAATAGATCCCCAGCCTGCACCAGCTCCGTATGCTGCACAATTAGACCCACCTATGTTTCCACAAGAATAGGTGATCATGAAGCGAGAATTCGTGCGTACTAGGTAATCATTAATAGCAGCACCCGAGTTATATGTAGCCGTTCCAGAAATGCATCCGTAGCCAAAAGAGTTATTTACGATATTCACATTTGCCTGGGCCGCATTGGTGAAATTGATGCCGCCAGACCATAGCGTGGCTCCCCATGCCTGACCTCGCTGCTGTGGGTCTAAGTTTCCAGCAGAACACATACGCATACTTACACCCGTTTTATGCCCACTTGCCCCTCCGCTTTCCCAGGTTCTGTTCAAGCGGTTCTTGTAGTCGGGTTCATAAATAGAGTCTACCCTACCACCTTCATTTACAGCAATGGTGATTCCTGCACCATTTACTCCGTTTAGGTTGTAATACCCGTTGATGTATGCACCTCGGGTCATGGTCATTTCGTCTTCAATTTCCAATTCTGCAGGTGGCTCTGGTAGTTCAGCGTAGAGAACAAAAGGAAGGTCTAAAGCATTGAGCAAAGACTCCCTAGACCCAATGGCTTCTATAATCCCCAATGGCTCAAAGATGGAGTTTACCATGATGCCTTTTTCGTTTAGAGCTTGAGAAAACAAGTCGTAATCACCTCCTTTGGCAACGGTAAGAAAGAACTGTATGCCTAGTTGGGAGTAAGCATAATCAGGAATACGATTGGCCAGTATTCTAGGGTCTGCTTTTTTGCTTAGAGGTTTCTGAAATACCTGGGAAGCTCCATTGGTAATTAGAAAATCAGTAGACAAACCTTCTGGAAAAGAGCTAAACCAAACCAAATTTGGTTGATATTGGTGTAAGGTTACATCCGCTTCTTTAAGTGCTTCTTTTTGGTCTTCAGTGGGAACTTCACTGAACTTCACATAGTGATACACTCTTTTAATACTATTGCTTTGCGCGCCACAGTATAGAGGAAAGAGGAGCAATAAAGTACATAAAAATCGAAGCATACGAAGATATTGAATGAAGAACTACTTTCATCGAATGTAAGCATTCTATCTTGAAGTCTTCAGCACACGTTTGGATTAACCCTATGCTTATTTTACCACTATTTTTTTACTGTAGATAGATTCATTTTCACGAAGAACTAAGAAGTATAACCCAGGAGGAAGGTTTAACTCTGCTTGCAGTACAGGTACAGTGAAGTATTGTTGAATGAGTTGCTTGCCCGATAAATCAAACAGCTCAAACGTTTTGGCTGCCTCGCTGCTGGTTTCAATTGTAAGTAGTCCACTCGTTGGATTGGGGTATACACGCGTTAGTTCAGATTCGCTGGATTGTTCAACTATAGATGAAATGATAGATGTATTTAAATAGAGCTTTGGTTCTCTAACAGGAGTAGTAAAGGAAGTGCCTGTAATTACAAGGTCTAGTTTATTATCTCCGTTTAAATCTGCTAGAGCACTTCTTCCGTTGTAACTACCTGGGAGTGTTGAGTCTGCTAGCAGAAAATCATTCCCTCCCAAATTCTCATAAACGTGACCTATCAAACCCGAAGACGAATTACCGATGAGTAGTAAATCTGCTCTTCCATCATTATTAAAATCGCCAAACCCAGTGGAATGAAGTGCCACAGGCACAAACGGTGTATTCTGATTGAGTGTAAAGCCTGTGCCCGTATTCTCATAGAATTCAGCTATGGCCTGGATATTTTCATCCCAACCAGTGAGAAGAATGTCTTGGTCACCGTCATTATCAGTATCTGCAAATGCAATATCGCCCGAATGTACATCTGTGAAAGGTAATCCTGATACGGCTGAAAAAGACGCTGAACCAGTGTTCTCATAAAGTATGGTTTTGGGAGAACCACTTGTGTCTTCTCCCGCTAGTAAGATATCCAAATCACCATCGGTATCTGCATCAATGAATTCAACAGAACCTAAGAAAACACCAGTGAAAGCGTTTCCTGTAATAAGGGTGAAAGATCCCGAGCCGTTGTTGCTGTAAAGGTTGGTAATCAAGTTATCACTGCTATTCTTGCCTATAATGACTAAATCAAGGTCGTTATCTCCGTCAAAATCTCCAAAATCTACATCGCCTCCATAGGAGGGCTCAAAAGGAGTGCCTGTAGCCAATTCAAAGTCACCTGTTCCGTCATTGATATACAAGTTAGCTACAGATGATGGAGCGCTTGTATTTCCTGTCATGAGTAAGTCTGGGTCACCGTCATTATCAACATCTGCAAATTCTGCTGCACCGCTAAATAGGTTAACTATATCTGGTTGGGCAGACTCTGTAAAGTTTCCTATTCCATCATTCAAATAAAGAGTGGTAGTAACAGGGGAGCTACCCATGATTAATAGATCAATATCTCCATCCAAATCTACATCGGCTGTGGCCACGTCTCCCACATCGGAGTTTTGGAATACTTCAGTAGTATCTCGGTTAAAACTGATGGTTTGTGAATGCCCAACTAGTGTTAGAACAATTAGTAAATGCGTAAAGATTAATTTCATGCTAATTCGCTTTATCGGAATGATGCTCAAATAAAGTGTTACTGCCTGAATTGATCATCACGCGTAGGCGTGAAAAGAGTTTTTAGCGTTGTAAATAATTGATGGTAAAAGGGTTAGTTAGATACGCGAATCACCTTCATGAGAAGCGCTATTTTCATATGTCTAGAAGGTTCGATGTCAAAATCAACATACATTCTGCGCAAAGCCGAGCCTAAACCATCTTTCGATAGGAAGGATTTTTCTGCGAGTTTAATATTAGAAATGACAGGATCATCTAAAAGAATATTCAGAATTTTCCAATCGGTATCATTCAGGTCTCGCTCAATGGCACTGTCTATACGTTCACGATTTAGCTGCAATGAATGTACAGCCAAGGAGGCTCTAGAGGCTTCGTTTTTTAGTCGGTTGATTTCTTGAATTAAATGATTTCTAACTTCTAACTCTTTTCTTGCTCTTCTTTGCGACATGAACACAATGCTGAAGATGGTAACCAAGCCTACAACAATCACTAGAGCAACTAAAACTATTTGCTGTTGAAGCATTCCAGATTCTTTGAGTTCATACTGAAGCTTTTCTTCAGTTAATTGCTGCTTGAAAGACTCCTCAAGTGAAACACGAACCATAGTGGCTTGAACACGGTCATTGGCAAGTTTCGCAACAGATTCATCTCGCTTTTCTAACATAGAAAGGGCGGTGTCAAAAACAGCTTTATGCTTGTAGTATTCATAGAGAAATCCGTAAACTGCTTTTAGGTCGGCAGGGTCTTGGGTATACTGTTGCGCATTCCATAGCGGTACCAATTCTATGGGTGAAAGAACAAGGTCATCTTTAAGCAAAAGAGCGTAAAGCAACGTGCTGGATATCAGAATCTTTCTTTCATTACCAATCTCTTTAGCAAGTCTTAAGCTCTCTTCAATAGCCAGTTTAGCAGAGTCGGTTTCTCCTTCTTTAAGATAGGCATCATATAACTCTCTGTAGGCATCTGAAGCTTGCCATAGGTTGTTATCTTTCAATAGTATTGGTATAGACTTCTTGGTGTAGTGTATTGCTTGGAGGGTTGAATCCATATTGGAATAGATGCCTCCTATATTTAGCAACAAGTGGCCAGATTTTTCTATATCACCTGCTGCTTGATAAAGGTTAGAAGCCTCTGAAAGATATTCTAAGGCCTTTGGATACAGGGTGGCGTCATCAAACAAAAGTCCAAGGTTGTTCAGAACATCAGCCTCTAATAGAGATAGCTCCTCTCGGTTTAATGAACGCAACATTTCTAAGCTTTTGTAATAGTGGGTAGCAGCTTCTTTAATCTTTCCGTTATCCCTGTAGAGTGAGCCCATATTGGCGTTCATACGAGCCACCCATGCCGTATCTTTTAAGGTACTAACTACTTCTATGGCCTGTTGAATGGTGTTTAGCGCATCTCCTTTATTTCCAGATACGTAGAAGGCAAGCGCTCGCTCATTTAAGGCTGTTGCTTCCTCTTCTCGGTTATTGACTCTTTGTGCAACCTTGAGGTGCTTTTTTGTTAGTAGTAAAACTGAATCTGGATATTTATACCCGTAGGAGAGGTAGTAGGCTTGCAGTGATTTAAAAAGGGATGTGTCTGCTTTAGACTCTTCTGCCAATAACTCTGCTGCAGAAACAAGAGGTTCCGAGGAACTCGACAGACCCACATTTTGGAAGAGAGAAAAAAGGAGCAGTAAACCAAAGTACTTCCGAGAAGACCTCATGCCGGGCTTGAATCTATTATTGGTGGTATGCAGACTATGGAATAACATTCAAATTTCTCCAAGTAATGCCGTTTTCTGAGTGAACCTGCTCATTCATAGGTTTATCGCTATCATAGCGCTTTTCTTCAGGTATGGGTTGAGCCTCGGTTAAATGCAGGTCATTTACTAGATAGCCTAAGTTGATATACATATCTGAAAAGGTATTGGCTTTAAAGAAGTGTTTTTCTTCCAACTTTAAGTCTACTTCATACAAAGTGAAATTAGGATACCACTTGCCTTTTTTATACGTGTAATTCTGATTGGATTTAAAGGTGATATCAGAAATACCTATACCCATCATGAATAGAATGGGCTCGTAAATAATAGGAATGTTAACGGTGCCTGAGGACTTGAGCTTTACTATAGCCAAGGTAGCGTCATCTAAGTACACAGACCCTTTATATCTCGCACCATCGGTTTTTTTTCTGCTAACAAAATCAATAACCATGGTTCTGCGGCCTTCATACATGACAGGCTGTGCAAAAGAGTAGGTGAATCGTTTGAAATTAGTGCTGTTTAGATAGGCACCTGGCTCATGTATTACGTTGCCTTCTATAACTATATCGGGGCCTCCAAAGGCTGCAGATAAAATCTCTTTTGTATCTGTTTCTTCGTACTCTTCACCTTTCTTAGCGGCCTTTTTACGATCTTTTGCTTCTCTTTTATCAGCCTTTTTACGCATAAATGCTAGCTCGCTCAATACTTCGGGCTC
>CBFIHE010000017.1:20679-48431 GCA_965662345.1 Salibacteraceae bacterium
TTTTGCTTCTCTTTTATCAGCCTTTTTACGCATAAATGCTAGCTCGCTTAATACTTCGGGCTCGCGATGCAAAACTATTTGATGCATATTTTCAGATGCCGTATCAGTGTAGTTGGAATAATGTGTTTTCACAGCAGCCTCTTGAAAAGAAATGGGTAAATCATTCTCAAAGAATGCCTCGCGGTAATAGGCATAGGCGTCAAAAGGAATGTTCGCATAGTTTTCAGCTCTATTGGCTAGGGCCTTTTTAATATAGTACGTGGGAGGCTGTGGTCTAACAATTACTTCATCTAAATTAACTCCTTGTGGAATCATAAGAATCTGTAGCGCTTCATTGGTTATTGCAGCTACAGCCTGTTTGTAGGTCGCATAACCTATAAAGTGAACAACGAGTGTATCTGTATGGTCTGTTTCTCGCACTTTAAAGCTAAAAGCTCCTTCTTCATTACTTGTGGTTCCGTAGGTATTGCCAGCTAGGGTTACGTTGGCGAAGGGTAGAGGGGCTTTAGATTCTGCATCTAGAATAGTTCCTTGAATAGTGTGTTGGGCATAACCAATAGTAGTAAGGCTAATAAACACCATGAATAAGCTCAGAAATTTGGACATAGCTATTGTTTTTCGGTTAGACGGTTTGATGGGCAAAAAGTTACACATATTTCAATCCTTCTCGCTGTGCGAGTCTGCTCAGTGGATAATTGTTGGCTATGCGTTTCACGGCTTCTGGGTTGGTTCTACTCAGTTGCCTCAGCGCCCATCCAATTGCCTTTTGAATGAAAAACTCTTGATCTTTCAAATGTGGTTTTATGCACTCTTCTAGCAAAGCGATGTTGGTTTCTGTTTTATACTTCAGCTGAAAGATGATGGAAGTACGAACAAGCCATAGGTTACCAGATGCATTCCAGCGTTTGATCATAGACTCTTTCTCTTTTGGGTGGTGTTTGAAATAACTACCAACGTGAGTAGAGGCGAGAAGGTCTACTGTATCCCAATGACTTTTGCTTAAGATTAGCCATTCAAAGAGAGCTATGGAGTCTTTGTTTTTGTAATAGCGGGTACGATCTAGCAAGTCCATAGCCATATATTGAGCCTCTCTGTACTCACTTACCCAAAGTTCTCTAACAATGAAATCAACCTGGTTTAATGTAGGTTTCTTGTATTTGCGTACCACATCTTTCACCACATTCTTGCGTAACGGGGCGTTAACGCCATAAAAGGGAAACTTATTTTTCATGTAAGCTTCCATAGAATCGGCCTTTACGGGGTCTCTGACCTTTTCAAGCTCTGTGAGTAGCAGAGTTACGTATTCAGAATCAGACAGCATGGCCATGTTCATCAATGTATAAGAAACCTTCTTCTACGAGGGATGCTAATTGGGCCAATAACTCTGTATCTGGTTTAGTAAAGTGAAAACAAGATTTACCACTAAGCTTCTTTAACAATCCATCTGAACATGCTTCTAGAAGCTCTGGGTATTCATAAACAGGCATAAAATAGAAAGCCACATTGTTCTTCCTAATCTTAGCCGAGGCAAAGAAATAGGGCTTCCCATTCTTTCCTCTCTCTCGGAAGTTCAAATAGTATTCATCTGGTTCATTCTTAACCACATCCATCTCATGTGCATAGGGTTCTAAAATGGTTTTTAGCAATTCAAAAGTATGGTTACTCATTGTTTTTGAATGATTTAGATTCTTTCACAAGGTAAATAGGTCTGTCTTTTACTTCGTCAAAACTAAAACCTATGTAAATGCTCATAATGGCTAAGATGAGGTAAACCATAGTGAAACAAACGCTCATGAATACTACTAAGGTGGTATAACCCGATGGAGGGTGGTCACCCAAGAAGAACATGTAAACACTGTAAGCAGCAAGAACCAGAGAAAGCGAGGCAAAAATACCTGAAACGGCTAACGCAAAGTAAAGTGGTTTTTTACTGAATGACGAAATGGCTGCAATGGCTAACTGAAATAGCTTTCGCTTGGAGTATTTAGAGGTGCCAGCCGTTCTCTTTGGTGCAGAGTAAGCGCACGTGGTTTTATCAAAGCCCATGATTTGAATATACCCCCGCAAAAAACGATTACGCTCTCTAAAAGTGGTGCGTAAGGCTTCTGCAACGCGATGTGAAATTAAAAAGAAGTCTGATGCATTCTCCTCAAAACGGTAATCACTCAATTTATTGAAAAGCGGGTAAAACAAACCAGATAAGGTATTGATGCCACTGCCTTTTTCACGCTTAGATTCGCGCACCATGTTTACTATTTCAAAACCATTTTGCGCTTCTTGAATCATTTTTCCTATTTCCGCAGGCGGGTGCTGACCATCTGCATCCATGCAAATGATGAAATCGCCAGAAGCATGGTCTATACCTGCAATCATTGCTGCTTCGTGGCCAAAATTTCGAGTTAAGTCAACTACACGGTGTTCATATTGCTTATGCTGCTCAATCACCTGGCATATAATACTTTTAGACTCGTCTAAACTGCCGTCATTTACCCAGATAATCTCTGATGCATGCTGTATTGAAAGCAACGCCTCCATGAGTTGATTTGAAAAATCAAAGATGCTCTCTTGCTCGTTGTAAACGGATATTACAATACTAACCTTCATGTTACTTGTATAATGGAGCGGGGTAGCGCTCTACCACAACGGTACGAATTTCTCTTGTTTCTGGGTTGAGTACTTCTAACGTCAATTTCTTTAGCGCAGGATTTTTCAAATCAACTAATAAAAAATCTAACCAATCACAGTTTATATCATTTCCTTGTTTAAAGATGTAATCATTTGCAGCCAATACAATCATTCCAGGGGCTAACTCTTCTGCACCCTTTGGTGGTTTAATATCTACAGATGCAATTCGCATGGTGTCGTTAAAGGGTAGTAGCCCAAGTCCAAAGCGATATTCTGGTAAGTGATTTTGATTATGATGAGGCTGTAACCATAGCTTTTTGCTTTTTGGATTGAATGTTAAAACGAAGTTTTCAAAAAACTCATTTCCTATTTTGGCTGAAACTTCTTTTTCTGAATCTCCAACTATTTTGGGTATAGTGGCACTTCCTATACAAAACGAGTCTATTTGAATGGCATATACTGTATCTGGCTGGCTAATGCCAAAAGCACCTTCTGCAGTGTTTCCGTAAGTGGCATTGATCTGTTTGGCATTTTGTTCATTCAAAAGCGTATTAAGGTCCTGGTAGTTCAAATCCATGTAGCCGTTAAATCCCGTATCTACCAGAAAGAAAAACCTAGGTTTTTTGGAGTACAAGTAGGGTGCTTTTTGCACGCCTACGTAGTGTACTTTAATAGCGTCACCTGCATGTGAAGACTTGAATCTTTTAGCTTTATCTGCAAAGATGATGGTTTCCTTTCTCCAGATCATTTGGTGATGCACTCCATTAAGCGAATTGCTGCCCAGAATACCATCAATACCTAAACAAGATAGAATGCGTGTTTTCTTGTTATTCCAAACAAAAGCAGTTTGATTTTTAAAAATGGTTTTCCCTGCCACTAAAGAATCTACTCTAACAAAGGTGACCGTACTTTTGGTTTCTTTTATAGCATTTACAGATTGTTCAAAGTCTACTGGAGGATTTAGAATGTCAGCAATTTCTTCTGAAATAGCAGTAGGTGCTCCAGTATCTATTAAAAAAGTATAGTGTTTGCCGTTTTTACCTAGCTTAACTTGAACCAATGGCAGTTTATTCTTAAAGTCAATTTGAACGGTGTCTGTTTCTTCTGGAACGCGAACAGTGGCTTGCTTTATTCTAGCGGCAAGTACATTGCTAGCAAACAGTACGAAAATGGATAAGAGAACTGCGTATTTCATGTAACTCAAAGATAGCCAAAGGCAAGTGTGATTAGATTTAGGTCTTAATTTCTACAGGCATTAAATGGTATAAAGCAACCGGTTTAATGGTTTTTCCATCTTTGTTATAGAACAAATCAACAACTCCCAATTTATGAAAGCTAGTATTTCACTCTTTCTCGAGCTTTTATTACTTACCTCATTCTCTTATGCTCAGGAGCAGGCCTTTTCTGTGGAGTATGAATCGCCAAGTACTATTCTATCGGGTGAGGATTATGCGTATCGCATAGAAGTAAATAGAGCAGTGAAAGAAGATATGATTGATATATGGGAAAAGCGTATGAAGAAATATGCGCTGGATAAACCTGTAGTTACTGAAGGTCATAGCACGTTGAAAGTACTTCTTGAAAAGATACACGAAGCTCCGCTAGATATGAAGTACATTGCTGTAAACGTTACGGGTGGTGCGCGCTTGGGAGTAATGCTAAAAGATTCTACGGGAGCAGTAACCTCAGACAGGCATCAAGTTGATTTAGAGGTACAAAAAGCACTTAAGGAGTATGCGGTTGAGGTATATGAAGATGTGCTTACGGAAGAACTTAAGTCGCTAAACAGTAATCTTAAAGTGGAAGAAAAAGAACTTTCTAAACAGCACAAAGAGCAGGATAAAATCAAGAAAGAACAAGAAAAAAACCGCTTGGATATTGAAAGTTTAAAAACCACCATTAAGCAGAAAGAAGGAGAAGCTTCTAGACTTCTAACAGAGGCCAATGATTTTAAAGCACAAGAAGCTGCTGCTGCATCAAAAGAAGAAGCCAAAGTGTTTAAATCACAGGCTAAAGAGAAAGAAAAAGCCTCTGATGATGCAAAGAAAGACATTGAAAAATCTCATCAAGAAATTTTCAAACTTGAGTCTGAAATAAGAGAACTAGAAAACGTACTTGGTTTAGCTGAGAAAAGGGGAGAGGTGATTCAGACAGAAATTCAAGAATTACATAAGTTGATTGTATCTAAAGAGAATGAGTTAAAGGAACTTCAACGCTAGGTTATAGGTAACTCTATAATAAAATCAGAGCCTTCACCTGTTTTGCTTTGTACGGTTACAGAACCACCAATAAACTCAATGTATCTTTTAACAATTGATAGGCCCAAGCCTATTCCTTGATATTTACGTGATTGCCCCATTTGTACTTGCCAAAAAGGTTCAAAAATGCGTTTTCGTAGCTCTTAGGAAATGCCAATGCCTGTATCTGAAACGTAAATCTTGATGCTTTTATTTGTGGTTTTACACTTTATAGTAATACTACCGGTATCGGTAAACTTAATCGCATTGTCTACCAAGTTATTGACACATTGAGAAAGCATGGTTTCGTTAGCTTTAACATGAACGTTTGCTTGGCAATCTAGCATTAAATCAATGTTTTTTAATGAAGCCCTAGAGCTATACATTGCCTTTGTTGCGCTTAGCAGTTCATAAACATTTACACGTTCTAGGTTAAACTCTTCTTTTTCGGCTTCTAACTTAGTCATAGCCAAAATGTTATTCAGCGTATTCATAAGTCGCTCACCGCTTTCACGTTGAATTTTAACTAATTCTTTGATACTAGGTTCTGTTGATTCTAACTCAATCAGCTCTGCTGTTCCCATGATACCGTTGAGTGGTGTACGTATTTCATGACTCATGGTAGCTAAGAAGTTGGTTTTCATGGCTGTCATTTCTTCGGCCAAAACACGCGCTTGTTGGTGTTTGATTTCTGCCTCTTTTCGCGTTGATATGTTTCTGAAGTTGTACTGTATTCCTTGAATGGCATCGTCATTCAATGCATGGGTGAAGATAGACTTTAACCAAACCTCCTCTCCATTTACTTTAACGGCAGGATGATCTATTTTGACAGTATGTTCTTCTCCCTTGAGTACTTTTTCAAATACATCTCTTAAGGCCTTGGCATGTTTTATACAAAGCGCGGTGATGTCTTTACCAATGAGATTGTTCACTTCTAGCCCCAGCACGTGCGACACGTTTTTTGAAATGTATTGAATTTCACCTGCTTTGCTGATGATGCAAGCCACATCATCTCCTTTGTCAATAAGAGCTTGAAACTTTCTTTCTTCTGCTAATATCTTGGCATTAAGCTGTTGTATTCTCTTTTCTCGTTCGTTTTGCTCAGTAATATCTTTAGAAACGCCAATGTAACCCAGGGTTTCACCTGTACTTTTTTTAAGAACAGACATAGTAATGGATAGGTAGACACGCTTGCCATTCGCATTTTCAAAATCCCATTCGGTAGAAAATTTTTGTCTTTTTTCATCCGCAAAGGCTTTCTTTAGTGAATCTATATCAAATGCGAACCCTAAACTGCTTATAGGTTTACCTATTATTTATTTGTTGGAGACTTGAAAAAGCTCTTCTGCTTTGCTATTCCAATGAATGACCTCGCCTTTGAGGTCTACCCCAATAATACTGTCTCCTATAGAATTAAGAATGAACCGGTCTTGCCTAAGCTGTTCAATAGATTGTTTTAGCTCTGTTACATCTGTTATGGTACCAAATAAGCGTACTACCTAACCATTTTCGAAAATGGGCTTAAAGGTATTGCGGGTAGTAATCTTTCTACCTTTATGAGTGGTGAGGTTAAAAGTGCCCTCTTCTCGCTGACCGTTTCTTTAGCCAATTCTAAGGTGTTCATGAGTAACGGAAGAGACTCTTTGCTGTAGAAGCTAGCTGCAAGTTCTAAGGTGATTGGGGTAGTAAGAGGAAATTCATGAATCCTGTAGGTACCATTGCTCCAAATTACGGTACCTGAAGCTAGGTCTAGAATCCACATACCTGTATTCGTAACCTCTTCTGTTGAATCTACCAATTCAAGAAAGGTTTCTAAACTCAGGTCATTTAGAACTTGTTTACTCATATTAATCTAGCGCTATAATTAGCCCTCCTGTTACATCTCCAGAGACAAATAGAGAAGAAGAACCTACAGAAGTTCCACATCCACCTCCTCCACAAGATATGCCTATGCCAGCTCCCCACAATGGGGCTAATAACCTGGATTGGATTCTGATTCCTATTCTATCACTAAAAAAGTATTTAAAACCCAATCCTGCAGAAAAGGCAAAGGCTGAAAAGTCATCATGAAGGTTGTCTACTGAGTTGTACCATGCTCCACCTAAAGATAATGTGCCAAAAGGTCTAAAGGCTTCTCCGTAGTTCAATTCTTTTACGGTACCAATAAAAAAATAGCTCACGTCTGTTCTGCCTAAAGATTCGTCTGGCGCATTTCTTAATTCATGGTCCATGGTTGTTTGCATACCCGTGTAGGAAATTTCTACACTTACCACATCATTGAGCCTGTAGCTTAACCCAGCCATCCAGTCGGCATCATTTCTTAATTTAAGTTGACCTTGAGTAGTATTTAGTGAGCCACCAAAATTGAAACCTCCCATTCCAGTGAGCTCAACTTGAGCAAAGCTGATGGAAGAAATAAGAAAGAGGACTCCTATAAGCGAAATGTTCCTTTTCATGCACAATTGTTTTAAACTTAGGCACAATATGTTTTTGAATAGTCATAGGGTTCAACGAAAAAGGCCTGAACCGGGCAAGTGGTACAGGCCTTTTGGTTTAGTCAGGCAAACTAAACAACAGAATACTAGAACATGTATTTATTTTCTGCAATCAATGCCTCGGCTACATTTCTGCGTATTTGTTTGATATTGAATGGTTCCACTTTGGTGAATCGCTTCATACCCATCATCATCATTTTTAGCTCATCGCCATCTGCAAAGCTCATGAGGGCTTCTCTACCGCAACGGTTAATCTTTTCTGAGGCATCAAACAAATAGGCTTGCGCCATGTCGCGCTTTAGCTCAAACTGTGCATCATTCATGTCTGCTAGTTTTTCCACGCGAAGCAAAACACTTTCTGCTACGTACGTTTCAATGAGCATATCTGCAATGTTCATGAGAACTTCTTGCTCTTTGGCCAATTCCATCATTAACTTTTGGGCTGCAGAGCCTGCTACCATAAGCACAGCCTTTTTAAAGTTTTGGATGTATTTGTGGTGCACTTTAAAGAAATCTGTTTCTACATCGCCAAAATCAGGAATTCCCATAAGTTCTTCTGCCACACTTTGTGCCGGCCCCATCAAATCTAACTTACCTTTCATGGCACTTCGCAGCATCATATCTACAGAGAGCATGCGGTTTATTTCATTGGTTCCCTCAAAAATGCGGTTGATACGGCTATCGCGATAAGCACGTTCTACGGGAGATTCTGCGCTATATCCCATTCCGCCATAAATCTGAACGGCTTCGTCTGTGGCAAAATCCAGTACTTCTGAACCGTGAACTTTTAACATGGCACATTCTACGGCATATTCTTCAATCCCCTTAAGGGTAGCTTGAGACTTATCCATTCCCTCTGATGCCAAGAATTGAATTCGATCGTCAATATTCTGTGCCGCTCGGTAAGTTGCAGACTCACACGCAAATATTTTGATAGCAGATTTTGCAATCTTGTCTTTTATAGCACCGTACTTAGAAATTGGTCTGCCAAACTGCTTGCGCTCATTGGAGTAATTGATGGCATGAGATGCCGTTCCCTTGGCACCTCCAAGTACAGCAGCCGCCAACTTAATTCTACCGATGTTTAAGATATTTAGTGCAATCTTAAAACCTCCATTGCGCTCGCCCAATAGGTTGTCTACAGATACTTTTACATCATTGAAGAATACTTGACGGGTAGAAGAGCCCTTTATACCCATTTTCTTTTCTTCTGGATTTAAAGACACGCCTTCTGCATCTGCGTCTACAATGAATGCGCTCAAGTTTTCATCATCGTCAATTCGAGCAAATACCGTAAATACATTAGCAAAACCGCCATTGGTAATCCACATTTTTTGACCGTTGATAATGTAGTGCTTACCGTCATCGGTTAATACCGCTTTGGTTTTTCCAGAGTTGGCGTCTGACCCTGATCCTGGTTCGGTTAAACAGTAAGCTCCTTTGTATTCTCCGCTTGCTAATTTGGGGATATACTTTGCTTTTTGCTCTTCTGTTCCATAGTAAAGAATAGGAAGCGTTCCAATACCTGTGTGTGCTGAAATGGCTACAGAGAATGAATGACCAGCACCTGTTTTTTCTGCGGCTAGCATGGAGGTTACAAAGTTCTTTCCGAACCCGCCAAATTCTTCAGGAACGGAAATGCCCAGTAGCCCCAGTTCACCAGCTTTGGTCATAATGTTGTTCATTAACCCGTCTTCTAACGCATCAATTCGATCTAGGTTAGGGGTAACCTCTTGGTCAACAAAGTCTGTACATGATTGACCAATCATGCGTTGTTCTTCATCAAACTCTTCTGGTATGTAAATGTCTTTGGCATCGGTTTCTTTGATTAAAAACTCCCCGCCCATCAATGCTTTTTTCGTTGCTTCTTCTGTACTCATGATTCAGTTCAATTAATTAGTTCAATAATTCAAATACACCTGCTGCTCCTTGTCCCGTTCCCACACACATGGTAACTATACCGTGTTTCAATTTTCTTCTACGCATTTCATCAAAGAGCTGCACGCTCAGTTTGGCTCCAGTACAACCAAGCGGGTGGCCCAAGGCTATTGCGCCACCGTTTACGTTAACGATATCGGGATTGAGTCCTAGCTCGCGCACAACCGCTAAAGATTGTGACGCAAAGGCTTCATTCAATTCGTATAGTTCAATATCGCTCTGCGATAAACCAGCCATTTCAATGGCTTTTGGAATGGCTTTTACTGGACCAATACCCATAATGCGTGGCTCAACACCAACGGTTGCGTAAGATTTTAATTGAGCAATAGGAGTGAGGCCCAGTTCATTCACCATTTTTTCACTCATTACTACTGCAAATGCAGCTCCGTCTGAGGTTTGAGAAGCGTTTCCTGCAGTAACCGACCCTTTGGCATCAAAAACGGGGCGTAGTTTTCCTAGCTTTTCGATGTTGGTATCTTTTCTAGCACCTTCATCTGTATCTACGGTGTAGGTGCGAGTTTCGCGCTTGCCATCTTTGAGAAATACTTCTTCCACTTCAACTGGTACAATACCAGATTTGAAGTAGCCGTTTTCAATCGCATTTATGGCTTTTTGATGGGAGTTAAATGCAAACTCATCTTGGTCTTGGCGAGACACCTTAAAGTCTTGAGCAACTGCTTCTGCTGTTAATCCCATTCCCCAGTACCAATCTGGAGTGTGCTTTGCAACCTCAGCATTTGGAACCAATCGCCATCCGCCAAAAGGTATTGGAGACATGGTTTCAACACCTCCTGCTACTATACAATCGGCTATACCCGCATGAATTTTTGCCGCTGCAATGGCAATGGTCTCCAAGCCTGAAGAACAATAGCGATTCACCGTCATGCCTGGAACTTTATCCGTATCCAAGCTCATCAATGAAATCATTCTACCTATGTTCAAGCCTTGTTCCGCCTCTGGAGTGGCATTACCCACGATAACGTCATCAATGCGTTCTTTATCTAGGTTAGGCACATCTTGGAGCATGCCCTTGATTACCGTTGCGGCCAAATCATCTGGTCTCATAAAGCGGAATAACCCTCTGGGTGCTTTACCCACTGCTGATCTTTTAGCTGCTACTATATATGCGTCCATTTTTTCTAGTTTTTAGTCTTTAGTTTTGAGTTTTTAGTGGTTTTCGGAATCTGATAGATAAATTTCCTCAGACTCTTTGACATCCGAAGATTCTGCTACCCTGCGCAGTAACACGGATATCATTTTTGATATCTGAATCATTTCATCTTCCAATTCGGAGAAAATGTCATTTGGTAAAAAGTTGAGTCTATTCGCTAATTCTAGTTGTGTATGTGCTTCATTGAGAGAACCTCTGCTTATATTCAAAAAATGAACAAATTGCTTTGAGGAGTTTCTGCCCGCCCCTTCAGCAATGTTTGAAGGAACAGAAACCATACTTCTCCTAAGTTGAGCAACAAGGCCAAACTTTTCCTCATCAGGAAAAGAGGCTGTGACTTTATAAACCCGTTCTGTGAGGTTCATTGCCCTTTGCCAAACTTTTAGATCTCTGTAGTTCATTTTACTTTGAATATGATTTTATCGCTCAATCAACTAACAACTAACAACTAACGACTTCCAACTAACATCTAATTCCTCAACACCTTACCGGTAGTCAAGATGCTTTGTATGCGCTCCAAGGTTTTGCGTTTGGTACATAGTTCTAAGAAGGCTTTGCGCTCCAAGTCTAAGAGGTATTGCTCGTCTACTTCTGTGATTTCACTCAAGTCTCCGCCACACAGAACATAACCGAGTTTCTCTGAAATATGCTGATCGTGTTCAGAAATATAATTCCCAGATTTCATGCTGTTTGCACCTACGTAAACGATACCCAATCCTTCTTTACCTAGCACTTTAATGTCTTTGCGCTTCATTGGTTTGGTGTAGCCTTTATCGTGCAGATTCAGTGCGGCACGCTTGGCGTAAGCCAATTGGTGCTCTCTACTCACAATGACTTCGTCAATTCCTTTTCTGAGGTATCCGAGTTCAAATGCCTCATATGCTGAGGTAGATACTTTTGCTTGACCCACCGTTAAGAAGCGATTTCTTAGCTGATTAGTGCGCATGTCTCCTTCATTCAGATCATCGCTAAAGCGCAGAGCGAACTCTTTGGTTCCGCCACCACCGGGAATGAGTCCAACACCAAACTCTACAAGTCCCATGTAGGTTTCAGCATGAGCTACCACCTTATCTGCATGCATGCTCATTTCACAGGCACCACCCAAGGCCATGTTGTGCGGAGCAACCACAACTGGAATATCTGAGTAGCGAACCCGCATCATGGTATTTTGGAAACTGCGAATGGCAAAATCCAATTCATCCCACTCTTGTTCAACTGCAAACATGAAGATCATGCCCACATTGGCTCCTGCAGAGAAATTATCTCCAGTATTGGATATAACCAACCCTTTGTATTCTGCCTCTGCTAGATCTATGGCTTTATTTATTCCTTGAATAACCTCTCCACCAATGGTATTCATTTTGGTGTGAAACTCTAGGTTGATGATTCCATCACCCAAGTCTACAATGGTAGTTCCGCTATTTTTCCAAAGCACATTGGTTTCACGAAGCACATCTAAACTGATGATTTCTTCTTGACCAGGAATGGCTTTATAGCTTTTAGACGAGATGTCGTAATACTTACGTGTACCATTCTCAACCGTGTAGAATGATGTTGCTCCCTGGGCTTGCATGTCGTAAACCCATTGGGCAGGCGACTTTCCTGCCGCCTCCATTGCTTTAAGGGCATTGTCAAAGCCAATGGCATCCCAAGCTTCAAACGGACCTTGCTGCCATCCAAAACCTGCTCTCAACGCATCGTCTACTTTATAAATTTCATCGGCAATTTCAGGAATTCGATTGCTTACGTATTGAAACAAACCGATAAACGATGCTCTGTAAAATTCTCCTGCTTTGTCTTTGCCATTAAACAATACAGGCATGCGGTCTGCCAGGTTATCTATAGACTTGGTAGCTTCTAGTGTAGCGAATTTGGCCTTCTTTTTTGGACCGTATTCTAAGGTATTTAAGTTCAACGATAAGATTTGGCTTTTGCCGTCATCGCCTTTTACTTTTTTGTAGAAACCTTGTTTGGTTTTGCTTCCTAGCCAATTGTTGTCTACCATTTTACTGATGTAATCTGGTAGAGAGAAGAGGTCGTTTGCCTCATCGTTTGGTGTATTGTCTTTGAGTCCGTTAGCCACTAACACCAAGGTGTCTAACCCAACAACATCTGCTGTGCGGAATGTTGCCGACTTAGGTCTGCCCAAAACAGGTCCGGTGAGCTTATCCACTTCGTCTATGGTTAATCCCATTTCAGTTACTTGATGGAACAGCGCCATGATGCTGTATACACCTATGCGGTTGGCAATAAAAGCAGGAGTGTCTTTGGCAAGTACCGTGGTTTTACCCAAGAACTTTTTACCATAGTCCATGAGGAAATCTGTTACTGCTGGGTCGGTTTCTGGAGTAGGGATGATTTCCAATAACTTCAAGTAACGAGGCGGATTAAAGAAGTGTGTGCCGCAGAAATTTTTTTTAAAGTCATCGCTTCTGCCTTCTAGCATCATGTGAATTGGAATTCCAGATGTATTAGAGGTAATAAGCGTTCCTGGCTTACGGTATTTTTCAACGTTATCAAAAACTTGCTTTTTAATATCTAAACGCTCTATAACAACCTCTATAACCCAATCACAATCACTAATTTGATTTAGATTATCATCTAGGTTACCCGTAGTGATTCTCTTCGCAAAAGCTTTGTTGTAAATAGGTGAGGGGTTGCTTTTGAGGGTAGATTGCAACGCTCCATTTACAATAGCATTTCGCTCTTTGAGGTTGTTACTTTCTTTTGTCTCTTTAGGTACAATATCTAATAGGAGTACTTCACAACCAATGTTGGCGAAGTGGCAAGCGATGCGTGAGCCCATTACCCCTGAGCCTAAAACAGCTACTTTGTTGATTGTTCTTCTAGACATGCTTTTATGTTGTTTTTGATAAGATTTGGTTTGAATGGAATTGATCTGTGTCTTCCAATGTTTTATTGATTTTCTGCATTACATTAAAGAAAGTGCTTAGCTCTTCTTCTGTTAATGATCCCTTTACCGCTTCATTAAATGCAATAACGGTATGTTTACTAATCTCTCTACTTTCTACACCAAAAGGAGTAAGGAAAATACGCACCATACGTTTGTCGTTTGCATCGGGTTTACGCTCAATTAACCCCATGTCTTCCATGGTTTTTAGCGTGCGCGTTAAACTACGCGATTCCATACCCATTAGCGGTCCTAGCTTTGTAGATGGTGTGCCGTTTTTACGATCTATATTGAGCAAACAATAGCCTATAGACATAGTAATGCCGTGCTTTCCTGCCATTATATTATACAAACGCGAGATACGGTGCCATGCCCAGCGTATAGGAAAATCTATGGTTTCTTCTGCTTTCATACCCTCCAAAAGTAGAAAAGGTATGCGTGCATAACAAATTTTGAAACAAAAAAGTTATGCATGCATACTAAATATAGAGCGAATGCCTGAGTAGTAGGTGGATTGAATAGGGAAGAGAACTTTAAAGTATCAAGTACAAAGTTTCAAGTGTTAAGATTACTGTAAGCCTATTCTCGATAAAGCGCTTCCACGTTGTTCTAGCGCCACTCGAATGGACGGCTTGGTTGATTGTATGAAGTATTAAGATCATGCGATACAATCGCGCGGGAGTGGGGGATTGGAATCCTGAGGGAGGAGAGATGTTTTTAATAGTAATTTCCTCAGCCATTTAGATGGAATAAGTTATGGGAAGAAAGATTATATCAGTGATTCTTGGAGCACTATTAACTATGCTTTTTGTTGGATGCGAAAAAGAGGAGTGTGAAAAGAATGGCACTGGAAAAATCCAATTTACGAACGCGACACAAGGAGTTTGGGCTGATGATGCGATTCTGTCTCTAGATGAAGGTGAAAGGATATTAAAACCTGGTGAAACGCATGTGATTACAGCGCCAGTAGGAGACTATGGATATGTATCTTATCACTCAATGTTATTTTGGCCTACGGCTAAAAGCGTTTCGGTAAGAGAGTGCGATGTGGTTTACGTTACTAAATTTTAATAGATAGTTTCTCTACTCTTGAAAGAAAGATAAAATAAGAACACAACATAGCTTTGGATGCAAATCTTAGCAAGATGCTATTAGCACATTTAAAAGGATTGCTCGCCTTTTTTACCCTTGTAGAGTGGGAAGTGCCTTAAGCTACACTCAATGTTTCCATTGAATAATTTTATTTTACGAGACGGACGCAATCCAAAGCACTTAAGTGCATCTAAGTTTCCTGAAAACACCCATGCATCCCAACCTTCATAGTTGTGTTTAAGATGTGTGCCTAGGTCTGCGTAGAATGCCTCCATTTCATCGGCATCTTCCAAGCGTTCTCCATAGGGTGGATTCATAATCAATATGCCTTCACCACCTTTAGATTCTGTATTCAATACATTCTTGCGCTCAAAGTAGATGTCTTTTTCAAAACCAACTCCGCGCGCATTGGATTGCGAAACACGCACTGCTAATTGATTTTTATCTGCGCCCTTGATATTAAAAGGAATTCGCTTAATACCAGCATCGGCTTCTGCCTTAACCTCTTGCCACAATTCAGGATCGAAATCATGGTGTTTTTGAAAGGCAAAACTTCTAAATTTTCCTATCGGTGAATTTGTTGCCATTAAAGCGGCTTCAATGGGGAAGGTTCCAGACCCACACATTGGGTCAAAAAATGCCTGGTCTGGTGTCCAGCCGCTTAACTTGATTATTCCAGCTGCCAATGCCTCATTTAAAGGGGCTTTGGTTTGCTTGGTACGATATCCGCGCTTACTTAGAGTTTCTCCAGATGAATTCACAGATATAGATACTTGATTCTGCGCAACGTGAAGCTCAATGCGTACATCAGGATTATTGGTGTCTACAGATGGTCTTCTGTTTCGCTTTTCTCTAAAGGTATCTACAATAGCGTCTTTTAACTTTAACCCAGCATAGTGAGAGTGGGTAAAGATGTCGCCAAATGTTACGCTGCTTATGGCGAAAGTTTGGTTAATATCTAAATATTGATCCCAATCTATTTGCTTAGCTCCCTCGTACAACTCGTCTTCATTATTAGCTATATATTCTGCAATTGGCCTAAGCACAAAGAGAGCCGTACGCAGTTGGTAATTACATGCATACATGAGTCGTTTATCTACTGTACATTGTACAGCTCTACGCAGTATCTCTATGTCTTGCGCACCTAGTGCTTGCAATTCATCTGCTAACAATTCTTCAAACCCAAAATAGGTCTTAACAATAATCTTAAAGGTGCTCATTTAAATCCCCCAATCCTTGTCTAACCACATCTAACTCGCCTTCTGTGCAATTCACAATAGTAGAAGGGATGTTGTTTCCGTAACCGCCATCAATAATTAGATCTACATGATCTTTAAAATTCTCATAAATCATGTGAGGGTCTGTGGTATACTCTACCAATTCGTCTGAATCATGAACAGATGTGGTTACAATTGGACTGCCCAACACGCGTACAATCTCTCTAGGAATAGGGTGGTCTGGAACGCGAATACCCACTTCTTTTTTCTTGTGTTTATTAAAGATTTTAGGTACTGCGTTATTAGCTTCTAGAATGAATGTGAAAGCTCCAGGCAGTGCGCTTTTCATTACTCTAAAAATGCGATTATCCAAAGGTTTTGTGTAGTCTGCTAAGTGACTTAAATCAAAGAACACCATCGCAAATTTGGCATCCTCAGCTTTTAGCCCTTTTAGTTTAGCTATGCGCTCTACAGCGCGTTTCTTGGTAATGTCGCAGCCAAAGCCGTACACCGTATCTGTAGGGTAGATGATTACTCCACCATCGCGCAAGCAATTTACCACAAGCTGTATTTCTTGTGCGTTTGGCTTGTCTGCATTTATTCGAATTAAAGGTGCCGGCATTGTTGTTCTTTTTAATGTAGGGAGTTAGGGGAAATATTAAGCGTTACCCTTACGGTAATCTGCTAAGAACTTTTCTAAACCACTATCGGTTAATGGGTGCTTTAATAATCCCGTAATAGAACTCAATGGTCCAGTCATAATATCAGCACCAATTTCTGCACATTGAATCACATGCATGGTGTGACGAACAGATGCCGCTAAGATCTCTGTTTCAAACATGTAATTGTCGTAAATCGTACGAATCTGAGAAATGAGGTCTAAACCGTTGGTTGAAATGTCATCTAATCTTCCGATAAAAGGAGAAACCATAGTTGCGCCTGCCTTAGCAGCTAATAGTGCCTGACCTGCAGAGAATACAAGCGTACAATTGGTAGGAATACCTTTATCTGAGAAATATTTCAATGCTTTAACACCATCTGCAATCATTGGGATTTTAACTACAATATTGTCGTGTAACTCTGCTAACCGCTCACCTTCACGCACCATGCCTGAGAAATCTGTACTTATAACCTCTGCACTAACTGGCCCATCTACCATTTCGCAAATGGTAACGTAATGGTCTAGTATGTTTTGCTCACCTGTTATGCCTTCTTTGGCCATGAGAGAAGGGTTGGTGGTTACTCCGTCTAACACACCTAGGGCGTGTGCTTCTTTAATTTGATCTGTGTTTGCCGTGTCGATAAAGAACTTCATGCGAACCGTTATTTTGCTGTTTAGGTGCAAAAGTAGTTGCTAATGAGGGAACAAAGGCTCTTGCTGCGGAATAAAGTGAACAGGTTTTACACAGGTTTCTCTGTGGCTTTCTCTGCTGGCAGCTTTTCCATGATGTAGCGTTTAGAGAAAGTATCTGGCAGCTCAGACTTAAGATGGTTCAGAATAACAGATAATCCTTTTTTGTAGTGTGAGTTATTGGTAATGATTACATGGCAGTCATCTCGATAGGGCTTCAGAAACTGTTTATAAGATGGTGTAACATGGTTTTCCCAACGGTAACGAACATCGGCCTCATCGTATCCTCGTTCATCGGCATCGCGCTTTATGCGCCTGGCCAACATTACGTTTTCGCGTGCATCAATAAACACTCTTAGGTCTAAGGCTTTCCTAATCTCTTCATAGTGAAAGATGAAAAGACCTTCCATAATAATGATAGGAGCAGGCTTAACAACAAGATATCCAGGAGTTTTATCTTTTTTGTTGAAGGTGTATTCTTTAATAGTGATTTCTTCTCCCTTGCGTATGTTGATTAAATCCCTGTAAAACTGAACGCGATTGATGGATTCAGGTAAATCAAAATTGATTTCTCCGTTTTCGTCTTTGAATTGCTGCTCAATGGGTTTGTAGTAGTTGTCTTGCGAAATAATGCAAACCGAACCTTTAGGCATTTTTTCTTTGAGTTCTCTCAAGAAACTGGTTTTTCCAGAAGCACTTCCTCCGGCAATACCTACGATATACGGTTGGTAATCCACTCATGCAAAAGTAACCGGCATGTCTAATCAGCCAAGAGACTTTACCTTAGTGCCCATAATTTTTTGACATGTATTTGAAGTTATCTTTGTTTTTAGCCCTACTTTCTTTAACGTATTCTTCAACTGCTCAGGACTTTGCGTTGTATACCAGTGAGGGTAAATCAGTCTCATTTAAAAAGGCCGTAAAAGTTGCCGGCAAGGCCGATGTGGTTTTATTTGGTGAGTTACATGATGATTCGACTTGCCACGCGCAGCAACTTTCTTTTTTGAAAGCGCTCTCTGAAAGAAAAAAGCCCGTAGTATTTGGTGCAGAGATGTTAGAGGCAGATAACCAAGTGATTGTAGATGAATATAATAGTGGGCTTATCTCAGAGAAATACTTTAAGCGCGAGGCGAGGCTTTGGCCGAATTATGATTCTGATTATTCGCCCATGGTAAACTATGCCACTGAAAAAGGAATTCCTGTAATTGCGACCAATGTGCCTAGACGATATGCATCAACTGTTGCTGGTGAAGGACCTGAAGTACTTGGCCGTTTTTCTGAAACAGCCAAACAATGGATGGCACCGCTTCCTTATCCCTTTGATTCAGCAGCTCCTGGCTATGCAGAGATGATGCAAATGGATTTTGGTCATGGCGGTAATAACGCCAAAACCAACATTGTTCAAGCGCAGGCACTTAAAGATGCCACTATGGCTTGGTTCATAGGTCAAAACTTACCTAAAAAGGGAGTGTTCTACCACATACAGGGCGATTTTCATTCTGCGAACAATGGAGGGATTGCTTGGTATTTAAAGGAGTATAACATCACAGAAGATATAGTTACCCTCTCTACCGTTCGTACTACCAATACAGACTGGAACCCAGAATGGACGGGTAGGGCAGAATTTATCTTGGTGACGAAAGAAATAGCTGAGCAATAAGCGGTTAGTTAATTTTTAACGGCTCGCTATTTGCGGATAATTGACTTTCATTAGTGAACTCGTTGAGTTATTTTCAGTGTATTGGTTTTGTTAATCAAATAATGTTTAAGCGTTTCCTTCGAGTAAGGGTGCATGACTTATTTAATATAAACTGTCTGGATATTGGCAAATTCGCGTAATCCTTCAAGCGCTAGTTCTCTGCCATATCCAGATTTTTTCACTCCGCCAAAGGGCAGGGCGGGATGTGATTTTACCAGATCATTGAAGAATACGGCTCCTTCATTCAAGGTATCGCAGAAATCGATGTGGGCATCTACATCAGCTGTGCAAACAGAAGCGCCCAAACCGTAAATAGAAGCATTGGCTAATGCTATGGCGTCTTCTTTGGTGTTAAAGCGCGTGACGCTCGCTAGGGGGCCAAAGGTTTCTTCTTTAAAGCAGGTCATGTTTGGTGTTACCCCCGTCAACAAAGCAGGGGAGAAGTGCGCTTTTTCTTGCCTTCCTCCAGTAATCAATTTTGCTCCTTGTTGAACTGAAGATTCAAGCTGTAACTTGAGGTTTTCCGCCAAATCTGTTCGAGCTAATACGCCCATAGTACTCGCATCGCTATGCGGGTTAACAATTGGATTTTCTTGAATAAGTACCTCCATTCGTTCTACAAAGTCATCGTGGATGGACTCATGTACCAAAAAGCGCTTTGCAGCAATGCAGCTTTGACCCGTATTCTGCATTCTGGCTTGAAAAGCGATTGGTAGAATGGTATCTATATCAGCGTCTTCCATGATGATGAATGGATTGCTTCCTCCCAATTCTAACACAGTTTTCTTTAGATTCTTACCAGCTATGGCTGCCACAGTGGTTCCAGCAGTAGTGCTTCCAGTGAGCGTAACTCCATGAACATCGTTATGCGTTATTATTTGGGCTACATCGGTATTGCTAAGATGAAGGTTAGTGATTAAACCATTGGGCAAATCTGGAATATCAAAAATTTCAACCAAAGCATGGGCACACCCTTGCACATTTGGAGCGTGTTTCAACAAGACTGCATTGCCTACAAGCAAGTTTGGTATGGCCACCCGAAAGAATTGCCAAAACGGATAGTTCCACGGCATGATTGCCAACAGGGCTCCCATAGGTGTGTAGCGTACAAAAGAGTTGGTGGCATCGGTGGATATCGCTTGGTCTTTTAAGACTTCAGGACCAAACTCTGAGTAGTACTCACATAGCCATGCGCATTTTTCTATTTCGGCTTTTCCTTGAGAAATGGGCTTTCCCATTTCGGTACTCATTAGCATAGCGAGCTCCTCTTTGCGGGCCTTTAGCCTTGAGGCTAGCGCTGTTAAAATTTCTGCCCTTTGTTCCAATGTAACTGAGCGATAGTTCTTTGTCGCGTTGGTGGCGCCTTTCAACAGTTCGTAAGCCTTGGATAAATTATGAAATGGATACGTTTCAATGATTTCGTTGGTAAACGGATTGATGCTTTGTGATGTAGTTGAACTCATAACCCTAAAACTAGGTAAAGAATCCCATAAAAGTGGGTGATTACAGAGGTGCTTTGCGAAGAATTAAGAATCGTATGAATTTTTCACTTTCATCAAAATAAATACATTTGACGACCATATTTCGGGATGTAGCTTAGTCCGGTTAAAGTGCGCGTCTGGGGGGCGCGAGATCGGAGGTTCGAATCCTCTCATCCCGACAAATGAAACCTTCAACGGATATGTTGAAGGTTTTTTTTAAGTCACCTCCCCACTGAGGATCACGGAGTAATTATTGACCGTTTAAAACTGGGCTTGCATATAAGGTAGCAATTTACCCATTCAGCTGATTTATCACTTCTCGAGAAACACGTTCACTGTAACTATTTATTTTCCAATGATCTGGGCTCCATCCTTTTAGGAAGCGGTGAAAATCTGCCCACGCAACGTGATAAAGGGGGCGCCATTCGGCTTCTAGGATAGAGATGTCCGCACCCTGAGCTTTGCGGAGTTCATCAAAATAATAATCTAGCAGTTCTTCTTCATACGCTTCGCATTCGTCTTCGTTCAAACAACTTCCTACAAAATAGGCAAGGTCTTTCATGCCGCACCCTCCGCCAACATATTGAAAATCTACCGCGGCTACTTCATCGGCTTTACCAAAACAGAAATTAGCCAACTTGGCATCTCCGTGTACCAGGGTTTGGAATTGAGTTGCTTTCAACCTTGCGTCAATAAGCGGAGCTGCTGATTTCAATTTCTGGTCTTCCAATGCTTCTAACTCATTTGGTCGAGTCTCCAAATGCCAGTACGTTCCGCTAGGCCAAAGACCGTTTGGAGCTGCACCTAAAAAATCGGCATGAAACTGAGCAAGCCATGCTATGCATTGCTTGATTTGGTGCAGCGTAACTTGTAGTAAACGAATAGGGAAGCCAGCAGCATCTAGATCTTCCAATACTGTAAGGGATGCCCCGTCTTGTTGAGTATAGCCGTAAAAACGGGGGAGTCGGGCTGTGGCCCTCTCTGCATAATCTCGGTACCATGTACTCTCTACTTGGTAGGACCTAATTTTTCGTTCATGTCCAATGTTACTATGCCAACCGCGAGGGTGAACTATGGTCTGTTCTCCGTGCATGAATTTCACCACAGCCGTGGATACGGTAGCTCCTTGCAGAAACACACGTAGAATCTCTCCGTACTCACTCCAAAGGTGCTGCACGGTTTCTTTTTTGTGTATTGCCTCTGCACCAGTTAGTTGAAGAATATAATCTTGAAAATGCCTATTCATGCTGGGTAAAAGTAGCAAAAGCCCACTGCTAGATTGAGCTTTACTTAGGCAAAATGACTGTCAATCTCTTAGTAAGAGTAATACGCTCCCCATTTCTGTTTGAGCAGAGCCATCTCCGCTTTGGTAGGAAAACCTCCAAATGTAATAGCCTTCTTGGGCTAGTTCTCCATTTGCGGTGCCGTCCCAGTAAGCATCAGTGTCTTCACCTTGATACACAAGACCTCCCCAGCGGTCATATATAGAGAGCTTGGGCTGAAATAGGTTTAACCCACTAACGGTAAAAACATCGTTTTGGCCATCGCCATTTGGGGTAAAGGCATTTGGTGCAAAAAGTCTTTCTGGGCAATATTCTGAGATGCGGATATTCTCTGAGGCAATACATCCGTTGGTATCTAGTGCTTCTAGAAAATGGTTGCCAATAGGCAAAAGGGTGAAGTTGTTTTTGTCTCCGTTGCTCCAGCGATATGCTGTGAATCCAACCGTAGAGGCCTCAGCTAAACTAAGCTCTACAGCACAAATGCTATCATCTGCTAAAATGTGCAATGCGGCTTTTCTTACCTCTGAAACAACTGTTGTAAAAGTGAGTGTATCGCAAACATTGCGCGCAATTAGCCATAGGCTATCAGGGCGAGTTACTGAATACGCAGAATCCGTAGAGCCGTTCAACCAAACAAAGGATGAAACGTAGCGCATGGTAGGTTGTAGTTTATACCCTTGTCCTACGCACAGTACAGTATCTCTGGGTAAAGCAACAGCGGGAGGACCTATTGCGTCTACCACTGCCGTATCTGTTACACTACCGCACGCGTTTGTTACGGTTAATGTTAAAGAAGTTGATGAGTCAAGTCTAAGAATGGGGTTTGTGCTTCCGTTAGACCAAAGACGAGTATCTACATGGGTGCCTGTACCATCAAAAACCGCTTCTTCACCGGGGCAAATAACCTGCTTGGGACCTAAATCAAGGGTTGGCAGAAATTCTTCCATGATTTGAATGCTATCTTTAATTGTGCCACAGATATTGGAAGCTTCAACGGTGTACAACCCCGGTTGGTTTACCTGAATAGATGAAGCCGTACTTCCCGTAGACCACTGAGTTGTTCCCGATGGAGCTGAAGCTGTTAGAGAAATGGATTCTCCAGGACAAAGAACAGAGTCAGTTCCCAGATTTAATGTTGGTAGTGCTAGGGGGTTGATGTTGATACTTTCCACCGTTTGGCATAAGCCTTTGGTGGCAGTTACGGTGTAAGTTCCACCTGCTGTTGCGGTGATGGTAGGCGTTACTTGGTTTGTATTCCAGAGATAACTCACTCCTGAGCTATCATTTGCATCTAGCACAATACTATCTCCTGAGCATATGACTGTATCTGTTCCTAAATTAACAGCATGAGGTTCTTCTACAAGAATATTGGCTGTATCGTACCAGGTATCGCCACATAGATCTGTAATTTCTACAATGTATTGGGCAGATGACAAAGGGAAGAAATAGGGTGAAGCAGAGGTTGAGTCACTCAATCCGTTGCTGGTATTCCATCGGTAAGTGGTTCCGCCCGTAAAAGTGAGCAAAGCCGAGTCGCCACGACAGATGGTTGCTGTTTTGGAGCTACCCGTAAACGGATTATTGTATAAGCAGAATTCATGGTTGTTGTCGTAGCCGCCAGTAGAGCTTGTGAATCCCCAAAATACATTGGGGTTACCATTAAAAATTGTAGTGATAGGGTTGGAAGGGAAGCTGTAATTTAAGCGCAGCACACAATTGAAATACATCTTGAGGTTTGAAGTAGTGGGGTCCCAAGTAATGCGTGCTTCATGGTAATTACAATCCTCTATGTTTATTGAAGTCGCTGATGTTTGTACCGGACCTGCCAAAGTGTTTGTAGAAAGATGGTCAACGTCTCCGTTAATGATAATTGCGGAGTGGTCATAGGCTGGGTCACCCACAACAGCATTTTCATACGTATCAAACTCAATGCCGATAGAAGGAGAAACATTACCAAATCCCATGCCTCCACCCGGACTCCCCGCAGTGTTACTCAAGGCTTGAAGCCCAAAAACCATCCCATCGGCACCATTGGCATCTTTGCAACCTAACTTGATCTCAAACCGCAAGTCAAAAGGTTGATTCAGGTTTACGGTATTGGTTGACCATGCCGTGCCTAAAGCGAAGCTAGAAGGAGATTGAGTAAGGCGATAGCAGTCACCACCTAAGGATACGGCTTGCCCTCCAAGTGTAAACTGTGCGCTGAGAGAATATCCGAAAATACATCCTAAGAGGACTAGGTAAAATTGCCGCATCAGCGCCAAATGTAGACTTTCTCAATCAGGCCCGGCTTAGATTAATGCGCAAGCTACTAGAATTTTTCATAGGCATTTCGGAAGAAGAGAAATTAGAGCTTTCATTTTCATCTCTCTTTTTTCTAAGCATGCGGTTAAATCTTCTCAGATGATTTTTTCGTTCCAATCTTTTGTCACTTATTCAATACCTTCACCTTTCGAAGTTTGATTCCTTCATTTGCCGTTCACTTTTCAACAGACATTCTATAAGCGATCAAAACATGGGCACAAGAAACTCACTTGTCAAGTTGAAGAAGATATACCTTGGCTTTTTTTCCGAAAGAATGCATTGCCAAAATCCTGTAGGTAGGGGTTAGACAATTTTAAAAAGCCCAGTTGCTTTACATGATGGTCAAAGGTATTGTTGATTTTTTGCGCTTTTTTCTGTTCTTTTTTTTCACAATGGATAAGGTAAGTAGCCATTAGCTCAAATATTTTCGAATAGTCGGCATAGGAGTTTGGTGTCCTTTCCGGTGTAATCGAACCTAGTCTATGTTGCGCTTGCTGAATGTTTCCCTCGAACAATAGAGCCATACTTTCTGCAGCTAAATAGATACTAATAGTCGTGTATGCATACCATTGATCCATCTCATAGAGGGCCTCGTAATGCTTTGAAAAAAGATCGTTAATTAATTTCCATTTTCCTAAAAAGACCAAAGCGGGTACAAGTTCAAGGGCGATGTAATGCATTGGATAGCGATTTACCAATAATGGTAGATAGGAAGCCATGATTTCGTCTGTAGCGTTTGGTTCACTGAGCATTCTGTAGCCCATGTATCTTCCTGCCAATACCGGGAAATAAGTGGCTAATTCAGGAGGTTCTACTCGATGAATTGGAGGCGTTGCACCCTTGTTTAAGTATTCTCTGTAACCAAGCATGCATTGGATAAACGTATACTCGGCCCTGTCATCAGGTTTAAGTATTTGGAGTAAATCGTAATAATATCCGTTTAAGTAAGAATAATCAATATACTGGTAAAAAATGTAATTTTTAAAATTCTTAATATTTGCAATGGACTTGATAAATGTCATTACATTCGAAGGACTATTTCTTATAAATGCAGATATGATCTCAGCAAAGCTTCCACTTATATTTTCGTTAAATATTTCATCATCAGAAAATAAACGTTCTATTTCTTCTTTTCTAAATTGATTTATGTAAATCAATGTAACCATCCCAAGTAGATAGCTCAAGTCTATATTTCCTTTATATCGTTTAATTTCTCCAACAACTTTTTCAATATCTTGAGTGTGTATGCTTCTTAGCGTATTGTGATAAGGAATCCAATCGTGAAAATACCATAAGTGGTTAGTATCAACACCTTGAACAGCGGATAAATAAATATCTAAGTTGCGCCAAGTCTTTAAACTGATGTTTGTTTGTGGTAAAAGTCCGAAGAATCTACGAAGCGTATTGAAGCCAATAGAAACTTCATTCAATTCATTCATAGATTCATGAAGTAATTTAACGGAAATATTACTGGGAGAATGTTCGCCAATTGATGCAAGAAGTTTTTGTCTGTATTTTTGGATTTTATGTATATTCATGAATACTGAAAAATTAAAACCCCACCAATCAAAAGGCTCAGGGCAATCATGGATCGTTTGTCAAGTCTTTCGTGCATAATAACAACCCCAGCCAACCCAGTAAATATCGGAATAAATGAACTTAACGAAGTTACGATTAACGGATCCGTATCTCGTAATCCCAAGAGTCCGAAAAATACAGCCATGGATATCACCGTACCAGCCAAGAGGTAATTAGGGCTATTTTGAATGAAGCTCTTTAGATCTAATGCATTTGTAAACAAGTACATCATCCCAAAAATAGCAAAAATCGTAAACTCTTGATTGAGCATAAGAATAGTTGGATGTACCGTTTTAGTGAGATGCCACGTAATGAATGAAGCCGCGGTGAACCCTGTTATCATGATTAGAAAATAGCGGCTCATATTACTCGATTTGAGCATATTTTTAATATCCAAACCTGTGTAAGTAAAAAGCCCGGTGAGCAACATGAGTACACCAAATACACTAACGGGTGAAATTCGTTGGAAAAAAGATAATACTACCGCTGCCAGAAGAGATGAAATGGCCGTGTAAAAAGCAAAAGTTTGTAGTGAAGATTGTTTTAACCCTTTAACTAAACCATACAGGCCTGCGGCTCCAAGAAGATTGCATAAAATGAAAGCGGGATAATTTATCGACCATGAATAGATGAATTCACTCATTGAGATATCAAAGCGTTCCATAAGTATAACGGCCAGAGTAGAGGTTACACTAGCTCTCCCCGTCATGAGCTGGAAGGGATGAAAAGTCTTTAAATACTTTTTCCAAAAAAAGTTGTTTAACGCATAGAGTAAAACAGAAATCAGAATATACTTCATTCAAATTCAATCAGATAACATATGGGCTAACTATGGGCTGAATGCGCACAAGCATTAACCTACCTTCGCAACTGTAAACGATGTAGTTGTCTCTGTTTTTACCGAATTTGGATACAAATTGTTTACTATTTAGTCCGAGCCTCCTGCAGGGTTCGATCCACTGTGGGAGGCTTATTGATTAATTGTTACGCTTGCAAGATTAGCATTTTAGATGAATAACAAACCAAACCAATTCTGCACACCTGTCGATAGGTTAGCCCTAATTCCGTATAAATATTTCCGGTTGATTTTAATGTTGGCAGCATGGTTAGTTTGCAGTATTGATGTATCTGCCCACGAGAAGCATGTAGATGCACTTTTGCAATTACAAAATCGGCTCAAGCAGAAAAACGCAGAGCTCTTACCACTAATTGAAGCATACAAGGCACGCTTTGGTGCATCTTCCATTCTTGAGGTAAGTGAAGATGGATCAGTAAGTAGTTTAGTAGGTTTTACGAAAAATGGAAAGTCTGTTTTTTATGTTACCGATAATGTAGACGCGGCAATTTCAACAGCTAGCAATGTGGTGTATCCGGGTGGGGTGGAGAATGCCCGGGAAAGCGTAAGCGGCATTAGAGTATATCCTTTTACACTCAACTTAAAATTTATTAACCCCAACAACGAGTTTGTATCATGAGAATGTCTTTTCAAAGTTTATTCTACTCTGTTCTTTTGATGTTTTTCTCATCTTTAGGTATCCAGCAGAATGGCACTGCTCAAGGTCTTTTGTGGGATGCAAGTTACGCTCCAAGTTCTGGAAGTGTTTATGATTTTGATTATGACTCAAACGGTAACTTATATATGTTGCTAGGTTTTTCAACGGGTGACGATGCCGATCCCTCAACAGGAGTTTCGCTGATTACTGAAGACGGCTTGTTCTTAGTGAAAATAGCTGCTTCTGGTCAGTTCAAAGAAGTTCAATTCCTAACCGATACAGTAATTTCAGCCAATGGGTTTGCTCCTAAATTGGATGTTGGGGATTACGGCAGGCTTTATTTAGCGCAAAACTTCTTAGATAGTATAGATGCTGACCCAAATGGTTCGCAGCAAATTTTTTATGCTGTTGGAGATATGGATATTCTGGTGTCGTCCTTAGACACAAGTGGTAATTTCATATGGGCAAAATCTTTTGGAGGAGTTGCCGCAGACTATTGTACAGAATTGAAAGAGCAAAACAGTAACCATCTTGTAGTTACAGGACTGTTCAGAGATAGCGTGAACTTTGCCCCAGAATGGACTGTTAATAATTTGTTCCCATATGAAAGGAACTTATTTGCATCTCCAATTTATCCTGACGGCTTTGTTTTAAAAGTATACAGTGGTTCATTAAATGGTGGTAATTATGTGTCAGCTCACTCTATTTCTGGGGACGCCTCTGATGTTATCTTTAATCTTGATGTAACAACTGATAGAATAGCTTTGGTAGGAGCTACAGGTTCAACAAACCTAGACTTAAATCCTTCACCGAATGCATCGTACAATGTTGCTCCTCTATCAAATTACTCTTCATTTCTAAGCTATTTGGACCATAA
>CBFIHE010000018.1:0-43188 GCA_965662345.1 Salibacteraceae bacterium
GTTAAGTCTGCGACTGGAGTATTCAAGATACTCATATCGGCATTGCCAGTGAATAAATAGGATGTGAAGGCAAGCAAAAATATGATTGATAGAAACAGGAAGAATAAGCCAACTGAATTTCTCACCTTGGGTGACGTGTAGGCTTTGGAGTCTTTGAATCGAGATTTTTTTTTCGATTTGCTTCCTTCTGTGTTCTTCGCACCAGAATCTTTTTGCTTTATGCTATTTCGTTTGGCCATGTATAGGCTTAGTCTGTATGTAGTTTAAGTAAAGTTCAAATTTAAAATTCGGATTTCGGTGCTTTAGGTCTACAGAATGTAGTTTTCACCAATGTTACTAACAGTTTACGGTATGAATTCGAGGAATAAGCGAACTTTTACTTTTAAAGTTCGTAAAAATGTCTGACAAACTACACAACTTAGACTTTGTAAACTCCATGGCAGGAGGGAATCAAGACTTTATTAATCAGCTACTAACGCTTTTTGTAGACTCTGTGCCTGAATCAATTGCATTGATTAATAAGCACTATGAGAACAATGATTTAGAGAACTTAGCCAAAGAGGCTCATAAATTAAAAAGCACTATCAATACGGTTCAAATCCCCTCGTTTATTGAAAAAATAAAGGAAATTGAAATGATTGGTAAAACAGGCCAAGACTTAGATAAGCTGCCAACGCTAATAGCAGAGTTTAATGATATTATGCCAAGAGCAGTAGAACAGGTGAAAGAATTGCTCTAAACGAAAAGCTTTAGGGTGCTATCACCACACCACTGTGTTTAAAGCCCTCTGCTTCAACGTGCACCACATATTTCAGATGCTAGCTTTCTAGGCAGAGGAATAAAAAATTGAGAATCTGGTCCTTCTATAACTATAGTGGTGCGGAGAACCTGAATACCTTTATTGTCTATTAGAGTAATAGCAACTTCTCCTGTGCTAAAGCCTCTAAACTTCCAAAGCCATTCATTTCTGCGTAGCGGGTTGTCAAATGTGTAAGACCTTTTCTCCTCAGCATCATTTATTCCTGAGGAAAAGTAGGGCGATTCTACTGATCCAGCATCGCTTCTGTACCTTTGAATTCTAGAGTTGCCTATATAATCTGCTTGTAAAAAAAAGAATGGGGTTTGGCTACCCGAATCAACAGCTCCTGAGCCAAAAGCAGGAGAGAAAGAGGTTCCATTAATATCTTCGAATAGTTCTGAATCGTTATACGGTTCAAATAGGTTATTGTATGATTCAACTGCATTACCTGAGGTTTGAAAGAACGAACGAGACGTTTGATTGATGGAATCGTAAAAGGAATAACTCTCTGGAGCTACTACCAAGTTATTGGCCACTGTTATTCGATCAGAGTCTACAAAGGAGTTCTGAATTTTGATACCCTTGTTTGGATGAATGATGGTGTTATTTAAGACAAAGGTGTGTCCTAACTGGTTAGTATCTTCTTTATCTGATAAGTAAATGCCATGACCACCTGAGGCTCCTGTGTCATTTCTTCCAGCTTCATAAATTATGTTGTTATAAATGCGTTGACCAGTGAAACCAAATGATGTGATACCGTTTCCGTTGCCAAACGAAATACTTTTGCTATAGATATACGGAATACAACCTGAGCCTATGGCAATACTGCTTGGCCTTCATAAATATGTGTGTAGCCTGAGTCGTTCTCTGGTACCAATTTGTTGAATACATACTCCAGGTCTTCCCGCACTGAGGGATCTGTGTTTTCGTTAATGGCCAACGATGCTGAAGTATGTAAGATGAAGATATGAACTAAACCGATCTCTGGCAGCGGTGGAAGATGAGCTTCAATTTCATGTGTAATAAGATGAAAGCCTCTGGTTTTAGGTTTGAGTTGCACAGATAACTGTTTCATGTGAACTAAGATAGCCGTTTAGCTCATTAGAATGAATACGAAACACCAATTCCAGTTGATGATAGTTGAATATTTTCTAACAAAGCCGTCAGGTTTTCTATGCCGTGTTTGTGCAGGAGGTAGTACAATACAGAATCAAACACCAACAAGAAGCCTCCCTGCAGAAGAAGCGCATTACCGTAACCTTCTAGCATTGCGGTATTCTTGCCGTTGGGAGCGTACCCTTTTAGGCCTAACCCGCCTATGATATAGGCAACATCCAGCCCTGCGTTAAATAGGAGAAGTTGTTCGATTTTCTGTTGCTCCGCTATGGATTCTGCAAGCGACAAGCTGGAAGGGTCAACCTTACCTAACGTATACAAAGAAAAGCCTGCCAATCCCAGGTTAACGGTGTTCCAAAGTGCGTTTCCTTGATAGAAGTATTTAGTGGCACCAGCGGTTTGAGTAGATGCGATGCTTCCGCCTGCCAGGTTAATGAGCGCCCAAGACCCTAAAACGAGCATCCCCGTTTGGGTAGTCTTAATACGCTTTGCGTTTATAGAAGTAAGCTCAGATGGTGCTTGCATTTGAGCCCAACCGGAGGAGGCGATAAGGAGAATAAAGACAATAAGAAGAAAGTTGATTTTTCCCATTTATAGAAAACAAAAAATTAGATACTTAGTTTATTGCCGCAAGAAAACGAGTTTAAATTCTTGTGCCCATTCTGTGCCTATTCCTTGTCAAAGTATGGAGTCGCCAGATAAGGTTGCAAACCTTTGGCCATGATCTTCTTCACCTACATTGCTATCTAAGAATAAATGCTGGGAAGAAGTATCATACGTACATACCCCAGTATTAACAACAATTGGTGAGCCACCAGTCTGAAACCTACCAATTACATCATGAATACGCTTAACCAGTTTGTTATCATACTACCAACCATTCTGTCAAGATGACGAAAGAAAAGGGAAGTGCAGGACTACCTACTTTTAGGTATTAGTACCGTTAAGTGACAATTATCATCTTTAGAATGGTTTTAAATAAGCTATTTTTGAGCTATGAACATGCCTGTAACTCTGCGCTTGTCTGATTTGAAACGAGGTCAGAAAGCAACCATAAAAGCGGTTGAAGAAGGCGCTATTACTGAGAAGTTGCTAGAAATGGGTTGCTTACCAGGTGAAGTGGTAAGTGTGGAACATATGGCACCACTTGGTGGTCCTATTGCCATTTCAGTAGTAGGTTATAAATTCTCTTTGCGCAGAAGCGATGCTGTCCATGTAGTGGTAGATCAAGATTCCCTGCATAACTAGCCAATTTCCAGTTTCTTCCACCAGAATTAATTGAAGTTCATTCGTGCTTTACTTTAAGTTCCATTGAATGAAGAAATGGGCTGAATTCTCTTAAATCAGTGATTGATACGTGATTAAGCTTGCGAAGTAGGCCAAGGCAGTGAGGTACACAAACTGTATAGTGGGCCATTTCCAACTATTGGTCTCTCTCTTAGTGATAGCCAACGTACTCATACATTGCATAGCAATTACAAAGAAAATGAGTAGTGAGGATGCTGTAGGAACACTCATTAAAGCTTTACCCGTAACTGGGTGAATCTCATGTTTCATTTGTTCTTGTAACTCAGCAATGTTGTCGGCCCCTCCTTCTACGCTGTAGAGAATACTCATGGTTCCCACAAAAACTTCTCGTGCTGCAAATGAAGTAATGATGGCAATTCCCATTTTCCAATCATAGCCCAATGGTCTAATTGCAGGTTCTATGAGTTGCCCCATTTGCCCAGCATACGAGGTTCCCAATAACTCGCTGTGCATGCGGGTTTCCAAGCTATCTGCTAAAGCTGGGTTTTGCTCCATCTGCTCTGCATAGGAATCTCGAACGGCCTGCATTTCATCTGACGGGCCAAATGTGGAGAGTACCCAAAGTACCATAGAAATGAGCAAAATAATTTTACCAGCTTCGGTTACAAACGTGAGTCCTTTTGAGTACATGGTAATACCTACGTTCCTCAATTTGGGAGCTCTGTAGGTTGGTAACTCTAAAATAAACGAGCTACTGAGCGTAGTCTTTAGCACCTTGTTAAATACCCAAGCTACTAACCCGCTAAGTACTAGGCCTAACAAGTAAAGCCCTAACATGAATAGACCTTGCAGGCTGATGATGCCCAACACATAATCATCAGGCACAATGAATCCTACTAAGAAGATGTAAACGGGGAGTCTTGCAGAGCAACTCATTAGCGGTGTAACCATTATGGTTATGAGTCTTTCTTTCCAGTCTTCTATGCTTCTGGTAGACATAATTGCAGGCACGGCACAAGCAAATCCACTTACCAATGGAACTACGCTTTTACCGTTCATTCCAACGGCTCGCAATAACCTGTCGTTCAAGAAGCTTACACGAGCCATGTAGCCCGTTTCTTCTAGTATTTCAATGAGTCCGAATAGAATCATGATTTGCGGAACGAAAATCACAACACCAGCTATTCCAGCAATAATACCCTCTACAATAAAATCTGTAATGAGCCCTGCAGGTAGAACAGATTGAGCCAGTTCTGCCAAGCCTCCCATTCCAGCATCTATCCAATCCATGGGGATGGTAGCCAAAGTGAATACGGCTTGAAAAACCACAAAAAATACAGCAAAGAAAATGGCATATCCCCAAATAGGATGGGTGAGGTAGCGATCTAGTTTGGCGGTAAGTGCAAGCGGACCACTTTCTTCGTGAACTAAGGCTTGAACTTGAGACAATAACGGACCAATGGTTCGGTAACGCTCAGAAATTTCAAGAATGTCTAGTTCCTTTGCATTGAGGCTTCCTTCTTTAAAAACTCCTGAAATATTCTTAGTCTTTGACTCTAACCAGGGGTATTTATTTGCATTTACGGCCTGTTTGAAGGTGGCATAATTTGTTTGACCTTCTATGATTGCTTCTAGTTTGGCAAATGCAGTTGCATTTAGACCTCTAGGAGATTTGTAAAACTGAGTTTCTCCTACTTTGGCATCTAACATCCGGTTCTTAAAGCCATCTAACCCTTTTTTGTGTTTCGCATTAATTGCAGAAAGAGGTACGCCTAGCAAGGTTTCTAAACGATCTGTGTCAATAGAAATGCCACTTTTTTCGGCAACATCATGCATGTTGAGGGCAATAACAGTGGGTAACCCAAGATCTATGATTTGCGTTGCGAGGAATAGATTACGCTTGAGATTAGAAGCATCTAAAACCAACACAATCATATCTGGATGAAGTGCATTGGACGTATTCATAAGTACCTCGCAAGAAACTTGCTCATCTGCAGATTTTGGAGATAAACTGTAAATTCCAGGCAAGTCTATCAGCTGTGCATCAATGCCATCATTACAGCGATATTTACCTGTTTTTTTATCTACGGTAACCCCAGGGAAGTTTCCCACTTTTTGATTCATACCCGTTAGGGCATTGAATAATGAAGTCTTACCCGCGTTGGGATTTCCTACAAGAGCTATGTTGCGCAGCGCTTTTTGCATGAATAGTTCAAAAATGCGGCTTGTGGTTGAGTTGCACAATACCTAACCATGGGTATTGGCATCAATCTGATAAGATTACTGTTGTTCGAGTAATTTTATTAGAATCTCTGTGCTTTTTTCATTCTCTGGTTCGTAAACAGATTTGTAAATCCGCTTTTTCTCCCTGTTAGATAGATGCCAGCTTAACGCTATGTTGTCTTGCTCTGTTCGTTTCAACTGATAGTTGATTACGCTAATCTTGTCTTTGAGCAATCCACTCATGTGCATGAGCATTTCATCTTGGTTGAAAGACTGTATTGTAAGGTAATTGTCTGATACTACTTGAATGGGCCTAGTAAACGACTCCACCAAAGAACGGTTAGCATGTGACTTTATGTCTACTGTTTTATAGCGATCTCGTATTTGAATGATTACTACACCACTGGTGTTTTCGTTAATCCAATCTAAAAAATGAGTAATGTAACGCAGGGTATGTTGTGTGCCATAGTTATCTCGTATTCCAGCATCCATAACTTCTGTTTGAGGAGTAGTGGGGAGCAGCACATTGGGTAAAACGTAAAAGAAGGTAGCGTTCATTCGCAAAGCCGATAAAAAGCTCAAGCTATCTGGACTTTGGTCTTTTAAAAGTTGCCTGTAATCAACACTTTCTACCATGCCAACGTGGTTGAGGTTATCTAGGTAATCTGTTTGCGTTAGGTATGATACTGGTAAATCTGCTATGAGCAACTTTCTACCGTCATTGGTTATAGTAGGGGCCATTAACATTAATGGTATATCTGCTTCTAATACAGGTTTACGGTAATCTGCCATGCGCTTGTTGAGCGCATAATCTGTATTGATACTCAGTTGTCGCTCAAAAGCATAACCCCTATCTTTTGTGTAGGAATACCCTGCAAAATCAAATTGTCGAATACGTAGCAGCCAGTCATGTAGGGAAAAGTTTAGCGCAACCGCATTCAATAAATCGTTGGTGATGTTATTGAAATAGCTAGGATTAGTGGGTTGAATTCTTGCGTCTGTGATCTGTTGAAAGTTTAGCTCTCTAAAATAAGCAGCGCCTATCATACCCCCTGAAGAGCCAGTAATAAAATGGGCTCTATGCATAAGGGTGCCATTTGTAATGCTATCTAGATGCTGCATAACTCGCATAGACCAAGCCGCAGCGCGTAGGCCTCCACCACTGCAGTTTAGTATAATCAGTTTTGGTTTTTTTGCATAGAGTGAGTCATTGTTCAACTTCCAGTTATTTAGTGAATTCTCGGCCAATTTGGAATCCTTTATTATTTGATTCGTATCTCTTGAAAATCCTTTGATTTTGGCATTGGAGTACGCTGTAGGGTGGTTGTAATTTAAACCATAGGCAAAGCTGTGGAATGAATACTGTGGCAGAGAAGAGATGAAATTATAGCTTAAAATGAGTACAACAAAAACGACAGTACTCCAGCCCTTCAGCCATGAGTAAATGGCGCTTACGAGCATGAGAATCATGGTTAACATGAGTACCATACTAGCAGCAGCAGGAAGCTTGAATAGGGGCGTCTCTCTGTAAAAACCAAAAAATAGAATAGAGGCAATAGTCAATAGTTCAAAAACCGTTGCATTTATGTGGTTTTGAGCAAATACAGTTCGCAACATTTCACCATCATAATGCCCAATATCCCTCGCTAAAGAGATCCGCCAAGGAGAAGAGATATAGCTCATAACTTTCCATTCTCGCTTCTTGCTAATAACTCCATACCATTTTTCATGCTTGCTAAAAACAGTACGAACAGGTCTTGCTTTGTGGCTCTCATCTCTTATTTTGAGGTCACCAAAAAGCTTGTAAACGTTCTTATTCGTAGATAAAAAGTAGAACAGCGCAATGAAAGCAAATAGCGCGATTCCGCTAAGAATGCCTAAAATATTAAGTGCAATAGTACTTGAGCTCAGCAACTCTTCATGCCTCTGATAAGAAATCAACTCTTTGAAATACAATACAAAGAAAATTCCTGGAATGATTAGGTTGTTCAATGAATACTTATAGAACGGTCTGTTTAATGTGGCTAGAAGTGGAAACTTGATTCCATTGAGTGCATAACTGGCTAGATTGAAGGATACCAAAAGCCCTCCAAGTGCAAAGCCAATGATAAAGTGCGCACTAAACCCGGGTGTTCCCATATACTCAGGGTAGAGGAAGAGGTTGTATGCTCCGTATTTGTAGAGAAAGTTACCAGTGATGATACCCGATAAAAACAGCCATGTTAAAAGCAATAAGTGATTTGACTTAAGATGAACCCAAACCAACTGAAAAGGGAAGAAGTAGAGTACTCTCTTCCATCTTTCTTTTGTGCTCACGAGTTGCGCTTTAGACATGCCCTATGAAGGTACAAATTCAGATGCTTTCAAACAGTCTTGTACTAAGTAAGAAAGAACTTTACCTACCGATACAGAACCGTGCTCTCCTAAGCTAGGCGCTCCCTCGCACAAGTGAATGTAAGCTGGCTTTCGATTAGATATAAAAAACGTGATGTATTGGCGCGCTTCTTCCACGTTTATTCCAGATGGAGTGAAAGCGCTTACAGGCATGCCCGCAATACTATCTAAATCAAGCTCAAGACCTGTTGGTTGGTCTGTTTTTAAAGAAAATAGAGCTTGTTTGATTTGATCAGCAAAGCCGATGGTGTTTCTTACAAAAACATCTTCAAAAAAGAAGGTATGTACTTTATGCTCTTTGAGGGCTTTTAAATTTGCTTCACTGTTGTAGCCTTCATGAAGTCCAGCAATGGCATAAGATTCAAGAAAGCCATTGTTTTTGGCGTAGCTAAAACCGTTTCCAGAATGCCTTCCTTCTAATGCTCTAAAGTCGCTATGAGGATCTACATTCATGGTTTGAATAGGAGTTCCTAGCGCATTTGAAACTCCTTTGATGATTGGGTAGGCGTTGTTGTGGCCTCCGCCAATAACAATGGGTATTTTACCAGCATCAACAATGTGTTTTATAATTGGCCAAACCAGTTCATCTACTTCTTCTGTGAGTGCTCTTAATCTTTGAAGGTCTTCATCTTTTTGTTGATTCAGCTCTAAAGCTTGTTTCATTTGCGCCTCTGCAGATATGCATCCCAAGAGCGCAATACGATCTAAAGGCAAAAATGAATTTACTTGTACGTTTAGGAAAGCATTTAAGAATGCATCCCAGGCTTGAGAAGTTCCTGGCCTGCCGTAATTGGCTCTTACACCAATGTCTTCTGCAATACCTACTAGAACGTAGTGCGCATTTGATTTTTTGATATCAGAAGAATCAGAAGAATCAAGTAAAGCGAGTTCTTCACCCACCTTTGTTTCGCCCATTCGCAAGGCGGTGCGTTTTAATAGATCTTTACGGTTGTAAAAGCGCACACTCATTGAGATACCACCAAGTCTTGATCTGCTAATTCTGCTAGCATTTCCTCTACCAAAACATCCATAGCATCTTCAAGCTTTTTAGACTGTATGAATTTACTGAAAGCGCTCCATACGTGTTGTTCATCTTTTAAGCGAATAAGAGTGAACTGAACCCTAACTTGCTCAGCATCTTGCCACGTTTCTTTTTTACCTGTTACCTGGTATGAAGGATACAAATCGCTGTAGAAATTGTCACTTTCAACACCTCTAGCTTGTTGCGATTTCCGCCTTGGATCTTTTGCATCATCATTTACATAAAAAGGAAAGCTAATTTTCTCTTTTTTCTTGTTGTAAGGCAATAATCTAACTAACAAGATAGCTTCGGCTTTAATCGTGTGTAGGTAGTCGTGTATTTGTTCAACATCAAGCTTAGTGCTTCCGTGAATGGCACCAGCAGTTGGCAATGTTTTAAACCGATATTTTGCAGATGAACGCGTAAGCAAGCCCTCAATCTTCTGGCTTTGGCTGCGTGTAGACATCATGCAAACCGTAGCCATGCTTTCTACAGTTTCCCCATTATAATCTGGGCTTAACATAAAACTTGCCATGTATTTCTGAGAAAAACCAGAACAAAAAGCAGTGATGAGTACCAATAGGGAAAGGACTTTTTTCATAGTAATCAAGTTTGTATTACTCCAACATTATAAGGCTTTTCAGCAGGTGCTTGGTTGGCTGCTTCTATTCCCATAGATATCCATGTACGCGTATCTTTAGGATCAATAATAGCGTCTAACCAAAGCCGTGATGCTGCATAATAAGGTGAGGTTTGTTCATCGTACCTGCTTTTGATTTTATCAGAGAGTTCTTTCTCTTTTTCTGGAGTTATTTCTTCACCTCGAGACTTTAGACTTGCCACTTCTATTTGAAGTAAAACTTTGGCCGCTTGGGAGCCTCCCATAACGGCAACTTCTGCGGTTGGCCACCCAACAATTAATCTTGGGTCATACGCTTTTCCACACATGGCATAGTTTCCTGCGCCATAGCTATTACCCACTATTACGGTGAATTTAGGGACTACAGAATTGGCCATGGCATTAACCAGTTTAGCACCATCTTTAATAATGCCACCATGTTCAGATCTAGAACCAACCATAAAACCAGTTACATCTTGCAAGAATACCAATGGTATACGCTTCTGGTTACAGTTCATAATAAACCTAGCGGCTTTATCTGCAGAATCTGAGTAGATCACTCCACCAAACTGCATACCTTCTTTTTTAGACTTAATCATAGCGCGCTGGTTAGCTACAATTCCAACGGCCCATCCGTCTATTCTAGCAGTAGCAGTTATGATTGATTTGCCGTAATCTTTTTTGTATTCATCAAACTCAGAATTGTCAACCAAACGTTTGATGATTTCCCGCATCTCGTAAGGTTTAGATCGGTCATCTGGCATTATGCCATAAACAGATTCTGGCGCCTCAGTTGGGAGAGCGGATTCCTTTCTGTTAAAACCAGCGTCTTTAGGAGCTCCTATTTTGTCGATAAGGCGTTTGATTCGGTCTAGGGCATCTGGATCATCTATGCACTTGTGGTCTGTAACCCCAGAAACTTCACAATGGGTGGTAGCTCCCCCAAGTGTTTCATTATCGATATCTTCACCAATAGCAGCCTTTACTAGGTAAGAGCCTGCCAAAAAGATTGTACCTGTTTTGTCTACAATCATGGCTTCATCGCTCATAATTGGCAAGTATGCACCCCCAGCAACACAACTGCCCATTATGGCAGCTATCTGGATAATACCCTTACTACTCATTACTGCGTTGTTGCGGAAAATTCTGCCAAAGTGTTCTTTATCTGGAAAAATTTCATCTTGCATAGGCAAGAAAACCCCTGCGCTATCTACCAAGTAAATGATCGGTAAGTTATTCTCCATGGCAATTTCTTGGGCCCGAAGATTCTTCTTTCCCGTAATGGGGAACCATGCTCCAGCTTTTACCGTGGCATCATTAGCAACTACAATACATTGCGTTCCTTTGATGTAGCCGATTTTTACAACTACGCCACCAGATGGACAACCCCCGTACTCTTGATACATACCTTCTCCAGCAAACGCACCAATTTCAACAGTAGGTTTATTAGAGTCTAACAAGTAATCAACCCGCTCTCGTGCGGTCATTTTTCCTTGGCTATGTAGTTTTTCTATACGTTTTTTACCGCCTCCCAATGAAACCTCTGCTAGTTTGCGGTTTAATGCAGATATGCGCAAGCGCATTTTGTCATCATTCTTATTGAATGCCAGGTTTTCTTTTTTCGCCATGAATGTTTCGGTTCTCTAGTCCGTCAAAGATAATAATCGAAGCCGGTGCGCCTTAAGGCAATTTAACTCGTTCCAGTATTGCTAATGAATTGGGTCCTTCATTGAATAACAGGTCTATGATGCTTAGGTTGGGGACAAATAATCTGCGCTCTCCGTGGAAAACTTGAACGTAGTGGGGAACAATCCCTGTGAATGCAGTAGGGTTCTTTGTGTTGAAAGCGTTACGGTGGTCCAATTGCGGGTTTTCAATAAAGCTACGTGAGTAGTTGAGAGAATGTTTTTTACCCAAACATTGCAAGATGGTTTCTGTAAGTGTATGATTAAAGTCTATTAGAAAGTTGAATTGTCTCTTGTAAAAAGGTTCAAACAAGTAATCGTAATAGGCAAAAAACGGAGAGGCATTGTAGGTGCTGGTAATTGAGCGCCAATGATCCTTAGCCCAATTTTCTTTATAACTAATTCTAATATCTTTTACTGCACATTTTCCAGATTCCTTTTCAATAGGAATACTTAGGGCGGTGAAACCAGTTGGACTCTCAATATAGCATCTATTTCTAAGGGTTTGCTTAATAAAGTGTTCCCCTATATCAATACATGCATCATCGCTTTGCAAGAGCGTGGAAAAATAGGCTATAGACCCCAAGTATACTGATGGAAGTACAGTCATTGAGCAACTAAAGTAAACCAACGATCTGGACGCGCAGCTTTGATAATGGAGTCTTTGTTTGGCTTAAAGCTCCAAAGAATAGCCCAAGGACTCCCAATCACATGAGAAACGGGTACTGGACCAAAATGTCGCGAGTCAATGGTGTTGTAGAGGTTATCTCCTAAAACGAATACGTAGTCTGATTTAAACGTGTAGTGCGATTCCTCTTTTCCATTCAGAAATATTGCTCCAGAGCTGTTTTCAATGAGTACATCTTCATGATTCGCCATGATTTTTCCATAGACCGCCAAGTTCTTATGGGTTAGTTCAATAGACATTCCAGCAAAAGGCAATACAAGTGGTCCAAAGTTATTCAGGCTCCAGCTTTTTGGCCCATAGATGGTGACATCGGCATCAGCATGAGAGGGTATATCCTTTTTAGCGTAGCTCACTTCTTTCAACTGCATGAGATTAGATGCTTGTTCTTTATTCATGTATGCCATGAAGTAACTAGACTCTCTAGTTGAAGCACTCCAATCCTCAATACCTAACATGCCAAAATAGTCTGTGCGAAAACTATTCTTAACTTTGACAGAGTAAGGAAACAGAGTGTTAGGCATATCTATTAAAGCCTTTTTATTTAGAAAGACTTCTCCTTTTTTTAATTGAATGGTGTCATTAGGTAAGGCAATTATTCTTCCAAGATGAAACGGCTTTTTATCAATGGGTATATTGCTTTCATCGGGTCTGTTGAAGGCAACTACTTGCCCTAAATAATATGAAAACAAACCAGGAAACCTTACTGGTTCCAATTGAATGGCTCTTGAATAAACACCAGATTCTGTAAACCATTCAGAAAAAGGAATGGATAGTGGCGTTATTGGAGTACGTGCTCCTGTATGCAGTTTAGAAATCATTATGATTTCACCAGGTAGTATTCCACAACTCATTCCTGCACTGCTGATAAATTTAAAATCAACGAAGAAGAGCTGAAGAACCCAAAGTGAAATTAAAAGGTGGAAAATTGATTTAAAGCCGCTCCAACTTTTTGATGATCTAATTCTATTCATTCAACCAATTCTATTTCCACTCTGCGGTTGTGTAACCTGCCGTTGGGGGTTTCATTGGTGTCAATGGGTTCTTTCTCACCTTTACCTTCAAAGATCAAACGAGACTTATCAATTTGATTATCAATAAAATAATCGTAAACAGCTTTTGCCCTTTTTAATGAGAGCTTCATATTGGCTTCAGCACTTCCTACATTATCTGTATGCCCTGTAATCTTCAATTTGGCAGATTTGTTTGCGTTTAGGTATTCGAGTACTAGCTCTAAGTCTTTGAAAGAAGCATGTAACAATTCATTGCTACCAAAACCAAAGCGAATATTTTCTAAGGTAAGGGTTTTCTTAGACTCAATGGTGTAAATGTAGTTTTCCTCTTCCAGTGTGTAGGGCAATGAATCTGGTAGCACATAGGAAGAATCTATGAAAGCCATAGGTTCTACTTTTTGCTCTTTTCTATCTCCGCGATCTAGTCTGTATAACGCAATATCATCAATGAAATAATAGGAAATAGGTTGAAGGGTGGGAACCCACCATCTTCTCTTTTTTAGCCTGTCTTTGCGCTTTTTCTTGCTAAAGTTTCCAACGGTGAGGTATTTCTCAGATCCATCGCTTCTGAATGTACCAGAGACTTTAATCCACTCTGTAGTATCACTTGGGTATAGCCGAATCCCTTTTTCCTGCTTTAATTCAATTTGGGGAGGATTCTGGTAAATGTAGTGCTCACTCGTGTAGTAGGGGCGTCTGTGATAAACACTGGCACCAAGTTCTTTAGCATAAAACTTGAACGAGGCACAAGGGTGAACATACATCTCAAAAAAGTATCGCTTGCCCGACTCCAATTCTTCTGGTAGTCTAATTTGCAAGAATTCTCGGTAGTTGCGATAAATGCGAATTCCCACCATAACATCTCCGCTGTGTGGGGCTGGTATCTCCCAATCTTGCATGTACGAAGCAAGCTTGTTAGGGTCATCCATCTCAAACACATCAACGGTATTCACGAACCTCCAGGGTCTTGTAGTGTAGCGTTTACCGCGCTTATTTTCAAAATCACCATTAGGCACCATGTTTTGACCCTTGCTTGCGAAGGAAGACAGGAGAAAGAGCGTTGTAAGAATTCGCAAATACATATAACGAATTAACGCTAAAAACGGAGAATAAGTGGGGTAGCGCAGGAATATTTATCCTCTACTAACTTTCGCAGATTGAACCTCTGCTGTTACCCCTATGGTAATAAGAAGTTGAGCCAGGCCATAGGTGCTCATGATTAGGAGTGAATCTGCATAAAGAGGTTCTATGAACTTATTGTAAGCGAGTAAGCTATCTGAAGTAAGGAATAGCAGGGCACCCGCAAAAACAGTGCTAAACGAAAAATAACTGGAATACTCATAACGCCTTAACGCAATCAAAGCCATGAGCGTAATGACACTAACATAGATTAAAACAGGTAGGTAAAGCTCGCCTAAACCAGAACTTAAATACCAGAAGTAAAGTACAGCAAAGGCTACTATGCCTAGATGGAGAGGAATAGTTTTTCTAGTAATGGATGTGAATTTTAAGATGTTTGGATTCGTTCTAGCAAAGCTGATAGTGTAAGCAATATGAGCCGTTAAAAAAGCAGCCAAGCCCAGCATGAAATAGATGGGGTCTTGATCTGTGAATAAGAGCAATATATCACCCAACCAAGAAAAACCAAGAGCAGCTAGAATGGTACTCTTAAGTGCACTTTTGCTACCTTTTGTAGCATCTAAAAAACCCGCAATTAAGAAGGGTATGATACATGGTTTTGCAAAGTAATGCCAAGCCTCATAGCTTGCAAAGGTTCCTCCTATAATATCCAAGGTCAAAACCAATATGAACCCTATGATGTAGCTTTTTTTCATGTCACCGAGTGTTGAGTGGCGTAGCCCGATACTTTATAAAACCAATAGGCTATAGCAAGCCCGATGCACATAACAACAATTGAGGTTGGAGCGAATCCAGATTGAATGACAAGGAAAACCGTAGAAATAGCTAAGCGTATCGTTTCCAATTGCTTGCTTCTTTTTGAAAGGTCTAGTACTTTTCCAATAATCATTACATGCGCTAGAATAAGCAGTGCCATCAGAATACCATCTATGGCAGAAAGATTCACATGATTGAATAAGAAGTAAGCTGCACCTGCAAGAACAATAATGTATTGGGCCAATACATAAACACCTAAAGAAGTGGGAATTGAGGTGTTGAATTTCAGATAGCTATCTTTATGTACCTCTGGTGGCCTTCTGAAACCTCCCAATTCTTTTGGTAGCCATCCTGGAGGCTTAAGCAGTATTAACAGTTTATTTTTCCATCCGCTTACGCGTTGCCAATCTTCTGCTATGGATTGTAAGGGGCGTAAATGCGCAGTAATGGGGTCAAATGTATTTATGGGGGTTGTGACTCCATAAGTTGGTCGCTCCTTTTCTGGTGTAAAGGTTCCGAATTGCCTATCAAAAATTATGAATGTACCACCGTGGTTTTTATCAATATACTCTGGATTTCTACCATGATGGACACGGTGATGCGATGGCGTGTTGAAAATGAACTCAAACCATTTAGGTAACTTATCAATAGCTTCTGTATGAATCCAGAACTGGTAAAGTGTGGTAAAGGCACCAATGAATAAGAACCATTCTGTTTGAAAACCAACTAAGGCTAATGGAATATAGAAAGGTGCGGTAAAGATTTTTTGAAGCGCTCCCTGCCTTAGTGCTACAGAAAAGTTATAGTCTTCACTCTGGTGATGTATAGAGTGTCCTGTCCAAAAGAGGTTAACTTCATGGCTGTAGCGGTGTGCCCAATAGTAGAAAAAGTCTACACCTATAAAAAGCACAATTGCCCAATACCATGTTTGAGGTACATCTGCTACACGGAAGTTTGAGTAAAAAAAGTGATAAAGTGCAACCGTAAATACCTTTGCAAATACTCCTGTTACTTGTTCGGTGATGCCGCAGCTAATATTACCAATCGCATCGTTAAGCCGATACATTCCAAGGCCTTTAAGTCGATCATAAGCAACTTCAACCCCTATGAGAATGAAATAAATGGGTATACTTAAAACAATGGGATTTATTTCCATAGACTAACTACTTTCCGCTGTGAATTTATCACTTTTGAAACAACCAGAGAAAATATTCTACCCTTGGGCAACTATTATGATTCTAAATACATCTAATACCTGAAGACATCGTTCATGAGTGATGAATCGTTGATTAAAGCTTGTGCAAAAGGCGATGAATTAGCGCAAAAACGCTTGTTCAATCAACTTTCACCTCAGATGTACGGGGTGTGTTTACGCTATGCTATAGATGAGCATCAGGCAATGGACATGCTTCAAGATGGTTTCGTAAAGGTCTTTCAAGGTTTGGACAAATACGGGTTTTCTGGCTCGTTTGAAGGTTGGGTAAGAAGAATAATTGTGAATACGTGTTTAGATACCCTGCGCAGAGAAAAGAAGTATAAGAATCAACAAGGTATTGATGATGAGTTGCTTCAGCAAGGTGCAGATGAAGAAATCACCACAGATATCAATACGGCAGAGCTTTTGAAGTTGGTTCAAAAATTGCCAGAAGGTTATCGTATGGTTTTTAACATGTATGTAATTGAAGGTTATCCGCACAAAGAAATTGCAGATGTTTTGGGAATTACGGAGAGTACTTCTAAAACACAGCTGAGAAAGGCCAAGTTGCAGTTACAAGAATGGATCAACGGACTGAATTTGAGATATTGATTTGAACAAGAAAGTAAACATAGAAGAGTTAGCCAAGCAAAAGCTAGGTAACTATAGTCCTTCAGTTCCTGCGGGATCTTGGGAGGCCGTACAAGCTAAAATCACCGCTAATGCAGTAGTAGGCGGTAGCGCGGTAGGAACAACTCTAAGTGTTTTACCTGGTATTGTTGCTGGGGTAGCGGTTACTCTTGCTACTCTTGTAGGTGTTCAAGTTGCCGAAGAGGCACGAAAAAGCAATGCCGTAACTACTGTTGAAGGCTTAGCAGAGGCGAATTCGAATAGCGATGAGCTTACATCTCCAGTCACGGGAGAAGAAACTATTGATCCACAAACCTCACAAGAAACTACTGACAATAACCCAAATTCTATTGAAGAAATTGGGTCAACTTCTGAAGAGTTCGTTACGAACAATGTTCGTGTAGCACAAAGTGATGTCACTTTTGAGGAGTACGCACGTGAAGTTGAATCTGGCATTGTAGAAACCACTTCAACGGATGACGACAAGATTGATGAGCCTAAAACACTGTCTGTAACGCAGTCTGGCATAGAAGCGGCACCAATTGCGGGTGATGCTCCATTAACAGTATGGTTTAATACAAGTGATGTTTCTCGCGCTCAATGGAATTTTGGTGATGACTCTCCTGTATCGGATGAGGTATCTGTTGAACACAAGTATACTTCTCCTGGAACATACACGGTAACGTTAATAGCACAACATAACAACGGTAAGATATTTCAAGATCAAATGATTGTTACTGTAGGTGAGCCAGAGTCAGACACAGATAAAATTGAGGAGCTAAAGCCAGAGTTTAAAGTGCCAAACGTTTTTACGCCAAATGCAGACGGTATTAATGACTATTTCACTTTTGAAGTTCCCGATGGAATAGAGTCATTCGAGATTAATGTATTTAACTCAGCTGGTAGAATAGTGTACCGTTCTACACAAACAGAATTCAGGTGGAACGGAACTGATCTTGATGGTTCTGAAACTCCTTCAGGAACCTATTTTTACCAAATCAAGGCTGTAGAGATAAATCACAGCGTGCATGCCCCCAAAGGTTCTATCACGCTAAACCGCTAAACCATGCGGTACGATATAGATGCAGTTATTAACGCCTGCACTTACAAAACATCAAGAAGTTCTGGAAAAGGTGGACAAAATGTCAATAAAGTAGAAACAAAGGTTGAGCTACTTTTTGATGTTAAGGAGTCTACTTTGTTTACAGATGTTGCCATTCAAAAGATTTTATCTACTGCTGGAAGCAAGGCAGATAGCAATGGGGTTATACACATTACCTCAGAAGAGTCAAGATCTCAATTAAAGAATAAGGAGCTCTGCAATAAGAAATTGATAAGACTGATAAAGAGTGCCTTGAAACCTGAAAAGAGGAGAAAGCCAACATCTCCCACCAAAGCAAGCAGAGAAAAGCGTTTACAGTCTAAAAAGCAGCGCTCAGAGATAAAGAGTACCAGGAAAAAGCTGCTTTAGCGAAGCATCAGTTTTCCAGACGAGTGTAACTCATCGTCAATAAAAATCTTGTAAATATGTAGACCCGCCTCTAAGTTTCTTCGACTCAGTCTAGCCTTGTCTCCGTATCCTATTATTTCATTTCGCATTAAGGAACCAGATGGGTTATATATTTCCACACGAATTGCCCCATTGGTATTGGCGGGTAATTGTATTTCTGCTTTATCATACATTGGGTTAGGAGAGATGCTGTGGTTGTTTTTGTAGAAATAAGGTACCTCTACCGTTAAGTAGTTTGTAGGAACGTACCCAGTAATGATGCGATACCAAACTTGCCGATTCTTAATAGGGGCGTTGTCCCACAGGGTATAGGAAACAGGCTTAAATTGATCTCCACAAACACCTTCAATATTGCCAATTTCAACAAATGCATTAGGGTTTAAGGTATCCGTTGTTCGTTCTAGGGTAGCTCCGTAGCAGAAGCTGCCCTTGCCAAGCGTAAAGGTGATACCAACCCTGTTTAGAGCCACAGCCGCCTTTAGTTCTGTAACCACAATAAGGCTGTCTTGCTGAGCTCTTGAAACAAGAGAAATTAAAGTGCAAACCGAAAATGCAAGTAAAAGTCTCACTCTGCAAATATGAGAAGAAGAACAGTTCCTGTAAAGTCTCTTAGCTTACAAATTAGCGTTTTAAAAAGTTCTCAAAGTGAAGCCAAAGGTGATCCTTAGGAACAGAGGCTACGATTTTTACAGGTTCTTTTTTTACTGGATGCATGAAAGAAAGCTTACGTGCATGTAGAGAAATGCTTCCGTCATCATTGCTGCGGTCTGCTCCGTATTTTAGGTCGCCTTTGATTGGACTCCCAATTGCAGCTAATTGAGCTCGAATTTGATGATGTCTACCAGTTTCTAGCTTTATTTCTAATAACACATAACGATCTCCATGGGCCGCTAACTTGTAGTGGAGTACTGCCTTTTTATAACCCGGTTTCTCCTTGAGAGATGCATGTGAACGGTTGTTCTTTGTGTTCTTTTTAAGGTAGTGTGTTAAAGTGCCTTCATCAGTTTCTGGTAGATTCCGAACAACAGCCCAATACGTTTTATCTAAATCCCGATTTCTGAACATTTCAGACATTCTTGCTGCCGCCTTACTAGTACGAGCAAAAATTACCGCCCCGCTCGTTGGTCTGTCTAATCGATGTACAACTGCTAAGTAAACCGCACCGGGTTTGTTGTATTTATGCTTAACATAAGACTTGGCCTCCTCAAGAAGTGAAATATCTCCAGTAGCATCTCCTTGAACCAATTCACCAGCTGACTTATTAACAACGAGCAAGTGGTTATCTTCATACAATATCTTACTTGGATGAAGCGGGCGTATATCATCAATATTGTTCTCGCTCATTCGGGAAATCTTTCCGTTTAACATCTTCAATGTAGCGCTGTACGCCACCTAAAATTTCTTCATACAAACTAGCGTATCTTCTTAAGAAGCGAGGAGAAAAGTCTTTATTTATTCCAAGCATATCGTGTAATACGAGTACTTGACCATCAACGCCAGCACCGGCACCAATCCCAATAACAGGTATTGTAAGTTCTTGTGCCACACGCTCCGCCAAAGATGCTGGTATTTTTTCTAAAACAATGGCAAAGCATCCTGCCTCTTCAAGCGTTTTAGCATCTTCAATTAAGCGTTGTGCTTCTTCTTCTTCTTTTGCCCTAACCGTATAAGTACCAAATTTATATATGGATTGAGGGGTAAGACCTAAATGCCCCATCACTGGTATGCCAGCAGAAAGAATTCTGTCTATGGATTCTTTTATCTCACGACCACCTTCCATTTTAATGGCATGGGCACCCGCTTCTTTCATGATGCGAATGGAAGAGTCTAGGGCTGTTTTTGAATTCCCTTGATAAGCTCCAAAGGGGAGGTCTACGACTACCAAACAGTTTTCAATCCCTCTGATAACAGAAGCTGCATGATAAATCATTTGGTCTAAAGTAATCGGTAGAGTGGTTTCATGACCAGCCATTACGTTAGAGGCTGAATCGCCTACCAAAATGATATCTATGCCTGCGTGATCTAATATTTTCGCCATGGAGAAGTCATATGCGGTGAGCATACTAATCTTTTCTCCTTTCACTTTCATCTCTTGAAGCACATGCGTGGTTATCTTCTTAACCTCAGATGAAACAGGTGCAATTTTTTTATCCATCAAACCTTTGTTTGCTTCCTTTCGTGTATGTACTCAGTATTTGCATTGAGTTTGTGATTCCATGCAGGAATTCAAAAGGAAATTCAAGACAAAACTAAGAGTTTCCTAAGAAGCTCGTCTTTATTCTTGAATCGCTATTTTTGGCGTCTAATTTTAGAAAATGAATAGAATTAAAATTCTTTCCACCCTTGTACTGGTTTTTGTTTCTGCTATGTTTTCAAGTTGCGAAAATGAGATTGAAATAAATGCTCCTTATGAAGATGTAGCCTTGGTTTATTGCCTCCTAGATGCAGACAGTACCCGTCACTACATCAAGATTAACAAACTATATCAATCTTTAGGTGATGCAGAGGAGTTAGCAAAAGATAGAAGCGCGCAAGAATATGAGTTTCTAAATGGTTATTTGGTAGAGCTCAATGATGATGGTACTGAGAATATGGCAGTACGTTACCCATTACAAGAAACCGATACTATACCCAAAGACAGTGGATTATTTTATTACCCTGATCAAACTGTGTATTATGTAGATGGTCCACTAAACGAGTCAAAATCGTACAAGTTATTCTTTACTAAACCAAATGGTGAGAACGTAGAAGCTACCACAAGGCTAATTCGTAAAACGGATATTCCTATGCAGGGTACAGGTGGTTACAGAGTAAACGGTATTTCTTTTGTAGGACCAAACGGAGTTAAGAGTTCTGAGAAATTCACCATTGTTGGCCCAATCAATTCAAAGATTGTTGAGTTCATTATTAAGTTCAGATATCAAGACGTGTATGTTGGCGGAGGTCGTTCTCCAATAAAAACGGTTGAAATACCTGTTGGGAACTTCACATTTACAACGGTAAGAGAAACTGAAGATGAAGAAAGCTTAATTGAGGTGTTCTTTAATCCAGAGGTTTTTTACAAGAGCATTGGTGATGCTGTTCCGCAGATTACTGGAAATGAAAATCCAGCCATTGATAAGCGCCAGCCACTTTCAGACACAGCTATTGTGCTTGACCTGAGCTTTGCAGATGAAGAGTTATATACATTCATAGAAGTAACTAAGCCATCTACATCATTATTAGAGGACAAACCACCTTACACCAATGTAGATAATGGTATTGGTATTGCTGCGTCAAGAACGAACTGGACAGGGGCTTATCAGTTAAGCTCACTATCTTATGATGAATTAGCAACTGGATTGGATTTACAACTCACAGGAGGTAGAGGTTTTTGTAACCCTAGAAGAGCTGCAGGAGACCCTGTGGGTACTGGGTGTTTTTGACATAACAACAGGTTAAACTGTCAGAATAGCCTCTCCAAATGGAGGGGCTATTTTATTTTCTGCCAATATTACAGCCTAAGTCTGCCAATATCTTGCTGGCACGGTGATTGACTGATAAAGAGCATAAACGTAGAACACTTAATTACAATATAATGGGTAAGATTATAGGAATTGACTTAGGAACTACCAACTCATGTGTTGCCGTAATGGAAGGTAACGAGCCTGTGGTAATTCCTAACAGTGAAGGAAAAAGAACAACACCTTCAATAGTAGGATTTGTAGATGGAGGAGAGCGCAAGGTGGGAGACCCTGCAAAGCGTCAAGCCATTACCAATCCGCATAAAACCATTTACTCCATCAAGCGATTTATGGGTAATAGCTTTGATGAGGTACAACGCGAAGTAAGTCGTGTACCTTACAAAGTGGTTAAAGGAGAAAACAATACACCAAGAGTAGATATTGACGGTAAGCTTTACACTCCGCAAGAAATATCTGCCATGACGCTTCAAAAAATGAAGAAAACGGCAGAAGATTATTTAGGTACATCTGTAACAGAAGCAGTTATTACTGTTCCTGCCTACTTCAATGATGCACAGCGCCAAGCAACCAAAGAAGCTGGAGAAATTGCCGGCATGGAAGTGAAACGTATTATTAACGAACCAACAGCCGCTTCTTTGGCATACGGTTTAGATAAAAAAGGAGTAGACCAGAAAATTGTGGTTTTTGACCTTGGTGGTGGTACACACGATGTATCTATTTTAGAATTGGGTGATGGCGTTTTTGAAGTGCTTTCTACCGATGGAGATACGCACTTAGGTGGTGACGATTTTGATCAACGCATTATTGAATGGTTGGTAGATGAGTTTAAAAGCGAAAACGGTGGATTGGATTTATCCAAAGACCCAATGGCATTGCAACGCTTGAAAGAAGCGGCAGAGAAAGCAAAGATTGAACTTTCAAGCTCTAGCAGCACAGAGGTCAACTTGCCTTATATAATGCCAGTAGATGGCGTGCCAAAGCACTTGGTTAGAACACTGAGTAGAGCAAAATTTGAGCAGGTTGTTGCTGATTTGATTGAAAGCTCTATCAAACCATGCGAATCTGCATTGCGTAACGCAGATTTAGGAAAAGGAGATATCGATCAAGTAATTTTGGTAGGTGGTTCAACACGTATTCCAGCTATTCAAGATGCAGTTAAAAGCTTCTTTGGTAAAGAAGCATCCAAAGGTGTAAACCCAGATGAGGTAGTTGCTATTGGAGCCGCTATTCAGGGTGGTGTACTTACCGGAGAGGTTAAAGATGTATTGCTCTTAGACGTTACTCCACTATCTTTAGGAATTGAAACCATGGGAGGTGTATTCACTAAATTGATCGAAGCGAATACAACTATCCCTACCAAGAAGAGCGAAACGTTCTCTACGGCTGCAGATAACCAACCTTCTGTTGACATTCACGTATTGCAAGGTGAGCGCCCAATGGCGAACGATAACAAGACACTTGGAAGATTCCAATTGACTGATATTCCACCGGCACCAAGAGGAGTACCTCAAATTGAAGTAACCTTTGATATTGATGCCAACGGTATTATGAATATCTCGGCTAAAGACAAAGGAACAGGCAAAGAGCAGTCTATTAAGATTGAGTCTTCTTCAGGTCTTAGCGATGAAGAAATCGAAAAGATGAAGCGAGAGGCAGAGGCAAATGCCGATGCGGATGCTAAGAAAAAAGAAGAAGTAGAGAAGTTGAACCAAGCAGACAACTTGATTTTCCAAACAGAAAAGCAGTTGAAAGAGTATGGTGACAAGCTTCCTGCAGATAAAAAGCAGCCTATTGAAGATGCTTTGGCAGAATTAAAGAAGGCTTACGAAGCGAAAGAGTTAGACGCAATTACGGCAGCTATGGAAAAACTGAATACAGTCTTCCAAGCGGCTTCTCAAGAAATGTATCAAGCGCAACAGCAAGCAGGCGGTGATGCTGGTGCAGGAGCGCAAGATGCTGGAGAGCAAGCTCAAAGCGGTAGCGATGAAGAAGTTACAGATGTAGACTTTGAAGAAGTAAAAGAGGATAAATAATTCTTTTTTCTAGACCATAGAAAAGCCCGTGAAGCTAGCTTCACGGGCTATTTTTGTCAAACATGCAGCCATCGTTGATAACGATAATTATCTTAAAACGATACGATCAACTATGCTTTCTCTTTCTTGTTTGCTTATAAAGCATTTAGCGCAGCTTCATAATTAGGCTCATCTACTATTTCAGGAACTTGTTCAGAGTGAATAACTTCACCATTTTCATTGAGAACAACTACACATCTTGAGTGGAGATGTACAAGTGGTCCATCAATTATATTTAAACCGTAGTCTTTACCAAAGCTCCCATCAGCAAAATCAGATAGTGTATGTGCATTTTCAATTCCTTCAGCGCCACAAAATCTATTTTGAGCAAAAGGCAGGTCTCGTGAAATATTAACTACAACTGTGTTCTCTAATTCTGCTGCAGCTTTGTTGAAAGCTCTAACCGATGCTGCACAAGTGGCCGTATCAATGCTAGGAAAGATATTCAGCACCAAACGTTTACCAGCATAATCTGAAAGGTTTGCTTTAGACAAGTCTCCTTTAGTGAGCGTAAAATCCGGTGCTTTTTCTCCTACCTTGGGAAGCTCTCCTACGGTACGAATTTCACTTCCTTTTAATGTAATGTTAGCCATAATTTTTTCTGATTGATTGTTTACTCAAACATACAAACCACAGGGTAAAGTTCACTTCGTCAATATGGCCAAATAAAAAATTGAATTATCGGTATAAGGTTTCTTAATATTTGGAAGTGTCACTTTGTGAGTTTAGAGAATAGTGGCCAGATAACGTTTGATGTTTAGTATTGGAGTCCAATCCTAAAACAATGACAACTCCCGTACACAAAGCCGCAAGTATTAATGAGTCTACAGTAACAACCGTCTCGCAGAATATGACATACAGGTATGTAGAAGAGAAGGAGCTGTTGATTAAGACTTACAGTGGAGAATTATCCAAAGCAGATTTTCTGAGATTGAACATGCGTTTAAAAGAAGTAGCCCTTTTTCAAAATGCTGGCGCTATTTTAGTTGATTTCCGAGGAGTGAACCTTACGATGAACTATGACGATATCATGTGTTTGTCTAGATTGATGTTAGAAGAATTTCAGTTACTTCAAACAACACGTGTTTCATTTGTTGCAAATATGCCTCTAGAATCCGCCTTTGCTTTCAGTGTAAAGAGATTAGTAGAAGAAGCTTGCTCAAATTGTGCTAAGAGTATATCGGTAAGTTCAATATTTGACGCAGGATTACAGAGGTTACTTGGAATAGTTTAGGGTAGTTATCCAATTCTAGCTTAGAACTAGCGTGTCTGGTACTCATTTTCACCATAATTCTATTAGTTTCGCCTCCCGTGAAAAAGGCTTATCATTTTTTCATTTTGCTATTACTCTTTTCCAATGTTCTGTTGAGCAGTGAAGTAGAGCGTGCAGACGACACAAGAGCAGACAGTGCTTTTCAGGTGTTCAAATCAGCTCTTATTGTTGATGATTATGCTACCGCAACTGATGCGGTAGATACTCTACTTAGTATTCGGTTAAGGCAAAGCAACCGTTACGAATGGGTTAGAGCAATGAGTTTTAAGGCGGAGCTCTTCAGGAGTATGGTAGCGCTAAATTTAGCTATAGAGGTGATCAATGAAGCCGAACCTTACGCTAAAAAGCTTGAGCCATCTACGGTTCAGTCTGTATTCTACAATAGAAAAGCAGCTATTCTCTATGAACTTAAACAGCAGGATGCCGCATTAGAGGCGGTTAAATAAAGTCAGCTTATAGATTCTACAGCTGGGTTGAGTTGGCAAACCTTGTCAAACCTAAACATAGAAGGCTCTATTTATAGAGACAAGCGGGAGTTTGAGAATGCGCAAGCAGTACTTAGAAAATCTACTGCTTTTGCACGGAGTTAGGGCGACACCCTTCAGTAGTGCAGGCACCTGTATAATTTAGGTTTATTATTTTACAGAGATGGGTTGTATGATAGTGCTGCCCTCTATGGTAAAATCATACCTAAATACCGGTACGTTATTGAGAACCAAGCCTTGGTTGATGATGCTCTAAGGTTGGTCGCAACAAGCTACAGAGACTTAGGTAGATATGATAGCGCTTACAGGTATTTAGATAGTGCTCATGTAAATTCATTGAGAAGAATGGAATCCATTGCAGATTCCAAAGTCGGTACTTATATAGGAAGGAATGAGCTAGAGAAGGCACAGTTGAAAAACCAAACGCTAGAAGCGGAGAATTCAAGGAGCCGGTTAAGAGGCTACTTGCTTATGTTCGCTTTGATGACCGTTGCTCTTATTGCATTTATTTGGTACAGGCAGCGTGGAAGTTTCAAAGCGGAGAATGATCAACGTAAGCGACTCAACGATGAGTTAGAGAAGTCTTTGGCGTTCAAGAATAAGCTTATTGGAATAGTAGCTCATGATATCAGAAATCCTATGTCTGCAATTACTTCTTTGGTGGAGTTGTACAGAAGTGGAGATATTGAGAAAGAGCAGATTTCTGACTTTATGATTAAGCTAGAAAACTCTTCAAAACAAGTAAATTTACTTCTAGAGAACTTATTGAGTTGGGTGTTGTCGCAAAAAGGCGAGCTTGTTCCCAATAAAGTAGACTTGAAAACAGCTCCTTTGATTAATGAAGTATTGAAAGAAGTTGAAACACAAATAATCTCCAAACAAATACAACTCACCCTAGAAGGTGAATCAGTTGAATTCAAAGCAGATAAAGATTATTTAGCGCTAATTGTAAGAAACCTATTAACCAATGCTATTAAGTTCTCTAAGGTTGGCGGAAAAGTTATTCTTTCAACTAGCACAGATAAGAATCTTGTGGTGTTTAGTGTTCAAGATTTTGGAATTGTTATGTCTCCCAGTAAAATGGAATAGCTACTTAATGGCAAGTCAAGTTCTGAGCGCGGAACGGATGCTGAGAAAGGAACAGGTATTGGTTTACAGCTGGTGCGCGAACTTACCGAGGCTCATCATGGCTCCATCAGGTTTGATTCTGTAGAAGGAGAAGGAACTACCGTTATTATTTCTCTTCCGATGGACTAACAGAAGCGATGACCCTTCTTGTTTGCAACAGGTGTCTTTCATTGTGCGCGTTCATAAATGCAAAGGCATCTCCTAGTTTAAAGCGAACAATTGGCCCAAGGGTTGAGGTAATCTTATTCGTATTGAGATTGAGTGTGTTCGCTTGTTGGAGTGCCATGGATATTCTTTGAAACACTTCATCTAATTCCCGTATCAACTCGTGTGGCTGAAGGGCATCATATTCAGGATACTTGCCAGATTTACCTGGATCGAACCAAGACATCGTTTTCATGCGATTTTTGATTTCTCCGTTAGCTTTGGGAAGCATTCCGAAAGTGAAGTAGGCGCCAAGTATTCCGCGTTTAAAATTTTGATTATTCGATTCTTTAGTGATTGCTAATTTCTTCTCTATTCGATCAATGTAAGGTCTTGAAGCCAAGAGCATGTGATGAATACATTCATTTGCACTCCATGAACCCGAGGGTGCGAATTTGAGTTGAGATTCAGGCAGATCAAGAAGTCTAATCAATTGCTTTTGATGGTTCTTTACACGCCTTAGTTCTTCGTTAATGAAAATTGCTCGCTTCATTTATCTGAGTTTGAAGCAAAGTAACATCTGCTTTACTTGGATAGTCTTGATTTATATCAAGAAGTGAGTGTGTGTTGTTTTCGCAAACGCGATAGCGTCTCAGGAGTCATGTTCAAATAAGAAGCAATTAGTTTTTGCGGGAATAGGTTGATTACATGCGGACTACTTTTTATTAGACGGTGAAACCTTTCTTCGGCAGGCATGGCCGTAGACGCAAGTCTTATTTCCATACCGGCTATGATGTTGAAGGCCGCATGCAAGAACCATTTTTCTAAAATTCTATGCTTATCAAGCAGTTCTCGCAAGGTATCGTAGGATATGGAAAGGGCTTGGATGTCTGAATATGCTTTTATTCCAAAGGTGGCCGGAATTTGGGTATTGAAGCTACCCAAGCTGGTTATCAAGTCTCGTTGATAGGCGAGTGCCCCACCACTTTCTCTTCATGTTCTCCCGGGTAGTAGCCATAGGCCGTTCCTGAGCAGATCAAGTAAAGATGGTTACACCGATTCCCTGGCATTACGAGGTGTTCTTTGGCGGTGAAATCTATCGGGTTAAAAGACCTTTCAACTTCTGAAAATACGTCAGGATGAGAGGAGCACAATTTAGAAAATACCTCACCCAAGACAGAGTTTCTATCTTCTGTCGTTTTTATTTCTCTAAGGGCAAACACGATGCATCAAGCTTATCTTAAGTATATCGCCCTTTATCACGCACAAGTACATCGCCAAAAGGGACTCAAGGTGTAAACGTGAAATGCATGTTTATCTTGAATGTTGAGCGATTCAAAATCTGCCATACTGCCTTCATAGAGTAAAACTTTAGAGTAGAAATCTTTGTCTGTAGCCGTTTTGATTTGCTCACGTGCCTTTTTAAGTGCAGCTTTCTTCGCACCCGTAAACGCAATGACTAAATAAGCATCACCATTATATACCCATGAACCCGTGCCGTTAGGGTCTAAGAGCTGTGGCCACAATGGTTCTAACCAAGAAGCTAAATCATCTTGTGCTTTTTTACTAAAGGCAAGTCTCACTACGGCTGGTTTAGAAGATGGCAGTTTCACTATATTTTCATTTAAATCTGTAAACGTTAGACTAGGCCATTGAGCACCTGCCTGACCAAAAGACAGAACTAGCGCGAAAAGAATTAGAATTACTCTCATTTTCGTTTCTTTTTCTTAGAGTCGTTTTTACCCAAATCCTCTGATTCTTCTCTTTCTCGTTCTTCACGCATTCTAGCTTGTTCTTCTAGATAGATTTTTGCTTGTTTTAGGTCTACTCTTCTTTGGTAGTTCCACGCTGTAACAAAGGCATCTTTCACCCCAAGGTCTTGCACCAACTCTCTATAAAAATCTGCCTCAGTAAAAGACGCAAACGATCCAACGGTCATAAGTGTTAATTCACCTTGTTGAAATGCTGAAATGCTATCTAACTGTAAATAAACTTGCATTAAATCACCTGGAACTGTATCGCCTCTGAAAGCACCTATTTGAACTCTGTAATCTACTTTACCTACGAGTTGTTTGTGGATACTTTCATTGTCTATAGTAATTACCTCTTCACTAAACCTCTGCATATCCTTTACATTGGTGATAAAGGCATCTTCATAGCCTTTATCTTCAATGAGTTCTAAGAGTTTTTCTGCTTGTGATTCGAATACAAAACGGCCAATGACATAACGATAAATTCCATTGTTGTCTACGTATACTTCAATATTGCGAAGGCCTTTAAATTCATAAGTAAATACAGGCTCTAAGAAGGCTCCCACTTGAACACCCCATGCAGCTGTTTTATCTGTGTATTGGATTTGTTTTGTGCCTATGATATGTCTTTTATTTGGCTTGTATGGTTCAGGTTCATCGGGAGAATTAGAGGTGTTTTCTTGAACGACTTCTACCTCTTTTTCTACCACGGGGATGTTTCGTTGAACGCAATCTCTGTGAAGACGCTGTGCATCTACCAAATACCACTCGTTTTCGTAGCTGTAGTTGCGGTAAAAGTCATTGAGCGTTTCTAGAGTAAGTTCGCAATCTCCATTTGTGCTATAAGCCATAAGAAGATAGTAATAAGCATATTCAGAAGTTCTTCGTTCTCCAGCATCGCGTCTTCGGTAGTCTGGAGAGTAAGCTCTTAGAGACTGATTCAATAATCTAATGGCCTTGGTTAGTTTTACGCCTCTTCTCGCGTAACACTGTCCCAATAAGTAAGATGTATTGGCATTTGTGGTGTCTTGTTTATAGAGTTCTTCAAACGTTATAATAGCAGCAGCAATTTGATTATTCCCCAGCTGAAGTATACCTTCATTGAATGTTTTCTCAAACAGATCTGATTGAGAAAAAGAGTTGAGGCTTAGTGAGAGAAGCACAAATAGAGTAATAGATCGTAGCATAGACTCGTTTTTTATTGCTGAATACTAAAATACTATGCCATACCTATTAAAAACAGCTATTCAGATGTAGTTTTCAACAAGGGAGTGCGAGAACACCCTTTTAAGTAGGCATTATATTTGTTCTTTGAACATGTGTTTTGTCCAGTTCGTGAAGAAATCTTGTAAGGGGTACCCTGCAGCTTGAGCCATTTGAGGAACAATACTAGCCTCACTAAGTCCAGGCACTGTATTTATTTCTATGATAAATGGTATTCCTTTGTCATTTACCATAAAGTCTACCCTACATACGGCATCCATACCTAATGTAATATATACGGCTTTGGCTACTTCTTGAATATGGAGTGTTGTTTCTGCGTCTATTTTTGCTGGAGTAATTTCTTTTGAGGCGCCTTCATATTTAGCTTTGAAATCAAAGAACTCATTTTCCGTAATAATTTCAGTTAACGGTAGGGCTTCAACGGTTCCATTTAAGTTATGTACACCACATGTAATTTCTCTGCCTTTCAACATGGTTTCAATGAGTACCGTATGGTGATGCTTGAATGCTTCTTCAATGGCACTTTCTAACTCTTCAATCTGGTTCACTTTGGAAACCCCAAAACTAGAACCAGCTTCAGCAGGCTTTACGAAACACGGGAGCCCTAGTTGTTCTACTACCTCCGTTTTTGAAACTTCATCACCCTTGTGAAGTACAATAGACCTTGCACAGTTGAAGCCTCTGTTAATCAATACGTCATTGGTGAGCACTTTGTTAAAAGTTAGGGCAGCTTGAAGCGCACCACAAGTAGCGTAGGGGAGTTCTATCAAATCAAAATAACCTTGTAGTATACCGTTTTCGCCTGGGGTTCCGTGAATGGCAATGAATACTCCATCAAAAGTGATTTTTGTATTCATGGTTTGTATGCTAAAGTCATGACGATTTACCCTGTAGAGGTTACCGTTTATTTCGCAAGTCCAATCGCTGCCGCGGATGCCAATAAGGTAAGGCTCAAAGTCATTTCTGTCTAAATGCTGATAAACTACGTTAGCACTTTTTAAACTGATGGCATACTCTGCGGAGTCACCTCCCATAACAATGGCAATGCGTTTCATGCAAGCTTAATTTTAAGCAAGGTAAGCAGCGTAAAGAGTAATGAAGTGAACCACTCCCTTGTATTTACGAACAAGGATCGGTTAAGAGCTAGTTTTTATGAAGGTATGGTTTTGTGTTGTCTCATTAAATGATACGGATAAGAAATAACAGCCTTTTGATAGTTCACCTATCTGCATTAGATAGTCCTCATCTTGCAAGACTTTTGCCACCAGGTGTTTTTGGCATTGACCGTATACATTATAAAGCGCTATTTCCACTTTCGTGTCGGTTGGCAGACCAGAAATTCGGATTTCATTTTCAGCTGGATTGGGATAGACTACAAGTGGATCATTAGAAATGCCATCGGCTATGCCTGTTCCTGTTGAGTCTTTACCGCCTTGGTAAACTCTAACATAATCAACCACCATATCACTTTCTTGAAAACCACCTGAAATAGATGGCTCGATTGCAATGTTTAGTAAAAGGTATTGCTCATCATAAAATGGCCAGGTATCTGCATTTTTTACTGCAGGATTATAGGTGTAGTGAATGATACTGTCTACACTGAAGATTATTTCTTCTGGGGTCCATACCATCTCATAAACATGAAAATCTGAACTTACCGTTGGTATAACTCTTCCCCCGTGATTTATTGTGCCACCAAAACTAGATGGGGTATGAATAGCACTGGATACATAATTCTGATTTGTACCCCAATGTTCCATAATGTCTATTTCTCCGCATGCAGGCCATGGCGTGGTGCCAAACCCTTCATTATCCCAATACCCTCCGTTTTCATCTATATTTTTACCAAGCATCCAGATTGCTGGCCAGGTGCCGTATCCAATTGGCATTTTGGCTCTAACAGCCACTCTACCGTATGTGAAAGCAAACTTGGAGTTTAATCTTGCAGAAGTAAACTCCTTGGTTACATTTTGGTCTGTAAAGGATTCTCTTTTGGCAACAATGTGTAGGTTACCGAATTGCATAAAACTATTTTCAGACCTGTCTGTGTAATGTTGAACCTCTCCATTAAACCAGCTACTCCCATTGGGCAGCAAAGTCTGATGGAACCACTTTGCGGTATCTATTGGACCAAAACGGTTGAATTCATCAGACCATACCAGTCTATTGAACACGGTATCTTGTTGGGCATTACCTACTAATGCGAGTCCAAGACTGATTAGGACAATGAAGTTTGTTTTAATCATATAAATACAGATTCCGGTAGGTGAACTACCATTTTTTGAATGTGGGATTCTCCCTTGAATAATTGCTGAGATTGCTTTTTGGACAAATTGAGCTCTTCTGATTTTTCATAAGAGCCATCATTGAAAAAGACTTCAATACCTACTTGATTACTTAACACATACACTATTGGTTTCTGACAATATGTAAAAGCTAGTGAGTTACTAGGTATTTCTACTTCGGCCACAGCCTCGTTTATACCTACATATTGGAATGTTTGTGCTTCTTTCAGAAACTCTTCACGGTGAAGCATAAACGGATTGAAGTGTAACTCTCCATTTTTAACTTCTAGTCCTAGTTCGCCCCACCTGCTCAAGATGTCTTCTTTTACTTGACCAGTCATCCCTGGTTGCTTTGCACCTGCACCTCCTGGTGTATGCGAGTAAGGATCAGTTGGGAATGCTCCGTACACTTTTGGATTCTTATTTACCCCAATACCGGCCCTTATTTCAAAATAGTGTTCCATAAGTTGGCCTATGGTGCCCTTGTCTGCTTCTAAATGATGTGCAGCAAACAGTTGTTCTTTAACTGCAAGCAATAGCTTACTTACCATATGCCAGTAAATGGAGCCTAGGCCTTCATACCCATAGAAAGTACCCGACCTACCTGTAAAAGCTTTATGATTAAAAATAGCTTCAAATGCATTGCGAATTTGAGCTCTCTCTGCCGTTACTATCTCTGTGTATTCAGGTATGTTTTCTAGTTGGTTTAGTTCGTTTTCTACATCTCTTATGTTAGCGATGTTTTTAGCAAAGTGTACATTTCCTGTTACGTCTTGCTCAGCTAGTGTCTTGTGTTTATGGTCTACTAAGGCTTGAATAAGCTTAGAGTTTTCTACAACATTATTTGGGAGTGTATTTTTCGCCAGGAAGTGGGGTAGTTGCCTATCAGGATATAGCATGTAGCTATATTGATTGGACCTAAACATAGCGCTGTTTTTCAGTGCATTCGTTACATCCAAAGCTTCTTGTGGAGATAATAACCCTGAGCTAAGAGCTGCAACTTGACCTTCTAGCATTTCATACAAGTAATCTACCTCAATTCCAGTTTCTGTGAAGGTGATGAGATTATAGGCGTGATACAAACCATCTTCTCGTTTATTATTCCGAATAGACTTATCTAGTAGTGTGATGGCATAATTCAAGAATTCTGAAATTGCATTTACGTCTAAGATTGCCGTTTTATTGAATGTTTTGCGGTACGATGTTTCTCTATATAATTCACCCGCTTTTCCAATTGCATCGGTAAACGTTCTGCGTGTTTCAGGTGTGAACTCATCTGCTTGATATGAACCATTTGAGAAGACAGTATTCATGGTAGAAAACAGGCTTTCCACTTCTTGCCTTACCGATACAGTGCTAATACTAGATGACCCCAAGAGCTCTTTAAGAAAAACTAAATGTCTGCGTAGGTAGTTCAAGGTTACCATACTTGTACCATTACCCACAAGGGCATTGTTAGCATCGTTCCATTCTGGACGCTGCGTATTTAGCCAAATTCCTGCATCTGGTATAAAGTTGTAGAGTTTAGTAAGAGCGAGTACGAGCAATTTCTCGGTCATATTAACTTGAACAGGAGAACCTGGGTTTCCTTGAACGAGTTTACCATCCGCACCCATTTTTTCTACTAAATCATGAATGCGATTCTCTTCATCCATTCTAAAATCAATGGTGTCAAATGGATTTTCGCAGATGCTCGCGTAGTCTTTTATTCTGTAAGGCAAATCAGCATATACAAAGTGATTTGCAGTTAGCCATGAGGTCATTTCATCTGGAAAGTGATTACGCGCATGCTCAAGCATTTTCTGCAGGTAGATAATTTGATGATCACCCCAATATCCAATATAAGACCAAGGGTCGTTTGGTTCAATAACTTCCCAATCTATTCCTTCTTTTGTTATTCGGTATGGGTTGTATCCATCAATGGTAGTGGCATTGAGAAATTTGTAAATCATTCCTTTAATGAATCCAGGGAATGAGTAAGAAAGTGCCTCCCAGTTTTGAAAAATATCTCTCCAGTTTCCTTCAAAATTGAATTTTCGTTTACCAGTCTCGTCTCTTACATCTATGGTGAAATAGTTCCATGGTCTACTAGGGTCACCATGTCTTCTGCTAAATGAGAGCGGAAGATATTCTGTAGCTAACCTGGAGAAATCGTTGTGATTCAACTCCTCCACTAGATTCATTAAATACTTGAGGTTGAAGGTTTTGGGTAGGGTATCTAGTGAATCTTTGAAGTTAACGTGAACTGTTGTGTTGTGTGTTTGTATGTAGTTGACAAAATCTTCTTTTTCTATCTCGTATCCAGAACCAAAGATTCCCCCTCTCATTACATTAAAAAGCACATTAGCATAGTGCCTTGTTGTTAAGAGTCTATTAGCACTCAGTTGCATCCCATCTGCCAAACACACAAGCTTTTGCAGTTTGCGCATGTTAGAGTTTATGCTCTTGATAATCCGTTTCCTAAGGTTCGGGTTGGTTTCAAGTTCATTTATGAGGTTGAATGTGCTTGCTGTGCTTTGATTTAGCTCTGCTACCGTAAACCAAGATTTTGATTCTTTGCCAGATAGGTTGATATCGGCTACGCTAAAATAAGCTCCAGGAATAGCTTTTGTGAATGGTTCTGACTTAACCTCGGCCCCATTTATAAAATCTTCTAGTTGGAGTGTGGAAGTAAGCACGGCTTTTCTTTCTAGCCCCTGGCTCCAAACCGTTGTTGCCTCTAGTGCCTCGCCAGGTTCTGCTCTGTCTATAATCAAAGAGCTTAAACTGAAAATTCCGAGTCCTGTTTTTTCTTCTAATTCGTTCTTCTTATAGGCATTTGCTAGCGTGCTTCTGTTGTTTTGCAAACCGCTATCAACGCCAGCTGGTAGAATGTTTCTATAGCCATCCAATAGGTCTAGTTCTATACCTGTATTGGTGAGGTTTTCAAGAATAGATTCCCTAACAAAACCGAATTTCTCAGAAAAACTCCAACCATAGGTGAAGGATAGCCCAAGTGTGTGGTTGATCTCTTCAAAGTAGACTCTACTACCGTAAATGCTTTTGTACAGATTTCTTTCAATCTGATAAATGCCCGAGTATCTTTCAGAAAAAGGTATCCAGAGAGAAAGTGCATCTGCTTCTTTCACGCGTATTACGGTATAAGAACCAGTGTCGCAATTACTCGCCATCACTTTGTCATCAGTATAGTAAGGGAACAGAGCGTATTCAGGATTTTTTCTTCCTGCAGTGAGTGCTCCATTACTCCCTATGAACATCCAATGATTTGAACTACTTACCAAGCTCATGAAAAAGGTTGGCATTGCGTTTACGTTACTAATCTTTAGGAATTCTCCCTCGAATTTCTCAATAAACTCGCCTTGTACTTCTTCTTTTGACGTGTTAAGCGCTGCATTACCTGCTTTGATCTTCATCTCGCTAATGTGTAATTTGGTATTATAGAATGATGGATTGAATTGCGTTGCTTTTCAGCTGAAATGTATGATGCTTGTCAATGGTGTAGAATTGATTTTCTTCAGTTGGGTTAAATAGGATTATGGCAATGGTTTTATCTGGGTTTATAACCGCTAAGTGCTGCACACCATCTGGCATTCCCGATAGTGCAATGCGTTGAGCCCCAGGTCTTATGAACTTACTAAAGTGAGTCATTACGTAGTAGAGTGGGGTAAAGTAGACTTCATCTTTATCTAGATCTACAATGACTGGTGCAATACACCAGTTACTCACGTGGTTTGGGCCTCCTTGTTTATCAAGAATCATATTCCAATCTATCCAACCTTCTACATGGTGGTTTAGACTTCCAATAATATCACCTGCCAACCTATGAACGGGTGCATACTTGGGGTGCATGTGTTTTTCTTCTTCTTTAGCCCAGTCAAAACCCCAGTCGGAGGCAAATTTCTCCCAGTATTTTGTATCGTTCTGCCAAACGGGTATTTCGGCATCTATGCACGCCTCCGTTGATATAATGGGTTTACTAGGGTTAAGCGCATGGGTTTTGTCTAATGACTCTGGAAAGTAGTCGAACGTACTATTGTACCAATGTACCGCGGTACCGTAAAAATAGGGCTCAAACTCAGGGCTGTTCAAATAGACCTCTGCCCATTCATCTAGTTCTTTCCCCTTATTTTGATCGTACATTAATAACTTAATGTCTAAGTCTGCCCTAGCAAGAGCGGGATGAAGGTGATGCTGCACAAAATCCATCATTTCCTCAGGAGTGTAGTGCATGCTTTCCCAGTTGTTATTATTTCCTAGCGGTTCATTTTCAAAAGTGAATCCCCAAATAGAAATGTTTCGTTTTTGCATGTCCTCTGCATATCTAACGAAGTATCTTCCCCAAGCTGCATAGTATTTTGGAAGGAGCTTTCCGCCAAACCAGGCTTGATTATCTTTCATCCAAGGTGGTGCAGTCCAAGGGCTTGCCAGTAGTTTAAACCCATCTGATGATGCCTCTTGCGCTGCATGAATCATGGGTACCATCCATTGGTCTTCATGTTCTAGGGTAAAATGCTCCAATAATGTATCGTTAGCAACGGTATCATAAGCGTAACTACTCAATGAGAAATCACAGCTATTGATGTGCGTTCTACAAAGCGAATATTTAGCTCCATTATCACCAAAATAGGCCTGAATGATCGTATCTCGGTTCTTTTCGCTTAATCTACTTAGGAGATAGGCACTAGATTCCGTGAAGGCTCCTCCAATGCCTGTTATGGTTTGAAAAGTAGAGTCTTTGTGAATTGTTATAGCGAAATCAGGCTCAGTATTTTCAGAGGGAGCGATTAAGCTAAGTGCATCTCCCGACTTAGAAGTTTGATAAACCTTTTGCGGAGACACGGATTCTTCTTTGGTTTCACAAGCGCCCATGAGTAAAACTCCAATTAACGCAAGAGGTAGTTTATTTATACTCATAAAAGCGTACGTAATCAATTATGAATTGATGGTTGGTATAGGTAGAGTCAACCCCTTTAGCACCTCCCCAACCGCCACCAACGGCAAGGTTTAGAATAATGTTTTGAGGCTGGTTGAACGGCCACTCTAATTCATTTGCGGTTTTGTCATAGGTATAGTAGTGTTCTCCATCTAAAAGGCATCGTATACTATCAGGGTACCACTCCATACCGTAAATATGGAATTTGGTATCCATACTATCTAACTCCATTTGGGCAGAAATCTGATTCCCTTTCTTAAAGTAGTAGGCAGGAGTGTGGCATGTAGCATGATTTCGTCCAGAACCTGTTGTATCGTTTATTTCGTAGCCCACGCATTCTAAAACATCAATTTCACCACAATATGGCCAGGAGATTTCATCGCGGTAGCTGTCTCCTAGCATCCAGCCTGCAGCCCAAGTACCTCTGCCTTTTGGAACCTTTGCTCTAATTTCTAATGCTCCGTACAAAAAGGTTGTTTTTCCTTGTGTTGTAACCCTTGCAGAGGTCCAACCATTACCAATAGAATCTTTGTGTGCTTCTATAATTAGGGTTCCATTTTCAATCCGAGCATTTTTATTGCTTTGAGCTGTATAGTATTGAAGTTCATTATTTCCCCAGCCCCAATTTCCTACATTGAATAGCCATTTGGATTCATCTAGTGCACCATCACTTTCAAATTCATCACTCCATACCAATTGCTTTGTTTGACCATTCATAGTTTGAATGAGTGTATCTGGAGTAGGGGAGTATGCTTGTAAAAGCTCCATAGTTAGTGTATCAGGTCTGAAAACACCCTCACTTACATGGATGCGAATATCATGTTTACCCTTTTGAAGGGGTGAACCATCTATAGAGACTTCTTTTTCATTTTGGTTTATGGATAGCTTTCCAGTAATATCATAAGTTCTTTCATCGGTATTGTGAATGTAATCTTCAATCCACAGGGTTGCATCACCTTTGCTAGCTCCCAAAATAGTTATACGATATCTACCTGTTTGGTTTACTTCTAATGTATACTCTGCATACTGATTAGCCTTTAGAACAGGAAGTCCGTTGTCTTCTTCAACGCCTTCTGAGGCTAATTTGTGAACAAGTATGGGCTCTTCTGGAACAGAATCTGTATCGCTTTTGGAACCAGCAGATGTGCCACAGGCAGATACAAGGATGATTAAGCAGCTTGTACCAACTAATAAATTTGCGAATCTCATGGGTTATGATTTTACGAGCATTTGCTCCAGTTCTTCCAGTGATTTACCTTTTGTTTCAGGAATGTATTTCAGAATGAAGACTAATCCAACAAGGGCGAAAACACCATAAATTGTAAATGTTGCCGAGCTTCCTATGGTGCTCAATTCCCATGGGAATATAGATTGTACTCCAGCGCTAACCATGGAGTTGATAAATCCTACAAATGATATAGCAACAGCTTTGATTGACAGTGGGAATAGCTCTGAAAACAGTACCCACATTACTGGTCCTAATGAAATGGCAAAAGATGCAATGAACCCAATGATTCCAATCAGAATCAAGTTTGCATTTACATCTATGGCAGCCGTAATTAATTCTGATTCATACGTTTTCGCTTGTTCTTTTCCCAATGCACCTTTCAGTGCGTTTTTGTATGCAACATCATTATCATAAGGCTTGTCTGCCATAGCTTTCAGTTTATCCTTGTCAATGTCTATGGTTAGAGCAGCTATATTATCGCTTTTTAATTCATATGTGGCTTGGCTAAACCCGAAACCAATGATGAACATAAAAATGGCAACACCTGTAACTCCAATTGCCAGTAGTTTTTTTCTGCCCAAATTGTCTATTACAGACATTGCTACAACTGTGAAAATAAGGTTTGTAATGCCGACAATTATGGCTTGTCTAAAAGCTGCATCTGTACCACCTCCTGCTTGTTCAAAAATCATGGGTGCGTAAAAGAAAACAGAATTGATTCCTGTAATCTGCTGTAGAATAGCTAGTACAATTCCAATTGTAAGAACCAAGCGAACAGAAGGCTTGAATAGTGCGCTAATAGGTGTTTTCTCTTTTGTTTTATCTGCTTCTAATGCTTTTTTCACGGATGTAATATCCTTTTTAGCAGCCTCTTCATCTCTAAACATTTTCATGCAGCGAAGGGCTTCCTCGTATTCACCTTTCATTACAAGCCATCTAGGGCTGCGTGGAACAAGGAACAATCCAAAAAAGTACAATACAGCTGGAATAGCCTCTAAACCAAGCATCCAACGCCAGTTGTGTTCTGCAATCCCTAAGGTTTCAACCCAAGTCTCTTCTGAATCACCAAGAGAAAGAATGAGGTAGTTGGTGAAAAAAGCGAGTGAAATACCCACTACAATATTCAATTGATTAAAAGACACCATTCTCCCGCGAATGCTTGGCGGAGCAATTTCAGCTATGTACATGGGTGCTAATATTAGAGATGCTCCCACACCAATACCACCAAGCATTCTGAATGCCAAAAAGAGGATGAAGTTTGGTGCCAATGCAGAGCCTACCGCAGACACTGTGAAAATAATTGCGCACGCTTTTAGTACTAGACGTCTACTATACTTATCGCTAATGGGGCCTGCAAAAATCATAGCTACCGCAGCGATAAAGGTGAGAGACCCCACTGATAGACCGAGTTCTGCATCGGTTAAGCCAAAGTCTAGCTGTACAAATTTGTTTACCCCTGAGATTACGGAGGCATCAAAGCCCATAAGTAACCCCCCCAATGCTACAATTAGAGCAATGAGTACGATGAATTGATTTGCTTTCATGGATTCTAAGGGTTTAAAGCTAAATTGGTTGGTAAATAAAATCGCGAATAATGACTTCGTGGCGTCTTCCGTTATCTGGTCCTGCTACGGAGCCTGTAAGAAGCCAATAGTTCATTCTAGCATTGGTAGAGTCTCCAGGTCCAGGAATTACAATTGGGTCACTTTGATTAGGACCTTCATACTTAATTCTCGCTGGATTAGAGTCATCAAACTCCCAGTAGCCTAAAACTTGGGGGTTATCAGAATATTTACCAGCCCAGCTTCTCCATGTTATGAGTGAATCTGTCCAAGTGAACTCATGTGTACTAATGCCTACTGTATATAGACTATCTCCTTGCGGTTTATAGGCTCTCTCAGCATTATACGGACCAAAAGCAATAGGCTGCACTCCATACTGAAGCGTTGTTGTATCTAAGTCTTCTCCCCATTTAGAGAATTCAATATCTACTTCGCTGTTTGCTTCTTCTTGAAAACTGTAATTATCCCAGGTGAAAAGTCCCAACACTACTTGTGGGTCTATATCAAGCATATCACCCTCAATGGTCCACGTGTAGGTACCGTATCCCATACTTTCAACAGATACCACTTCTGTAGCATGCCAACTTCCATCTCTTTGAGAGATGGTGAGATGAAGAAAACCGTTATCATCTACCCATACATCGTTGGGATGATTCGAAAAGAAATTGGGCCCTGGTCCCATAAGAACAGAGTCTCTGTGTTTGATGGTCCAATCTCTTCCAGCAAAGCTGAGGATATCTCCGTCTCTACCATTAAATAAGGGCTCGCCTTGTTCGCATCCTTGACCAAAAAAAAGAGTAGATGCTATAAGAATAAATGTGAAGAATTGTGCTTGTTTTTTCATAGCTACAATGCTTTGGTTATGAATAATTCTCCCCAGGTATTTGGGTATTTGCCAAAATCTGGGTTGCCACTGTTCCAAATGTGTTGTTTTACTCTTCCGTCTTGAAGAGTTCCATGGTCAACAGCCATTTCTAATCCGTAGAGCTCGCTTATTTCCCAGGGCGATACGCCTAGTTTGTTCAAGTCTAAAACAGCTTCCATTATATAGCCGCGTTCTGTTTTTTTGGTTGCTATAGCATCAGGAGAGAACACTTCTTCTTTGGACCAATTCCAGATGCTCGGGCTTTCTGTTAGAGAAATGCCCAAGTGAACATCAGTAGTCATCAAGAACGTTCTTTTTGGACTCGCCTTTTTGTCTGTGGAAAAAGCTATTTCAAAACAATCTCCGTTCCATATCGAACCATCTGCATATTGATTTTCAAGAGGAGTGTCATCTTCAGCTTCTAACGCTAGAATGAGTTTGTCTCCTGCAATTGCCATTCTCAGCGCATCTGGACCAATGCTGATAGGTGCAGTTTGCCATATGGCATCTAACTTTTCGCCATCAACAACAAAACCAGATCGAGCTATTTCGTTTAGGTTCGCTCGCTTTCTGTACCCTCCATGATAAGGAACAATTTTGATCTCATCTATGTAGACCTCTCCATCTGCTTCAAATTGAATGATGATTTGTTTGATGTTTTGCGCATTGGCTTGTTGGTCTTCCCAATCAAATTCAGACAACGGTAATTCAATTCGTGTCCATTCCGTTTGCGTAATCATATCGGCCTTGGTGGCAGCCTTAGACATACCTAACCACGCTTGCGACCCTGCAAAGTCTTCTAGCCCTATGGCCCATGGAAGTACCTCACGGTCGGACGAAACCATCTTTACGTAAAACTCAACAGCAGCTTCTTCTTTGATTTGTGAGAGGTCTTTACCAGCCCAATTATCCCAGCCAAATCCAAGGCCTAGCCAAGGGCAGCCTTCCTTGACTCTGTTCCACTTTATGTGTAACCCTGTTTGACCTTTGTAAGCAGCCTTCTTATCTGTTTCTACTGTAATACAGTTTTTGTCTGTCGTAACCCAAGACTCAGATATGTTTACTTCGCTAAGTTCATCTGAGTAAATCTCACTCGCGGCATAGAACATTTCCTGTTCCTCCAGAGGTTTGTCATCTACATAAAGCACATTAGGTTTAACGCTAACACATGCCGCAGTAAATATTCCTAAAACCCCAATGAGTCCTTTATTTAGTGTGGAGCAACTCATGGTTGAATAGAATCATTTGGAGTGAAAATGATGTTGTCCATGAGTGTTTGTGAATATCCAGTTGCGGGGTCTGCCAAGAACAACACAGAAACTTGGAGCAGCTTGTGCGGTTCATGAACTCCATTTCCGTTAGGAGAGGCAGGCTGACCGTTTACTAGAGAACCAAGGTCTGAGTATCTAACGGAAACCGTATGCCAATCCGATTTGATTCCCTGTAATTCCAAGGCATACATATCTTCCGAAGCCTCTTGGAAAGCACCGTCACCATTCTCATCTTCAAAGAATCTGAAAAGGATAATCTCGTTGTTGATATTATCTGGTTTGGAGAGGAATACATTGAAGAATACGTTATTAGGATTGTCTGAAAGTGGAAACGCATCTTCTCCATAAGCACTTGCTGGAAAATCTAAGAGCCCAATGAGGTAATCCCAACTTACTTCACCGCCCATATCGTAGTAATTTCCTTGCTGAGGGGCACTGTCGCTTGCAACGATGTTGAAAGACATATCTGCTCCTGATTGAGCGAACACGTTCCAATCCGGATTTATTCCCGATTCAAAATCAGCAACCACAAAACCATCAATTACACGGGTTTCAGACACAACCAGGTTATCCAGAGTATCGCTGAAGTTTTCTTCAGGTACGCTGAGTACCGCCATGCAGGGTTCTTGCTTGAACATGGGCAAATCCGTTGTAGTGCCGTTCCAGTTGGCATTGCTTGCGTCTATCACTTTGGATTTTCCGCGGAAGAGCTTGTGCGCACCACTTGTTTGACCAATTACATGCAGTTCCCAGTCAATGGTTTTACTAAACCTTGCGGTAAAGGTGATGGTTTGCCCGGATGCAAAGTTTACATCGTTTCTTGATGATTGAAGGGCTTCAAAAACTTGAAAATCTCCGTAAATGTCATTTAGTTCTGGCCCAAGCGGGTCTGTTTGTCTATCACAAGCGATAAACGTTAAAATTACTGTTGCTATGAGAATGTACTGTTTCATAATCTTAGAATTTCATAGTGAAGAATATAGTCCAAGTATCTATGTTGTATGGTAGTGCAAGGTCTTGGTTGTCTTGGTAATTAAAACGTTGCCACATTCCTCTAAGGTGAATATCCTCAGAAAAGGCAAATTGAATACCTGCTCCCAATATGCTCTCGTTGTAATCTATGTTATACTCAGAGTAATCAATGATTTGTGTATATGTGTTTCTTTCTGCCAACTGGTCGTTTCCTTGTGTTTGCCAAAGGCGATACTCAGCAATGAACTCCAGCTCTTTATGAATGGTTGAGGTTAAGCTGAATGTTGCAAAGGTGGAAGCTAGATCTACCTCTTCAAACGCTTCTTGGCCACTTCTGTTTGTTTGCTGCATACCAGCCATTGCATTCAACTGTAATTTTCGTTTGTCCCAGCCTAAGAATTTGTCTACTCTAACTTCACCGTCTGCCGTGTAGGTTCCGTATGATTTTAATGCAGAAGTTCCTTGACCTACAACATCAGAAAGTAGATCTGCGTTTA
>CBFIHE010000019.1:0-40810 GCA_965662345.1 Salibacteraceae bacterium
GCATTAAACTCAGGCTCCATAGCATAATCTCGTATGAAGTCTACCCAAACCTGCTCACGTACTTGTTCTCTTTGTTGCTCGGTTGGAGCCGTTGTAGGAAATTGCATAGCCAACGCTTGTTGCAAGCGCTGCTCGTATTCAGCATAAGAAATCTTAGTACCGTTGATCTCTCCTACTTCTGTATCTGGACCATTGAGGAAAACAGAATTACCTGTTAACAAATCTCCAAGTACAAAGAGCACCATCGCTCCACCAATTGCAATTAACAAAAAGGTTGATTGCTTTCTAATCTTACCAATTACAGCCATTCTATGCGTATATCTTTTTTTCGTGGGCTGCGAATATACAACTCGCCATGAAATATGGAAACACCTTAATCTGCTGGTGAATAGTGTAGTTGCACCAAGTCTATGCGTCTATCGCTTACGCCCAAAATTTTAAAGGAATAATTCTCAATTCTAATAAGGTCATCTTCCTCTGGAATACTCTCATGGTGGCTTATAATGAGGCCTGCAAGGGTTTCATATTCTTCACTCTCTGGCAGATCTAGCTTGTAGGTTTCATTGAGGTAATCAATTTCAAGTCTAGCACTAAACTTAAAGGTGTTCTCATCTAGAACCACCTCAATAAGTGTTTCCATGTCGTGCTCATCCTCAATTTCCCCAAATATTTCTTCTACAACGTCTTCCATGGTTACCAAACCAGATGTACCTCCAAATTCATCTACTACCACCGCCATACTTCGCTTCTGACTGATTAACAGTTCAAGAACTTCGCTTCCAGACATAGATTCTGGAACAATAGAAATTGGTAGGAGAACATTCTTTGTCGCCTTGGGTCTTTTGAATAGTTCAGCCGAGTGGACATAGCCAATTACATTATCGATATTATCTCTGTAAATAACAATTTTAGAGAGGCCTGTATCTATAAACGTACGCCATAGTTCATCTACAGAGTCTTCTAAATCAAAGGCTACAATCTCTGTGCGTGGAATCATGCAGTCTCTCGCTTTTACTGCAGAAAAATCTAAGGCATTTCTAAAAATCTGAACCTCATTTTCAATCTCATCATCATCTGTGGCACCTGAGGTAGCCTCTCGCACAAAATGATCAAGATCTACAATTCCGAATAAAGGCTGTTGCTCTTCTTTTGGAATTCCTATTAATTCTAGAATACCATCAGATAGTTTGGTAACGAACCACACCAAAGGGTACAGCCCATAATAGACCAAAACAACAGGTATGATAAATACATTTAGTGTTCTGTTGGGGTTAATTTGAAAAATGGCTTTTGGCAAGAACTCAGCAGTAACTAGGATAATTATGGTAGAGACTATTGTTTTTACAAGAAGTACTAATGCAGGGTTAGGGAGAATACTTAGGAAGATGGGATCTAGTAAATCACCCATTTTAATACCGTAAACCACGAGGGCGATATTATTCCCTAAAAGCATTGTGGTAATAAACGTTGCGGGCTTTTGCATATAAGTGCTATACACCTTAGCAGCAATGTTCCCTGCCTTTTTATCCAACTCTACTTTGAGCTTATTGGCCGAAACAAAGGCGATCTCAACACCCGAGAAAAATGCAGATAAGAGAAGCGATATAAGGATTATACCTAATTGGTCAGACTCCATGTAATTCGCAATGGCGATTATTCAAAAGTAGAAAATTCAAAGACCTATTCAGCATCCTGTTCTTGTCTGCGTCTGTATAGTCTCCGCATCAGATAAAGTACGATGGCCATACCTGCAAAATAGAGTAAGTAACGGTAGTCATCCCACCCTTGAGTGGCTCCCATATATAAACCCAAAGCTCCTGAAACGATGGCCATGAAAAGCCAAAAGTATTCCATTATACGGTTATACGCCTTCATTTAGTGTGTCTTGTGCTTGTTCACTTACGCTAATTATACCCTTTATGTGGCTTATTTCGTATTTCGTAAAATCTTGGTTGGCTACCAATCCGTCTCCATAGATTATCTCATCTCCTGTTGTGATTTTCACAAACTCAAGAGATCGAATCTGTTCTGTTTCCATTTCCCAAATTAGGTGCTCTGTACTCAGTACATCTCCTTCACTATTCTCTACTACCACATCATACCTTGCCTCGATGTATTTTTCATTGGGGTAATACCTCGCGTAATTAGAAGTTATTTCACTGTCTACTGTTCCAGAGTCTGTGTAAAAAATGACATGCATTCCCTCTGCCATCTCTGTATAGGTTTCGCTACCAGAGGTGTACCTATTAATGAGTGGTGCTTTCATTAGCACCTTGGCCTTTGCGGAGTCTGAATATCTTATCTCTGCGTTAAGTGTAGTTTCATCAGGGAAGTCTTCTGTGAAAGTGATACGCTGAATTTCTTCTTTAGTATTTCCACAAGAAAAAAGCATCCCGATGAATATCAACGAGATGCTTTGAAGAAAATATTTGCGTGAATTATTCAACTACTAATTATTCGTTTTCACGGTAACCGTTTCATTGATCCATCCACCAACAGTGAATGTTTGTCCGTCTAAGATATTGTAAAAGAAGCAATCTTCCTTAGTTGGGTATCTAGCAGCCAACTGACCTAATCTCTTGCCAGCCATTTCAGCCATCTTAGGGTCTAAAGCTCTGGCACGCTCATATTTTGCTGCTGCTGCCCAAATACCACCCTTTTTCTCACAATCATTCTCACCTACGGTAGAAGAGCCATAGAAGTAAGCATCACCTATGAGCATGTAAGCTTCACCGTTTTGAGGGTCTAACTTCAATAGGTTTAATGCCGCGCTCTTAGTAGCTGCGTAACTCTTTCTTGCCAAATTTGCTTTAGCCAAGTATAAATATGCTTTTTTCTTAACCTCTGGAGACTCAGCTATATCAGCAGCATCTTGCAAGAATCCTGCTGCATCAGAATAACGCTCTTTTTTCAGCAACCCAATTCCGATACCCACTTTAGAGACACCGCTTGGCATACTCTTATCTGCTTCAATGGATGCTTGTAAGAACAAATCTTCATCAGTACACCCTCGTTTTTCAAACAACGCGATAATCTGCAGAAGGGTAGACGTATCTTGCTTGTTAGCCTCAAACTTTGGTGTGTATATCGATACCAAATCTTCACAGCTAGCCACTTTACCAAAAATCTCATCAATTTGTCCGGCAGCTTGTTTCTCAGACTTGCTAAGCTTTTTATTGGTTGCCAACTTATTGGCCAATACTCCGTTCAGTTGCGGATACAGTTCCAATAACACTTCTTTTTCTAGTTGCTTTTGAGCTACCGAATAATAAGCGGCTTGGTAATAAGCGGCTAAGGCTCCTGCTTCCGTTTCATTTTGACTTAGCTCAAAACCTTCTTTCAAGATATTGTAAGCATCTAGAGATTTTTTAACCCCTCCATAGCGCAACATATCCGTTCCTTTTCTGCCTAAAACATATCCTTTATCGCCAAAGTGTTCTGCGCGTTGGTCGTAAATCCACATCAATGAATCCAATAAACCAGGATAAACCTCATCATTTCCCTTGTTCTCTTTCAAAAGCTTCTTGAATATAACAGAGCCCTTGATGTAAAGATTTTTGGATGCCTTTGGACAAATTTCAATCGCATCAACTACAAAAGGTTTAGCATCTTTATATGCTTCTTGCTTGTAGTATTCTGAATACAGCGAAATGGATTCAACACATTTTGTGCTGTCTTCTGGAGTAGCTCCATATTTACCTTGAGCCATTGAAAATTGACTGAGTAACATTCCTAATCCCAATAGGAGGGTTATTCTCGTTTTCATCATTATTTGGTTTTTATTCTATTCTTAATCAATTCTTCTTTTTTGGAACCACCTATCCCAAAAACTTGGGGTCAAAACTATTCCAACTAAAAAATTTGAGTATTGTTCACTCAGTAAACTCGTGTTATTGAAAGCCCTTTGCCCAGTTTCAAACCCTATGTTGATACTTGAAGAAGTAGCATACACAGACTTTGATTTCACTAACGGTATACCAATGCCAAAAGTGATGCCGTACTTATAAATATCTTCACTATTAACATTTAAATAAGTCTTGCCATAATGAAATCCACCTCTGTAGCGCATTGTCTTAAAGAACCCTCTAATGGCTTCCGCATCTGGAATAAACTCGCCACCAGCAGCAAACTGCCAACTATCAGTTAGGCCTTCATTTACGCCAAAAACTTCCATTTCACTCCATGCTCCAAACTCATACTCTGCATGAACCTGCAATCTTCTCTTGGTGGTTCTGTTAAAGAACTCCATTCCTACTCCTACTCCAAACCTTGTGGGTATAAATACATTACCAGTATCCAATCCAGCATCTATAGTATCCTTAAGCCTACCTAAATCAAGATTACCGATAAGCACCTCTTTCCGCGTTCTTACATTTCCACCAAACTTGTAGGTACCGCCAACGGTTAAAAAACGATCTAGGTGATTCTTTCTTGCTAAATCTACTCTATACTGCACACCCAAGTCTGCACTTAAGTCGCTATGATTCAATCTCTGCGATTCGTATGTGGAGTAGACTGAACTGTTGTTTGGGAATGTAATTGTAGTGATTTCAGATACGGGACCGAAAATGTAACTAAGATTACTACCAATGCTCAACTGGCGAATAGAATCTGAAATCACCTCATAGGATAGTCCTACAAAAGCCCTGCTGATTCCACCATCACCTGTGTAATTGGTTCTTACTAACTCACCTCCAACGGTACCTGTTGCATTTATATCATACCCAACTTGGGATAATGGCGTTAGCCCCAAGGCCGCTCCAACTCTTTTTGAAATAGGAAAACCCAATCCAAAATACCGTAAACCTGCAACATCATAGCGCTGCGAACCATTTTCTCCCGTAAGATTATTGACCTGATAATTGAACCCAACGTTGAATGATGTGGCTATTAGTCTAGAGTAACTAGCTGGATTTGCGGGATTCAAATGAAAAAAGTCTGTTGCAGAATACTTGGTATCCCCCATAGACATGTTTCTGACCATTCCTTCGCTCATTCTGTCGCCCAAACCAAAAGATGAGTAGGGAGAATTTGAGGTAGCCTGTCCCAGAGCCCATTGGCTTAAGCCGATGAGGATGGCAAAAAGTGCACTATGCTTACTATTGATACTCAAGGATTTGATTTATTCCTTTAATGGTCAAAAAATTGTCGGCAAAAATGGGATTTTTAAATGCACGAGCAAACCTAAAACTGTCTCCACCTGTAATAAACGTTTTTCCGTGGGGATATTCTTCTTGAAATGCATTGATTCTTACCTTTATTTCATCTCGCATGCCCAAATATGCTCCAGAAAGCATACTTCCTTTGGTTGATTTCCCCAAATAGTCTGTGAATTCATCTGCTTCCAATGCCGGAAGCTTACCTGTTTGGTTGTGCATGGCCTTGAGACGCATTGCCAACCCTGGTGAAATTGCGCCTCCTACGTATTCCTCATTCTTTACATATTCAAAAGTTAAACACGTTCCACAGCTTATTGCCAAAACGGGGGTGGCTCTACCTCCTTCATTCCAAGCTGCCACAGCTAAAGCCAGCCGATCTGTGCCCAAGGTTTCTGGAGTATCATATTTTAACCTCAGCGGGCTTTTCACCCCAGGCTTTAACATGAATGGTTCAATGCTAAAACGAGAAAAAATACCAGATTCTGATAATTCTGTAACATCTGAGATTCCAATGCGAGAAATATCTTGGCCTTGGGCCCATGAAAACAACGGTTCTAGGTTGTTAGAGTCGAAACGCTTGACATCCTCAATTTCTCTGCCTCCACTAATCACTGCAGCTTTTACACTTGTATTTCCTATGTCTAAAATGAGATTCACCGTTCAAAAGTAGCCCTTGTTCAGAGACACATAGCAAGAATTTCATTTTTTGGTTTGCACATTTCAATTTATAATTACTTTTGCCCTCCGCTTTGGTGATGTAGCTCAGTTGGTAGAGCAAAGGACTGAAAATCCTTGTGTCGGCAGTTCGATTCTGTCCATCACCACAAAAAGGCTGTTCAAATTGAGCAGCCTTTTTTGTTTTGTTCACATCGGCTTTGCCACTATTTTTGGCTCAAATAATTCACATGGCACGCATTTTAACGGGAATTCAAGCAACGGGAACACCTCATTTGGGTAATATTTTGGGCGCCATTGAGCCTGCAATTCAAATGTCTGCAGACCCTGCCAATGATTCCTTTCTCTTTATTGCCGATTTACACTCCGTTACGCAAATTAAAAACGGAGAAGAGTTGAGAAACAATGCATTATCTGTTGCTTCAACCTGGTTGGCGTTTGGATTAGATACAGATAAAACAGTATTCTACCGCCAAAGTGATGTGCCTGAAACGGCAGAATTGGCTTGGTACCTCAGCTGCTTTTACCCGTATCAACGATTAACCTTAGCTCACTCTTTCAAAGACAAATCAGACCGCTTAACCGATGTGAATGGTGGACTGTTCTCTTATCCGATGCTTATGGCTGCCGATATCTTGCTCTACGATACGGATATTGTTCCCGTGGGAAAAGACCAATTGCAGCATTTGGAAATTACCCGGGATGTGGCAAGCAGATTCAACAATCAGCTTGGGGAGACTTTCATTTTGCCCCAGGATAAGCTTCAAGAAAACACCAAGTACGTACCCGGCACCAATGGCGGGAAAATGAGCAAATCTGCCGGAAACATCATCAACATTTTCTTGCCTGAAAAACAGCTTAAAAAGCAGGTAAACGGCATTGTTACGGATAGCACTCCGTTGGAAGAACCCAAAAATCCGGATACGTGCAATGCCTTTGCAATCTATGCGCTTTTGGCCAACGATGCCGATACCGCGGAGATGCGAAACGAGTACTTGGCGGGCGGTTTTGGATACGGCCATGCCAAGAAGGCAATTCTTGAGTTGATTCTAGATAAATACGCCCAACAGCGAGACACGTACAATCGCTATATGAGCGATACAGCATTATTGGACGAAATTCTACTCAAGGGTGCCGCAAAAGCAAGAGAAGTTGCCGTTCCCGTGCTTAACCGCGTTAGAACTAAGCTTGGGTTTACTGCTCGTTAGTTTCCGGGAATAAACTGTGCCAACGAGGAGCCGTCTGCACCCAACAGGCTTAGCACGTTATCTTTTACGTCAAAAGATTTTGCATTGCCCAACATAGAGGCAAACTTATCTGGACCCGGAGTTGCACATGCCATTTTGGTAGACGCCAATCCAGATAAATCAACCTGACCTGTCTTTAAGAATTCAGAACCCACATTACCCGTTAGGTTGTTACACCCGTCATTTCCTGAATAAGTACCATCTGCACTAAAGTTGAGGAAGGGTAATTTATCTCCGAACATAGAAGTTAAATTCGTATTTCCTCCCAATGCGCTAAGCACCCATTTGTTGTTTGTTAAGCCGCTTAAAGACTGGAGAGATTGCGTTGCGGAACAAGAAGAGAACGCTAAAGCGATGAAGAGAATAAATATTCTGGACATGTTAATTTATTTAAGCGTGAAGGTCTAAATAACATCGTTTAATCCCAACTCTGTATCGCTTCTTTCCAATACTCCCGATTCATGAAGGCCTGTACTGCGCAAAATATTTACCTCTAATACGCAGTCTCCCGAGGTTCTTTTAACTGTGATTCGCACTGGAGTACCCTCTTCGTAATTACCTAGTGTGGGAGAAACCCAATCTCCGCGCAAATCTCCTACTTGACTGGTAGCTCCGGATTTCTCACGATAAGTTACCTCATACGTTCCCGAACCAGACAATAACAGCACCTGATAGTTTACGGCCCATTTTCTAGGCCCGTCTAACCGAGAACAGCCCATGAAGGCAAGCAATACAAACAACAACCAACTCTTTTTCAATCTGCAAATAAAGTGCGATTGGCAAACCGTGTCAAGATTAGCGAGTTAATCGTTTAAGCTCCGCGCCTTCTAAAAGTCTGTGGAAAGGAATAATTAACAATGCAATAACGCTTTTGGCAAGCAGCTTCAGCAGCGGACTGCCTTGCGCAAAGGTCTCAATCCATGGATCTGAAATGACCAATAGAAATTCAAAAAACAAGATGAAAATAAAAAAGGTGAACCCGTGCAAAACGCGTTCAGGTATGGTAAACTTACGGGCGGTAAGAAGCACTGAAGCCATAAGTAAGAGCCCGATAAAAATTCCAGAGTACTGAATGTTTGCTATGCGCTCTTCTTCTGCTTTGGCTTGCGCTTCTTGTTTCTTTTTGCGCTCTTCTCGCATACGTTGTTCTTTCTCAACAGTATACCTAGTTTCTAGGGCTGTTACCTTGTCTCTTGCATCCGTTTCTTGAAGTTCATTTTCTAACTCGGTGTAAACGGTAAGGTATTGATGTGCACGGGCATACTCTCCTTTGCCGGCAAAAGAACAGTGTGTGATAAGGCTAATAAAAGAACCAAGCGCCACTTATTCATTTCTGAATGTTGTTAGAAAAAGGCCTTGAAAGTACTGGTGAACGGGCACCAAAGCAGCGGCTAAGATGAAATTGATAGCATAAATAGGCAATAAATTTCCCGGGAAATAGAAACTCAAGAGAGGCTCTAACTCCAAGAAGAACAACTCAAATAGAAGAATAAAGAACAAAAAGATTCCGCCCTTAATCCAAATTGCGGGTAAGCGCTTTACTAAAGTCAAAAGCAACATAAAATACAGTGCTATTCCCCAAAGAATTAGGTATGATTGAGAGGTAAAGGCATCTGCAGCATTTAGTTTGGCTACTAATCCGTCTAACTCTTTTTCTCTGCCTTCACTCTTGAATGTTGCTTGATAGATATAATTGAATAATACTTCATCGTCTGCATTGAAATGGAGCAGCTGCAAGGATTTAACCTTCTCCAAATCGCGCATGATTTTATTCAAGTTATCCATAAACCCAATACTCGGAACATTATAGAATAAGGCCCGATGCCAAACAAGGGTGTCTTGTATTCCATTGGCATACTCATACGTAAAGTCATCTGTATTCAATAAAGAGGAATTCACATAGTCATCCACTTGGCTGATTCTGTACAATCTTGTTTTCCCCCACTTCACTATTTTGTTTTGGAGCACCTTGGTTTGATAATCTTCCAAGGCAGCGTCTGCAGGCTCGTTTGAGAGAGAAAGAACGAATAGCGCGGTAGGTGTGGTGTAATTAGAGGCATACTCAGGTGCAAGCATCAAGCTATCCGGATCGGTAAAGAAGTCGTGCGTGAGCTGCTCCGCAAGCAATTTTTTAGTGTAGGCTATGTGAGAAATAAGCTCGTCTGTGGAGCGCATATCCAAATAAATGCTCAAGGCCGGATCTGGATTGGAAACCTTTAAGGCAGTGAGCATGGAATCATTTTGATTCTCATAACCAGCTAGCTCATCCAATACCGTAAAGTATGTTGATTGAGCAAGTGATTGCGTATAGTTGATTCCGTTTTGGCGCGTAATCACCTTAAACAGACTCAATACCACAAATACGTGAATGAGCAAGTCTAATCTGCGGTAGGCGGGTTTCTTGTCACTTAAAGTAATGAACACCACGTAAAGCAAGATACCCGCGGCAGACCCGCTTACAATGTAAAAGGCTTGAGAGGTAGGCAGAAAATGCTTTAGTAGAAAGATTAAACCCGTCCAAAGTCCTATGAATGCCAAAAACCCGACTACCCGTACCCAAAAAGAAGATTCCTTATTGGTGATAAAAAAGAACCTGAACTGATGGATAAGCAAAAACGGAAAGGAAATGAGTCCTAATGCATCCGCACCGGGCCAATGCATAAATTTAAAGGGCAACTCCAATAGCAGAATTCCCATGATACCGAGGGCCAAGCGCTGACCTTTCAATGCTTTCCACATGGCTGCAAGATAACGAAAGAGGCGTATAGCTATTCGTACTTCGCTTTGTACTTATTGTACAAATCTAGTTGCGGATTGGCCAATTCAATTTGCTCACCTTTAATGAAGGCGACTACTACACTGTTGGTGCGCATATCTAATGCATCGCCTTTAGAGATAAAAAGGGTGGCTTCTTGGCCGTTCTCAAGCGTTCCCACTCTATCTGAAATACCCAATAATTTGGCAGAGTTCCCAGAAATTGCCGCTACTGCATGTTCATAATCTAACCCGTAGGCAACGGCAGTTCCTGCTAAGAAAGGTAGGTTCCGTTGATTCATCACCTCCATATCACCTGAACCCATATCTAAGCAAAACAATATACCCGTATCCTGCAGCATTTTGGGGATTTTATACGGTAGATCTACTGGGTCTTCAGGACGAACCGGTAAACTGTGTAGTCTACGTAAAATCACTCCTATTTTTTGATCTTTCAGTGCCTCGGGTACCAAATATGCATCGTAGCCGCCCACTACAACCAAATGGGGAAAATCAAAATGTTGCTTGAAACGCGCCACTTGAATAAGCTCCTGGGCTCTGTTAGCATGAACGTAAAGTGTTTTAGAGCCAGTGAAAAGTCCACGCATAGCTTTCAAACGCAAGTTGATCGGTTCAGGAGCGGTGTCATTTGCGTAAGCCTTTGATACCTCAAAAAACTCATAGATTGAGCGTATACGTTCATCGGCTTTATCATTTTTATCTAAAGGTTTGGGTTCTGCCCACCAACCTACGCCTTTAAACTGACTTGGCCAATTCAAGTGAATACCTTCATCTTCTGTGTGTAGGGCATCTTCCCAATTCCAGCCGTCTAGTTCCATAATACTAGATGAACCCGATATAATTCCTCCACGAGGCGTAACCTGAGCCAAAAGAACTCCGTTAAACCGGATGGTAGGTGTAATTCTACTCTCTGTATTGTAGGCGATGGCTGTTCGCACATGCGGGTTGTATTCACCAACATCATCGTAATCTAAACTTGCTCGAACCGCATCAATCTCACGAAGACCCAGTGTTGTATTGGTGGCAATAAAACTGGGGTAAATGTGCTCGTTCTCTAATTGAATAACTGTATCGTATTCGCTACGGTCTATGCGCGCGCCCATTTGGTATTTGATGAAATCTATGTAGCCGTTTTTCAGAGACAACGCCACATTCTCCATCTTCTCGCCATTGCCCAAGTGGGCTATTCCGCCAAGGATCAGCACATTTCTTGCATCGGAAGAAGGCGCAGGAACCTGAGCGACCGCACCAAGGGCTACTAAACTTCCAATTATCAAACTAAAAAGTGCCTTCATCTTCTTCTGAATCACAGTGATATAATTTATGATCGTGCGGTACTACCTTCTTGGTAGAGGAACCTTTGGCTTTAGCATCCATCATTGCCTTTACCAATCGGTTGCGCTCCTTTTCCATGCGCTCCAACGTACGGTCATGATCGTCTCTATCAAAATACTTTACCCCTTCAATCATGGTGAATTGTACCTTGCTATATACGCTTAGCGGGTGACCCGTCCACAGCACCAAATCAGCATCTTTTCCCCGGGTGATGCTGCCTGTTATGTGGTTGATATGCAACATGGTTGCTGGGTTAATGGTCACCATCTTTAGTGCATCTTCTTCACTAACTCCACCGTATTTAACGGTTTTGGCTGTTTCTTGATTGAGTCTTCTCCCCATCTCAGCATCATCTGAGTTGATGCCCGTAAGCACCCCTTGCTCGTTCAAAATAGCCGCATTGTATGGAATGGCATCGTTTACTTCAAACTTGTAGGCCCACCAATCTGCAAAGGTGCTTCCCGCCACTCCGTGTTCGCGCATTTTATCTGCCAGCTTGTATCCTTCCAAAATGTGGGTGAATGTATTCACTCTAAAACCCATGCTATCTGCCACATGCATGAGCATGTTTACCTCGCTTTGCACGTAGCTATGACAAGAAATGAATCGGGCGCTATCCAAAATCTCTGCCAAGGCCTCCAATTCCAAATCTCTGCGCAAGGGAGGTGTTTCTTTTTTAAACAACTTGAATTTTGAGGCTTCTGCATCGGCTTTGCCTTGCGATGTTGCATATTCACGCGCTCGTAGGAAGTAATCGTAATACACTTGTTCAACGCCCATGCGCGTTTGAGGGAATCGTTCACGTTGATTATCGCCCCAATTGCTTTGCTTTACATTTTCACCAAGAGCAAATTTTATAAAACCGGGAGCATCTTGGATTTTCATTTCCTCTGCTCCTCTTCCCCACTTCAATTTGATGATAGCAGATTGACCCCCGATTGGATTTGCAGACCCGTGCAACAAGTGAGCTGTGGTTACCCCACCTGCCAGCTGCCTGTAAATATTAATATCTGTAGGGTTAACAACATCTCCAATACGCACTTCTGCGGAAGAAGCTTTTGTGCCCTCGTTCACTCCGCGTGAGATGGCAATATGCGAGTGTTCATCTACTATACCAGGCGTAAGGTGCATGCCTTTACCGTTGATGTATTCTAAGTCTGGTGTTTGGGCAAGATTTGGGCCAACCTGCTCAATTTTCCCGTTTCTAACAACCACATCACCAACGAATTTACCAGCAGAATCGCATGTCCATACGGTAGCGTTATTGATGAAATAGTCTTTTTGTTGAGGCTGTGTATCATAACCAAAGGCGGTATTGGGATACCAAGGAGCATTCATAACCAGTACGGTTTTCTTTTGCTCTCTCTCCTCTTCTTCTGGCTTTGATTCTTGGCGGATGGCACTCCAAACGAGCCAATTACCCTGAGCGTCTTTTAGTCTCCCATCCCAAATCTTACCTTCAAAGTTCACTTTCCCCGTAAAACGAATGATTGCATCATTAGCATTCACATAAGCGAAACTCACCAAGTACTTATCTACTTCACCCGTAACGTTAAAGTCTTTGTTATCTCTTGTGAGTGTGCCTTTGATTTTGCCCTCTTTTACCGTTACTCTCAAAGAACCGGTTTCACCGCTGATATTTAAATTGTATCGGGCAGAATACGGATTCTCTTTGGATTCTGCAAAAACACTAACCTCAGTGCCAATCCATGTTTGAAGAATTGTACTGTTAGCGTGGAAAATTGATTTATCTGCTATGAAAAAAGCTGCACGTTTGCCGGGCTCTAATGTACCTATATAAGTTGCATTTGTCCATGTAGCCGGATTGGTGGTTAAACTGGCAAGCGCAACCTCTTCTGGCAGCCCAGCTTCAACGGCCTTACGCAGCTGCGGTAAAAACTGACTCGGTTTTTTCAGGTCCTTTGAGGTGAATGCAAAGTCATATCCAGCTTGATTTAGCAGTGCTCCATTTGCTGGTGCTAATTCCCAATGCTTCAAATCTGACAGCGTGGCATACATTGCCGTGTAGGGGTCGGCTACATCTAAAGCTTTGGGAAATGTTAGAGGTATGATGAGCTTTACATTTTCTGGACTGAGTAAATCTGCTACCTGGTACGCATCGCTTTGCGCTTTTACGATAAAGGACTTATCAAATTCACGGCCGAGGCGCACCACTCTAGGAATATCTTGGGCAGATTTCACTTCAATGAACCAAGGCAACTCCTTTTGCTGAGACCATGCTTCTAGTGTAAGATTAACGTGGTCTGGTTGTGAAAGTGAAGCATACCATTGTGCATCATAGTGCGTTTGCCTAAGCAATGCCAGTACACCCATTAATGAAGAAGGGTACTGTTGCTTGCTGCTTCCTTTACTTAGCGAAAAATGGGCAGAGGGCGATTGGGTAATGATGTTCTTATGGATAGATGTTTCGCCAAGACTCATCAATGTTCCCGTTCCGCGTGCTATACCATCTTGTTGATGTGTAAGTACTGCACCAAAACCCATTTTTTTAAGCTCTATGGCTTTCTTGGCATCAACACGCACGTGGTCGATGGCATTTACATCGCTTTTGATGGCTTCATTCCAACCGTACGCTCCTTTCACTGAAGTGGCATACCTAGGTCTATTCTCCTTCTTCTTCTTGGGGATGACAGGAAGCCCATAATCACTGTCTAAGTCAATAAACGCAGGATAGATGTATTTTCCTTTTAGGTCAATGACCACTTCATTTCCTGCAATGGGCTGAAGGCTTTGGCCAACATCTACAACCACTCCCTCTTTGATGCGCAGCGAGGCATTCTCTAGCCGGTTGCTAGGGGTAACTTGTATAACTGCATTGGTAAACAGGTAGGATGTGTTGCGTACATCATGCGTTCCATTTACAGGAAAATTATCTTGACTCAATGCCAAGTTTGAGAAGAGTAAACTAAGAAGGAAGAGAAGTTGACGCATACCGAGTTTTAACACACTCACAAATGTAAGGTTTGCAGGTGAAGAAATTCGCTTTGGAAAGATAGCACAGTACTCCACCAATCGCAGGCCAGCCTCATGCGCATTATTCTTTGGTAAACTTCAACCTTTCGCCCGTTTCTAGCTGCAGCAGGTACAAGCCGCTTTTAAGCCGGGCTACGTCTAAGGGTTCTCCCGGGTGAGCTTGGCCTGTTTGTACCAAACTGCCTTGCAGAGTGTAGATTTGATAGCGCACTGGACCATGAAGCCTTGAAACCTGGATGGATGCCTGGGCAGGATTAGGAAATACCTTGAGATTCATCCTGGGCATTTCTTGCGTTTCGCTACTGGATAATGCCACACCTGTACAACCTAAACTCCATGCTGGAAAATTTTGGTTGACAAACAGATTTTGCAGAATGGTTGCCTGACCTTTCAAATCGTTTACGGCATCAACCGCACTATTTCCAGTGTTAAGGGCCAAGGAAATGGCAAAATCTAATTCGACAAAACTCCTGGATGAAATATCACCTAAATCGGCTACTTGTATTCCTTGTCTATCTCCTGGAAGATTACCCATACTCGCTTCTGTATCGGGGTCTTGAGAGGCGGGGTTGCCCGTTGCGAAATAGTTTGGGTTGTTCAGAGAAGCAGGATAGCTTCCGTATAGCAACGAAACCCTTTGCTCATTTTGGAAATTAGGATTAAACGGTGGACCAATTGGCCAACTGGGTTTTGCATAAAAACCTATCATATCTTGATTGAGAAATATACTGCCAAGTGCAGGGGGAGCTTGCCAAAATCCGTTTGGACCTGCGTCTGTATTGTCTCCGTTGTATACATAACCCATTTCCAAAAGCGTATCGCACCCCAAAAAATCATCTTGAGGAAAGCCCAGGTCAAAATCATAGCTAAGGCCTACTCGAACATTATTGAGAGTGCCGCTTCCCCTGTTCACAATCCGATAGTTGGCAAATACTGTATGTTGAAGATGGGTTGAAGGGTCGTCAAAAGCGTAAAACATGGCATGAACTTCTGCATGTAGCGCTTGCGTTAAAGTTGAATCGCGATTGTTGGTCTCATTCGCAATAACGTATAATGTCTTATCCCCTCTGATTTGAGGGTAATCGCCTTGAGCAGGATTATAAACTCCATCTGCATTGACATCAATAAACGGGGCAAGGCAGGTATTTTGCCCTACACTCACATCGCCATGCGCGGGCCAGCTTGAAATGGATTGCGGAACCACATAACCCGCAGCACCGAAATTGAGGATGTGATTGTCAATCTCTTGTTTTGTTACGCCATACACCCAGTGATTATGTTCAAAATCATAGTTTGTGGAATATGCACCCGATGCCCAAGGCAATCCGTTTTCATACCTGGAATAATCTCCGTGCGTAATCAACGTATCTCCTTGTACAACTGCTGCCAACCAGAGATCAAGTGAATGTACAAGCATATGTGTATCAAGCATAAGACCCGAAGCTTGAGAAGACAAGGCTTCTTCTTGAGTCAAAAAACTTCCGTTAGGCAATAGAGAGAGGCTTAGCTCATTCATATCGGGAGAAGGGTGTTCATAGTTTTGAATTCCCGTGTTGGCATAAGCGAATGATGAATTACCAGATACCACAACGTTATTCTGCCAACGATGAAGGAGGCCTCCCGCAAGAATGTGGTTCCGTTCATAGGTTGAGAAAACTTCTACATCTCCCGGAACATACCTGTAGACATTCCTATAGTCCTTTGCCCAAACAACTCCTGATGGTTCCATAACCACGGCATCTACATCCAATGCATATGACAGTGTGTTCCATTGATTTGCATGAAAAGAAAGGACTCCACCGGGTAGTGATGCAACTACCAATTGAGAATCCACAACATCTAAAGATTGAATGAAAGAAGCATTTAAGCCAGCTGGAATGACCAAATCCTGGGGCAACCCATGCTTAAAGGCTACCAATTCATTGGAATTGGCAATTCCTACCACTCCCGAGTAACCTCTTTCAACTACTCTGAACGGCCTTGAATCTACTTGAAGAATTCCTCCGGCATTCAGCGTATACATCCCCGTATTTCCGGCCAAGTAGAATTCTGAGTCTGAGCCCAAGGCTATATCAAAGGGAGTGAAACCGGGCAAAATGCTATCCAAATCTAGCGTTGCATAAACCGTGGAACCCGCGAGAAAGAACAATTCACCCGTGGCATCGGAAAAGGCTATGACCGAATCTTGATTACCAACGGCAACATGAGATGCCCTACCCATAACTCCTTGGTCGGCATTAACTACTTGGTTGTAATCGTAGCGCAATAACCCTTGCGAAGAAGCAATCCATAAGAAGGAGTGGTTAGACCCAAAATCATGTATTTCTATCTCCGTGCCGTTTGAAAGCCCTACGGATTTCCAACCATTTTGGGCAAAGAGTGTAGTTGAAAAGCCTGAAAAGAGCACAAGAGTTAGTGAAAGCTTGAGTAAATGATTAACCATAATTGTGAGTTTAGTAGCACCAAAATCAAAAAAACAGTAGGATAATTGCCACCTAACTTTAGAGAACGGTACTGTTTTAAAAGAAAACGTTTGGGTAGAAGAACAAAAGGTAAAATCCTGCGGTTTCCATACTTTTGCCAACTAATTCAATCAATATGTACGAAATCGTAAAAACAAGTCATTACACGCTAATGATTTTACTCTTGGTCATCCTACTCTACACCGTTGGCCGTTCTATTTTATTAAAGTCTAAAGGAATGCCCTTTGGCAATACAGAAGAAAAGCTCACACTTATCTCGCTTATTTTAGCTCATACTCAGCTTCTCTTAGGCTTTGTATTGTATTTCACTGGCCCTTGGTTTGGCCAATTGAACAACATGGGTGAAATCATGAAAGACAGCTACCAACGCTTAATGGTTGTGGAACACCCTACTACAATGATTGTGGCCATTGTACTGCTTACAATAGGTCGTGCTCAAATAAAACGCCTTACAAATAGTGATGCGCGCTTTAAGAAAGTTTTCATCTTCTTTGGTTTGGCTCTTCTACTTATCATTTTGCGCATTCCTTGGCAGTATATTAGCTAATGGGGCAAGATATCACTACAAGAAAAAAAAGAGAGAAAGGGGTCTTAGTAGGGCTCATTCTTCCCACTCAAGGAGAAGAGTTGGTGGAAGAGTATTTGGAAGAATTGGCTTTTCTAGCTGAAACTGCTGGAATAGATGCCGTTAAATCTTTCACTCAACGCCTAGGTCACCCAGATATGCGTTCATTCGTGGGTTCTGGTAAACTAAATGAGATTAAAGATTACATCAAAGAGTTTGAAATTGACACCGTAATCTTTGATGATGACTTGTCTCCCTCTCAACTGCGTAACATTGAGAAAGAGCTCAAGATTAAAATATACGATAGAAGCTTATTGATTCTAGATATCTTCCAGAGTAGGGCGCAAACTGCTCAAGCTAAAACTCAAGTTGAGTTAGCAAGATATCAGTACCTCTTACCTCGTCTTACACGCATGTGGACCCACTTGGAGCGGCAACGCGGTGGAACAGGAACACGCGGTGGTGCGGGGGAGAAAGAAATTGAGACAGATAAGCGAATGATTCGCAATCAGATTACCGTACTCAAGAAGAAGCTGAAAACCATAGATAAACAAATGGCCACCCAGCGCAAGAATAGAGGTAAGATGATTCGTGTGGCTCTAGTGGGGTATACTAATGTAGGTAAGAGTACATTGATGAATATTATGAGTAAAAGCGAGGTGTTTGCAGAGAATAAACTGTTTGCTACCCTTGATACTACTGTACGTAAAGTAGTGGTTCATAATTTACCTTTCCTCTTATCTGATACCGTTGGCTTTATTCGGAAGCTTCCACACCAATTGGTGGAATCTTTTAAATCTACATTAGACGAAGTTCGCGAAGCAGATGTATTGGTGCATGTGGTGGATATAAGTCACCCAAATTTTGAAGACCATATAAACACGGTACATGAAACGCTTAATGAAATTGATGGAGCGGAAAAGCCTGTGATTATGGTCTTCAATAAAATAGATCAATACAATTCATTAAAAGAAGGTGAGTTTGATTACACTGGCGATGATCGACTCCACGTTTCCTTAGATGACTTAAAGCAAACATGGATAGGGAAAACCGATGGGCCTTGCGTGTTTATTTCTGCCAAGAATAGGATTAATCTAGACGAGTTACGCGAAGTATTCTATCGAGAGATTAAAGAAATTCACGCTGCGAGATATCCATACAACAACTTCCTTTATTGATTTCAAACCCTAAGAGTGTAACTTATACCTCTTTTTAAGCAACTTATTCCTAGTTTATTAACGATCCTCGTTTTTCTTAACAGAATGCACCATTTTTGTATCATACCAAAAAGGGGTAGAAGGTTTAAGGCAAAAAAGCTCGGGAAGATTAGTACCGAGCTTTTTTGTTTTTATACATATTCCAATTCTAACCCTACCCTTGACATTCGAATACGGCAGCATTTTTAGTATGCAGAAAAAAGGTCAAGAAAAAAGAGAAACTTTTGGTGACTTTAAAAGAGAGTTTCCCACCATCCTTAAAGACCTAAAGGAAGCTCGTTCACTTTTCGCTGAAGAGTTTATCAACTTTTTTGATTTCAAGGGAGATAACATCTTAAAGGTGTACATCTTTTTCGTACTCATTATACTCCCTACAGTACTTACAATGTATGTGTTCCCTATACTCTTCCCGAACTAGTGACCAATGACTAGTTTTTCACGATATACTCCAGCATCGCTCTGCGCCTCTAAGAGGTAGATTCCTGCGGGTAAATCTTCTAGGCTAATGGTTAAGGTATTGCTTAAAGCATTTTTAAATAGAACCCTTTTGCCGCTTAGACTAAAAATTTGAACCTTCAAATTAGCCGAGGTTGTTCTTACCTCAACGTAATCTGTTACTGGATTAGGAAATACACGCATGCGTTCATCGCGGTCTACCGCATCTACAGAAGTGTTACTACCTACCGCGTAGGTGAAAGAGGTGTCGCATGAATTGGCATCTGTTATCGTAACCGTGTATGAACCAGAAACCAAACCAGAAACATCTTTAGTTGTAGCTCCCGTGCTCCATTGAAACGTGTAAGAAGTAACCCCACCTGAAACGGTTAACGCAATAGCACCATCATTTCCAAATAACTCATCCGTGACAGTTTCTGCAGCCGTAATTGGTGCAGGTTCATTTACCATGTAGTTCACAATGGCACTATCTAGTTGGTCATAAATAGTAACCGTGTAAGAGCCAGAAACCAATCCTGATACATCTTTCGTTGTAGCACCATTGTTCCATTGATAAGTATAAGGAGGTGTTCCTCCCAAAACGCTTTGCACAATGCTGCCATCTGCTCCACCAGCGCAAGCTAAATCTGTTACTGTTCCAGAGGCTGCAGGCTTCCCACCCACTTGATAACGAGCACTAAATACTTGACCGTTATTATCGGCTTGGAGTTCTAATATGAAAAAGTCTTTGTCTTCAGCAATAAACCGATACGCATATTCTGTGGTAACCAGCTCTGTTACCATGTTCCAACTCCCAAGAAATTGATTATATCCCCAAACGGTGTCAATATTGGTAGTAACAACTTCTTGTCTGAGAACATCTGCATACGTTGCAGATGGAGTTGTTAAGCTACCAAAGGCGTCTACTTCACTCACAATATTTGAGATTCTGCGCAAACGCAGTGAATCAAAAATTCCCGTGTAAATATCTTCTATAGTAGAGTCTATGACAGAGTTTGTAGTGAATGAAGTACCATAAGTACTTGGAAAGACCACATTACGCTGAGCAGGGGAAGGCTTAATAGGCAACACAATTCCTTGGCCCAAAATATCTCCGTAAAGACCAACAATATCTAAATATGTATCTGTTTTACGCAGGTATGCGTACTGACCGTCTTGAAAAAGAGCCATGTCTGCTCCCGGGAATTCAGAAGCTCCTGGAGTACCAGCGGGGTCTAAAAATTGGGCACTATCTAACACATGTTGTGTAAGGCCTGAATAATCCCACGATTGTGGAGTACTAGAACCTGCAGGTATACTAAGCCCAGTTACCTGGGTATCCTGAGCGGTATATATAACAACGCCAATTGATGCGAAATCTGCCGAATCAATGGTTATTTGTGCTTTTGAAGAAATAGCTAATAAGGCTACAAGGAGGCTAAGTACTGTATTTTTCATGATTCCGATTATTCTATTTAAACGACTGAAGGTCTGATAACTTTCTATAGACCTTGTTCAACTGGAGCAGTTCTTGATGCGCTCCCTGTTCTACAACTTCGCCTTGATCAATAACATAAATGCAATCTGCCTGTTGTATGGTACTTAGACGGTGCGCAATAACAATGGATGTCCGGTTCTGCATTAAGTTATTTAGTGCGTCTTGCACCAATTTTTCCGATTCTGTATCCAATGCAGAAGTTGCTTCATCTAAAATCAATATGGGTGGATTTTTCAAAATAGCTCTAGCAATGCTCAATCGTTGTCTCTGACCTCCAGACAACTTGCCGCCACCATCACCAATATTGGTATCATACCCATTTTCAAGTTTGGAAATGAATTCATGGGCATTTGCAATTTTGGCTGCCTCTTCAATAGCTTCTGGTGTGGCATTGTGCGTGCCAAAGGCGATGTTGTTGGCTACCGAGTCATTGAAAAGTATAGATTGTTGTGTAACAACACCCATTAGGCTACGAAGAGATTCTACTTGTAAATCACGAATGTCTACTCCGTCTATTTCAATACCTCCTGCGCTTACGTCATGAAAACGGGCAAGCAAATCAGCAAGTGTAGATTTACCTCCTCCAGAAGCACCAACCAAAGCAATAGTCTGCCCTTTTTGGATACTGATATTTATACCTTTCAATACATCGGTTTTACCATCATATTTAAAGTAAACGTCTTTGTAGTTAATCGCTTGGCGGAAGCCTGTTGCACTTACAGCATCGGGTTTGCTCTTGATGGTAATTTCTGCATTTAAAATATCATTGATTCGGTCCATGGAAGCAGAACCTTTTTGCACGTGGTAAGAGGCATTACTTAGCGCTTTCACAGGAGGAATCACTTGTGAGAACAAAGCCAAATAACCAATAAAGAAAGAGGCTTCAAGTTCGCCTGTAAATACCAATCGACCTCCATATAAAAGAACGGCAGAAACCACTACAATTCCCATCCACTCGCTCAAGGGAGACGCCAAATCTCGCTTGCGGTACATACGCACCATTAAATCTGTATACTGCTGATTGAATTTCTCAAAGCGCTTTCTGCTGCTTTCTTCTGCGTTAAATGCTTTGATAATACGCATTCCGCTGAGCGTTTCCTCTAAAATACTCAGTAGCTCGCCCATCTTATTTTGACCCTGCGAAGATGTTTTCTTTAAAGATTTACCTATTTGTCCGATCACCAACCCAGCTACTGGGAGCAAAACGAAAATGAAAAGAGTTAACTCTACGGAGGTTAGAAAGAGAACCGTTAGAAAACCTACAACAGCAATGGGTTCACGAAAAGTAGCTTCTAAAGAAGCCATAATGCTCCATTCTACCTCTTGCACATCGTTACCTGCTTTAGCCATTACATCGCCCTTGCGCTCTTCGCTAAAGTATCCTATGGGTAAGTGCAAAATTTTGTGATAAATAGAATTACGCAAATCGCGAACCACGTTGTTTCTGATTTTCGCCAAAAAGAACATAGCGAAGTACTTAAACAGGTTCTTGGCGGTAGTCATTCCCACAAGAGTGATGCAAATCCATATGAGGGCCTGTTCCTTTCCTTGTGAAGCAATAATCTCTGCCAAATTGTAGTAGAAAAGATCTTTCATTCCCACCATGGAAATTTCAGTACTTGGCGGAGTACTCAATATTTGCGTAAACTGTTCATCTGTCTTGAACAAAACATCCATTACGGGAATGAGCATTCCCAATGAGAATACATTAAAGAAAACACTTAATATGTTGAAGAAGATGTTCAGAAAAGCGTAGCCCTTGTAATTGGCTGCCAGTCTGAGTATTTTCATGAAGTTTTTCACGCGCGCAAAGATAGCCAAACGGTAAAGCCGGAGACCGTATCTTTACCGCTCGAAGATTACGTATATATGGCAAGCATCAGACAAGATAAAGTGGCCCGATTGCTACAAAAAGACTTAGGAGAAATTTTGCAACAACACGGTAACCAGTATTTACCTGGAAAAATGATTACTGTTACTGTAGTACGTGTAAGTCCAGACTTGGGTTTCGCCAAAACGTATGTAAGTATCTTTCCAGGAGAGGAACCTGAAGCAGATTTGGAAATTCTAAGAAAGCATGAAAACGAGGTTCGTTTCTTATTAGGTAAACGGGTTAAAAACCAATTACGCATTGTTCCTAACGTAGCCTTTTTCTTAGACGACTCACTAGACTACGCAGAGCGAATCAATGAATTGCTAGACTGATTTGAGACTTTCGCTATTCATAGCCAGACGATATCTTTTTGCCAAGAAATCGCGTAACGTTATCAATATCATATCAGGTATTTCTATGATAGGTGTTGCCGTGGGTACCATGGCACTGGTAGTGGTAATGAGCGCGATAAATGGCTTAACGGAATTAGTTGAGTCGCTTTACAGCAGCTTTGACCCCGAGATTCGAATAGAATCTGCAGAGGGCAAGTACATGGGCTTTACAGAGGTAGATACCGAAGCACTGAAAGCGATGCCAGAAGTAAAGTTCGTATCAAGAACACTTGAAGAAACGGTACTACTTAAATACCAAGATGCGCAGGCTTTTGCAACACTCAAAGGTGTAGATGAAGAGTATATTACCATGAGCGGTATGGATAGCTTATTGTGGACGGGTACCTCAACACTAACTACACATGATAACCGGCAATTCATGCTAATCGGCTATTTGATTGCTAGAAATTTAAATGTGAACATAGGAGACATGTTCAAACCGCTTCAAGTATTTGCTGCAAACCCCAAGGCAAACTTGAGAATTAACCTTACTTCTGCTTTTTTCAATGAGCCCATTTATGCCTCTGGTATTTTTAGTATCAATGCGGAGCTAGACAATAAGTATGCCGTTGCTCCTTTAGCATTTGTTCAACAATTGAAGCGCGATTCTGCGCAACTCTCCGCTATTGAAATAGCCCTAGAGCCTGGAATAAATTTAGAAGCTTTCAAAACCACTTTGCAAACAAAATTGGGTGACCAAGTGCGTGTGAAAACACGATACGAATTGAACGAGCTACTCTACAAAACCAACAACACAGAGAAATGGGCAACCTTCCTCATTTTATCATTCATTCTACTTATTGCTACCTTTAATATATTGGGTAGTCTTACCATGCTCATCTTAGATAAAAAAGAAGATTTATTCATTCTCTCTGGAATGGGTGCTGGCAAAGAATTGATTCGGAATATATTCTTCTGGGAAGGACTACTCATCACCTTCATTGGCGGAGGGATTGGCCTAATTTCCGGACTGCTTTTAAGCTTTGGTCAGCAGCAATTCAAATGGGTAAAACTTCAAGGTATGTTGGTAGATGCATACCCCATTGCAGTTAAATTCACAGATTTACTTGCCATTTCAGGGGTGGTCTTATTGATTGGCTTGGTTGCTGCGGGTATACCCTCTACGGTGATTATTTCTAAGAAGATGCGTAGATAAGAACCCGATACATCACGTTCGAAACCTAGAATCAATAGATACAGGATAGCTTTGTACTAGACTAACTTGATTCATAAAATAGTGGTTTACATTGAGTAAATAATTGAACTCTTTAGGGTTGACTGCGCTTGGTATTTTTAGCGTCAAGAACTTATTATCATTAACCCAGGTTTTGCCTACAGTTTTTAATTCATCAGGACTTGGATAGTCTCTCCAATTCCTTATTAAGTCTGTTTCAGAAATAGTTTTAATACTATCATCAGGAATCTCAATCTCAGCTACTCGAAGGTCCAATGGTATCAAATCAAAATCTAAGTGAACTAGGGTTTCTAACAAAGCCAAAGAAGAGTTGGACGAACAATAGATAACCTTGTAACCTTTGGGATTCCACCGACCACCAACTCGCTTGGCGCCTTCTCCGCTCAATTCACCAATCCACTTTTCCTTAGCAATTCGATAAACGATCATGAGAAGACTCCATGTTCAATTCTTAACAGCTCTTCAATTACAAGGTCAACACCAAGACTGGTTTCAATCAATTCTAAAGGTTTCTGATTATCAATAGATCTATTGGATCTATTTAGCCACTTCACAAACGTTTCACGGTCATTGAATACTTCAATTCCTTTGTAGAAAAGGCGTGCTAGATCAACTAGTCTTTCCGAAGATGAAACATCAATTTGCTTATCCGGATGATTTCTTTGTAAAGTTCGCTCAGAAATATGAATCATCTTAGACACTTGCTTCTTAGTTAATCCTGACCGCTCTGCAAAAGAGTGTACGGACTTGCTCTTCAGACCATCTTTAATAATTCTTATATACGTGAGGGCGACATTAGAATGGTTTGATATTCTCTTAGAAATGCCTAACCATTCCATTACGGAATCTCTCTCTTTTTCGAAATCAACAGTTATTGAATGCATAACACGACAATTTACACAAATGTAACGACAATTGTCGTTAAGCGCAAGTGTGTTGCATGAAACTAGAAGAGAACTAAGCAAAAGCGTAATCGCCAAAGGTTTCTTCAACCTTATCTAAGATACCAAAAAGCTCATCTACATCCATAGAGTTCACAAGCCCAGAACGGTATTCTTTAAAGTGTGAAATACCCTTGAAATAGTTTCCGTAGTGTCTACGCATTTCTACAATACCCAAACGCTCACCTTTCCACTGCAAACTCATTTCCAAGTGCTTACGCGCCACACGCACGCGTTCATGCACATCTGGCGGAGGAAGCATTTCACCCGTATCGCGGAAGTGTTTGATTTCATTAAAAATCCATGGATAGCCAATGCTCGCTCTACCTATCATGATTCCGTCTACTCCGTAACGGTCTTTGTATTCTACCGCCTTTTGAGGCGAATCAATATCTCCGTTACCAAATACAGGAATGTGTAATCTCGGATTATTCTTAGTTTCAGCAATCAAACTCCAATCGGCTTCGCCTTTGTACATCTGCTTACGCGTTCTGCCGTGAATGGAAATGGCTTGTATTCCTACATCTTGTAATCGCTCTGCAACCTCAACAATGTGTTTGGAATTGTCATCCCATCCCAAACGGGTTTTTACGGTAACGGGTAAATCTGTTGCTTTTACAACGGCTTCAGTTAGTGCTACCATTTTTGGAATATCTTTCAAAATTCCAGAGCCTGCACCTTTACAAACTACCTTCTTTACTGGGCAACCAAAATTGATATCTAAAATATCTGGGTTGGTACGCTCAATGATCTTGGCAGATTCAATCATGGAATCCAATTCGCTACCAAAAATCTGAATACCTACTGGGCGCTCGTACTCGTAGATATCTAGTTTCTGCACACTTTTTGCCGCATCGCGAATGAGTCCTTCGCTAGAAATAAACTCTGTATACATCAAATCGGCACCTGCTTCTTTGCATAAAGCACGAAAAGGAGGGTCGCTCACATCTTCCATGGGAGCAAGCAGCAACGGAAAGTCGCCCAATTCTATATTTGCAATGCGTACCATTTTTGAATGCGCAAAATTACAAATCCATCAAACATGAAAATTGCAGGAAGGTTTGCCTCCTTACCCATATCGCTAAAACTACTTTTGCTTTTGGTTTTTATTTTAACAGGAGTGGCTTTTACCGCTATGCTTGTTACCATAGCCTTCGTAATTGCTGGGGTAGATGTAGCTTCTTTCACCACTGGAAGCTTATCTACTGGACTGCTCAAAACCATGCAATTAGCTACTACTTTAGGTATGCTAGGCCTACCAGGGTTACTGGCTATGTTGGCATATGGCTATCGCGATGTAGTTTCAAGAACCAATATCACTGTAATGGGAGCAGTACTGCTTTTGGCATTTGCCTTGCTTCCTGTAAATGAATGGCTAGGTGTTTGGAATTACGGGTTAAACCTTCCTGATTTTTTACAAGGACTAGAAGACAGTATACGGCAATCAGAAGAACAAACTGCAAAACTCATAAAACAATTTTTACTCATGGATGGCCCCACCGATTTACTCTTCAATTTGGTGGTTGTAGCCCTTGCTCCTGCGGTTTGCGAAGAACTGCTATTTAGAGGAGCATTGCAGCGCATCTTCCACGAGCGTTTTGACATTCATTTAGCCATTCTGGCGGCTGCCGTAGTTTTTAGCGGATTCCACATGCAGTTTTTGGGTTTCGTTCCTCGTTTGGTTTTGGGTGTAGTATTGGGCTACCTCTACGCTTGGAGCGGAAAACTCGTTTACCCTATGTTGCTGCATTTTGTAAATAATGCCTCCGTGGTTGTTTTGGTCTACATCATGGGTCCTGAAATGCTGGAAACACAAGAAGCTACCCTAACCGCCTCTTCACCTTTTGTGGTGTTGCTTTTGGGTGTTGGCATTAGCGCTGCCGCAATGTATTACATCTACAAGACCACGCTAACTCCTGATGAATCTAACCCTTCGTAGAAAGAGACCATGAAAAAAACCGTTAGTAATTCTACGTTCAAATTTATTGCGGGCTCTTTGGCTGCGGCAATACTGCTAATCGCTACAATCATAGCCTTTGTCTACACCAAGCAAGATGAAATCGTAGCCTCACAACTCAACGCGGTAAACCGCCAATTCACAGGTAAAATTGAAGTGGGTGATAGCCACTTGGCTTTGTTCCAAAACTTCCCCTACATCAGCATTAAAATAGATGATGTTCGTGTGCTTGAAACCAAAGAAACGGATGCTCCCGCCATAGTAGATGTGGCGGATATCTACATCGGCTTTGCCTTTTTTGACATCATAACGGGGAATTACGATATCCAATCACTATCGATTGAAGAAGGTGAAATAGACATTGTACTGCACGAGAACGGAGAAACCAACCTGCAAGTGGCTTTGGCTACGGAGTCTGCGCAAAGCGATGATGAACCTGCACCACTTAACATACACCTCAAGAAAATTGAATTATCAGACATTATATTCCATCAGCGTGAAGAAGCCACGGGGTTGGATATTGCTACTACCATAGCCTATGCACGGGGTGGATTTGAGTTGAGCGATGCGTTGATTAATGCGCATGTAGATACCGAGTTTATTTTAGATGTAATTAAAGGTAGAGACACCACTTACTTCAATAACAAGCATTTTGAGTTTCATACCGATCTTTCTTTTGACCAATCCACAGGTCTACTTGCCTTTGAACCCTCAGGCATTACGATGGAGCATGGCGATTTTGAGTTGGAAGGAAGCATAGATACCAAAAACGACATGACACTTGACCTCTCCGTAAAAGGTACTAAGCCCAGTTTTGACATGTTCATAGCCTTTGCGCCTACTGAGATTATTCCAGTATTGGAACGCTATGAAAACGCGGGGAACATCTACTTCAATGCCACGGTAAAAGGTCCTAGCACCAATGGCAGACAACCCTACTTTGAGGCCAACTTTGGAGCCAGTGAGGCTTTTCTTGAAAACACCCAAGTGGCCAAACGGATAGATAATATGGGTTTCTCAGGCTCTTTCACCAACGGAGACAGTATGAACCTTTCTACCATGCAATTCTCCATGAAAAACATCTCGGCCTCTTTAGAAGAAGGTGAATTTATTGGAGCCATTAACGTTACCAATTTTGAAGTGCCCGATATTGAAATGCAGGTAGATGCCGATTTTGATTTGGCCTTTTGGGCTGATTTCCTCAACCTTGAAGAAATTGAAGGAATACAAGGCACAGTAGAAATGCACATGAAGTTTCATGACATCATTGACCTTGATAATCCGCAAACCGCTCTAGAAGACCTCAACCAAGCCTATTACTCAGAGCTGACGGTAGAAAACTTAGCCTTGAGTTCTACTGATTTACCTGCTCCGCTTACCGATTTAGACCTTCACTTAGAAATGAAGGGCAAACAAGCCGTTTTAGACCTCTTCCAAATGAAATTCGGGAATTCAAACATTGGCATTACCGGCTACCTTTCAGACCTGCCTGCTATAGTGCATCACAATGCCATACCCGTAAAAGCGCACTTGGAAATAGCATCCGACTTGCTAGATTTTACAGAAATTACCCGATACAATGCTGCCGACAGTACCGGTTTCAACGAACGCATTAAAGACCTAAAAATGGCCTTCTCTTTCAATGCGCTAGGCAATGCATTTACGGAGTATAAATACTTGCCCATAGGCGAATTCTTTATAGATGACTTGTATGCTGACTTGCAAAATTACCCGCACACCTTACACGATTTTCATGCCGATGTACTCATCAAAGACGATACCCTCAAAATTGTTGATTTCACAGGGAATATTGATACTACAGACTTTCATTTTAACGGCATCATCAATGATTACAGCTTTTGGATGGAAGATGTGCTGCATGGCGAAGTAGGCATGGATATCACCCTCACCTCAAAGCTCTTTCGCTTGAATGATTTGTTCACCTACGGTGGCGAAAACTATGTACCCAAAGAGTATAGGCATGAAGAAGTAGAAAACATGGCCTTGTACTTGGGGGCAAACATTGTGTATGATTCGTCTCAACTCACCTCTGTAGCTATTCAGCTAGATCGGTGGGATGGCAAAATGCACCTGCATCCACTACGCTTTGAAGATTTTAGTGGGACTTTCAGCTTTAAAGAAAAGCACCTTATGGTTAAAGACTTCCGAGGAAAGTTGGGCAAAACCATTTTTGATATGGACTTCAACTATTTCTTGGGAAAAGACCAAAATGAGCGCAAACGCGATGACTTATTCACCTTACAATCAAACTACATAGATTTTGATGAACTCTTTAGCTTCAACCTTGCGCCACCCGCATCCGGCAAAGCCGATGAAAACATAAAGACTACAGAGGATGTTGCCGAACACGCAGAAGCCTTCAACATTTTTGAAATTCCGTTTACCGATATGAAATTTAGCGCAGATGTAGGTCGTTTCATCTATCATCGTTATGATTTGCAGAATGTTAAAGCTGAAATGCGGACTACTAAAGACCATTACTTGCATGTAGATACGTTGGGGCTGCATGCTGCAGGAGGAACTATAGCCATGAAGGGCTATTTTAACGGTAGCGACCCCAAGCACATCTACCTCAAACCAAAAATGCGGGTAACGAATGTTGATTTAGACCAATTGCTATTCAAGTTTGAGAATTTTGGTCAGGATGCGTTGGTTTCTGAAAACTTGCATGGCAAACTCAGTGCAGATATTTGGGGAAACATTCGTGTTTATCCGGGTTTAGTGCCCGATTTAGACCAATCTGAAGTGCACCTAGATGCACTTATCTTGGATGGTAGTTTGACTAACTACGAACCTATGCTGATGCTCTCAGATTACTTTGGCGATAGAGACTTAACTAATGTGCGCTTTGATACCATTGAGAATCACTTAGACATCACCAACGGAACACTGAGTATTCCTTCCATGAATATTGAATCTACACTGGGGCACATGGAACTATCGGGTAGGCAAACCATGACAGATAGCATAGACTATTTTATTCGCATTCCGTGGAGTTTGGTGAAAGAAGCTTCTAAAAACAAGCTCTTTGGAAGCAAAGAAAGAGACCCAAACAAAGAAGATAAAATCATTGAGGTTGACCCCGATGGTAAAACCCGCTACCTCAACATTAACGTGGTTGGTACCATGGAAGATTATAAGGTAAGAATGCGAAAGCCCAAGAAAAAGAAGTAAACGTGAAGGCGATTAGTTGTTACTGCTCAAGAACTCTTTTGCGGTTAGTACCGGTAATGCAGCGTTTTTAAATTCCTTTTTGTTACGCGTAACAATGATGTCTACCTTATTCTCAATGGCGGTATAATACTGCAAACCATCTTCAAAGTCTTTGAATTTTTCATCGTTCAAAGCAAGCTCAATGATTTTATCATCTAGACTTAGGGTAGCCACAAGTACCTTGATCTTCCCTAAAATTAAGCGCGCTTCTCTTGCTGATTCCAACTTAGTAAGGATATAGTGGGTATTGGCAAATGTGAGTGCAGAAACCATGAGCTCAACTTCTTTTCTATCTGCTTTTGAAAACAACTGCGCGGCCTCTAGGTAATACGGCTCTCTGTGCGCGAGTAGGTCAATAACAATATTGGTGTCAACAAGCAGGCGTGTCATTTGTACTTATCGGTTAAAAAATCAGTGTAATCCAACTTAACATCCGCCTCTTCATCTAAGGATATTACACCGCTAAGGCTTTCTACAAGCGGAGTAATTTCAGGGTTTTGCGTATGCTGATTGGTGATTGAGTTTAAATACGACTCTATCAATTTAGAAAGGCTAATGTTATTAGCCTTCGCGTAAACCTTGGCTTTTTCAATTACACCTTGATTTAGACTTAAAGTGAGTTTTCTATCCACAACTTTCTTTTACGTGTAAAATTAAATATTTATTACGTAATGCTGTGGTTCATTCCGGGATTCTAAATCGCTTATCGTTCAAAAAGTATCTCCATTAAGAATCAAGGTTGAAATAGGTTTATGTTCATACCCAAGCTAATCATTGGTTCTTGCCGAATGGATAGATTCTCACTATTGTAGAATTGACCTACACCTACCACCACTTGAAATTTGGTTCCGTAGGTAAACCCTGCTGTGTAACCAAACACATTTCTATTAACGTCATCGAGTTCTTCAAAAGCCACAAGTGAGAACACCTCATAATCTAGGTAGGCATATCTTGGGTTGAAAAAGATTGACCATTTTTCATTGGGGTGAATGGAGTTATACCAAGTCAAATGACCTTGATAGTTATACCCCATGTAAACCCAAGTAAAGGGATTATTCATTCCAAACTCTGCACCCAGGCTTGAAGCAAAAAAAGAGGTTTATGACCCAAGAAATTGATACTTCACGGTTCCGAAAACATCTAATTGAGCGTTGGTCTTTATGCCGATATCCAAGCGATTTGCCAAACCATAAGAACCGCCAAGTTCCGGGAAAACAACAACACCTTCTCCCGTGAGGTCGAACTCTGTAGAATCACTGTACCCTACTTGAACGGCACCATACATTCTGGCATTTCCCTTTCCTAAAGTTCTGGAATTTTGTGCACTATTTAGAGTAGCGCAACCTCCTAAAAATAGAGAAGCAACCCCCAACAGACCGAGTAGAAGTAAGGATGGTTTCATGTACTACCGAAGATAGCGAAAAGAACTAAGCCGCGATTTATCTGCCTAGAATATAACCCAGTTTTAAGTCTGCGTTTAGCCAAGGAAAGTTTTCGAACTCAGTATCTGATTTATTTGAGACTGAAAACCCAATGCCCGCACCCACAAGAAAATCCAGCGTAAACCTATTTTTATCTTTCTTGCTTAAAAGAAACTTGCTACCAATATTGAAGGTGATGGCTCCTCGGTAACCGATAACATCCTTATGGTTCTCAATGGTTTGCTCCTCAACAACTAATAGCATATTATCAAATTCTATACTTGCGAAAAGGCCTCTGCTTGGGAAGAACCGCTCTGGGTGTTCGTATTTTCTAAGCTCTGAAGTAAGCCTAATGCCATTAACACGATTTGCAGTTGCACCGAAAACAAACCCCTTTCTATCTGTATTGAAAATGTAGCCGGCTTCTTGCGAAAAACTAAATCCTTTTTCTCCTACAACCTCCAAACCAAGTGAAACACCTGCTGTGTTTAAAAATAATTCACCAAAAACAGAGCTCACAGGATATTTGAGGATGTATTCTTTTGCTTTTTCAGCTATTGAATCAGTTTGACAAATAGCATGTTCATATACCAACACAAAAAGTAACGTAATACTCAAACACTTCAAGAAAAACCTGATACCCTCTTGTTTTTTAAACATAACTTGTTCTTATCTCTCTCAGGCAGGCAAAACCGGCCTACTTTATCAACTAGAATACTTTAACGTAATCATCCTCTCTATCTCCTCCAAATGATATAATTGTGAAGATTCCTGTATCCTCTGAGAATCTAGTCAACTTTCTAAATGGGGGGTCAAGTGGAGCACCATCGTATCCATAATAAGATACTAATTGATTGCAGTTTAATTCGTACTTCTTACGGATAATGCCTTGCCTGCTGTTTGTTGCAGTATTAAAGCCGAAATTACTCCAGAGTGTATCTGAATGAAATATTATGGTATCAGGATTAGGCACGTTTGGACTTACATTCACCCAAACCCCCAACCTAAAACTCATGTCATTATTGACTTTGTGTCCAAAAAGACAACCATTAGTATTTAGGTTAGAGCCTGTATCGTCTTCACTTTGTTTTTCACACCCAACAAGGCTTAAAAACAAGGCTAGAAATAAAAATTTTAATTTCATAATCGTTGTTAGAATTTGACTATTACTATAATAGCAAGGGTAAAAAGAAAACTTCTCTTATTCCTTTATCAACTTGGCATAACCTAGGATATCGCCATTCTTAATTTGACACAGAAACAACCCAGGGCTTAAACTCCCTATGTTAAGCTCAAGTTTATGCGAACTGCAATTATTAAATGATTTACTTAGTACCAATCTACCTGATATGCTGTAAATTGAGACTTGAATGTTATCTTTAAATCTACGAGATGATTCTATAAAAAGAATATCAGTAACGGGGTTCGGGAAAATTCTGAGATTCATCGCTTTGAACGACTCATCAGATTCTTCAACTTCATCATATATCGCGTTTCGTTCTTCACTCAAAACTGAGCTTATTAGCTCTGTTTTCGAGAACATCCCACAATTAAAGCTAGCGTCTATTCTTGATTCAAAATCTGATTGGTAGGTTGCACTAAAACCTGGAGATAAATCTATATCAACTCCTGCCTGGAATAATGTTTTAACATTTGGTGAAACCACAAAGTCACCAGGAAACATCTGGTTCGTTACACTATTTCCAGAATAAATTGATTCTCCTGCTTTAACGTGTAAATCGCTTGTAACGATTGCATTCTGTCGATAATCCACATCTCGCAGCAATGCTTCGAGGATTTCTGGAACCACTTCACTGGGTATCTCATCATGGAATCGTGTATAATCAGGAATAATAACTTCATCAAATGGAGAAAAACCCGCAGAAATATCTAAAGAACTATTATGTGAAATGAATGTAGGGTTTTGGAATTGTTTTATCTTAACCTCTGTCCAAAATGTACCATATAAACTAAAAATGAAAGGGTCAATATTTATCTTGGGTAAAAATGAACCTGCGGATTTTTCGTATAGCTCAATATCCACTGTTTTATAAAATAGTAAGCTAAACGTTTTAGGGTCAATTTCCAGCCACTTTCCCCAAATATTATTTGGCTGAGTTGTTGAGAAGGAAACTCCTATGTTATCAGTCAATGTTGGATAACCAGTGCCATTTAATGAATTCAATTCATTGAAAAAGCTATTAAAGGTTTGGCCTCTTCCATTCGGAATACTGGGGGGTTGTTCGTAAAAATTCCAAATCAAAAGTGTTTTAGCTGCAGGGTTGTCATTTGCATAGCGATCAAAAGATGAAGGTTGTGGTAAAAGTGGATTAACTCCACCCAAATAGATTTGCAAATCAATTGATATATATGCACCTTGATGCGGAGCGTCTAAAGAAATCCACTTAGAAACAGGTAGCGGCAAGCCGACATCTTCTGCCTTTGCCAATGCGTATCGCGAAATTAACCCCCCCATACTAATTCCAGCGGAAATAATATTTTGAGAATTGTTGTGGTGCGTTGATATATATTGGATTCCAGAAGCATAAACGGCAGCGTTATTACGTAAGTCTTGAGGATTATACTTGTAGTACATTACATAAACATCAAAGCCATTATTTAAAAGACAGTCAAAAAGTTCACGACCTGCATATCTATAATACTGTTCAGGTTTTGTGTTGTATGCATCAAAGCCAGGACTAAGTAATATGGGACTCGGAGATGTTGTGTTGCTACCTCTCCATAGTCTAATTGTGTTACCGTATTGATCTCGAAATAACTTATCAGATTTCGGAACAACTTGTATGTTATACTCTCTCTGGTAGACTGCTGTCGAGATAGCCGTAACATATCTAACTTTTAGGTTCTGATTTCCGATTAAACTAAAAAAAGGAGAACTATCCCAAACATGATTCTGCTTTGGACTTCCTTGGTACAGCTGGACATAGCCAGTATTATTAACATTAACCTCTAGTGAAACAATTAAATGCGAAACTGAGCTATTCGATATAAAATGGCCGAAAGAAATCTGAGAATTATTGTGCTCTAAGTATACATCAACTACCTCTGTAGGGTTCAAGTTGATATGTACTCCTTGTCCAAGAATCGATTCTTCAATCCAATTGTAATGAGTGGGTATATTGGGGGTTGAAGCAACATTAACATACTGCACTACTTGATGTTTCCAATCTACGAAGCTCTGAGCTGAACCAATTGTATTAATAAAGAACAGAGCCAGCAAAACAAAAGATTCTGACCTATTCATTGTTATTGGTGTTTCTTAGTTCTTCAATCTGTTTCTGAAGGCTTATCACATGCAGCGTTAACTCTTCGACCTTCTCAAGTAACATTACATTCATTTCACCCAGCTCAATCCCTTCCTCTTCCACAGTTTTTACTGTCGGTATTCCAGGCAAATGATTGTTGACTTCTATAAATCTCTCTAGCTCAAGCAAAGGCATGAGAAAATAATCATCATGAAAAACGTAATCCGCCCAATTTACTTGCAAATCAACTTTAACTCTCTCCGTTCGAATACCGTCTTGAACATAAAGTCTATAATCAGCGCTGATAATATCAATATCATTGAAAGCGGTACCTATACGCACAGGCATTGAAAACCAAGCATTCCCGTTGTTGTTAGGATCCCAAAACTCTAGTGTATTGGGTGCTGTTGGGTGTGATGTTCCCAATCCTCTAAGTACAAATTGCCGTTTATCTGCATTAGGAGAAGCTTGGTCTGTAAAAACCAAGTCAATAGCACTGCCTGTTCCAGTAGCTGTAGCGGGTATTGCCAACTCTTGATCTACCGTAAATATGGCTTTGTCATCACTCAAAATGAACCGTACACTTTGGCTTAATGCTTGTTGACCTGCCAGTACGCTTCCCGTGCCATTGGTCATTACTTGCAACTCGCCATTTTCTGTACCGAAAATGCTAATTCCCGGGTCCATCCAATTACCAGGTGTCAATTCTCTGGTACCCATGGCTAAATAATGGCCATTGGAACCGTCTGGCATCATACTTTCATCTAAAGCAGCCTCTCCTTTAAATTCTGTTTTCTCGTGAAACTTGACGAAGTTATTCCCTAACACCATGCGTTGGCTAAGACTTGCCGCTGAAGTTTGTTTAGACCAAAACGTGAGGTTCGCAGTTTCATCCATCCGCAAATCCCAAAAAAATTGTTGGCCCGCGAGCGGGCTTGAAGGATTGCCCTCAAAACGAAGAAGTGGCTCAAATTGGAACCCTCCTCCAATCATCTGGCTTCCTTGCGTTTCTTTGATGTGCAAAGAAGCTTGTGGAGCATTCTGGCTTATACCAACCCTATTCCCTGTAATACTATTTACCCCATTAGAGTACAATTGTGCTTGGCTAGACAGTGGAATGGTTGCTAAAAAGGAGATAAAACTTAGAGTAAGAATTAGGCCTAGCGTTTGTGGCTCAAAGCAGGCAGTTTTCATAGTTAGTTGAGTTAAATGATTAAAGTATTTGAACTAATATAGCGATTTATTCTTTAACCCAACACTCATTCTCTTTAACGATTCATACTATTAAACACAACTAGAGGTTAATCATCTTCTCCTTCGGGTATTTCACCTTATAGACAAAACGAATTATCTTTGATTCCCCTTGTTTAAGGTCAACATCCCAGTGCATCAACCCTGTTTCAGCTTCTACTCTGGCACCCGCACTTTCTATCAAGGTCACCTCAATAGCTTCATTGCTTGAAATAGGGTATTGGTCTTCTACGCGTATTTCAACCCCAACGGCTTTGGTATTGCGCACCGTAATTTCAATGCCAATGGTTTCTATTTTTTTGCCTCCAATGAAGGTCTTTTCTGCAAAGTCTTTAATGCGCTTTCGGTCTGTACGAATATCTTGGTCTACTCCCATGCTCACCAATAGGGTGTCTTTGGTGGTTTGGGTATTTAAAAATCCTTTTCCCATGTAGGTGCCGTCTACAAACTGTCTCGATTCACCCGGTAATAAATTCTCGCTTTCCCATTGGGTGACCCCGGCCACCAAAAAGGCTTGCTTGTCTAGCTTGGGAGCTACGTAATAATTGAGTTTGGCCAGCAGTTGGGTTTCTCTAATCATCACTTTGTGGTCTTTTCGTGTAGAGGCAATGTTGTAGGGCAATTCAATCTTATATTCTGCATTCAACGTGTTTTGGGTAATGCGGGTAAAATCTGCCGCAGTGGTGCTCATCACTTCCGCATCGGCAGCTTCTGCCATATCCATGGCTGCAGGTTGGGCGTAAACGGTTTTGCGGTTAGACATGCCTTGTTGGTAGTACGACTGAACGAAACGTAAAATCCACGGATGTAACTCGGGCTTTTGATTGTTCCCCCTTGGGTAATTGGTAGAAAGGGTAAGGTTTACATTTTCCCAATCTACACCTGTACCTTGGTATACAGATGCATAAGAAGTAACGTCCAACTCAGTACCCTTGCCAGAGGTGCGTAAATCATAAGAAGGGGTCCAACCCGCATCATTCACTTGATACATAAGATTTAACGCTGCCGTTCCCCCGGTTTTGTTGAGCAACTCCAGCACCACCTCTGCCATGGGTCTGTTGCGCTTAGAAACAAACACGTTCAAGGCGTTTTGCACGTTCTTCCTGCGGTTTTCCAATGCCTTCTTCTCCACACCTACGGTAAATAGTTCTTGCGAAATGCTTGCCAGGCGTTCCCTAAAAAAGGCGCTCATGGCTTTGAGTTGGTCTGCCGTTAAGGTGGCATCTTCTCCACGCATAGATTTGTTATTGAGAATGAGGTTTTTCTCCTCGGTGAGTCCGAACTCCTTGGCCGTTAAGGCATGAATGGAAGCATTGAGTTGCTGCAACGTATCTTCTAGCAGTACCATTTCTTTGGATTTGGGGGCAGCGCTTAGATAATCGGTTCGTTTAGACACAGAAAGTAGGGTGAAGTTGCCTTTACCGCCTACGCGGATGGTGTTTTCATCTACCTGGGGAGACAAGCCCGTAACTACATACGTAGCACTGCCTTTTTCCAAATTAAAACTCACGTTTCGTGTAATTTGCGCACCCTGCACAAAAACAGTCACCTCCGTTATTTTGCCTCTTTGGGCGGCTGTATTGGCGTAGATTTGAGGGAATAGGGCCAACGTGGCGATGATGCTTGTAAATGCTTTCATATTTCCGAGTTTGAGAGATGTGAATCAAGTATTGAGCCAAACTTTTAGTTGGTAGATATTAGCAGTTAGATTTTTAGTTTCTAGTTAGTTTTATCATGACAAAAGTATTGAACTGAAGCTGAGACCCTGAAACAAGTTCGGGGTGACGAACTATGCAAAAACCCATCCGTCTCCTAATCGTGATGAACCCTATTCTCTGTCAAGTTAACACCCTTCTATTATTAATTAAAACCAACAATCGGTTTACAATCAATCCCCACGTTTACTTTTGCTCTCATGAATGACGAAAAGCTAATCTTGGTTTGTAACGATGACGGAGTTACCGCTCCCGGAATCAAAGCCTTAACAGAAGTGGCATCGCAGTTTGGCAAGGTGGTAGTTGTGGCCCCAGATAAACCCCAAAGCGGAATGGGTCACGCCATCACCATAAACTCCACACTACGCATCAACGCACATCACAAACCTGGAGATGAAACAGAAATTTACAGTACCAGCGGAACGCCTGTAGACTGCATCAAGCTAGCCGTAAACGAAGTGCTAGAACGCAGGCCCGACTTAATTGTGAGCGGTATCAACCACGGGTCTAACGCATCGGTGAACGTCATTTACTCGGGCACCATGTCGGCAGCGGTTGAAGGTTGTTTAGAAGGTATCCCCAGCATCGGCTTTAGCCTATTGGATTTTAGCATAGATGCAGACTTCACTACCTCCAAATTGGTTGCCGAGCGGGTTATTTCTCAAGTGTTGCAGAATGGCTTAAACAAGGGGGTTTGCTTGAACGTAAACATCCCCAAAGTGGAACCCGATATGTTGTCGGGCATTCAGGTATGCAGACAAGCCAATGCCAATTGGGAAGAGGAATTTGACAAACGTACCGACCCTTACGGAAAGAATTATTACTGGCTCACCGGTAAGTTCGTAAACTACGATGACGGCACGGATACTGATGTTTACGCCCTGGAAAACAACTTTGCTTCCGTGGTTCCCGTTCAATACGACTTAACCGCTCACCAAGCGCTCAAAGATTTGAAGAACTATGATTTCAATCCTCAATAAAGATCGTTTCGTTACGGGTGTGGTCATCGGGTTGGTATTGCCTGCCGTAATCTATGCCATGTTTTACTTGAGCTTAGAGGCTTCTGGTAAATACGTCACAAGCACTATCAGCGAAAAAATGCAGCTATTCCTCATTGCGGTTAACGCCATTGTAATGCGACAATTCATGGTGAAACGTGAGCAAGACAACATAGGCAAAGGCATCCTCTTGGTAAGTATGCTGGGCACCGTGGCGCATTTCATTTACTATTACACAACTTGGGTTAGGGTCTAATGAAGTATTACCTCATTGCCGGTGAAGCATCCGGAGATTTGCACGCCTCCAATTTGATGCGTGAACTCAAAAAAAGAGACCCGGAGGCCGATTTTCGTTTTTGGGGCGGAGACCTCATGCAAGCACAAGGCGGAACATTGGTAAAACACTACCGCGATTTAGCCTTTATGGGCTTTGTAGAAGTGCTAATGAATCTGCGCACCATTATGGGTAACTTAATAGCATGCAAAGCCGATGTTGCAGCCTACCAGCCCGATGCACTCATCTTCATTGATTATCCTGGATTTAACCTGCGCATAGCCGATTGGGCCAAGAAAGAAGGCATTCCCACGCACTATTACATCTCTCCGCAGATTTGGGCATGGAAGCAATCGCGCATTCATCAAATCAAACGGAATGTAGACCACATGTATGTCATTCTTCCGTTTGAGAAAGACTTCTATGCCAAGTTTGATTATGAGGTACACTTTGTAGGCCACCCCCTCATAGATGCCATACAACAAGCCGAAGAAGAAAAACCCGCTTTTCCTGTTTTTGCAGATAAATACGGATTGGATGCCGAAAAGCCCGTGATTGCCCTACTACCCGGAAGCCGAAAGCAAGAAATTAAAACCATGCTCCCCATTATGCTTTCTGTGCGTGATGAATATCCCGGTTTTCAGTTTGTGGTGGCTGGGGCACCGTCTCAAGATGATGCGTTTTACCAAGAAGTCATAGGTAGCTACAAGGGTGTAAGCGTGGTATCCGGAAATACCTATGGATTACTCCGTCAAAGCACCGCTGCGCTGGTAACTTCTGGAACAGCTACGCTGGAAACAGCATTATTCAATGTGCCTGAAGTTGTTTGCTACAAAGGTTCTTACATTTCTTACCTCATCGCCAGAAACCTCATTAAAGTGAAGTTCATTTCGTTGGTGAATTTGATTATGGACCGAGAGTTGGTGCTAGAGTTGATTCAAGGAGAGCTCAACCCAAAAAATCTAAAGCATGAGTTAGACTTGCTGCTGAACGACCCTGTCAAGCAAGATACTTTGTCAACGGGGTATGAAGAGCTCAAAGAAAAATTGGGCGGTGGAGGAGCATCTGCAAAAACAGCGGAGCTGGTATTGAAAGCACTCACTTTATAAACTATTTAAGTACTGAGGATTTAACCAAACCACCCTAGCCGTCCATTCGAGTGGCGCTAGAACAACGTGGACGCGCTGTATCGAGAATAGGCTTACAGTAATCTTACTACCTGAAAATTCAGCCTACCGAATCACATTCACACTCCCGCTAATCTCCTCGCTTTGATACTGTCCTGAGGCATACCAAAGCACATACGAGAAAGTACCCGGATTCACCGGTTCACCCTGGTTTTGGAACGTGCCATTCCAAGCTTGTGTGGGGTCTGTAGATTCAAAAACTTGATTACCCCAGCGGTTGTAAATGGCGATGTAGAAACGGGTAATGTCCGTTCCCTCTATCTTGAATTCATCGTTGAGTCCGTCTCCGTTGGGTGTAAATGCCGTTGGAATGTACAAGGTAGTTCCGCATGCCCTTACTTCCATTTCATCATAGCCTTCACAGTTGTAAGGTGAGGTTACCGTAACCGAATAAATCCCGTCTTCTTGGATGGTGATGGAACTGTCCGTCTCACTCGTATTCCAAACATAACTGTGGTTGGGGTAACTGCTCACCGTTAAGGTCATTTGTTCTCCCATGCACAAAATGGTATCCGGACCCAATTCTGGCTCAGGGTAGGGGGCAATGAGTAAGATGAGCGAGTCTGCTACCGTTCCGCAAATGTTGGTAACGGATACGGTGTATGTTCCCGAGTTACGAAACTTACGTTCATTGGCGGTATTGCCATCGTTCCAAAGGATGTTTGTGGCGTTGTTGCTTTCAACGCGAGCACTGAGCACGCCTCCTTCACAAAGGGTATCTCC
>CBFIHE010000020.1:0-40203 GCA_965662345.1 Salibacteraceae bacterium
TGAATAAGGAAGGGAACAAGAGATTTACCACTGCCTTGGCAATGAAAATCAAGAAGCTCAAGTAATGGTTTTTAGCTCGCTCATATTCCTCTTTGCGTTTCTTCCTTTAATAATACTAGGCAACCTACTTTGGAAAGAGAATAACACTGCGAAAAACACCTTTCTACTTTTTGCATCACTGCTATTCTATGCCTGGGGAGAAGGTGAACGGGTTATAGTAATGATATTAAGTATTGGGTTCAACTTCTTAATTGGTCTACGCTTAGAACCAAAAATGCCCAATAGAAAAATTTGGTTAATCGCTGGAGTTATTCTGAATCTAGGCGTACTTAGCTATTTTAAGTATGCCTATTTCTTTGCTGAAAATCTCAATTTTCTGTTGGTGATAATTGGAGTTCCTGAGGTTTCACTAGAACCAGAAAAGCTCCCTATAGGAATATCCTTTTACACATTTCAAGCACTCTCGTATCTGGTAGATGTATACAGGGGTACAAATAGAGCACAAAAAAGCGCGCTCAACTTAGGCTTATATATCACACTATTTCCTCAGCTGATTGCAGGGCCCATCGTTCGGTACAATGACATGGCTGAACAGCTCACCCTTAGAGTAGAATCTAAAGGTTTATTCGCAGATGGCTTAAGACGTTTCATCATCGGCTTTGCCAAAAAAGTTTTACTAGCGAATAGCATGGGGAGTTTAGTAGACCAAGTTTTCGCACTACCTCCAGATGAACTTTCTACTCCACTTCTATGGGCAGCAATGGTTGCCTACTCACTGCAGCTCTACTTTGATTTTTCTGGTTATTCAGACATGGCTATTGGTTTGGGTAAAATGTTTGGTTTCAACCTTCCAGAGAATTTCAACTTTCCTTACATCGCAAGAAGTATTCAAGATTTTTGGCGCAGGTGGCATATGACCTTGAGTGTTTGGTTCAGAGACTACCTCTACATCCCACTTGGTGGAAACAGAGTTGCTCCATACCGTGTATATGTAAATCTGTTTATTGTTTTTTTACTTACTGGACTATGGCACGGTGCAGGTTGGAACTTCATTCTTTGGGGTCTGCTGCATGGTTTTTTCTTGATTGTAGAAAGATTAGGGCTGGGGAAATGGCTAGAAAAATCGCCAAGGATAGTAAGCCACTTGTATACCTTGCTAGTAGTAGGCTTTGCATGGGTGTTTTTTAGAGCTGAGTCATTCGAATATGCCGCTTCCTATATCCAGGGAATGGTTTTGGTTAATAGCGATTTCACCTATTCGCTATCTGCATTCATGAATCCCTATTATGTGGTATGGATGGTGATTGGTCTGATATTCACTACTCCTTTTCTTAAAAATCTTTTTGAAAGGCTCAAGGCAAGAAAAAATGGTGTTTACCTCTATGACTTTATTCTCTTGCTCTTATTCTTTGTTGGAATAACAGAATTGATGACCGCAACATATAACCCCTTCATTTACTTTAGATTCTAAGATGAATAGGGCAAAGAACATAGCATCTTGGATATTTATCTTGTTGGTTGGTGCTTGGTTTCTATACCTTATAACGGGGTATGCAGAATCTAAGTGGTTGAAGATTGACATAGAAATGAGTCTACATGTAGAAGGTGGGGCTCCAAGTGCAAGTATCATTGTACATGGTGCAATGGATTCAATTTTTCTAGATGAACAAGGAATCGCACATTATACATATACAACTGGTATAAAGAGCCTAAAAGAGAAACGAAAAATTCGGATTTTTTCTACCCGTGCAACAGAGAGGTTCACCATTACTAAACTTAAGATTTCCTCTCCAATAATGGAAGCAAACTATTCAGGGTTAGGGCTCAAGGACTTGTTTAAGTTTAACCCAGCTAATGTTCAAGAACGCTCATTATTACCCCAAGTTTCTCCAGACGGTATTTCCTGGAATCTGGAACAGAACCCATACGATATCATATCAAGAAAAGAACTGTTTGCTCCATTATTCACTCGATTAATTCTAGCACGTATCCTGCTAATATCTCTTTTACTTTCGGGAATATTCTCATTGATAAAGACATTTATTCCCACTCTTCAATCTGCAGTATTCAAAAGCTCTTGGATTGTTCTTGGGTATGTTTTAATCTCTGTTTTCTTCCTATTTTCTGAACGTACCAACGCAACCCATGAGAAAAGAAAGTTGGCAGAATTTCCTACTTGGGCAGAAACTGCTTTTTGGTCTTACCCTAAAAAGATTAATGCTTGGTATAAAGATCGATTCCCCTACAGAACCACCTTACCAGTAACTCTTAACTATCTTAAGCTTAAATATTTAAGACAATCTCCTATACCAAACTCTGTAGCTGTAGGAAAAAAGGATTGGTTTTTCTCTAGTGATTGGGATGTCTTAGAAGCATACAATGGGGTAGACTTATATACTCCTGATGAGTTGAGGCAGATTAAACAAAATATTGAAGACCGGAGAGATTTTGTGCAGGGCAATGGAGGTGAATACTTCTTGATGATTTGCCCTTTAAAACACATGATTTACCCTGAGAATCTCCCAGAAAAACTGTTACCTGTTAGATCTGAAAACAGGTATATGCAGATCATAGAGTATCTAAAAACACATTCTTCTGTGCGGATATTAGAGCTTTACCCTGTGTTAATGAATGCCAAAGAGAAAAAGGAGCTCTACTACGCCACAGACACCCACTGGAACCAATACGGAGCTTATCTAGCCTATAGGAGTATGATGGAGCAGTTGAACTACCACTTATCTGATTCTAGCAACAGACTTACACCTTTAAATTTTGAATTTGAGTGGAGTGTTCAAACTCATGGTGACCTTACCGAGCAAATGAACCTTGCCAGTTATTTTACCAGAAACTCTGCAACCGTGCAACGCAGTTCCTGGTATGCAAAGGCCGTTGTGAAAAAGAGTTACAAAGAATTGGAATTTCATGGTCCACCGCACTTCTGGTATACCAATAAAGAAGCTCCTAACAAATTAAAAATCCAATTCTACAGAGATTCTTATGCCGTTTACTTAATCCCATATTTATCTGAAACCTTTGAAGAAAGCTCATTCTTCTGGACCAGAACTTTCCATGCAGAACCTATAATAAATGAGAAGCCTGATATTTTCATTGATGAAAGCCTAGCGCGCTTTATGTATTTCTACCTAGAGGATAACCCACCAGCGGTGAAAAAGGGAGCAGCAGCATTTAGAGCTTTGTACCCGTAAGGTAGTTTACACAGCTCAGTTCCTCCATCGCATATTCAGAAAGGCTTTTTACATAGTTGGCCTTTGTATCTGCCTCTAATATCTCAGAAATCTTCAAGTTTGTGAACTCCTCTTTTTCTTGAGGACCTAAACCGTTAGCGTAGCTATTTAACATCCATGTAAGCGCATGAATAGGGTGGCCTGCCTCTAAGACTCCACACTCCACATTTGAGAAACCACTTGCAAACAACCCCTTTAGCCCTGAGGTTGTCATGTTGTAATAGTGATTTGGGTAACCATGAAAAGGCTGCAAAAAAGGTACCGCCACGTATAAATCTCCTCCTGGCTTTAGTACCCTGTGTAATTCTTCTGCAGCAGCAAACGGATTGGGAACATGCTCCAATACGTTCAACGAAATTACCGCATCAAATGAATTGTCTTTAAAGGGTAAGGCATCTGCAAAAGCCAATACATCTGTGGTTGGATAATCTACTATCTCCGCGTTAACTACATTGGGATAGTATACACTTCTGAGTCCTGCACCTGCATCAAGCACTAGCCCGTTGGAGTGCTTATTAATAAGTTGGAGTGCTCGGTCGTCATAATTGTGATCAGAGACATTCCCTGTTTCTTCAATCTCTTGAAAATCTTTGAGGCTCATGCCAAGGTATGTATCACCCTGCTTTGAAACACCATCTTTTAACAAGGGCTGTATGCGGTCTGATTTTGCGCGGTAATTCTTAAAATAATCGCTAAAAACAGCCTCTTCTAATGCAACTTCTCTTACCAGTACATCTTTGTTGTTGTGGATAATCTTAAGTGTTTGATTACTCGCTGCACCTTCTTCTGGTGGCAGAATAAACTGAAAACTCAATGTATTTCTTCTGGCAAAAGCCGATGCTACATCGGGTCGGGTGAGCAAATTAGGGCGAATGGTCTTATTACCCAAAACAATGCTGAGCTGCTCAATAGACAATGCATCATCATCAACTAAGAAACCCGAAACTTTAACAAAAGGAGTTGAAACAGATTCGTCCACAGGAGAGTCAAGGTGAACAATCATATCACCATGTTGGGATGCGCCAACCAAAGACTTCAAAAACTTCTTAATCATGCTTAAAAGTTTTGGGTAAAAAGTGGGTGTGGCGCCTGCTCAGATTCGGATTGTAGTACGGATCGTTATCCATATACGTCTGCCAATGTTTTGTAAATCTGGCTACATCACTTAAGTGAACTTTATATGAAGCACTATCTTTATGTGGATGACCACGAGACAAGGATTCGTGATGTATCAAAATCACTTTTGAAAGGTACAGGTTTCTGTAGCCCACTTCTAAAAGCCGAAGGCAGAAATCAATATCGTTATACTCTACCACCTGAAGCTCATCAAAACCATTAACAGCTTGGTATTTATCTCTATGAACCATTAAGCAGGCGCCAGTTACCGCTGCATAATTTGTATTTGCTGCCAGTTGAAAGTAAGGTCCACCCCACTCTTCTTTAGCCGCTACAAATGTGTGACCTGCGCAACCGTGTAAGCCTATGATTACGCCAGCATGCTGCACAAGTCTATTTGGATACAGAAGTTTGCCACCAACTGCTCCAATCTCGGGTCGAGATGCCTGCTCAACCATTCGCTGCATCCAGTCTGGATGTGTAATTTCTACATCGTTATTCAAGTGGCAAATCAATTCGCCATCAACCTCTTTAAACCCAGCATTCATCAGTTTAGAGTAGTTAAACGGATAATTCTGTTCAATCCATTTAAACCGAATTGGGTACTTCTGAGCAAATGTATTTAGCACCTCAAAAAATACAGGGTCTGAGCTGTTATTGGAAAGAACCAAAACATCAAAATTTGGATAGCTCGTATTCTCGAAGAGCGTGGTTAGACACAGTTCTGTAATTTCTGCCTGATTGTGTGCAGGAATAATAACACTCACTTTGGGCGAGCCTTTCACTTTATATCTAGGATGAAATACACCTTTCCATTGTTCATCTGCCTCAACATCAACGTCTTCTCCTCTTCGTTGAAACGCAGCTTCCAACGCCTTCTTTTGGGCATCAAATGCATAATTCTTTACGTCTGTAGCTTCTAAAGCTGCAGTACTATTGGCATGCATACGCCAGAAGTATAGAACCTGAGGAATGTGCTTTATAAGATTTGCTTGCTCTGTTAACCTCAGCACCAGGTCAAAGTCTTGAGCTCCTTCTAAGCCAGGGGTAAAGGCTCCTACCTGTTTCACTAAAGTTCTACGTACACAAATAGGATGCAATATGTAGTTTCTACTTTCTAAAGTGTCTGGTGCCCAATCGGGTTTAAAGAATGCAAAGTCATATTTCCCCTCATCATTAAACTTTCCTTCATCTGCATATAGAAAGTCTGGCACATCAGCACCCTGCATCTGAGCAACAAAAGAATAAAGACACTCTGGAGCGAGTTTATCATCGTGGTCTAAAAACACTACATACTCCCCACTAGCACTATCTAGTGCATCATTAGAAGTATGAGATATATGACCATTCTGCTTTCTGTAAATTATGTTAACCTCATCTCTGTTCTCAATGCTCTTGAGATAGCTGAGTGTTTCTGTATTAGAGGAAGCATCATCTGCAATGCATAGCTCCCAATTCGGATACACTTGATTAAAGACAGATTCAATGGCTTCTTTCAAATACTGGGGTGGTGTATTGTAGGTAGGGAGAACAATGGACACTAAAGGTTTATACTTAAAACTCGCTTGTTTAACTGAAAGCGCATTGAGCTCCTTTTTTCCAAGCCTGTTCTTCTTTAACCAAAGTTCAAAATCTGTTTTTTCTCTTTGACCCGTTACTAAGCGAAAGAAATAGAGAGAAAGCTTTCTAATAATTCCGTAAAACCAAAGAATTCCTTTTGGTGAGAACACAAATTTCACCGCTCTGTACGGTGTAATTTCTTGGTTCTCCATTCGCAACAAAAAGCCTTGCACGTTCTCACGCAAGTCTTTGACTACGGTGCCTATCATTTCAGTTTGTTTTTCCTGCGAGAAGTTCGCTCTTGGTATAATTCAATCACTTTTTCAATTTCATCAACCAAGGTGATTTTCCCTTTTTCCAAGTAACAACCTCTTGTACATATTCTTCTGAGTTCATTGAGGTTATGACTCACATAGATGATTGTAGCTCCTTCATTCTGAATCTCGGTAATTCTATTGGCACACTTTTCTCTAAAACCAATATCGCCAACAGCTAATGCTTCATCAACAATTAAAATCTCTGGAGTGCGTGCCACGGTAATGGAAAAAGCCAACCTTGCCATCATACCAGAAGAGTAGCGCTTCACCTGCATTTTTAAATCTGCATCGCTAAGTTCTGAGAATTCGCGTATGGCTTCTTCAGAAGAAATAATTTCCTTCTTGGTTTTACCCATCATGGTACCCAAAAGCCTAATATTCTCATACCCGCTTAACTCTGGCTCAAAGCCAACACCAAGAGCCATCATGGGTGCTACATTCCCATTAACCTCTAAGATGCCTTTATCTGGACGCATAATGCCAGCAACTGTTCTTAAAAAAGTACTCTTTCCTGAACCGTTTCTGCCCAACACCCCAAAACACTCTCCCTTGTAGATTGTCAAGTCTAAACCTGTGAGCACTTCTTTCTTCTCAAATGGTTTGGTTAAACCAAAAGAGAAAATGAAATCTTTCATATTATTTACCCCATGCTTCTGGATGAGAAAGCTAACATGAAGATTCTCAGCGCGAATTGCTATTTCTCTTTTATCGCTATTCATTAGAAGTTGGAGATAAAACCTGGCTCAAGCTTTTTAAAAGTGAAGTAACCAAGAATGAACATTACGAGTGACATCCCTCCAATCATTGCCCATGATTGTATAGAAGGGAAAGTATTGTAGTACAGAACTTCTCTAAATGCGCCTATAAAATGGTAAAGCGGGTTTAGCTTTAGAACCCATAAATAAGCCTCAGGCACTCGTCCACCAGAATAAGCAACAGGAGTTGCGTAAAACAGTGCGGGAGTTAAAGCCTGCCATAGCATGCCTACATCTCTAAAGTAAACGTTAAAAGCACAAATAAAGAGACCTAAACCAAAAGTGAAAAGCACAAATAACAGAAGAACTAAAGGAAAGACCAATAGCGCTGAAGAGGGAGTATAACCAAAAATAACCATTAGCACGGTGAATGGAATAAAAGTGAGAAAGAGGTTAAACACCTGTGCCAGCGTATAACCAGCAGGATACGCGATAAATGGAATATTAATTGACTTTAATACACCTGAACCTTCAACGATTGAAGATATAAGTTGGGAACCCGTAGCGGAGAAAAAATTCCAGAAAATAAGACCTGTTAGTGCGTACAAGGGGTAATTCTCAATATCTGGAAAAACCCTACTAAAGACGAATGTAAATATTGCCAGATACAACAATGGCGTAATCAAACTCCACATAAAGCCAAGTACAGAGTTTTTGTACCTCACTTTAAGGCTTTTCAAGGCGAGCACATACACCAAGTTAAAAAACTGCTTTCCGTATTTATCGTTCATGAAACAAATTCATAGCGAAAGTAGAAAAAGGAACTTCTTATATAAGACCCAAGATAGACGGGTTATTCACTATTTCGCTGCTTAAAATTGTTTGTAACAGAATAGGCTACACCAATTCCTATTATATCTAAATGCCAATTTTTGTGGGGTGAAAAATCCGAGGAAAGTTTTATTCTATTTTTTCATGGTTGTGCTGTTCCTGCCAATGGCACAGCACTTCTTAAAGGTTTTTCATACGCAAAGGCTAGATGGGGCCTACATGAAGCCGCCAAGACCTACAGAAAATATATTTCTCTATGTACATGGCGAAGAAAGAGCCAAGCTTGCCGAGTGGGTTAAGTTCAAGTTTGGGTTTATGCCAGACTTTATTAGACTTAGAAACCAATTAAACTATTGGTTCTTTGGAGAGGTTAACGCACTTCTTTCATTAGGCAAAGAAGAAGTTATTTTTGACCCTAACTACCTCTTCGCTTCAACGGGTAAAGACCAAATGCCGATTGATAGCATTCATAAGATAGCCTTAGACTTAAGACTGATTTTTGATTCTGCTCAAGCATCAAATAAAAAAATGGCCATACTACTTGCGCCAAATAAGGCAGACTATTACTTGGAAAATTGGCCAAAAGGTAAGTACGGTAAACAAAAAACTACCAACCACCAATTCCTGGTAGAAAAGCTAGACAGCCTTCAAGTACCTTACATAGATTTCAATGCGTTTATTCTAGACAGAAGAGATACTGCGTTGTTCCCTCTATTTCCAAAGCATGCCGCCCACTGGAGTTATTACGGAGCTTACCTGGCTATGGATAGTCTCATGGATTGGATGAATACTCGCACAGGTCATGAACTAACATTAAACCTTCAATCTGTGGAAGCTAGGCTAGAACCAAAATATCCCGATGATGACTACGCAGGAGCTATGAACTTAATTGTTCCATTTTTAGAGGGTCCGTTAGGCTACCCAAAATTCTCATTTCACGCAAAAGCAAAACCAAAAGTGCTGTTCATTGGAGATAGCTTTTTTTGGAACTGGTCTTACCTAAATATCAACCAACAAGCCTTTGATTCATCATCGCTCTACTTTTACTACAATACCACGGTGTACAACATGGATAGAGAGAAACTAAAACCTCTAGACAAAACCATAGCCAAGCGAGCATTCCAAGAAGCAGAGTACGTTTTCTTTATTACGGGAGATCCCAATATTAAAAACATGTTGCCAGCCGTTTCAAGATACTGGGCAAACCATGTAAAACAAGAAACTGATGGTATTTAGTAGTATTCTGTTTCTGTATTATTTCCTGCCACTATTCTTGCTGGCCTACTTTTCTGTAAAAAAGAAACATAGAAATATAACTGCACTTATTGGCAGCCTTCTTTTCTACCTCTGGGCATCCCCTGAGTTTTTCTTGATTCTTCTAACAGCAGCCACTGTTGACCACCTAATTATTCACTACGGAATAAACACCCAAGACCATACTCGCAGAAAGCTGATGCTGACCCTAGGAATAGCTGCTAACTTTTTATTGTTGGCTTATTTCAAGTATGCGAACTTCTTTGTTTCCAATGTAAATGAGCTATTGGAATCAATGGGTGTTAAATCTGTTGAATGGACTCATGTTGTGCTTCCCATTGGGATTTCCTTTTTCACCTTCCAAAAAGCTAGTTTTTTAATAGACACTTACAGAGATAATAGCTGCCCTAGATTGTCTTATAAAAATTATTTACTCTTTGTTTTCTTCTTTCCACAACTAATCGCAGGTCCCATTATACGGTTCAAAGAAATCAGCAGCCAAATCATATCTCGGGAAGAAAACTATGCGAAGCGATTAGAAGGGTTTAGCCGGTTTTGTTTCGGTCTTGCTAAAAAAGTGCTTCTAGCAGACTCTTTTGCAGTTTATGCAGATATAGCATTTAAGGCCCAAGACCCTACACTTATGGTTGCCTGGATTGGAGCATTATCCTATGCTTTCCAAATTTATTTCGACTTTTCAGGGTACTCAGATATGGCTATAGGCCTAGGTAGAATGGCGGGGTTTACTTTTCCTGAGAATTTCAACTTCCCATACGCTTCTAAATCCATTACTGAATTTTGGCGGAGATGGCACATTACTCTCAGTACTTGGATGAAAGATTACCTCTACATCCCTTTGGGTGGCAATAGGGGCTCAAGCACACGCACATTTGCAAACCTTGGCCTCGTCTTTTTATTCAGCGGGTTTTGGCATGGAGCAGGATGGAACTTTATATTGTGGGGAGCCTATCACGGAACATTCCTAATACTTGAAAGATTAGGGTTAAACCGAGTATTGAAATCTACCGGACCACTATCACAAATCATCACCTTCATCATAGTAATACTTGGCTGGGTGCTCTTTAGAGCTGAATCACTTCCCGATGCACTCGACTATTATTTCAACCTCTTTACCCTAGGAGGTAAACCAGCTCCCGAGCCGAACATGAGACTAATTGTACTAGGAGTTTTTGCCTTTGGAACTATTTTTTTTACCAGAGACCGTGTACAAAAAGGAATAAACGAGCTGTTCTCATTTGATTCGAAGAGGAAGGTAGCGCTAGTGAGTTTTGCCTCTTTACTCTTATTAATCTACAGCACAGGCGAAATGGCCGCATCAGGATTCAGTCCTTTCATTTACTTTAGATTCTAATATGACCAACGGGGTAATCATTAACGGAAAATTCTTGGCACAACCGATTACGGGAGTGCAGCGATTTGCCCTGGAAATGGTTAAGGAGCTGCTTTACACCAATGTGAAGTTTAAAATTTATGCACCAAAAGGAGCCACTATTCCGCTTTGGCTGAGTGAGCACGTGCTTACGTTTGGAAGATCTAAAAGCTTGCTATGGGAACAACTAGACTTACCAAAACGATTAAAAAGTGAAGACATCCCTTTGCTTATAAACCTGTGTAACTCAGGCCCAGTAAGGTATCCTAATCACCTATTAGTTTTGCATGATGTTGCGTTCATGGCACACCCAGAATGGTTCGGCAAACTATTTAGAACTTGGTACAAGCTGCTTGTTCCATCTTTGGTTAAGCGTTCAAAACACCTATTTACGGTAAGTGAATTTTCTAAGAAAGAGATTTTAAAGTACTTTAATGTATCTCCTGAAAGGATTACCGTGGTACATAACGGAACAAACAGGCAGAGAAGCCTTCAACCTGAGCGGAAGCATCCGTTTGTTTTAAGCGTAGGTAGTTTAAATCCAAGAAAGAATATCGGATTCATTGCAGAGGCTTTCCAGCTTGCGGAGTTACAAGACTGGCAGTTAATAATTGCGGGTGGCGAGAGCAAGCATTTTAAAGCTCATAACAAAATGAATCACCCTCAAATCAAGTGGATTGGATACCAAGATGAGGAAACCATAGAAAAGCTTTACAATGAAGCTGCACTCTTTGTCTCAGCATCTCACTACGAAGGGTTTGGAATTCCTGTATTAGAAGCCATGCAACACGGCTGCGAAGTAGCTTTGAGTAGAATACCTGTTTACACAGAATTATTTAACCAACACATTCATTTCTTCGACCTTCATGACCCACATACTCTGGCTGAAATAATGAAAGATGTAGCATCTAAACCCTTAAAACCAGTGGCACATGCACACACTCTTTCTACCTTTAATTACGGCACTTCAGCAAGAAAAATGGCAGATATTTTAACACAAACTATCAAAGATTGAGGGTAGCTGTAGTTCATGATTGGCTCGTTATTAATGGTGGAGCTGAAAAGGTAACCCGCGAAATTCTACACTGTTATCCAGATGCAGATGTTTTTAGTTTAGTTGACTTTCTTTCAGAAAAAGATAGGGCATTTATACTTCTTGGAAAGGGAACTAAAAATTCATTCATTCAAGAACTTCCTTGGGCAAAAAAACATTACCGGAGCTATCTGCCACTATTCCCTGCTGCTATTGAATCTTTAAATCTTAGTGGCTATGACTTAATTATTAGTTCTAGCTATGCCGTAGCAAAAGGGGTGAAGAAAACAGACCAACAACTTCACATTTGCTATTGCCACTCTCCCATGAGATATGCACACGACTTGTATGAGCATTATCTGTATGAAACAGGTCTTAGCCCAATAAAGCGATTAGCTGCCAAGCTCGTTCTTCCTGTAATTAGAAAATGGGATATTCGTGTTTCTAGCAGAGTTGACTTCTTCATTGCAAACTCTGCCTTTATCAAGGCCCGTATACAAAGGGTGTACAACCGCGATTCAGTGGTTATTCACCCACCTGTTGACCTATCAGCATTCAAGTTTCAGAAGGTGAAACAAGACTATTATCTGTGTTACGGCAGGCAGGTTCCTTACAAGAAAACAGATGAAATAATAAAGGCTTTTGAACACCTACCTCACTTACAACTCAAAGTGGCTGGTGGCGGCCCAATGGTTGATTCCTTAAAGGCAAAGGCGCCAAGAAATGTGGAAGTATTAGGCGAACTGCCCTTCAACGAGTTGGTAACGCTCGTTTCTGGTGCAAAGGGACTCATTGTAACCGCAGAAGAAGATTTTGGCATAACGCCCCTTGAAGCACAAGCTACTGGAACTCCAGTAATTGCATTGCGTAAAGGCGGATACCTAGAAACGGTCGTAGAGGGAGAAACAGGCTTATTCTTTGAAAAAGCAAAAAGTCAAACCATTTGTAAAGCGATTGAATCGTTTGAATCACAATCATTCAGCGCAGAAGACTGCCGGAAAAACGCAGAGCGATTCGGGATAGAGATATTTTTGACTGAATTCCGCACTTTTGTGGAAGACAAAAAAGAGGTAGCGTTACGCTCATGAGAACACTAAGTAAAGCCAATCAAGTTTTAGGAAGTATACTTTTACTTGTGCTTGCTTGTTTCCCTTTATTTCCTCTTAGACAAACGGGTATGCTCATACTCGCTTGGGGAATTTCTGCACTTTTATTCTTTCTGAACAGACCCCCTCTAACAAAGAGAGAACTTCTGGCTTTTGGTATACTCATTCTTCCTTATATAGCGTTGGCTCTTTCTGGTTTATACAGCGATGAGGCACAACTACGGGAATTCTCACTGGTTCAAAAAATTTCAATGTGGGCCTTTCCATTGGGGATATTCGCTATGTCTTCTTCTATAGATAATGATAGAGTAAGGTTGTTGGGCATTGTATTTTCAGTATCAGTTCTATTTCTAGGATTGTATGGGAACCTACTAATTCTAATTGAAGGATTTATACCTGTAGACATGAACTACGAAAAGACGAATAGTGCCGTGAGGTATAGACTGAGTATTGAGCACTACACAAGAATCCACCCTACGTACATGGCTATATTTCAACTCTTTGCTATTGCGTCTTTTGGCGACCTCTTCTATCAATTGCGGAGAGCTGGCTCAAAAGCAACACTTCGTTGGCTGTTAATCATTGGGGTAGTTTTATTTATAGGCTTGTTACTTTTGGGGGGTGCTCGATTCCCACTTCTTGTTGGAGTTTTAGTTGGCACATACTATTTCCTGCGCGGAAATCTACCTCGCAAACTTAAAGTTGGCCTACCCGTTTCGCTCATTGTATTGGCTAGCATTGGTTTATCAATGAGTCCCACCCTCCAGCAGCGCTTTAAAGAAGTTTCTGTAGAAAACCTAACCACGCCTCCTAAGGGCAACAATCATAATTCAACGAATATTCGTGTTGGTATTTACCGTTGTGCTATGTCCATTATTTCCCAAAACCCGTTTCTTGGTGTTGGCCTAGGAAACACGCAAAAAGCCTTAAATACTTGCTACACCCAATACGACTCTCCTATCTACTCAGACAAGGATTACAACACACATAACTCATACTTGAACTTCTGGGTAACTGCAGGCATTCTTGGCTTTGCCTCGCTTATCTTTATGTTCGGATATGCGCTGTATGCTTGCAGAGGTAATTCCGTTTTTACAGGAATTATTCTAATGATGGCGTTGTGTGCTTTAACGGAAAACTATTTCGATCGGCAGATGGGTGTTGTCTTTTACTCCATGTTCCTCTCCCTTTTCGTATTCTCTTCCCTTAAATCAAAAGCATCTAATGGATAGAGTATTCGTATCTGGATCTAGAGGGTTTGTCGGTAGTAGACTTGTACAAACACTAGCAGATGAAGGCCACTTTGTTCATGCACTTATTAGACCTGGTAGTCAGCTTTCTGCAGACTTAAGAAAGCATAAAAACATAACGGTATTCGAAGGTGATGTAACAAACCTTTCATCACTTGTAGCAGCTACAAAAGGCTGTAACCAAGCCTTTCACCTAGCCGCACTTGCGCAGCCTTGGGCAAAAGACATGAAGCTTTTTCATGAGGTAAATGTGCAAGGCACTCTAAATGTGCTTGAAGCTTGTCTCAAAAACGGTACTTCCGATATTGTTATTACATCCTCTGCAGGCATGTTTGGCCCACAAAAAGATGTTAAACCTGTGAATGAAAAAACAAAGCCCAAATCTTGGTTTTCTGAATATGAAAAAACAAAGTGGGAAAGTGTTGAGGCTTCTAAATCATTTCTTGCCAAAGGATTAAGAATTCGCTTTGTAAGCCCAACAAGAGTGTTTGGCCCAGGAGAGTTAAGCACTTCTAATGCCGTTACCAAGTTGATTTACCAATACATGCAGGGCAAGTTTAGATTCGTTCCTGGAACTGGTCATGGAATAGGTAATTATGCCTTCATAGATGATGTTGTAAATGGGCATCTTCAAGCCATGAGAAAAGGTAAGCCTGGCGAAAACTACATTTTAGGTGGAGAGAATGTGAGTTACCGGTATTTCTTTGACCTCACAGGTAAATTATTGGGCAAAAAATATAGACTTTTTGGAGTTCCTATAACCTTAATGCTAGCTGTTGCCTTTGTAATGGAGCAGTTGGCAAACCTCACTGGAAAGCCCCCTGTAATTACACCTCCCTTTGTAAGAAAATACTCTCACGATTGGGGAACAGACTTATCAAAAGCGCAAGATGATTTGGGATATCAGATTACACCTATTTCAGCAGCCATAAAGAAGACCATTGATTGGCTTAGTTTGCAGCAAAGGCAACACTAATATCAAATAGAGCTTCTGGGGCTTTCTCCAGAATGTTACCAACAACCACTATGCTCGCACCAGCATTAATTGCTCTTTTGGCAGATTCTGCATCTCTAATTCCACCTCCAACAATTATGGGTGTATCTACAGAGGCTTTAACTGCTTTTATAAATTGTTCACTAACTGGGTTATTAGCTCCGCTTCCAGAATCTAGGTACATCAACTTAAGTCCTAACATTTCACCAGCCATTGCAGTTACTCCAGCAATATCGGGTTTATCTGCAGGAATTGGTAAGGTATTAGAAATGTAGCTTACCGTTGTAGGCTTTCCTCCATCTACTAACATGTATCCTGTGGGCAAAACTTCTATACCAGATGCCTTTAGTTTAGGTGCTGCCAATACATGCTGACCTATAAGTAAATCTGGATTTCGACCTGATATTAAACTCAGGAGTAAAATACCATCTGCCTTTGCACTTATTTCAGCGTTGCTGCCTGGAAAGATTAGAACAGGGATATTCGTATGCTCCTTTATAAATTCCAATGTTTCTTCAAACCTAACATCGGTCATTAAGCTACCTCCAACAAAGAAGTAACCCACATTGCAGTGAGCAGCCATCTCAATGAGTGGTTTTAACTCCATGGGCTGCTGCTTATCTGGATCGATAAGTACTGCTAATTCCGCAGTTTTACTGTTGAGACGGGCTAAAATTGACTGGTCCATCATTCATTGCAATATTAACCATTCAAGGTGTACACAAGCATGTAGTCATCTAACTTTTCATAGCGTAGCCGAATATTACGCTCACCATCTTCTTTAAAAATATGACCTTTCAGCTCGCCATCATCACCACTGGTAAATGGCTCAATGAAAAGATTTTCTCTAAAGTCTACGTCACCTTTTGCATAGTACTTAAAAAGAGCTTCTTTAGCGCACCAATAAATTAAAGCGTTCCATACAGATCCACCAGCATGGTTTAGTTCTTCGCCATTCATAAATCGACTTGAGATCTTCAAGATCTTCTCAGTGTAGTGTTGCAAATCAATCCCTACTTCAAGGTTCTCGTGTACCAAAACAGCTTCTAAATCACCAGAATGGGATATACTTATACGGTATCCTGATTTTTCTAACATCGGTTTACCGTTGGGCGAATACACGATTCTCTCTTCTTTTCCAAACTGACTTTGTACAACATACCTCACACCTAAAAACTCACGCTTCCTGCGCTCATAACCTATGTTGTTTAGCTTGCTCTCTTCTTCAACGGAAAGAACTACCTCTTTTTTCAAAACATCTAAATCCAATTGAGTGTTACTCACCCAAAGGCGATGTCCCGTGTTGAAGTCATGCTCGCTTATGACTGTGTTAAACCGTTGATTATTCGTACTTTTGCGCAACTTTTTAAAAATCAAGAGAACTGTTTACAGGAATGGAAAAAACATTGAATTACAAAGTAAAAGATATTTCACTAGCTGAGTGGGGAAGAAAAGAAATTGAACTAGCTGAAGCTGAAATGCCCGGCCTAATGTCATTGCGAGAAGAGTACGGTAAAGACAAGCCGCTAGCAGGCGCTCGTATTGCAGGTTGTTTGCACATGACGATTCAAACAGCAGTTCTAATTGAAACATTAGTTGATTTAGGAGCTGATGTTACTTGGTCTAGTTGCAACATTTTCTCAACTCAAGATCACGCAGCTGCTGCAATTGCTGCTGCAGGCATACCCGTTTTTGCTTGGAAAGGAATGACCGATGAAGAATTTGATTGGTGCATTGAACAAACACTTTTTGCTTTTGAAGACGGCAAGCCATTGAACATGATTCTAGATGATGGTGGTGACCTTACCAACATGGTACTAGACAAGTATCCAGAGCTAGTTGATGCCATTAAGGGATTGTCTGAGGAAACAACAACTGGAGTTCACCGTTTGTACGAGCGTCAGAAAAACGGAACGCTTCCAATGCCAGCTATAAACGTAAACGACTCTGTTACCAAATCTAAATTTGATAACAAGTACGGATGTAAAGAGTCTGCCGTTGATGCTATCCGCAGAGCAACTGATATAATGATGGCGGGTAAAGTAGCCGTTGTATGTGGTTATGGAGATGTTGGAAAAGGTACTGCAGCATCATTGCGTGGAGCTGGATGTCGCGTAATTGTTACTGAAATAGACCCTATTTGTGCGCTACAAGCCGCTATGGATGGCTTTGAAGTTAAAAAGTTAGAAAACGTTCTAAGCAGAGTAGATATCGTTATTACAGCAACAGGAAATAAAGACATAGTTACAGGCAAGCACTTTGAAGCTATGGGCGATAAGACTATTGTATGTAATATAGGCCATTTTGACAATGAAATTGATATGGCGTGGTTGAACAACAATCATGGCAGTACGAAAGACACTGTTAAGCCTCAAGTAGATAAGTATACCATTAATGGCAAAGACATCATTGTTTTAGCAGAAGGTAGATTGGTTAACTTGGGTTGTGCAACAGGTCACCCATCATTTGTAATGAGTAACTCATTTACCAACCAAACACTAGCTCAACTAGAGCTTTGGTTGCATGCAGACAAGTATAAAAACGAAGTATACACATTACCTAAGCACTTAGATGAAAAAGTTGCAGAGCTTCACCTAGCTAAAATTGGAGCCGAACTTGAAGAGCTTTCTGAAGATCAAGCAAGCTACATTGGTGTTACAGTTGAAGGCCCATATAAGCCTGAATATTACAGGTACTAAGCCTTAGCTATATAGAAAAGCAAAGCCGATGGAGATTCTTCATCGGTTTTTTTTAGTTCCAAACTCTAAGAACTCCGTTATTGTAATCTGTTCTGTACTGCTTGAGTGGTGCAACCGCTGGTCCGCGAATTACCTCACCAGAAATTAACGAGTACCTAGAATCTGAGCAAGGATCTACAATAAAAATAGCTGTTGAATCTACCTCAACTGTGCACCCATCCTCTGGCTTGTAAGTAGAGTGCCTGTCATAGGCATTAAACTGATCTACATCTGCTCTGTAAATTATTATCCCCCTGGAACCACCTTGGTAGTAATCATAACCACCAATACTCTGAATATTGAAGTTTGATGGCAAATTCACATTTACCACCAGGTTAACTGCCACGTTAGGAACTCCTGAGTTGTCTTCAACTTTAGTACATTTGAAGAACAACAAAAGAAGGATTGAAAACCCACACCATATAAGAATCTGCTTTTTCATCTTGCCGCAAAGTAATGCTAAAACGAAAACACTTCATTTATCTTGTATCCCTTACTTGTCTCTTTCTTGTTTCCAATCAAGGAATAGCCCAAAGTAAATCTACCGCAGAAAAGAAACAGAAAGAAGCTGAAAAGAGAAAGCTAGAGCAAAAAGCAGAAGAAGCTGGTTTCATTGAGGAAAGTAGAAAGCATACCCGAAACATTCAAGATAAAAAGACCAAGAAGCGAATGAAAAAATCTGCGAAAAAGGCTCGCAGAAACAGAGAAAACAAACGCGGAGGCTTTTTTAAACGTATATTTAAATAGTGGATTTAGGAGATATCATATACTTGGCTTTTGTAGTCATAAGCGTTCTGCTTGGAGTCTTTGGTAAGAAAAAGAAGAAAGGAACTCAAGAAGACAAGGCGCCTATGAATGATTTCAGCCTTGAAGATTTCTTGAAAAACGCCTACGGCCAGCAAGAAGAACAAGAGCCAACCTCAGTAGTTAGTGAGCAGAATTTAGAGGAGGAAGCAGTAGATATACCGCCAAGAGATTTCACTGATCACAAGAAGAGCGAATCAAAAAGAAAATCGCTTTATGAAGAAATAAAGCGTAAAAATGCTGAGGCAGCCAAACTGAAAAAAAAGCTCTCCAAGAAGAGCCCCATTTATTCCGATGAGATTTCAGAAGCACAACAAGAAGACGCTTTTGTATTTGATGCTAGAAAAGCAATCATTTACAGCGAAATCATGAAACGTCCGGAATACTAAAAATTGAGTTCATCTTCCTATACCATAAGTTTCACACTGCTACTTTCTTTCATTGTAGCAACTGTAACCGCTCGTTCTGTGCACGTTACAGAATACAACGTTTCAGATGGTCTTCCTTTTGTTCAAGTTAGTGCCATTACCCAAGATGCCAAAGGTTACTTGTGGATTGGTGGCTATGGCGGATTGAGTAAATTCAATGGATTCACCTTTAAAAATTATAGCAAGGCCGATGGGCTTACTGGTTCATTGGTTCAATCACTACATACAGACAAAAAAGGAATCGTTTGGGTTGGCACTTCAAAGGGCTTGAACAAAATTTACAATGATTCTTTAATCACCGTCCAACGGTTTGCGGGTAAGAGCATAAAATCTATCAAAAGCCTACATGAGGGCGTTACCATACTCACAGAAGACACTCTATTCATTCTAGAGCAAGATAGAATTACCCCAATCTCATTAACACTCAACGTATCGGGACTATATTCCAAAGGCGATATAATCTACCTCTCTTCTGGTAGGGAAATATTTATTTTAGATGATGATTCAAATACCCTGAAGTCTCTAAATGCAGATTCTCCAGGCAAAATCCTTCATATATCTTCTACCCAAGAAGGATTGTTTGTAGGGCATTCAAAAGGTGCATTCTTTTCTGGTGATTCACAGTTCAAGAGTATCGACTGGTCAAACGGTCTATTGGGTTTCTCAGTTAGAAACTTGTACCAAGAAGATTCTACCCACTATTGGCTAGCAACTGAAATTGGTCTTAACTTATACAATGGGAAAACATTTAAGCTGATAACCCTTTCAGAAAATCCTGGCAGTGAAACAGTAAATGTGTTCTACAGAGACCGAGAGAATAACTTATGGATAGGTACGCAATTTGGGTTATTCAAACTCAGGCAAAGTGCATTCAAAAGATATGGTTTTGAAGATGGACTTGCCGCTTCATTCATTTTTCAAATAACAGAAGATTCTAAGGGGAACTTGTGGATTGGAACTCAGAATAATGGAGTCTACAAAAAAGATGCAGATTCTTTTACTCGTTTCGGAAAAGAACATGGGCTCTCGTCTAACGCAGCCAAAACAGTTTGTCAGTTTGGCGACTCTATTTTTATTGGAACACAGGCAGGGCTAAACATCTTCTACAAAAACCGAATAACGAGTCACCCCGATGTTTCAAAAAATGCTGTAAACGTATTGCTTAAAGATTCGCTCAACAGGTTATGGGTTGGAGGAAAAGGAAGAATCTACTTGCTCAATGAAAACAAAACTTCCGTTTTCCAACTTCCTGATGCCAACACAGAAGTTTGGAGTTTGAAGCTGGCAAAAAACGGTGACTTGCTAATAGGTACGTATCAGGGTGGTTTATTCAAACTTCAGAAAAACACCCTGGAAATTGTACAGGCTAAAGAGGCAGAAGGCTTTGAAAATATTCTAGCCATAGAAGAAGACCGATATGGAAATAGATACTACGGGACTTTTGAAGGGATCTTTATGCATAATCCCTCAGAAGATACTGGTGTTCTGTATACAGAGGTTAATGGATTAAATTCCAAACTGATTTACACCTTATTATACAATGCAGATGATCACACACTTTGGGTGGGAACTAATCAAGGTGTTAACAAGATAGAATTAAGTAAATCTGAAGTTTTAAAAATTACCGGATACGGTGAAGCTGATGGATTTACGGGAGTGGAATGTAACAGTCATGGAACCTACCAAGATGAATCAGGCAATATTTGGTTTGGTACGGTTAATGGCCTTATTTCAATGAATACCAATAGTCATTTCACGAATGAGACACAGAATATTACACACATCACGAATATCCTAGTTGATTTTCACGACACCACACTCGCTAATAACGCGAAACTTGAGTTTGATCAAAACAATCTAACTTTTGAGTTTACTGGAATTTGCCTCACTAACCCTCATAAAGTTGCTTACAGATATCGACTTCTAGGTTTTTCAAACCAATGGTCACCTTCTACATCCGTTAACCAATCTACCTACTCCAATCTACTTGCAGGTGACTATACATTTGAAGTGGTTAGCAAAAACAATTCTGGCGTTTGGAATACAACTCCAGTAACTTTCAAGTTTTCCGTACTTGCACCTTTTTGGGAGCGTCCATGGTTTTTGGCTAGTTCTAGTCTACTCGTATTAGCCATAATTGCCACCATCGGCTTTGCCATAATTAAAAGAGTTCGAAAAGATGCCGAGCTCCACCAAAGACTAGATCAATTAAAACTCCAGGCTTTAAGGGCACAAATGAACCCGCACTTCTTGTTCAACTCATTGAATAGTATTCAATATTTCATCAACAACAATAACACAAGAGAAGCCAATAAATTCTTAAGTAAGTTCGCTAAGCTAATGCGACTTATGCTCAATAACTCTAGAACAAGCTCTGTAAAACTAGAAGACGAAGTAGAAACATTGCAGCTTTACCTAGAACTTGAATCACTGCGATTTGAAGGAAAGTTCAATTTCAGCATAAAGATTGAGAAGGAATTGAAAAACGCAGATGTAGAAATACCCCCAATGTTAATTCAGCCGTTTGTTGAAAACGCCATTCTTCATGGATTCACCAACATAGATTACACAGGAACCATATATGTCTCTTATTCAAAGGCAGAAAATCACATTTTATGTGAGGTGTTAGATAATGGAATTGGAAGAGAAGCATCTGCCAAACTTCAAAGCCAAAAAGCACAAAAACTACATAGGTCTACAGGAGTGCATCTCATCGCAACCCGCTTAGCCACATTAAATGAATACTACAAAGACAAACTATCTGTAAACATCAACGATATGTACGAAGGTCAAAAACCCACGGGAACACAAGTTCTTGTGCATATCCCAATCTTAGAGAACAATCCAATAAATTAAGAATCATGAAGGCTATACTCATTGATGACGAAGAAAAAGCTAGAGAAAACTTGGCCAACTTGCTAAACAAGTATTGCCCAGAAGTAAAGGTTCAAGCAAAAGCGGGAAGCATAGCCGATGCCATTCAGCCCATTAAATCGGAAAAGCCAGATTTAGTTTTCCTTGATATTGAAATGCAAGGCGAATCGGGTTTTGATTTATTTGATTACTACCCCGAGCCTGATTTTGATGTGATCTTTGTAACAGCACATGATGAATATGCTATTCGTGCCTTCAAGTTTGCTGCAGCTGATTACATGCTAAAGCCTATTGATATAGATGACTTGGAGCATGCCGTTAATATGGTTGGCAAGAGAGAAAAGACTGTACGCCAAGAACAGCTAAGGCAACTGATCACCTATGTATCTGAAAAGAGCAATGCATTCAATAAAATCGTTCTTCCTACTATGGAGAGTTTACTCTTTGTTAAGGTAGAGCAAATTGTGCGCTGTGAATCAGATGACAACTACACTACAGTGTATCTAATTGGGGATAAAGAAATCTTAGTAAGTAAGAACATAAAACATTTTGAAGATATACTAGAGTCTCAAGGTTTCTACAGAATTCATAGATCGCATTTAGTCAACCTCAATTACATTAAAGAGTATTTTAGAGGAGATGGCGGCTATGTTACCATGAACGATGGTTCATCTATTCCTGTATCAAGAAGAAAGAAGACTGCCTTTCTAGAAAGAATTAAAGCTATGTAATGGTAGTAAGTAGGGGTAATCAATCTACTCACAACCGAAACATGCTAATTTTCTACCATTCCCTCAACCGATATTGTTAAACACTGTTAAATCGATGAATTTCGTAGTAACGTTTGAATTAAGGTATTTGGTTAATAAGGCGTTAAGTGAAGATTATGCAAATGATCTGAACAAGATTAAAATCGATAGGTTACAAAGAGTTGAACTATCAGCAAAAACAGGGCTTCTAGCAAAAAGCCGAAATTTGTTTCTCGTTTCAATATTTGTGTATATTTACCCGCCTTTAACAAAAGACTAAAACCGTTTTCAACGAAAAGTAAATCTTAAAATATGTTAAAACGTTTACTCTCAACCGTTTTGCTCATTACAGCAACTGGATTTGCGCTAATCGCACAATCTGGCCAGGGTGCCCTCAAGGGTAAAGTAATTGACTCCGAAACAGGAGAACCCGTTCCTTTTGCGAATGTTGTCGTAGAATTAAATGGTGTTCTCCAGGCTGGTGGAGCCACAGATTTTGATGGTGTTTATTACATTAAGCCGATTACTCCAGGTACTTACATCGTTAAGGTTACCTCAATGGGTATGAAACCCGTTCAAATTAACGGAGTTGGTATTCGCGCAGACAAGACGCAATTCTTGGATGTGAAAATGAGCGCCAATGTTGAAATGTTGGAAACCGTAGATATTGTTGAATATAAAGTTCCCGTTTTTGAAAAAGATCAAACGGTTACTTCCACTACCGTTACCAAAGAAGATTTGGTTCGCATGCCTGCTCGTGGAGCGGCAGCAATTGCGGCAACTGCAGGTGGTGTTTATTCAGCAGATGATGGTTCAGGTGCGCTAAACATCCGTGGAGCACGTAGTGATGCCAATTATTACTTCATTGACGGGATCAAAGTTCGTGGTTCTAATAACCTACCACAAGGCGCAGTTGAGGAAATCTCAGTTATAACAGGTGGTCTTCCTGCACAATACGGTGATGTTACCGGTGGTGTAATCTCCATTACAACCAGAGGTCCTTCATCACAATACTTTGGTAGTGTAGAATACGTTACTTCTGGTTATCGCCTAGGCGAAAACATGTATGGTTTAGATGCTTATGGTTACAACCTATTAGAAGCATCTGTATCGGGTCCGTTATTAATGAAGAAAGATTCTACTGGTAAGAAAACGAAACCTATCGTTGGGTTCTTCTTAGCAGGTAACTTCACTTCAGTTGTTGATCCACGTCCTGCAGCTATTGGCACTTGGAGAGTAAAAGATGAGGTTTTAGATGATCTAAGAGCAAACCCACTTCGCCAAGCTCCAGCAGGTCAAACAGGAGCATTCCAGAATGCTGAGTTCCTGCGCATGGATTCCTTCGAGAAAATCAAAACGCGTGAAAATGTGGCTAGAAACGGCTTTGTACTGAATGGTAAGCTTGATTTTGCTACAGGGAACAACACTAACCTAACCTTTGGTGGATCCGTTGACTGGAGAAGAAACAATCAGTTTAATTACGATTATTCACTGTTCAATTATGACAATAATGCTCTTGTAACTGAGAATACTTGGAGGGTTTTTGGTCGATTTACACAACGCTTAGGATCAAATAACCCACAAGTGAGCGAAGAGAAATCTGCCTCTAATATTAAAAACGCTTACTACTCTGTGCAAGTTGATTACAGTGAAGATAATTACCGCAGAGAAAATGAAGACCACAGAGATAATCTCTTTGCATATGGTCACTACGGTGAGTTCACACGTTTCCAAGAAAGAACGTATGAAACCCGTTTTGACACTATTTATAATCCAGACGGTAGTATAGAATACGTTGGTCTTGGTAGATTCCAAGAAACATTCTCAGATACGTTAATTGGTTTTAGACCTTCAGCGGCTAATCCAGATGCAGCTCAGTTTACTCAAAACTATTATGAGCTATTTGGATGGCAGGGGTATGATGAAAACGGCAACCCTGTTTATGATAGTGATGCTGCCAGCGAAGACTTAAATGGTGACGGTGTTATTTCTGGCGAGGAACGTAACTTCTACTTGAGAAGATTCGAAAACATCCAAACGAATGGTGGTTTGGTGAATGGTGATTTGGCATTTCAGCCTAAGAACGTGTACAACATCTGGAATAACCACGCATTAGAATTTGGTAGTTATCAATTAAGTAACACCTCTCAATTCCGTATGACTGCAATGGGTTCTGCTGATATTAAAAATCATGCGATTAGTATTGGTTTTGAGTACGAGCAGCGTGTTGACCGCGGTTATTCAGCGAATCCAGTTGGATTATGGCGAATAGGTAATCTTCGTGTAAATAGTCACTTAGCTAACTTAGACACAGATAATCCTACTTATGATTTTAGCACTACTATCCCAACCGTAAATTATGATCGATTAAACTCATCTCCAGGAGCTTATGCAGGTGATAGCGATCCTAATGAAACTCAGTCTTTCTTTGATTACAACGTTAGACGTTCATTGGGCTTAAATCCTGATGGAAATGACTTTGTTGACTTTAACTCATTGAGCCCAGAGCAATTAGACATAGAATACTTCAGTGCAAATGAATTATTGAACAATGGTTCTGAACTTGTTTATTACTACGGTTATGATGCTTACGGTAACAGAACCAACGATAACCCATCTTTAGATGACTTCTTTAATGCAACTGACGACAACGGAAACTTTACTAGACCAGTTGGTGCATTCCGTCCTACATATGTTGCAGGGTTCATTCAAGATAAATTCACTTTTGATGACCTCGTATTTAATATTGGACTACGTGTAGATCGATATGATGCGAACCAATCTGTGCTTCAAGATAAGTATGTTCTCTTCCCAACTGTTAAAGCAGGTGAAGCAGAAACGAGAAACTTAGCTTCTGAGATGGGTGACTATACTATCCCAGGCAACATTGGTGATGATTATGTGGTTTACGTTGATAATGTTGAAAATCCAACTGAAATCGTAGGTTACCGTAATGAAGACCTTTGGTATAACTCAGAAGGTGTTGAGATTCAAGATGCATCAATTTTGGCTGGCGCAAACGGAATTGCTCCATTATTGGTTGATAAAGAAAATACTCAATCAACTGATATTTCATTAGAGTCATTTGAAGATTACACACCTCAAGTAAACTTCATGCCTCGTATCTCATTCTCATTCCCAATCTCTGATGAGGCTACATTCTTTGCTCACTATGATGTATTGACAAAGAGACCAACAGTTGGTGGTGACCTATTCAATCGTTCAAGACTAAATCCGCTTGATTACTATTTCTTGGAACAAAGAACAGCATCAGATTTAGTTGCTAATCCAGATTTACGCCCAGAGAGAACTATTGACTACGCATTAGGGTTCAAGCAAAAATTGACTAACTCATCTTCCATGTCAATTGAAGCATTCTACAGAGAAATGCGTGACCAGATTCAGGTAATTGGAGTTCAACAAGCTTACCCAAGAACGTATACTACTTATGACAACATCGACTTTGGTACTGTTAAAGGATTTACCTTCTCATATGATTTAAGAAGGACGGGTAATATTAGCTTAAGAGCTTCATACACATTACAGTTTGCAGAAGGTACTGGTTCAAACGTGAACAGTGCATTAAATCTAATTCGAGCAGGTCTTCAAAACTTGAGAACTACTACTCCTCTAAATTACGATCAGCGTCACACAATTGTTGCTACAATGGATTATCGCTACGGACAAGGCAGAGACTATAATGGTCCTGTGTTATTCGATAAGCAAATCTTAGCAAGAACTGGGGCCAATTTCCAGTTTAACTTAGGTTCGGGAACACCGTTTAGTAAGCAATTACAAGCTACAGGTACTCGTTTAATCAGTGGTGGTGGTTCTCCATTACTAGATGGAACAATCAACGGTTCTCGTTTGCCTTGGCAATTTAGAGTTGATCTTCGTTTAGACCGTGACATTGACATCAAAATGGGAGAAGGCAAGCGTCCTCTTACTTTGAACGTTTACTTACAAGTACTTAACTTATTGAACTCACTCAATACAGTTGCTGTGTATCGTGCTACGGGTAACGCTAATGATGATGGTTATCTTTCAGAACCTATTTTCCAGCCTGCTATTGGTAACCAGAACGACCCTCAAGCATTCCGTGAAATGTACACGATGAATATGCAAGACTACCGCTATTTCTCACTTCCAAGAAGAACCAGAATTGGTTTCATCTTGAATTTTTAATTGAAAACAGATACGAAAACGTACCATGATGAAGTATAGATTTCTAACAGCTCTCTTAATTGCGGCATTTGGCTTTTCGCAAGTTGCCGAAGCGAGAAAATTAGAAGGCGAAGGCCCAGGATCAGGTAAGCGCGGTGGAGGTGGTTCTCCAGGTACTGCAGCTAACTGTGCTCCCCCAAGTACAGCCTCAGAATTGGCCATTAATAATGTACGCGCCTTAATCCAAACTGGGGGTGATATGTGGTGGGACCTTGTAGGTCAACCTCGATATGAAATTCCAAGTGGATCAGGTAGAACCGCACTTTTCGCAGGTTCACTTTGGCTTGGTGGTCAGGATGTTTCTGGTCAGTTAAAAGTGGCTGCCCAGCGTTTCCGCTCAAACGGAAATGATTTCTGGACAGGTCCTCTATCAACAATAGATGCAGAAATTAGCCCAGGTACTTGTGCAGATTATGACGAGCACTACCGCACACTGCGTGATGGTGTTTCAGAATTTAGAGCATGGTTCCAATGTAATTCAGATCCAGATTGTAATACACAAACTACTTTCCCGGGATACCAAGTTCCAGACTACATTCTGAACTGGCCTGCCCACGGTAGAAATTTCGCCCCATACAATGAAGATTATTATTTGGCACCTTTCTTTGATAATGATGGAAACGGTGACTATAATCCATTGGATGGTGGAGATTATCCAAGATACGATTTAGACGGGCAAACAGACTGTGGCCAACGTATTGTAGACATTTATGGTGATGAAAACCTCTGGTGGGTTTTCAATGATAAGGGTAACATCCACACAGAAACTGGTTCAGAAGCTATTGGTATGGAAATTAGAGCTCAGGCTTTTGGATTTGCTACCAATGACGAGGTGAACAACATGACCTTTTATAACTACGAGTTGGTAAACCGTTCATCTTTTCAATTAGCAAATACTTACTTTGGGTTTTGGGTAGATGCAGATTTAGGATTTGCTCAAGATGACTACGTAGGGTGTGACGTTGAGCGTGGTTTAGGGTACGCTTACAATGGTGATGAGAATGATGAAGATGGTGGTGGTGCCATTGGTTATGGTACTACACCTCCTGCAATTGGAGTTGATTTCTTCCAAGGTCCATTCCAAGATAATGACACCAAAGATAACTGTCTTTGTTTGAACGATTTCAATGGAGCTATTGCAGATGATGGTATTCCGTATGCAGGTTTAGGAGTTGGTTATGGCGATAGTATAGTCGATAACGAACGTTTAGGAATGCGTGCATTTCTATATCACAATAATGACCAGTCTAATACAGGTGACCCTGTGGCAGGTCCTGAGTACTATAATTACTTGCGTTCATTTTGGAAAGATAACTCACACATGGTTTATGGCGGAACTGGATTTAGAGGTTCTGTTTCACCACCATACATAGAAGCAGATTTCATGTTCCCTGCAGATTCAGATCCTATAGGATGGGGAACTTACGGTGATCCGCAACCAGAATGGACCGAGGTTACCGCTGGCAACCCACCAGCTGACAGACGCTTCGTACAATCTTCAGGGCCTTTTACTCTAGCGCCTGGTGCTGTAAATAACATTACTGTTGGAGTTGTATGGTCTAGAGCCATCACGGGTGGTGCTAACGCATCTGTTCAGAAACTATTGGTAGATGATCAAAAAACACAAGCTTTATTTGATGCTTGCTTCCAATTATTAGACGGACCTGATGCTCCTTCTGTTGAAGTTGTTGAATTGGATAAAGAATTAATCTTATTGATTGATAATGTTACTACTTCTAACAATTATCAAGAAGCATATGCAGAAGTTGACCCGTTTATTGTTGCGCCTGACTCACTGTCTCCAGCGGAGCAAATAGCATACAAAACTTATCGCTTCCAAGGTTACCAAGTGTTCCAGTTAAAAGACGCATCTGTATCTGCTTCAGATATTTATGATGATACTAAGGCAAGACTTATTTTCCAAAGTGATGTTAAAGACAGTATTGCTGATTTAACCAACTATATCTTCAACCAAGAATTAGGTGCTGAAGAAGCTTTACCGCGTGTAACAAACGCTGCGAATGATGGAATTAAGAAATCCATTCGTATTACATCTGATGTCTTTGCTGAAGGTAACAATACATTGGTTAACCATAAGACCTATTACTTTATGGTTATATCATACGCGCACAACTCTTTCAAAGAATACAGACAAAACGATCCTGAATTCTTAGATGGTCAGAAAACACCATACTTACCATCTCGTAAAGCAGCTACCGGACCAATTCCTGTAACTAGCGGAATACCACACATTACAGATCAAAAAAATAACGGTACCGTATTGAACGCTTCTTATGGCGATGGTGTTCGCATCACGAAAATTGAAGGTTTAGGTAACAGCGGTAGAAACTTGGAGTTAACTCAAGAGAGCGTTGATGCTATTATGGCAGGTGAGCCTTGGGTAGCTTCGCCTCTAACCTACGAAGCAGGTGCTGGTCCAATTGAAGTTAAAGTTATCGATCCATTGAATATTAGACCTGGGAATTACAGGTTGAGATTCATTGACTCAACGAACTTGGCTGATATGGATGATGCTACCTGGGAGTTAATTGATGTAGCGACTGATGAAGTTTTAGCAACTTCTACCTCAACTATCAATTTAGGAACAGAGGACATCATTCCAGATTTAGGTATTTCAATTACTGCGCTCAACGTTCCTGAAGCAGGCAGAATTTCAACTGCTGTGAACAATGGATTAATAGGCTCATCAATTGAATTTGCCGATATAAATAATCCATGGCTTACTGGTGTTTCTGATGCTGATGGTAGTATCGTAGAAAACTGGATTCGCTCAGGGAATACTAGAGATGAGAATGATCCTACATTCAATGACTACGACATGTCGAGTGAAATAGCCATTGATCCAAACGAGAATTTCGAAAATGTAGCTGGTGGTACTTGGGCTCCTTTCAGGTTAGCTGGTACTTACACGCATCAACCTGCAGTAAATTACCCTGGCCTTACGCATGTAGATCTATTCCAAGGTCTTCCTACGCAGGTAGATTTTAGAGGTTATCAGTTATCTTATTTGAATAATGTAAACGTTTACATTACTTCAGATCAAAGTAAATGGTCTCGTGTACCAGTTATAGAAGCTTCTGATGATTCTTCATTGGCCGTGAATGGTGCCCCTAAAATGACATTAAGAAGATCTCCTTCTGTAGATAAGGATGGAAACCCTTCTGCTGTGTCAACACCGTCTACAGACCCGAATGACCCGAACTACATTTCTGGTACAGGAATGGGTTGGTTCCCTGGTTATGCCATTGATATAGAAACGGGAGAACGCTTGAACATGGCATTCTCTGAAGATTCTTACCTCTTTAGTGAGAACGGTGCAGATATGCTTTGGAATCCAACTGAGATTCTTAAAGATGGAGCATTTGGAACAGATATTAGATTTGGTGGTAAACACTTTATCTACGTTTTCAGAAACAATATCATAGAAGATGAGGCGCATCAATTCCCGTTTGATTTCAATGATATTGATAACAGAATGCCTACATATGATGCAGGTCAATTCCTTCGCGAAAAACTAGCTTTAGTTACTGGAGCATCTGGTACTAGAAATGAATACAGACGTGCATGGAGAGCTTGTACATGGGTAGGGTATCCAATGCTTGAGTTAAATGCTGAATTGTTAAGCACAGATGTAACTATCAAGTTACGAGTAAACAACGCCTTCCAGCCTTATGCAGTAGGTGATGTACTTAGCGTTGGAGACGCTCCAACTGTTGGTGTAGAATACTTAGTTCAACAAGGTCCTATTGCATACAATGGCGTTGAATACAACAGAGGCGAGACTTTTGTTGCTGAAGCGGCTGGTGGACCAATTCTTTCAACAGCAGATACAGATAATGATACCATTGATAATGCCGTTGCTACAACCAACGGTGGTAGACCACTGTATGAATTCTCATTGAATGGTTTGGAGCCAACAACAAATGTTTTAACCGTTGCTGAAGATGCATTGGATATTATAAATGTTGTTCCTAATCCGTACTACGCATACAGTACATACGAAACAGGTAAAGTAGATACGCGAGTTAAGCTTGTTAACCTTCCTGAGCGATGCAACATCAAAATCTATACGATGAGTGGCGTTTTGGTACGTGAATTCTCTAAGGATGACCCTAACACAACATCTATCGATTGGGATTTGAAAAACCATGCACGTATTCCAATTGCTGGTGGCGTGTACCTGATACATGTTGACGTACCTGGCGTAGGCGAGCGTGTGATCAAATGGTTTGGAGTTATGAGACCTGTTGACCTAGACTCATTCTAAACCAACTTAATTATCTAACCGATAAAAGGAAACGAACAGAAAATGAGACACTTTTATAAACATATTTTGGCTGGTGTAATGGCTCTTACTCTTTTGGGTACAGAAACCGCCAAAGCAGGTAATGAAGATCGTATTGCTGCTGCTGGAGCTACTCAACTTCTTATCAATCCATGGGCAAAAAGCTCTGGATTGGCGCATGCTAACATGGCAAGTGTAACAGGAATTGAATCTGTATTTGGCAATGTATCAGGCCTTGCATTTACTCCAAAAACGGAGCTCAACTTTGTGCATACACGCTGGTTGGCCTCTTCTGGAGTTGGAATAAATAATGTTGGTTTTGCACAGCGAGTAGGTGAAACCGCAGTTCTTGGTATTACTGTAAACACTACAAGTTTTGGTGATATTGATAGAACTACAACTAATCAACCAGATGGTACAGCGGGTACTTACAATTTGCAGTACGGTAATTTTGGAGTATCATTCGCAAAAGAGTTCTCCAATGCAATCTTTGCAGGTATAACAGCTAAGGTTGTTACAGAAGGATTGGCAGATGCTAGGGCTAGTGGAATTGCGTTTGATGCAGGTATACGTTACGTTACTGGTAAGCGCGAGAATATCAAGTTTGGTATTGCCTTGAAAAATGTTGGTCCTAAAATGACGTTTAGAGGAGATGGACTTTCTGTTAAAGAAACATTAGATGAAAAGGAGTTCACCTTGCAGCTTCGTAGCGAAGGTTTTGAATTGCCATCTACACTAAGTATAGGATTCTCATATGACTATTACATTGATGAAAGAGCAGATTCAACAGGTTCTGAAATTGAAAGTATGCATAGAATTACGGGTAGCGGTATGTTCTTGTCAAATTCATTTGGACAAGACCAATTCTCTATAGGTGCTGAATATGCTTTTAAAGAAATGTTCATGCTAAGAGCTGGTCTCGTGTATGAAGAAGGTCTGTTTGATGAAGCGGAAAATAGAAATATCGTATCTGGTCCTACCTTTGGTGGTACTGTTGCTCTCCCTATCAATAAGAATGGTGGAACAATTGACTTTGATTATGCTTACAGACTTACCAGAGCCCTTGGAGGAATTCACTCCATAGGTGTTCGTGTGAATTTGTAACTATATAAATTAACTACTTTTGCGAATCCCGCTTTTGAGAAAAGGCGGGATTCGTATTTATATAGACCATTAGATAAACGTTGAACATGAGTAACGTATCTTATTATACAGCTGAAGGTTTAGAAAAACTAAAACAAGAGCTGAAACAAATGGAGTCTGTCCAAAGACCCAAAATATCTCAGCAAATAGCAGATGCTAGAGATAAAGGTGATTTATCTGAGAATGCCGAGTATGATGCTGCTAAAGAGGCACAAGGACTTCTAGAAGCTAAAATCGCTCAGCTCAAAGAGATTATAAGTAATGCCCGTATTGTTGATGAGTCTCAACTTGATACCTCTAAGGCACTCATTTTATCCAAGGTTAGAATAAAAAATACATCCAATAACAAGGAGATGACCTACACTTTAGTTGCTGCAAAAGAAGCAGACCTAAAAACAGGTAAAATTTCTGTTGAATCACCTATTGGAAAAGGCTTGCTTGGAAAAAAGGTTGGCGACATCGCAGAAGTTAATGTTCCAACTGGAATGATTAAATTCGAGATACTGGAAATCTCAAGATAATGGCTTCTATTTTCACGAAAATCATCAATGGAGAAATCCCATCGTACAAGGTTTATGAAGACGAACGCTTCTATGCCTTCTTAGATATATTTCCCTTAAGAGAAGGACACACTCTTTTGGTGCCGAAGCAGGAAACAGACTACTTATTTGACTTACCCGATGATCTATTGGGCGAAATGAATATAGTAGCTAAGCGAATTGCCAAAGGCATGGAACAAATTGTGGATTGTGAACGCATTGGAATGGCCGTAATAGGATTAGAAGTACCACATGCCCACATTCATCTTGTACCAATTAACGGTGTGCATGACATTGATTTCTCTCAACCTAAACTTGAGTTCACCGAGGAAGAATTCAAAGAAATAGCTTTAAAAATAAATAAGGCTATTTAAGCTTATTGGGGTTTTGCTTCACAAATGCATCCCACCCAGAATATCCTTTACCAGATTTTTTCTTTTTTGGGCTATATGCCTTTAAGCTATTCCCCGATGCGGCATTCCGCTGAAAGTGGTGACATAGTGCAACCGCCAACCCATCTGTTGCATCTAAATCTTTGGGTATTTCATCAATCTTAAAAATGCTTTTCAGCATTTGAGCCACCTGCTCTTTTGATGCTTTACCGCTTCCTGTTATTGCCATTTTTATCTTTCTAGGAGAGTACTCGGTTATTGGGATATCTCTGTAAACAGCAGCTGCTATTGCTACACCTTGAGCCCTACCCAATTTGAGCATACTTTGAACGTTTACTCCATAAAATGGAGCTTCAATGGCAAGTTCATCTGGGTGATATGTCTCTATTAATTTTAGCGTACACTCAAAAATTGCCCTTAGCTTGGCCGGATGCGAGGGCTCTTTTTGCAGCTTGAGCACATTCATCTCTAATAACTCTGGGTTAGTCGGCTTCTCTTCAATGATGCCATAACCCATTATTGTGGTTCCTGGATCTATTCCTAGTATAATGCGCCCGTTTCCTGTCAATTTTTACCTTGCTTTGTGCTATGATCAAGTTAGGCAAAGGTAATGTTAAACCTCTGGTATCAGGAAGTATCAAGCTTACTGTTATTCTTGGCGCCATAGCGTTTATTACTTTCAGACTTAAAGAAGAAACCGATACAAGCTTAGCCCTAGACTATTTCAATAGTCTATTCTCTGCAGAAGAGAACAGGTGGTTGTTCTATACAGCTCTGATTTTGACGCCCGTTAATTGGGGGTTAGAATCCGTGAAGTGGCACAGACTAATTGTACGTGTTCAGAAAATATCAATCCTCACCTCATTTCAAGCCACGTTAGCTGGAGTAACAGCTTCTTTGTTCACACCAAACCGAGCTGGTGAGTTTGCTGGCAGAATGCTTTATGTTAGAACAGAAAATCGCATCAAAGCAATTCTTGCATCAGCCATATGCTCATTTGGGCAATTATTGATCACCCTCACTATTGGTTCTATTGCACTAGTAGCATACTTAGATAGATTTTCTAAGAAAGTCATAAGTTCAGAAATACTGTCTATTTTAATCTTTCTCATTGTGGTTCTAACTCTTCTCGGCCTCTTCTTCTATTATCGCTTTGCGACTATTAGAAAATTTCTTGAACCACTTTCTGATCGGTGGAGGAAACTCAAACAGTCACTTAAACTTCTAAATCAAATCTCGGGTAATGACTACACTTTTGTATTGTTCATGTCTCTTTTGAGATACTCTGTCTATTGCCTACAACTCTTCTTGCTGCTTTGGTTTTTTCAAGCGGGAATCTCTGCTAAAGACGCTTTTGTTCTAATACCTGTGAATTTCTTAGGTATAACGGCAATTCCATCTATTGCATTAGCAGAGCTTGGCGTGAGAGAAGCGGTTGCTTTAGGGTTTTTAAATATTTCGGACTCAGAAGCCTTGAGTATCATTTCTGCAACTCTCACTTTATGGCTAGCAAATGTTGCAATGCCTGCGCTTGTCGGAACTGTATTCATTGCCAAAGCACGTATCTTTGATGGTAATGAGTAGTCTCGTTTTCTTTACGGCAATTCTTATTCTAGCTTCGTATGCTTTAAGGCTGAATCATTACAGCGCTTTTGAAGATTATGAGCAACCAGAAAGCAATGAGCAACCCTTAATTACTGTAATTATTCCCTTTAAAGACGAGGAAGCACATCTCAGAAAACTAATTGAAGGAGTCGAAAAGCAAACTTATCCAACTGATAAGTTAACCTACATTTTTGTTGATGACCATTCAACAGATAATGGACTGCGGGTGGTAGAAGAATACATACAATCTAAACCTAACATGATTGTCTTACCCAATTCTGGTTCAGGTAAAAAGCAAGCAATTCATACTGGAGTGCTGGCCTCAAATACAGATTGGATTATAAATATAGATGCAGATTGCATTCCTCGCTCCTCTTGGATTGAAGGGATGACTAAACGTATTACTCACAACATCAACTTTATTGCAGGCCCTGTTAAGTTAGAACTCACAAAACCTAAAAGTCAACTCCAACAACTCCTTCTTTTGGAACATCAGGCATTGCAGCGTTTAACGTATTTGAGTATTCGTAAAAAACAACCTTTGATGGCCAATGGTGCGAATATGGCTTTTACGAAAAGTATGTTTCTTGAAGCATGGGACTCAGACATGCACCATGATATTCCCTCTGGAGATGATGTATTCTTACTTTTCCATTCCTATAAGCAGAATCCAAATAGCATTTCAGCAGTAGTTGACCCCAATGCAGCAGTTTATACTAAATGTGCTCAGAAATATTCAGAAGCAATAAAGCAACGTGTGCGCTGGGCAAGTAAGGTTAGAGCCTACGAAGGCGTTTATCACGTGAAAGAAACAGGTTGGATTTTTGTACTTGCAAATCTCACCATTCCGTCTCTTTTCTTGTATGGAGCATCTGGAGCTGGATTACTGTTTATGTTCTTGTTTTGGATTTTAAAATCAGGCGTAGATTACTATTTCACAAGGGTTATAGCTCAACGCTATGATCAACACTTATCATTTAACAAGGTCTTCTTCCTTACCCTCTATTACCCGTTTTTCTTGCTCGATGTAATGGCACGCGCATGGTTTGTTCCTCTAAAAAAGCAGTAAGGCCAAAATAAATATCGATGCGCCTGCAAGCAGTAGTATCAAGGTATAGGGTAATATTTCTTTTGCTTTTAATCCTGTTATTCCAAGAAGCGGCAAAGCCCAGAATGGCTGGAGCATATTGGTAAGCTGATCTCCGTAGGCTAGGGCAAGAATACTTTTTCCTAAATCTACTCCCAATGCCAAGGCTGCCTCAAGAATTATAGGCCCTTGAACTACCCACTGCCCTCCCCCGCTAGGAACAAAAACATTCACAATAGCTGCAGAAATGAAGGTATAAAGTGGAAAAGTGATTTCTGTAGAATTATTCACTAATGTTTCACTAAAGAGTGAAATCAGTCCTGAAGAATTAAACACTCCCATAATACCGAAATACAATGGGAATTGAAGCAAAATCCCCGATGCACCTGAAATAGCCTCATCCAAAGCTTTGAGCAGCCCTGCCACATGCTTATGCGCCAACAGACACAACCCAAGTAGCAACAGATTTATTCTATTAGGTGTGAAGTACCCTAAAAAACCTTCTTGAACAAAAAAGAGAACTACAACAACAATTACCACCAACCCAAAGGCCTTACCGAACCAGAAGCTATGATCTAAACGCTCCGCGCCTTGTGGAAGCGTCATTTGCTCCTGGTTTATTCTCGTTTCCAATGAAATCCCCATCGGCTTTGCCTTTCTTGCCACGAAATACATGACTGATGGAAGAACTACCAAAAGCACCACGGAAACGGTGAGATTCATGCTACTAAATACCGTTGCGTCAAACGTTAATCTACTTGGCAAACTATCTACGAGATTTGTTGCTACCATGCCGGCCAAGTGACCAGGTTCTGCTACCTTAATTAGTGAAGATCCACTTATACCGCCATGCCAAACCAAAAGACCAGAATACCCTGCTGCACCAATTACAGCATAATTTATTTTAAGGTTATGAGAAGCAGCATACTCCCCTACTTTTCTAGCAAATACGGCCCCTACTACCAAGGCTAGTCCCCAGTTAAATAAACCAACGGCAACAGAAACAAAGGTAACCCAGGCAGCCGCTTCAGCGCCAGATTTCATCTGCTTAGTAAGCCTAGTAAGAGCCAAATCTACTGGCTTAGAAAGAGCTAAAACATGTCCCAAGATGAGCATAAGCATCATTTGAAATGCAAATACCAATAAACCAGAAGACCATAATCCATTGGCCCAGAAAAGAAGGATATCTCCGGCATGCTCTTGCACGCTTGCTCCTTGAGGTTTTGCGAAAAGCATAGCAATTATCCAAGTAGCGGCTGTTAACAACAGAGCAATGGAGAATGGTGAGGGCAATACCTTCTTAAGCATGTTAGCAAAACGCTGCATTGGTACAAAATAAAAAAAGGGAGTCGAACTCCCTTTTACATCTTAAAATGGTAAATCGTCTTCGTCTTCTTGTGATGGTGGTGGCGGAGGAGGCGTTGAACCAGTTGCAGTTGGCTGGGTTGCAGCAACCTTTGGTTCTGGAGAGGCAGAACCTTGGCCACGTTCTAATCTCCATGCCTGAAGATTAACATAGTACTTACCTTGATACTCATTACCTCGTATGTTAAAATGAACGTTCACCTCATCACCAGGCTTATACGCATCTAGCAAGTCTACCTTTTCTTTAATTGCTTCAAACTTCACATCTTGAGGATATTGTTCTTGTGTAGTAACAACGAATTCACGCTTCTTAAATCCGCTGGCAAACTCTTGTGTATCGTAAATCAGTTTAATCTTTCCGTTTAAATCCATTTTATCTATCGTTAAAAGTGAGTAATGTTTTCCAAGCCTCTTCTACTCTTCCTTGAGCAAGTAGGTCTTTCGCCAAAGTATGTAATTTATTTTCCAAGGTGTTGGCATCATCTTGATAGTCTATAAACAAGTCGCTCAACTCCATTAGCTTGTAGTCATTCACCTCTGTTTCATCTGGCAAAGATTCTACGTTGCCAAGCATGCCAAGATCATTTCCAGTGAGTACAGAAGATGTTCGAATGTCTGCTGGAATAGCATCTACACCAATTCCTAAGGTACTTAGCGGCTTTGCAACTTCAAAAAGCGATTCCCCGTTTGCACGGCAATACCAATTGCCTCCCATGCGAGCCACCAAATCTATTTTTTGGGTATCTATTTTTCCATTCGCGCCCAGTACTTCTTTGTTAATATGCATAAGCACCACTTCACAAATCACCAGGTTTCCTGCTCCGCCTTCATTTCCAAGCTCTACTACCTCTTTCACCTTACATTCGAGTTGCACAGGAGATTCTTTTACACGGAATGGTTTTACCATTTCAGAAGCCACTGGTGTTAAACCCGATTTAAGATATTCATCAATACCATCTCCATACTCTGTAGAGCTCAAAGACATCTGTTGAACGATTTCATAGTTCACTATATTAATGACAACTTCACCTGTTGCTTTTGCATTCTCAAGCGTGTGTTTAGTTGTGTTATTTCTTACTCGCCTTGCAGGAGAAAAAATAGCGATTGGTGGATTCGCACTAAATACATTGAAGAAGGAAAACGGACTCAAGTTTCGATTTCCATTTTCATCAACCGTTCCTACAAATGCAATTGGTCTTGGAGCCACGGCACTCAGCAAGTGACCGTGTAATTCAGGAGTAGAAACTTCTTGTGGATCTATGCGTAACATAACCTATATTTTGTGAGCCCTCAAAGATAGAATTACCCTAATCTTTTCAATAAAATGAAAAGAGTTTTATGCTTTCTAAAAAATTCTATATTTGCGTCCCCGTTTTTACGGGAGATGCGGGCGTGGTGAAATTGGTAGACACGCTAGACTTAGGATCTAGTTCCGAAAGGTGTGTGGGTTCGAGTCCCTCCGCCCGCACGAAGAAAAACCGAGCAATATGAGTTGCTTGGTTTTTTTTATGCCTCTTTTCCAAAGGTGATTTTAGTCAGCATCTTAACGGTGTACCTCCCTTAACTTAGCGTTCTACGTTGCAAGTCATGGAGATTAAAGTAGACCTTCCGATAGACCCGTCTCAAACCACCTTACTCGAGATGCATAGTGCTTTAAACGTACCTAATGTTGTTCAGTATGAGCTCATTCGACTATCGGATTATCTGAATAATCCTAAGGTACTCGAAGATTTATGTGAAGCCACTGTTGATGGGGCTCGCGAGTTGCCAGATCCAATTAAAGCCAAAGATCGAGTTCGAAATATTCATGCATTTATAAATGCAGTAAACTCATGCTTGGATGAATTTGAAAAAGATATCAAAAAAGACGATTTCACTCAATCTGTACGAAACAACCTGGCAGGTATTTTTAGTATTCTTAAAATTCGTAGCCAAGAACTCATCAACAGGTGGAATACCAATAATTCTTGGGTTGATTTCGAAATCAAGAAATTAAAAAACAACTTCAAAGACGTGTTAAGGGCTATTGAGAAAAACAGTCATGGTGCTTACCATATCGTTTACAATTTTGCAGAATATGACAAAGGTGACTACTTCATCAATTTTGCCATTGACAGTCCTAATGGAAAAACCATCAAAATGCCTGATGTACTGCAAGACGTTATGCGCGACCTGCTTGCAAATGCACGGAAATACACCAACCCAGGTGGAACTATTTTAGCAGGATTGGAGGAAACTGCGGATAAGCTCATTTTTGCCGTAAAAGACAACGGAAGAGGAATACCAGAAAACGAAATAGAAGCAGTAGTTCAATTTGGCAAGGGGGCAACTAACGCTAAAGACAAACCTACAAGAGGAGGTGGGTTTGGATTAACAAAAGCTTACTATGTGACTAAAATGTTTAATGGGAAAATCTTCATAAACTCGCCTGTGGAAGGAACCAAAGGCACCGAAGTGCGAATAGAAATACCTCTTCCCGCGAACTAAGAAATATAAGATTAATAAAACCTTAGTAGTTCTTCTAGCTTTCAAAAGCTATCTTTACGGTGTACATAAAACCAATTATCATGAATGTAATTTTACGGTCAATCACTTTTACTACTTTGTTACTTAGCTCGCTTGGACTAAGTGCTCAAGAAACGATTGGCACAAGCGACTCTGAGGATAACCAGTACATTTACCATGAAGACATGGCAACCCACCTTTCAATGAGAGAGGCAAATCAAGCGTTTTCAAGTGGTGATTACATAGGAGCCATCAAAAAAACAGACGAACTAATTAGTAAAAACCCTGGTTTAATACCGGCTTTGGTATTGAGAGCCAAGGCGAAAGGCGTTGTTTCTGATACCGCAGGCGCATTTCATGACCTTAGACAAATTATTAAATACAACCCTGACAAACCAGATGGCTACTTGTATTTGAGTGTTGGCTATGAACGTGTAAAGTCATACAGAGAAGCCTTAAAGTGGGCTAATCAAGGGCTTGAGAAAGATCCAGAGAACCCAATGGCTTACAAACAACGAGGAGAAGTAAAGTATCTTTTAGGAGATAAGAAAGGTGCTTGCTTAGATTGGAGCAAAGCAGGAGACCTTGGAGATCTAGAAGCTTATGATGTGATTTTTGAAAAATGCACCAACGTTGGAATGGTACGGTAAATC
>CBFIHE010000021.1:0-38042 GCA_965662345.1 Salibacteraceae bacterium
TTTTCCGCCATCTTTACCGGATAGAACAACGGTGTTAAGCCCTTTATTCTTGGCAGTTTCTACGGCACGAATCACATTTTTGGAATTCCCGCTGGTACTTATTCCCAGTAGAACATCTCCTTTATTGCCCATGCCTTCTACAAACCGAGAAAAGATTTCATCGTAGCCAAAATCATTCCCCGCACAGGTTAGAAATCCTGCATCTGATATAGCAATGGCGGGCAGTGATTTTCTATTATCACGATATCTGCCTGTAAGCTCTTCTGCAAAGTGCATGGCATCGCTCATACTGCCACCATTTCCACATGAAATTATTTTGCCTCCGTGGAGTATGCTTTCTAACATTAGTTGGCCTGCATTCTCAATGGCGTTAATATTAGCTTCTTGATTGATGAACTGTTCCAACACGCGTTGGCTTTCTTCCAATTCTTTGCGGATGAATTCTTTACTCATGGTAAGTCAAAGGTAATTTTTCCCTTGTTAGAATCTGTAGACCAAAGATGGTCTAACAACAAGAGACCTGGTTAACCCATCGGGCCTGTTCTCTCGAACGATAACAGGTATGCCTCCTGAGAATTCAACAGCCCAGTGCTCTTTGATTTCGTAACGAGCAGCAGCTGTAAGATTCAAGGTGAGGCCTTGGGAGTTCTCTGCATCAACCCGAATGAAATTTCCTTGCATATCAGGCTGTAAATAAGAATCGTTTGCTATGTGGTAAATAGGGAGCACTCCAAGCTTTACATATCCATTATCAAATTGAAAAGCCTTTTCTAATCGAAGCATTACATCGGCTCTGCGTTCAAGTTTTCTAGATAAATAGTATGCGCTTTCACCCGGCCAATCTGCAGGATTATAGACATTGTCATTCTGTTGTGAGAGCGGCACTTGCACACCACCAGAGAGAAACCAGGTTTTGTATTGCAAACTCATTCCAAAAATTCCATCATAGGTGCCCAAAGAGGTTTGGTAGGGCATGGGAAGGTCATTTCCATCAATCTGATTATTGGAGTTTCCAGAGGCGATGCGCACTCCAAAGGTGGCACTAAACCTCCATTGGTTCTTGCTGTAGAAACGATGTGCAAACGAAGCAATGAAATCACCTAGACCTTGATTTGTGCCTAGGTTTCCTGATGCTATCTGATACGGTATCTTAAGTTGAACTACATTGTTTTCATCCAACATGAAGAGACCTTCAACTTGTGGGATGAAAAACTGTGTTCCCTGTTCGCCTACTTCATAGGCCAAGGTTAACTTAACCTCATTGCGTTTATCGTTTTCACTGTGGTTAATGCCGTTGCCGTTTAAACCACCTGCAGAACAGAAGCCTGCATCGCTGCAACCCTGACTATAAGCGCCAGTAATTACAAGGCTGAACATAAGACTAAAGAGAAGCTTTCTCATTTCGTAAAAGTAGAAGTAAGCATAGCTTTAATTGGTAATAAAGCCGACACTACCGGTTATCTGCCAAGAATGCTTTTTTACCGTTATCTAACCAGGTTACAAACAAATCAATATCTGGGTTATAAGCTGCAGATTCGTGAAGCTGCTTGCCCTCGTGATTCAAGAAAACATAATACGGTTGTGAATTGGTTCCAAACTTGGCCGCTTGAAAATCACTCCATTTGTTACCAATGGTTTTCACTTTTTTGCCTGTAGTTTCAGAAACGTACTGTATGTCTTCTGGTAGACGAGTTTTCTCATCTACATAGAGTGAAATCAAAACCACATCCTTGCGCAGTCGCTCCAATACTCTTGGGTCGCTCCACACTTGCTCTTCCATCTTCCTACAGTTTACGCAAGCCCATCCCGTAAAGTCTAGCATAACCGGTTTGCCAACCTCTTTGGCGTAAGCCATTCCTGTTTCATAATCATGGAAACAGTTCAAATTGTGTGGGCAATGAGCTGGATCAGATCCATCTGGTGGGAGCTCAGTGTGAGCACCTCCTCCAGTTCCCATGATTGTTGCTTTGCTGTAACCTACGCCATTAGGTGACTCACTGTAGAACATGGGTGGTGGAAATCCACTGATTAATTTTAGTGGTGCACCCCAAAGGCCAGGAACTAAGTAAATGGTGAATATTAAAGCGAAGGTTCCTAAAACTGCACGACCCACACTTAACCTATCTAGAGGAGAATCATGCGGCATGCGGATAAATCCTAGCAAGTAAAGGCTAAGTGCTGCAGACACACCAATCCAAATGGCAATGAAAAGCTCTCTGGTTAATACGTGCGCTTGTACCACTAAATCTGCATTAGACAAAAACTTGAAAGCCAAGCCTAATTCCAAAAAGCCCAGAACTACCTTAACAGAGTTTAACCATCCACCAGATTTGGGTAGTGTGTTGAGCCACCCAGGAAATGCTGCAAAAAGTGCAAAAGGAAGTGCTAATGCCAGCGAGAACCCGAACATACCAATTAACGGTCCAGAAACTCCACCATGTACCGCAGCATCTACTAGTAAAGTTCCTATGATGGGTCCCGTACAACTAAATGATACCAGTGAAAGTGTAGTAGCCATAAAGAATATGCCAATCAATCCGCCTTTATCAGAGGCTTGGTCTGCCTTGTTTACCCAGCTGCTAGGCATGGTGATTTCAAATGCTCCTAAGAAAGAGATGGCGAACACTACCAAGAGCACAAAGAAAATAACGTTAAACCAGAAATTGGTTGAAAGCGCATTGAGTGCATCTGCGCCAAAAACAGAAGTAATGGCGAAGCCTAATAGCGTGTATATACCAATGATTGACGCACCGTAGAAAATAGCGTTGGAAATTCCTTTGGCTCTTGTTTTACTTTGTTTAGTAAAGAAACTCACAGTCATTGGAATCATAGGAAATACACATGGTGTGAGTAAGGCTGCAAACCCACCTAAAAAGCTAAGAAGGAAAATGCCAAGTAGAGATCTGCTTCCAGTTTTAGAGTTACTCTCTGAATCTTCAGCTGCATCAATTGTTGTTGCTTTTTCTGCTCCTTTACTCAGTGCAAATTCAAATTCAATGGCCTCTGGAGGTAGGCAACGCTTATCATCACAAGTCATGAAATAGACTTCTGCTTTTACATTCTTTACGTCTCCAGTGACTTTTATTTTCTGACTTATGGTTACCGTGTGCTCAAAGAAGCTCAGGTCCATCATGAAATTTGGGTCGTAATCGGTAATTAGCTTTCCATCTTCAATAACCTCTCCAACAAGCTCAACGCCTTCTTTGGTAAGGATAGTAAACTCAGTGGCAACTGGTCCATCATCTTCAGGCAGGTTTACTGAATATAAATGCCAATGATCGTCTATAGTTGCAGTTGCTTTTAACAGATATTCTCCATTACCTAAATCTTCCATAGAAGAGGCCCATGTGACTGGAGTTAAGATACCTGGTTCTTCTTTAGCCTCAGGTTCTTCTTCTGGTTTTTTGTTCTTTTCTGGGGTGATATTCTCGGTAGAACTCGTTTCTTCTTTGGTTCTTGGTGCAGAATCTGCTTTTTTCAACACGAAGCTAAAGTCTTTGTATTCTGGAGGAAGGCATTTACTGTCATCACAAACCATGAACTCTAGTTCGCCCGTGATGGTAGTACTCTCGGCAGATACCTTAACACGTTGCTTGAAAGTGGCTTCTTTTTCGAAGAACTTGAGCCGCATCATAAAAACGGGGTCGTCTATTTCAATACCCTCTGGTTCTTGGGCTTCTCCAAGTAAACTGTAGTCTGCGGATTCATTAAATGCAAAGCTTGTTGGAATGGGACCATCATCGGGTAAATCCATTCCATATAAGTGCCAATGGCCTTCAATTTTTGCAGTGAACTGCAGCTCAAATTCACCATTTCCTAAGGGAACGGCCTTGTAGCCCCAATCAACTGGATCTTCAATCTGTGCATTTGCTGAAAGGTGGGCAAAAAGGAGGAAAATCGGGAGAAATGTACCGATTAACGTCTTCAATAATTTCATAATGTGAATCCTATTCTGTCTCGAGTTGGTCAAATGTAACCAATTCGGTTATTAGGAAACGTCAAGATAACGGCAAATTAACCTGCTTGTTATTCAGATATCTCTTCGTTTATATCTAAACTGAAGTAAGCTTGGATACCTCTTGTGGCAGCATACATGAAGGGGGTATCTATAAATGCGAAGAGGGCTTTAAACATCCAACCATCAATGATTAGCGAGAGCATTTGCGAAACTTCCATTCTGCCTGCAAAAAGTACCAATACCACGAGTGAGGTGTCTAAAAGTTGTGAAACAACCGTTGAACCATTATTTCTGAGCCAAAGATATTTTCCGTTGGTTAGTTTTTTCCAGAAGTGATAGATTCTAACATCCACGAACTGTGCTGCTAAGTAGGCCAGCATTGAAGAAAGAATAACACGCCAAGAGTTGGCAAAAACGGCATCATAGGTCTCATCATTTACGGGCGATGCAGGAATAGCTGGAAATGAATGGCCGAGCCAAAGTGCGAATAAGACAAACACAGAGGCTAAAAAGCCAATAATTACCACCCGCTGAGTCTTTACTCTGCCATAAATCTCAGATAGTATATCTGTTATTAGGAATGTTACAGGGTAGGGGAGTATACCTGCCGAAATTTCAAAGGTTTTGAATCCTAAGTCTACACTAACAAACTTATTTGCGATGAGGTTGGTGGTAACTAGTGCGGCTATGAATAATGCCGCTAAGAATAAATAAAGAAAATCTGCGTCTTTTCGCTTGGAGAGAGATGTCAAAGCCTATGAAATCTTTACGCTATGAATACGATGAATTGGAATGGGAACACCTCTTTTCAGTAAAATGTTTACTTCAGTGGTAGCCCAGATTGTGGTATAAACTTGCTTTAAGCCATCACCGTCTTCAAATATGATTTTGAACTTTATTTTCTCCAAATTTCCAGCCCTTGTAGCTCGCACCAAATCTTGTTTATGCTTTTCTTTTTCATGGGAGCTGAACAGCACATCCGTCTTGGGAAATTTTAATTCTGCTATTAATTCTTTCTCTATGGTTTTGGGCGTAAAGCTCTCTTCGGCTCTTGCCGTAACATTGAATGCATCCATAATCCTTGGTTTAAGTAGTTGATTTGGCGGTGATAAGGTAGATTTTTTTGATGGAATGTACAAGTTTCACTCTTTCAGAAATTACATGACCCACAACCCAAATGGGTCCAGTTTCATCGCATAATACAGGAATTTTATCTCGAAAAGATTTGGGAACTTTTGCATCTGAAAACACATCTGATAGTTTCTTGGTTCCGTTCATGCCCAATGGTTGAATTCTGTCTCCCTGTTCATAGGTCTTAAAATAAAGTTGCCCCTGAACGGAATTGGGATTTAGATGTGCTTTGAATGGGTCTGGGTCTATCTGTGAATAATGGCTAACCTGTCCCGTTATCAGGTATTTACCGTATTGGAACGGAGAACAAGGAATGTCAAAAGCTAGTTTTTGAGTTTGAGTCTCGACTTTCGCAAACAGAATCAATTCATCTCCATGTACATTTATAGTATGAGTCTCGCTGTGATACATTGCACCTGTTTTGGCCTTTAAAACAGTTTGGAGGGTATCTTTTGAAAATCCAAGAGGCGACAACCAAGTATGAAGCAACAAGCTCCCATGCTTTTGTTTAAAGGTAGCCTTAGATGCTTTTTGCACTTCTCCAGATATGGTTAGGGCTTGTGCTAATTCGTGCTGAAGGGAATCATTCAAATACGATGCAGCTTGTTTAAGGTGATCAAGTGATTGTGAAAAGCTAGACAGTAAAGCTGGATTGATTTTTTCCAACTCAGGAATCACTAGGTGTCTTATGCGATTACGCTGATAAGACACATCTGCATTACTCTGATCTGTTCTATGCTCAATGGTGTTTATTGCTGAATAGTCTTCAATCTCTTTACGAGTAAAGGGTAAAAGTGGGCGAATGATATTTTCTCTTTTGGGAGAAATACCAGTTAAACCATTTATACCTGTCTCTTTGGAGAGGTTAAGAAGCACCGTTTCTAATTGGTCGTTTAGATGCGTTCCAATCGCCACTTTGGTGTATCCTTCATCTTGCATGATTTCATTAAACCAGTTGAACCGAAGTTCACGTGCAGCCATTTGGGTAGAGATTCCTCTTTTTCTGGCAAACTCTTTTGTGTTTACGCTTTTGGATAAAAAAGGAACTCCATATCTATTTGCTAAATCAGCTACAAAAGACTCATCTGCATTGGCAGCATCTCCTCGCAGTTGAAAGTTCATGTGCGCCAAGGCGAATGGAAAATTAGATTCATACATAAGGTGCGCTAGTACGGTAGAGTCTACTCCGGCACTTGCTCCAATAAGAATTTTGTCTTGAGCTTTTATAAGCTGATGCTGCTGAATAAATGAGAGAAAGCGTTCTAGCATGAGACAAAAGTAGCTCAAAGCCCTTTTAGCAGTTCAATAGAAGCTGTTGCTTTGAGTACACTCTCTTCATATTCTTTTTCTGGTATGGCATTGTAGGTGATTGCTCCACCAACTGGACAACTCACATAATCCAATCTATCATTGTAAAGAATGCTTCTAATGACCACATTAAAGTCAAAGTCACCAGCCGGGGTAATGTATCCTATACTTCCAGAATAAATGCCTCTTCTAAAATACTCGGTGTCTTCTATAAGCTCCATGGCTCTTATTTTTGGTGCACCCGTCATGGAGCCCATGGGAAAGGCTTTTTTCAATGCATCAATACCATCAGTACCAGGTCTTAGTGTGGCTTCTACAGTAGAAATAAGTTGATGCACCTGCGGAAAGGAATAGCAACCAAATAGTTCTTTAACGTGTACACTTCCTCTAGTTGCAAAGTGCGATAAATCATTGCGAACCAAGTCTACAATCATCACGTTCTCTGCACGCTCTTTGGGGTCGGCAACTAATGCTTTTCGAATAGCTAAGTCTTCTTCTGGGTTTTGACCTCGTTTTGCGGTTCCTTTTATGGGTTGAGAAACCAATTGATCTCCAGTTTTTTTAAGAAACCTCTCTGGACTGGCGCATAGTAGGTAGCTGTTCTCTATGCGATAAAAAGCGGCAAATGGAACTGGAGAACGCTTCATCATAGATTCAAAGGTGGAAACTGGATTGATTTTGGCGTTTTTTGCCACAAAATCTTGACAATAATTCGCTTCGTAGATATCACCAATTTTTATGTGGTGCAGTAATTTAGTTACTTCACTTATATAAGTGTTGTGGGTTATTAATGGTGTTAGCTCTATTGGCTCTTGAGCTCTTTTTGATGGGGTGTAGGAGAGAATAGTTTTAATGAGTGCCTGTACATTTTCATCTCCTCGGTACCACCACCCATCTTTATCTTTTCTAAAGAGATGATTAGGTACAAAGAAGCTGATATCTGTAAACCCAATATAATCAGGTTTTGCGGAATGCAGGTCTTCTAACTCGTTCTTTAAGTCGTATGAGAAGTGACCCAATAGCCAATCTTTGTGCACTTCTCTAAAGGCTTTTAATTGATCAAATGAGTCTCCCTCTTTCGGATGAAATACTGCTTTTGCATCACAGCCAAGTAAGAAATCGAATGTATTGGTATCTGGGTAAGAGTAGTTTCCATTTGAATTCGACCTTAAGTTGGCACAATATGAAAACTGTGCTGCCCATTTCAGCAGCGCTTGCTCGAACCGAGCGGAATCATCTATGGAAACCGCAATGAAATTCATTTAACGAATGGCACGTTCTTCAACCATCTTTTGGAGTGTATCTATCCATAGAGGATGCATATTCAGACTTTCTACTAATTGCAAGTGCTCACCCCCATGTTCTTCAAATATTTCAAGATATTCATCGGCAATTTCAATGGTTGTTTCCAGGCAATCTGCAGTAAATGCAGGACTAAACACCAAAAGTCTTTTGGCTCCGTCTTTCGCCAATTGCTCCACTACTTTATCTGAGAATGGTTCTAGCCAATTCTTGTCTAATCGGCTTTGGAAGGAAACGGTATACTTGTCTTCTGGAATATTCAACCGCTTTGCCAGTTCTCTGGAGGTAGCAAAACAAGCGGCCTTATAGCAGAATTTATTTGCATCGTTTATTTCAGTTTCACAGCTGTGTTCTGAACAGGGTAAACCATCATCGTAAACTTTATCTACCTGGCGAACAGGAAGCCCGTGATAGCTAAAGATGACATGATCGTATGATTCAATATCATGCTCTTTCCCGCGTTCAACAAAACCTTGGATAAAGCCTTCTTCTTCATAGTACTGACTAATGAAGTTTATCTCAGGAATAACATACCATTTTTTGATGATATTCATGGCTCGTTCAATGGTAGAGCCTGTTGTAGATGAGGCATATTGTGGGTAAAGTGGTAGAACAATAATCTGATCGAAATTTTTCATGTGCATTTCTTCCAAAACACTCTCCATACTGGGGTTTTGATAGCGCATCGCGAAGAATACTTCAAACGTATTTCCATCTAACTTTTTCGCAAGTTCTTCTCGCACTTTTTCTCCATAAATTAAGAGTGGAGAGCCTTCTGGAGTCCACAGTTTCTTGTATATTTTAGAAGAGCCAAACGCTCTAAACGGAACGATGATTAAGTTCACTAAAATCAGTCTTGCAATAGCTGGTAAGTCAATAACCCTTGGGTCGTTTAAGAATTGAAAAAGGTATTTTCTAACATCACTCACTCCCGGACTGTCTGGCGTACCGAGGTTTACCAATAAAACGCCTATTTTTTTTTGCATTACCTGAGTTGATTAAGTTTCTTTTTTCTGATGAACGTGTACAGCAACAAGAAACCAGCAAACAGCAGAGATGTTCTGCCTAAGTAGTCTCCGTGTTGTGCGTAAAATGTTTTTTCTTGATTAGCGAAAACTATTCCTTTGATAGCAGTAGCTACCCACCAGTTTGTAGGCTGAGAAACATCGCCTCTTTGATTAATGAAACAGCTTATTCCTGTGTTTGCAGACCTGGCAATACTTCTCCTATTTTCTATTGCCCTAAGTCTTCCGTAGTTCATGTGCTGTTTGTAGCCAGGGGTATCTCCCCACCAGCCATCGTTAGTTATGATGCTAAAGATAGAAGCATCACCCTGGGTAACATAACCTCCAGTAAAGTCTCCGTAAATACTCTCATAACAGATTATTGGAGCTACTTTAATGGTAGAGTCTAGTGAGTGTTTAAATGCAACACGATTGGGTTGTGAGGCTAATGAGCCTGTTGTGCCTCCTAAGTTAAATGCAAACTCTTGGAAGTATCTAAAGAAACTAGGAAAGGGCATTTTTTCTACGCCAGGTACCATCTTTGATTTGTGGTAATATTGAACATTCTGCTTGCCGTTTAAATACACTCCAGTATTGCAATAGTCATAATAGAAATTACGCTCCTGAGCATACCTGGCAGTAGGTCCAGGAATCTCATTGGGTTTGTAAATACGGTAGGTTGAAGCACCAATTAATAAGTTGGTGCTGGGGAATTCATCCAAGAAATCTTGCAGGTGTTTGTTTTCAGGCGTTAGGTGTATTTGACTTTCTTCAAAAGATTGCGGAATAGCCGTTTCTGGGGCAATGACCAAAGCTGTTTTTGGAGTAGCCACTTCGCTAGCTAATTCCATCATTTCTTTTACTTGAACCGCAGAAGGCTTACCGTTAAATTTCTCATTGTAGGGGTCTACATTTGGTTGAACAAGTACTATTTCAACGGGATCGCCCTGATCTTCCGTAGTGTAGTAAATGTAGTAGGATAACAACATCGGCACTGCCAAAAAGAAAACGTACCAGCGAGAAAGTGTGGCAAATTTGCGTTTATTTTCTATTTGTTCTTTGTATGCCTTTATAGCATGAAAGCCGAGGGTATTCAGAAGCAAAATCCAAAGCGTTCCACCAGATATACCCGTGTATTCATACCACTGTACCCACTCAGGAAAAGTGGCTAGGCCATTGCCAAGGGATAACCATGGCCAAGAAAGATCCCAGTCCATGTGAAAGTACTCCCAACCCAACCAAATTACTACGAGTCCAAAAAAACCACGAATATCTCCAAGAACACTTCTAACATAGTGGTACAGATTAAAAATGAGCGCAGAGAATAGTGCATTTATTGTAATTGCTGCTATGGCACCAAAAGCGGAGGCGTTCCAAACCCACCATGTGGTGAAGAGGTTGAATGAGAGAAAGGTGACATATGAATACGGCAGTAAACGCTTCTTAGTTCCAGATTTTTTAGCTCCAAGAACTTGATCTTCAACCAACATGAGTGGAATGAGTGCCACAAATAGCAGTGGAGTAATACCGCCTATGTTTGGCCACGCCAAGCTCAGCAATATCCCTGCAGAAAGAGCCAATAAATACAGTGAGCCGTTTTTCATGCCTTTAATCTTGTGTTGCGAAAGTAGCAAGAGCCGTTGAATGAGCACATTCGCTTACTTAGCTAAAAGTCCAAAACGCAAAGAGAACACGTTGGAATAGAGCAATGTTTGGTCACCAATATCTGTTAGGGCATAATCTATGGCTAAGTTGCCTATGCCAAAGAGTCCGTCTAGTTGAATGCCTACACCAAAAGAAGGTTTAAATGAGGTGGTTTCGTAATCACCTATTTGAGCACGAACACGCTGGAAATCTCCAATTCCTCCTCTTAAGAATACCAAGTCTTTAAATCCAAACTCAACCCCCAATGCAGGGTCTATGGATATAGGGTCTGATGAAATGAGTGTAGGACGCTCTCCATCAAAGGTGAAGGTTAAATTAGCTTCTGGTGTAGCTGTTAGCCTATCGCTTAAGAAATAAAATGTGTAGGCACCACCTCCAATAAAACGCGGTAGGGTCACTTCCATGTTGTTATCTGGAATATCATTTCCCGTTGAGTCAAATACATCTTTCGTATTTTGATCTAGCGTGTAAGACCAGGCATTAAAAGTAGATGTGATATCTCTGGCTACTGCACCAAATTGCCAATTTCCTTTTTGATATTGAGCACCAACGTCTAGTCCAAATCCCCAAGCACTTGCAAACTCACCTATTACTCGATGTATGATTTTTGCATTAGCACCCAACGAAAGGCCATCAACAGAGGTTTGCTTGGCAAAAGAGATGATGCCTGCGTAATCTGCAGTAGAAAACTTGGTTATTCTTGAGTAATCAAGTTGGCCAGTTCCTGGGTCTATTAGGTTAATGGTATTCTGAATATCGTCTACCCCAAAACGCAAGAATGAGACTCCGATAACACCTCCTTCTATGGGTATGGCAGTGCCTAAGTAATCGTAATTAGCTAGGCCAGCAAAGTAAGCGCTATGCATCAACCCACCCTCAAATGAAGGTGCAAAGGGCGAACGTTTAATATTTGTGAGTCCAGCAGGATTCCAATAGCCTGCGTGTACATCTCCCGAAGTAGCAATAACGCTGTTTCCCATCCCCAGAGCTCTGGCGCCAACGCCAATGGTGAGAAATTCGTTACTGTATTTGGGAGCGTCTTGAGCCAATAAGGATACAGCACTTAAAACTGCTATACCTATTAAAATCCATATCTTGAGAGCCCTTTGTAGCACGCTGAACAAATGTAGCCTAATAACTCATTTTTTTTAAGGAAATTGTGTTTGCGGAAAACGAAGTTTATGGGCTGCAAGCAAACATACTTGAGGAAACTACGTCTACATATTGTTATTGCTAAAACGCGTTGAAGATGAAATCATACATAAGTTGGAGTTTGTTCATGGTTTTTATGGTGTCTTGTGACTACGATAATGAAGAAGATTTATACCCAGATGAACCAGAGTGCGGGGTAGAAGCACTAACATACAACACAGATATTGCTCCTATAATTTCTCAAAGTTGTTCTTATTCTGGTTGCCATGATGGTAACTCAGGAGCCATTTCACTTACCAACTACGCTGCAGTGAAAGCTAGTGTAGATAATGGTTCATTTGAGAATAGGGTGCTTGTTCAAAAAAACATGCCTCCAGGAGAAGCTCTGTCTAATTGTGAAATCACGCAATTGAGCGCATGGATAGCTGCGGGTGCTCCTGAAAATTAAAAATATGAAAAGAGTATTAATAGGACTGTTACTAGTTGGAGGATTGGCATTTACGCTAACCATGTATTGGCAGTGGAATAAGCCGCATCGCGATGCAGCATCAGAAGAGGCCAGATTTTCTTACTCAGATGAAGAGCTTGTTACTTTCTTTAGCACAAATCCAGATTCTGCCAATGCTCTTCTGCTAGATCAAGTTGTTGCAGTTACAGGCAAGATTGGAGCCATTGAAGGAGATTCCTTGCCGTTGTGGATACTTAACGGAGTTGTTGCAGAAGCTGCAGAACCTTCAATACAAATAGGAGAAGGAGATTTGGTACAAATTAAAGGTAGAGTTACTCATTTTGACGATTTGTTTGGCGAAGTGCGATTAGACCAGGCTACCTTAATAACTAAAAACAAAACACAATGAAATACATATTACTGTTGTTAAGCTTATGCCTATCGCATATTGGGTTTGCACAAGAAAAATGGTTCACCCGCACAGGACAATTATCTTTTTATTCAACTACACCCGTAGAAGATATAGAGGGGATTAGTAATGATGCTGGTTGTGTGCTGGATATTTCATCTAAAAGAATTCAGTTAACAGTGGGCATGAAATCGTTCGTTTTTGAAAAAGCGCTCATGCAAGAGCACTTCAATGAAAATTATGTAGAGAGCCATAAATATCCAAAAGCAACCTTTAAAGGTGAAATGCCCGCGTTTCCCACTTCAGATTTTGAAAGTGATAAATCTTTTGAAACTAAGGTGAATGGAGAACTTACTCTGCATGGAGTAAGCAAGCAGGTAACTACAATAGGTAAGTTTTCATTTGAAGAGAATCACTGGATGGCAACGGCAACGTTTAATGTGCGTGCAGAAGATTTTAATATTGAAATACCAGCGGTAGTAGAAGATAAGATTGCAGAAACTATTGAGGTACGTGTTAAAGTTGAACTCAAACCATTGGAACGATGAAACACTTTATTATGCTGTTGTTGCTGGCCGTTTCTGTTCAGGCTCTAGCACAAGAAGAAGATTTGCTATCACTTATTGAATCAGAAGGGCCTGAGAAGACTTTTGTAGAGGCTTCTTTTAAAACTACACGAATCATCAACGGACATTCCATTGAGAATACAGACAAAGGAGTCTTAGATTTTAGAATTAGACACCGCTTTGGTGAAGTGAATTCTGGCTTATACGACATGTTTGGATTAGATCAAGCATCTATTCGTATAGGTTTAGATTACGGTATAACAGATCGGTTAACGGTTGGAATGGGTAGAAGCAGTTGGGAAAAAACTTATGACGGTTTTCTGAAGTACAAGATTCTTCGCCAAACTACAAAAGATTCAAAGACGAATATTCCAGTATCAGTCACTTGGATATCTGGCATGTATGTGAATACATTAAAATGGTCAGACCCCGATAGAGATAATAAAGCAACTTCTAGAATTGAGTATGCACATCAACTTCTCATAGCACGCAAGTTTAGCAAAGGCTTTACTGCGCAGCTCACCCCGTCATTGGTGCACCGGAATTTGGTAGAAAACCCAGAAATTTCCAATGATGTTTTTGCCATTGGTGCAGGTGTGAGGCAAAAGATTACAAATCGAGTAGCGATTAACGCAGAGTATTTCTATGTTTTACCTGATCAGATACAAGATATTTACGAAAACTCACTCTCTTTTGGAGTGGATATAGAGACGGGTGGACACGTTTTTCAACTCCATGTCACCAATGCACAGGCAATGACTGAAAACGGTTTCATAACACAAAATACAGGGGATTTCTTTGACGGTGATATCCGTTTCGGATTCAATATATCACGTGTATTTACGCTGGTAAAACCCAAGGAATTCAGGGAGTAACTATTTCCCTCAATAGAATACTTTTGAGCCATGAATTGGAAGCCAGCTATTCCTAACGGATTAACCTTGGGAAACCTTCTCATGGGTGTGTTAGGAATTATATTTTCCTTCCAGGGCGAAATGCTTTGGAGTACCTATTGCATACTGTTGGCAGCTGTATTCGACTTTTTTGATGGCTTTGCCGCACGCATGTTAGGCGTATCGGGCGAGCTTGGTAAACAGCTAGATAGCCTTGCCGATGCAGTAACATTTGGTGTTCTTCCTGGCATCCTGTTATTTCATTGGATAAGTATTGGTTTGGGAGATTATTTTACACCCTTTCAGCAGCGGGAGTTTACTAATGCTCTTATGGCCTCCATAGCACTTTTTGTTCCCTTGATGGCCATTTTACGACTGGCTATTTTCAATATTGATACGAGGCAGTCAGATCGGTTTATTGGGGTTCCAACACCCGCAATGGCATTAATAGTTGCTTCGTTTCCATTAATTATGGAGTTGCAATATAATTTGAATTTTTACGCTCCTGTAGACTCAGATAGAGCATTAGGCACCCTTCTTCATTTATATCCTTGGTGGGGCGCTTGGGACTTTCACTTGATTTTGCTGATTTGGAATCCAATTTTTATGATGGTGCTAAGCGTGGTACTTGGTATATTAATGGTAGCACCGCTTCCGTTACTGAGCTTCAAGTTCAAGAACTTTTCGTGGAAGGATAATAAACAGCGTTTTGGATTTTTAGGGTTGGTACTACTCTCCTCTTTTTTGGTGTTCATACCTTATTTGATAAGAATTGATTTCCTACCCTATTTGGATTACGCCATCATTCCGATTATTCTACTTTTGTACATCGTTTATTCAGCAATTGCACATTTAATATCAAGCAAATGAAATTTCACGCTTCTATAGAAATCATGCCTCATAAAGTATTGTTAGACCCACAAGGGAAAGCCGTTACTTCCGGTTTGAAAAACTTGGGGATGAGTGAAATTGAGAATGTGCGTGTTGGAAAGCACATTACACTAGAGATTGAAGCATCGTCTCAAGATGTAGCTGAAGAGAAAATTCACGAGGCTTGCAAAAAATTGCTGGCTAACCCCATTATGGAGTCTTACGAGTATAAGGTTGAGGCCTTAGAAGAGGCCTAAAGATTAGGATTTTGCTCTTTTGTTATAGGTTTACGCTTTAGTTCAAAGTGCTGACCTAAATATACACGTCTTACCTGTTCATCTTCTGCAAGTTCTTCAGCCGTACCTGCTTTAAGAATGTTCCCTTCAAATAGGAGGTAGGCGCGGTCTGTAATGCTGAGCGTTTCCTGTACGTTGTGATCTGTAATGAGGATGCCAATATTCCGGTATTTCAGCTTGTACACAATAGATTGAATATCCTCTACCGCTATAGGATCTACTCCAGCAAAAGGTTCATCTAACAAAATAAATTTTGGGTCTACCGCCAAAGCACGGGCAATTTCAGTTCTTCTTCGTTCGCCCCCTGAAAGTAAATCTCCGCGATTTGTGCGTACATGATTCAACGAAAACTCGTCAATTAGCTCTTCTAATTTTTCTTCGCGTTGGCGCTTGTTTAACTTGGTAAGCTCCAATACGCTCATGATATTATCTTCTACGCTTAGCTTTCTAAATACGCTCGCTTCTTGCGGAAGGTATCCAATACCCAGTTGCGCTCTTTTATACATGGGCTCATTGGTAATGTCTTTATTGTCTAAATAGACTCCCCCTTCATTTGGTTGAATTAACCCAACTATCATATAAAATGATGTTGTCTTTCCAGCTCCGTTAGGTCCTAAAAGCCCAACGATTTCACCTTGACTTACCTCTACCGAAACCCCCTTTACAACGGTGCGGCTTTTGTATTTCTTGATTATGTTGTCTGCTCTTAGTTTCATTAGAACATGATTTGAAGTTTGAAGCGAATGGCCATGCCTTTCACTCCCCAAATTTGAGAAACCTCTGGGTTATCCAGGTAGGTCATACGTTTAACAAGTTCTACGCGGAATAACTTTACAATGTTTTCTAACCCAGCGCTTAATTCCACATACGGGGCATTACCCAAGTAACCTAAACGCTGAGGAAATACCAAAAGTGTACTGTCTTGTTGATTTGCATTTGCAGAACCCAAGTTACCCATGAGTATTTTACCAGAAGTTACAGCTCGTAATTTCATGCGGTCTAAAAGTGGAACCTGACTGGTTATGAGTCCGTTGAAGTGATGCGTGTACATTAAACCAACAGACTGATCAGATGCAAACTCTAAGAAGTTCATCATGTTGTAAGAGCGGTCGTCATAGGTAAAAGTTTCGTTTCCTCTATGTATGTCTAGCAAGGGGTATACAACTGTTCCAAATATGCGTGTTGCCTCTAGCTCTGTATCTAGCATACCAAATATGCCCATTTTGAAGCGCTTTGATACACTCAGGTAGAGTTTATGATACTCGTAATCGTACTCTAGAATATCTGGAGAGTAGGTATATTCAAAATTAAAAATGGGAGCTGTGGTTTTGATTGGAGTCCGTTGAAAACGACCTTGAACAAACTTTTCATTTATGGCAAGCCTAGTGGCCACTCCAATTTCAACAGTGTTGATACTTTCAACCACATTAGGGCCATCAGGAGTATTTTCAGAGCCTACTTGAGTGAATGGAGCTCCATCCGTTCCGCTAATAGACCTTTGCTTTAGTCTAAAAGTATTGCCTAAACCTGTGAACCACTCTCTTTCGTAAAAGAGATGACTCTCACGTTTGTACATCATATTGTCTGCAGGTGTTCTTCTAAATGATAAGAAGATGTTGTCTTGATCATTCCAGTTCACCTCAAATCCAGGTTGGTAGATATCGTCTTTGTAACTGTAATGAATGCGAGATCTAGGGTTTTTATTGAAATAGTACTCTATGGTTCCAGAGTACTTCCACCTTTCGTCATTCATACCGTATGCTGCATAGCCTTGAAAACGCCAGTTCTCGTGGAAATCTAGATTTGTTCTACCACCCAAGCGTATCCTTATACCTTCAACATCATTGTAACTGATAAGGGATGTGACAGGACCAAAATCAATGGGGCCTTTTTTTACGTATCCACTCAATACAAATTCGCCCACTTTAGTTATGGTTACAAATTCAGGAATACTTTGAATGGTATCTGCCATCTCGTATATTCCTTGCTCTTGAGTAGAAAGTGAATCGTGTCTGTTTTCTTCCCAGAAGTTGGGCCCTCTATGCGCTGCGCTGTCTACAAACACCTCTCTGTTAAGGGTAGAGTAGAATTCGTCTTCTTTGGGTTCATTCACCTTAAAGTTCTTGTAGCTAGTAGTTTTGGTATTGTAAATACCCATCCCTTTTTCTGCTGGCTGTACATCAACAGTCATGCGGTCTTTTACGATAATCCAACCAACGCCATCTAGAAATTCAAAATTCTGTTCAATTCGAAACCCCTCCAAGAAATTGATATTAATACGCTTGTCTACGTTCAATTCAATTTCTTTTACAATCCAGTTCTTGGTAGAATCTGCAACCAGCATTTTACCTGTAAATGCAATAATATTTGGGTCACGTGGCATGAAAGAAAGCCATTTATACTTAGTCTCACCAATCTTGAGTGAATCTGTAATGTAGTAGCGGTAAATATTGGGACCAATTGGTGATACAGGTGAAGTAAAAGACTTGTCTAGTAGATCTATGTTGTTCTCATAAATATCTACTTGTGAACCCAGTTTGTCTAAAAACTGACCAATTCCTTCTCCAAAAACGCTGTTTTCAAATCCAGAGATGCGCGTTCCCTCTATGATTTCAATTTCGTCTCTTGGGTTGTTTTTGATATATACAGAAGAAATCTTCTCTTTGATTAAAAGTGGGATGTAAGGTTTACCGTTTATGTCTGAGGTATCGATATAGTTAAATAGAACGCTAAAACTTTTGAGCGACCTTCTATTCATCCATTCTTCCGTAAAGTTATTGATGTCGTACTCATCTTTTTCATACTTGTCGTATTGAAAATAGTCGAATGTAGAACCTTCCATTCGGTTCTCATCTTTGTGTTCAATTACATTTCGAATAAGAATTACAGCTGGGTTTTCCTTATTCTTATATCGGCCTTTTTTGGCGCGTATTTCTACAGCCTTAAGCTCTGTAGCCGTAGAATTAAGTTGAAAGTCTATCGTTTGCTTCTCACCTAAAGTTACAGACTTTTGAACGGGAGTATAGCCTACGAATGAAGCTAGAAGTACTTCACTGGCCCATTGGGTCTGTATTTCATAATAGCCATTGATGTCGGTAGTGGTGCCAATATTTTTGTTTTTGTAAGTGATGTTCACAAAAGGCAATGGATCTCCTGTTGCAGCATCTGTTACAGTACCCGATACTTTGGTGTACTGTGCTAGACCAGTAAATGCTTGTAATAGCAATATTGGTAACAACCAAAGTAGTGGCGAATAAATGACCTTACGAACCTGCATCTCAATGGGGTTAAGGCTAATGTACGAAATTCCTGACCCCATTAATCGTTTTGAGCTTCGCGTTTAATTATTCTGGCAGAAAGCGCGATGCTGATTTCATACAAGATTACCAGCGGTATGGAAACCAACAACTGGCTAAATACATCTGGTGGAGTAATAATTGCAGAAAGAATAAGTGCCAATACAAAGAAGTGCCTTCTATACTTTCTCAAAAACTCTGGAGTAATGAGCCCAAGTTTGGTAAGTGCAAAAACAAGTATTGGAAGCTCAAATAGTAACCCACTAGCTAAAACAACCATAGTAACGGTTGATATGTAAGTAGATAAGGTTGGTATGGTTTGTACTTGCTCACTAATACTGTAAGTAGCTAAAAAGTTAATAGATAGTGGTGAGATTATGAAATACCCGAACAAGATGCCAAGGGCGAATAGCATGCTTACCCAAAATACCAATCCGCTGGCCATTTTGCGTTCTTTAGGGTTGAGTCCTGGTTTTATGAATCTCCAGAACTCCCAAACTATGTAAGGAAAAGCGGTTACAAAACCTGCTATGAGTGAAACCATGATATGCGAGGTGAATTGCCCCGCCATGTTTATATTTTGAAGCTTAGGAATGCCTTGGCCAATGCAAAGAACATCAGCAGATGCTACAATTTGCGGAAACACCTCATAGAGGTAGGCAGAGAGTTGGCATAGTTGACGGAAAGTCCAAAAGTCTGGGCTTTTAGGACCAAAGATGATTCCGTCAAAGACAAAAGATTTGTTGGAGAAAGCCAAGACCGCTAAAATCACTATGGCTGCTGCAGAACGTACCAAATGCCAACGCAATACTTCTAGGTGCTGCAAGAATGACATATCTGTTTTTGCGTGTTCTTGATCTAAACTCATCTCTCTGTAAAACGGACAAAATTAAGAATTGGCGGCACGCGTGATGCAGGCATTGGGCTTATTACGCAGTGTTAAATCGGAATAAATGAAACAATAAGATGGATTAACCAGAAATAGATGAGTTTTTAGTGGTTTATTCATTCGCTATTTGCATAAAATATGACCTTTGAGCTCTACACAACTAGCCACCATAGTTGTTATTGAAGCATGACAAAAGAGAAGATGATTGTACTCACTGCACGTATTTCACTCATCAGCGCAATGCTGGTGGTGTTGGCAGGTAGTGTGGTTAGAATGACGGGGTCAGGAATGGGTTGCCCAGATTGGCCCAAGTGTTTTGGATATTATATTCCACCAACAGAGGTAGATGAGGTATTGTGGCAGCCTGAAACATTTTTTGAAGAGGGTAGAATGATTGTACATGAGGAGTCGCTCTGGATGGCAAAGACAGATTTTACTTCCTCACAACAACTCAATATTACCAACTGGGAAAAGTATACGCTCCATGATTATGCCATTTTCAACCCTTTTCACACTTGGACTGAGTACATCAATAGGCTTATTGGAGCTTTTACGGGATTACCAGTTTTGCTTACGGTAGCCTTGAGCTTCTTTTTTGTGAGAAAGAATATATTCATTCCGCTACTAGCCTTGTTTTCACTGTTTATTCTGGGCTTTGAGGCTTGGCTAGGGAAGGTAGTAGTGGACGGCAATCTAATACCCAATCAAATTACCATACACATGTTTGGTGCGTTGATTCTTGTGGCCTGCTTGCTGTTGTTGATTAGGTTGCTAAAAGGAGAAGGAGGTAACTCTGAATTTGTTAAAGATAACGTTTGGCTAATTGCGGGGCTTGTACTTGTAACCCTATTTCAGGTGCTAATTGGTACGAATGTTCGTGAAGAAGTGGATTTATTGAATAAATCTGGCGTAGGTAGGTTAGATTGGATTGATTCTCTACCAGGAGTTTTTGATGTTCACCGCTCATTTTCTATTGCTGTGCTCTTTGCGAACGCAATTCTCCTCTTAAAACTCTACAAGACCTCAATGAAATCAACGACCTACGTGTGGGGAGGCATTTTAGTTTTTGAAATTTTCTTGGGATTGGGACTAACTTATTTAGGTTTTCCCTCTTGGATGCAACCCTTACACTTGGTATCTGCATTCGTATTATTCGCTGTGCAGCTTGATTTGCTTACCAAAGTATTTGGCGGCCGTGGAGTTATGGTCTCCAGGTAAAGGACTCAATAATGGCCATCATATCCTGTTTAATGTAGCGTTCTGCAGGAAGTAGTGAGTCAGGATTAGGATGTGTTTCAAAGTACAGCGATGCATGTAGATAGTGATTTGTACTATCTGTAACGAAAAACTGAAAAGCCGATGCTGTGCTTCCCTCAAAGTCATAGGTAAGACCATAAACATTCTCATTAGGAGCATATATGCGGTCTTCTTTAATGTCTTTGGCCTTAGCAAGGTGTTTCATGGCAAGTTTCCTGCTTGTTTCTGTGTAGTTAGAAAGTGAGTCGCGAACAGGCACATCAAAGTATGAAAAGTGAACCCGAGCTCTTAGTTTCGGGTAATATAGGTTGAACCAGCAGTTTTCTTTTTTACTGTCTTTCACGCGTTTGTAATCTAACTGCGCCATGCGTGAATTGTAATTAAAAGCGAAAGGACAGTCAAGTTGGAGTGAATCGTATTTAGCCTCTGGTAACTCTATTCGATAGTACGATTTTGGCTTCGGGAAAAATGTTTCTTCACATGAAGATAGTCCCAACCCAAGTCCTAAAATGAGGATTAGAGAGATTATTCCAGATGAGTTGTTTTTTCGATCTAGTTCTGAATCATCGAATTCGGAATCTGGAAGAGTCACTTTAATGCGCTTCACTCGCTTTTTATCAGCTGCTTCAACTGTAAAACGGTAACCCTTTATTTCAATCCGCTCATTCTTTTTGGGGATTCTTCCAGAATGCTCAATAATTAGCCCTGCCAACGTATCAGATTCGCCCTTCACAGCTTCAAGTTGGTCACCTGATATTTCTAGAACGCGATACACATCGTTTAAGGCGGTTTTTCCCTCAAAAACAACGTTTCGTTCATCAAGCTTGGAATAGATTAAATCTTCATCATCAAACTCATCAGAAATGTTCCCCACAATTTCTTCTATAACATCTTCAAGCGTTACAATGCCCTGTGAGCCTCCATACTCATCAACTACAATAGCTATGTGCATTTTACGCTCTCTAAACTCGTTCAATAAATCATCAATCTTCTTTTTCTCTGGAACAAAGAAAGGTTCTCGTATTAAGTCGTTCCAACTAAATGAATCTGGTTCCTTTTGAAGGTAGGGAAGGAGGTCTTTAAGATAAAGCACTCCTTTAATGTTATCAAAATCATCTTCGTAAACAGGAATTCTAGAATAACCAGATTCTAATACAGCTTGCAACAACTCTTCATAGGGTGTGGTTAAGTCGAAACCTGTGACATCAACCCTGGAGGTCATGATTTGCCGTACATCGGTATTGCCAAATTTCACGATGCCTTTAAGAATTTTATGATCTTCTTCTCCTATTTCTTCCTTATCTGTAATGTCTAAGGCATGCGAAAGCTCATCAACTGATATCCCCGCAGAACTTCTCTTTAATGTACGATCTATGAACCGCGTTGAGCTTACTAACAGAGGAACAAGTTGCAGCTTATTAAAGAAGCGATAAAAAACAGTGATTGGGTAAGCCATTATCAATGCTAAATCTAGCGGATACCTTGATGCATAAACCTTTGGTATTACCTCACCAAATAGCAAAATCAAGAAAGTGATCCCTACGACATCAACGGCAAAAGCTATCCAACTGGCAGGCATAGAAACACCTAGAATAACGGTGTCTTGAAAGGTGAATAATAGCGTGGAGAGCAGCGAGGAGAGTAAGATGATTGCTACGTTCACAAAGTTATTGCTGATTAATATGGTTGCTAGTAACTCCTTGGAGCGGTTAAGCAAGTCTAATGCTAGTTCGGCACGCTTTCCAGTAAGCTCTTCTAGCTCTTTTTGCTTTGTTGCATCTAGCGAAAAATAAGCAACTTCTGAACCAGAAATCAATCCAGATAAGAACAGCAGGATAATTAGTGCAAGAAAAGCTGCAATTAGGCCAATTGAAAAGCCTGTTTGAAGAAGTAATATTCCGTAACTAAAAGGTTCGACCGATTCGTCCAACGTTATGCAGTTTCGTTTAACATGAGTAGGTTAAAATGGCAGGTCATCATCATCTGATGCTGGAGCAGAATCCGCATTAGTTTGAGGTGAGTGTTGCCTTTCTGTGGCTGTGTCTGAAGGTCCTGGGTTATTTCCACCCATTGAATTTCCGCCATCTCTGGAGCCCAGCATGGTCATATTGTCGCCAACAACCTCTGTGGTATATCTTGTCTGGTTATTTTGATCTTCCCAAGAACGGGTTTTCAATTTCCCTTCTATGTAGACCATACTGCCTTTGCGAAGGTATTTTTCAGAGATTTCAGCCAATCCGCGCCAAAGCACAATGTTGTGCCACTCTGTATTGTCAACACGGTTGCCATTTTTGTCTTTGTAAGACTCGTTGGTAGCTAGTGGAAAAGTAGCAACTACGCTTCCGCTTTCCAATCTTCTCACTTCTGGGTCTTTTCCCAAATTACCGACTAAAATTACCTTATTAACGCTTCCTGCCATTGTCTTGAAATTCAAAACAAATCTAACTAATTTCATCAGGCATCCCGAAGATTGGGTTGGCCTTTTCTAAATACTTATCTATAAGTCTGGGTATGGCTAAATCTTGGAATTCACTTTCAGAAACCCATTGCAAGTTTACTTTTGGGTATTCTGGAATATGTGGGTGTTTTACATGAATGAATCTTACGTGCAAGCGCTGATGAGATAAAATGTGCTTTACCTCCTCAGAAACATGAGAAACTACGCAATCTTTAGGTAGTCTGGCTTCTTGAACTGCTTTCTCTGTTGCGTTTGGTTCTGGCATTTCTATCAACCTAAATTGGTATAGACCTTTCCAAATTCCCTTGCCACTTCTTTTTTGCACAGCAACTCTGCTCTTAGTGGTCTCAATAAAGTAGTAAAGATATCTATCTCTAACCTTTGTTTTACCCTCTTTTTTAGGAAGCTCTGATACTGTTCCCTTTTGGAAAGCTGAGCAATTCTCAGAAAGAGGACAAAGCATACAGGCGGGACTCTTTGGAGTGCAAAAAAGAGCTCCGAACTCCATAATTGCTTGGTTGTGCTCGGCAGCACGGTCAGTTTGCAATATGGCTTCGGCAAGATGATTAAACACCTTCTTCCCTTGTGTAGAATTTATGGCAGTGGGCTCATTGAACAACCTAGAAAGAACGCGGAACACATTTCCGTCTACCACTGCCTTAGGTTCACCAGAGGAAAAGGACGCAATTGCGGCAGCTGTGTAGGGTCCTACGCCTTTTAACGTGATTAATTGGGCATATGAATTAGGGAATACTCCATTAAATTCTGCTACAATTCGTTTCGCAGTTTCATGTAGGTTTCTTGCTCTTGAGTAGTAGCCCAATCCTTGCCAGAGTTTTAATACTTCATCTAGCGGAGCAGCCGCAAGTTCTTGCACAGTAGGATATTTCTCGGAAAAGTTGAGATAATAATCCATACCTTGATTCACCCTTGTTTGCTGTAATATGATTTCAGACAGCCAGATTAAATAGGGGTCTGATGTAACCCTCCACGGTAAATCGCGTTTATGTTCAGAATACCAGTGTATTAGCTTTTTGGATAGTATACTCATTGGTGTTGAAAACGTCTTGGGCAAAATTAGGTTCAATTTGTTTTCGCATTAGAAATATTCAAATATCTTTGCGCCCCTCATTTTTGAAAAGATAAAACCGTAATACATAAAGACTTAGAGTTATGACTAAAGCAGATTTAGTTGCTGATATTTCAGATAAAACGGGAATCGAAAAAGTACAGGTTCAAGCTACCGTTGAGATGATGATGGATGTCATCAAAGATTCATTGACAAAAGGCGAAAACGTGTACCTTAGAGGTTTCGGTTCTTTTATTGTTAAAGAGAGAGCGGCTAAGACCGGGAGAAATATTTCCAAGAACACAACAATCATTATCCCTGCTCACAATATTCCTGCTTTTAAGCCTGCAAAAACTTTTGTAAGCCAAGTAAAAGAAGAAGTAAAAGTGAAGTAAAGTGAAGATTACCAAGCTTCAAATAATACTTCTTTCTGCTGCGACCCTACTGATCGTTCTTTTGTTTTTGATTCCAACTAAGCCTTCATTAGAAGAGGTTAAAATTCAAGCATCTGTAGATGTTAAAATTGATTCTGCTATTGCTATGGTGAATTCAGGAAGCCCTATGCAAGGTATATTCTTGTTAAGAGAGCTTTCAGAGGAGTATCCGGAGAATATGAGAATCCAATTAAATTTGGGAATGTTCTCTGTTCAGTCGGGTCAAATAGATAAGGCAGAAGCACGTTTTGCAACGGTGCTACAGAATGTTCCAAATCAACCAGAAGCCCTTTATTTTATGGGGTATATTGAGGCGGGAAAAGGAAACAAAGAACAAGCATTAGAATACTTGCAAAAAGCCCTAGAGTTTGCGCAAGATGATGCGTTGAAACAAGACATAGAACAGGATTTAAAAGAATTAAATTTATAATTATGCCAAGCGGTAAGAAAAGAAAAAGACATAAGATGGCGACTCACAAGCGTAAGAAACGTCTACGCAGAAATCGTCACAAGAAAAAGTAAGTTGTAGACACTTACTTTATCGTATGTAAATAAAATTCATCCTCTAAACTCTTCATTAAGAGGGATATAAGTGAAAAAGGAGTTAATTATTAATGTAACGCCCAAAGAGGTTGTTATAGCGCTCCTTGAGGATAAGAGATTAGTAGAACTTCACAAAGAGAAGCACAACAGTGAGTATGCTGTTGGTGATCTTTATCTTGGTAGAGTTCGTAAACTTGTGCCCGGCTTAAATGCGGCATTCGTAGATGTAGGTTACGAGAAAGATGCGTTTTTGCATTATTTCGATCTAGGTCCGCAGGTGCAAAATTTGCTCAAGTACACCGGTCAGGTGAGAAGCAAATCTCGTCAAAGCTCTTCATTGAGCAAAGACAAGGTGTTTCCCGATATCAACAAAGAGGGTAACATTAAAGAGGTATTGAAACCGGGACAAGAATTGCTTGTCCAAGTCGCCAAGGAGCCCATTTCAACCAAGGGTCCGCGAATCTCAACAGAGTTGAGTATTGCAGGGCGCTACTTGGTTATGGTGCCATTCACAGATCGTATTTCGGTTTCTTCCAAGATTAAGTCAAGGAAAGAAAAAGACCGTCTAAAGCGATTGATTCAAAGCATTAAGCCCAAAAATTTTGGGGTTATAGTGCGTACCGTAGCTGAGAATAAGCGCGTAGCAGAGCTGGATAGAGATTTGCGTGAGCTAACCCAAAAGTGGGAAGAGTGCTTCAACAGTTTGGGTGATGCAACCCCGCCATCGCGCGTTCTAGGTGAGCTCGACCGTACGGCTGCCATGCTGCGCGATGTGCTCAACGATGAGTTTAACAGTATTATCATCAACGATCAAAAATTGTATGATGAAACGCTGAATTACCTAAAGAGTATAGCTCCTGATAAAGCCAAGATTGTTAAACTGCATAAGGGGAGTAGAAACCTGTTTGATCACTACGGTATCGAAAAGCAGATAAAGGCATCTTTTGGAAGACACGTAAGTATGCAAAGTGGTGTATACTTAGTGATTGAACACACAGAAGCGCTTCATGTGATAGATGTTAACTCTGGAAACACATCTAAAAAGGAGAAATCTCAAGAAGAGAACGCATTACGAACTAATCTAGAAGCTGCCGAAGAAATAGCTCGTCAACTGCGTTTGCGCGATATGGGTGGAATCATTGTTGTTGATTTCATTGATATGCAAAACAATGAGAATAGAAAGAAGCTCTTCAATAAAATGACTGAAGTGATGGAAGAGGATCGTGCGAAGCACTATATCCTTCCTCCAAGTAGATTCGGTCTTATTGAGATTACTAGACAGCGTGTTCGTCCAGAAATGGAAATTAAAACAGCTGAATACATACCTTCAGAAACAGGTGAGCCCCAAAAGGTACAGGCTACCATACTATTGATAGATGAGATTGAGCAAAACCTAATCTCTGCGATGGAGAATAAAGGTGAAAAAGTAGCTTCGTTGAAAGCTCATCCTTTTGTTCATGCATATTTTGTGCAAAACAAGCGTAAGTATCAATACAAGTGGCTCATGAAATACAAGCGGTGGATTTCGATTATCCCGCGTACGGCTTATCCACTCATGCAGTATAAGTTGCTCAACACTTCCAACGAAGAGATTATCTTCGAGAAGTCATGAGTTTCAAGGGTAAGCAAGTTTACACCATATCTCAAGCATTCGAAAGAGCCACACGTTACTGTGCGTTGCAAGACCGTTGTCAACAAGAAGTATTAGCTAAGCTAAAACTCTGGGGGATGGATGCTCACGAATCAGGCGAAGTTTTGTCTCTACTCATATCAGAAAACTATGTAAGTGATGAGCGATTCGCCAGGGCTTATGTTCGAGGTAAATTCAATCAAAATGCATGGGGTAGGCTAAAGATTGTTCAAGGTCTTAAAGCCAAAGGAATATCGCAGTCTTGCATTAATTTAGGATTAGCAGAGCTAGATTCTTTGCCTTATGAAGAGAAGTTGAATCATTTGGCAAAATATAAGTGGCAGGCCGAGAAGAATGAAAAGGAAACAAAACGGACTGAGAAAACAGCCAGATATTTATTGAGTAGAGGTTTTGAGTCTGAAAAAGTTTGGAATATAATCAAGAGGTTAAAAGCATGATCAATCAAGAACGCTTTAAACAGTTAATTAATCGCCTGGATGCGTTAAGGGGGTACCTTTGACTTGGATCAGAAGCGAGTGGAAATTGAACAAGAAGAATTAAAAACTCAGGATCCTGAGTTTTGGAATAATCCAGATAGTGCTGAGAAAACCCTTAAAGGCATAAAGCGCATAAAGTATTGGGTTGAGTCTTACGAATCTGTAAAGACGGCCATAGATGAGCTAGAAGTGCTAATGGAGTTCGCAGAGATGGGTGAAGCCGATGCGGATGAAGTATCTGCCCAATACCACAAAACGGTAGAGGCCTTGGATGAACTTGAATTCAAGAATATGCTCTCTGGTGAAGAGGATTCTCTAGATGCTATTATTGAGATAAACCCTGGAGCAGGAGGAACTGAAAGCCAAGATTGGGCTTCTATGTTATATCGTATGTACTTGATGTGGGCAGAGAAGAACGGTTTTAAAGTGAAAGAAATTGATTACCAAAAAGGTGATGAGGCTGGAATTAAAAGCGCCACCATTGAGGTTCAAGGTGAATTCTCCTATGGCTACCTCAAATCAGAAAACGGTGTACACAGATTAGTTCGTATCTCTCCTTTTGATTCTAATGCTAGAAGGCACACTTCATTTGCTTCGGTGTTTGTATACCCCGTAGTTGATGATTCTATAGAGATTGAGGTTAATCAGTCTGAAATTACTTGGGACACCTTTAGGTCTGGTGGAGCTGGAGGCCAGAATGTAAACAAAGTTGAAACTGGGGTCCGTTTAGAGCATAAGCCAACGGGTATCGTCATTCGCAATACGGAGAGTAGGTCGCAGCTCCAAAATAAGGAAAATGCTATGCGCTTGCTCAAAGCGAAGCTGTACGAAATGGAGATACGTAAACGCGAGGAAGAGAAAAGTGCCATTGAAGGCGATAAGATGAAGATTGAATGGGGTTCACAGATTCGATCGTATGTTTTTCACCCCTATAAAATGGTTAAAGATGTTAGAACATCTCACGAGACTTCTAATGTACAAGGTGTTATGGATGGTGAGTTGGATGGTTTTATAAAAGCATATTTGATGGAGTTTGGAAGTAGCAAGCAAGAGCATTGATTAAAAATATCCACTTCAAAAAAAAGCCGACTCAACTGAGTCGGCTTTTTTTATCTCGATAAAGTAAGATGTCCTGTTCGTTCAACCCTGTATCCATTCGGGTCAAAGGCTCGTATATACATGAGTTTCCAAACGTAAATACCCTCTTGAGCAAACTCTCCATTAACGGTACCATCCCATCTGGCTCTTACGTCATTCGTTTTGAATACTACTCTTCCCCAACGGTCATAAACAATCAAGTTATACTCTAACAACTCTTGGTCTGTTTCTGCATAGAACTCATCATTAAGTCCATCCTCATTAGGTGTAAATGCGGATGGAACATAAACCTGGTAGCAGTCTTCAAAGAAAACATCCACTTCATCTGTAACAGTGCCACATTCATTTGTGACTTTAACGCGATATGTTCCTGTCTTAAATACTGGTAGGCTAGTAGTTGGAATAGTGTCTTGCCATTTGTATTCAGCGTCTGGTATTGATGTTTCTTGATTGAGAAGCACCACTGTTTGACCTAAGCATGCGTTGATATCTGGCCCTAATTCAACTACGGGTAATAGGCCCAATGAAAGAACAATTGTATCGCGAATACCAACACAAGTTCCGTTCACTGCATTTAGCTCTACCCAATACGTTCCATCTTCATTCACGTTAATGGAACGAGTTGAAGCTCCTGTACTCCATGTGAATGAATAGCCTGACTCTACATTTACAGCAGGTTCAAGGTTAATTACTTCACCTTCACAAATACGGGTATCAGGTCCTAAATCTGGTTGAACCAAAGAGAATGGAACGTATTCTACCCGTGATGAATCTAAGCAGTTGTTATTGTTGTCTTCTACTGTTACAGAGTAGGAACCGAAAGATGTTACAAGAATTGCCGGAGTACTTTCCAGGGTATTCCATGAATAGGTATACCCTAAAGGTGGCAGAGCTGCGCTAGCATCTAAAGTAACACTAAAAGCAGAGTCTTCACATAAGGTGACATCAGGACCTAGGTTTACAGTTGGTTTAGGAAGCTCAGTAACAAGTAAATCATCAGTGTTTACGCAACCGTTAACGTCAGTTACGGTTACTTCATAATTACCACCCTGTGTTACTAATAGGATTGGACCCGTTGATCCATCTGACCATTGATACTGCTGAAAACCACCTGGACTAAGCGCAACAGCAAAAGTTACACCTTCACAGTAGGCAGTATCTGCACCTAAATCAGGATTAGGTAAGCTGTTTTCAGCAACAGTTAAATTGTCAGTATTGATGCATCCAACTGAGTCTGTAACAGTAACAGAGTAAGAGCTGTCAAAAGCACCAATTACAATAGTTTGAGTAGTATCTCCTGTACTCCACTGATACGAGTTAAAATTGCCGGGATCTAGTGTTTTACTAAAGACATCGCCAAAGCAAAACGCAGTATCTCCTCCCAAATCGGCATTTGGCAAGGGCACGGTTGTCACTAAGACTGTATCTGCATTTACACACCCATTTGTATCTGTTACAGATACTCTAAATGTATTATTTACAGGATTAGTAATGTTTAATGGACCAGTGAAACTGATGGTTTGCACCGTATCACCCGTACTCCAGAGGTAATCAACGATGGATCCGTTACCAGTTCCTGCATTCATTATTTTGTTAGATGCAGAACATAAGGTATCGTCTGTACCTAAATCTACCTGCGGGAGGTTGAGTGCAATTACATTCAATGAATCTCTATTCGTGCACGTATTTGCATCGGTAACTTCAACCCAAATTAGATTATCTGCTTCTGTAGCAATTCGCACTTGTTGATTAGACCCATCCATCCATTGATAGCTTGAAAAGCCAACTCCTGCGTCTAAAGGTTGCGAAAAAGTGGTGTTGGAGCAGTACTCAATATCTTGACCCAAGTCAACAGAAGGAACTGGATAATTTGTTGCATCTAACGTATCAACTGAACTGCAAGTGTTCAACCCAGTAACAACTACGCTGTACGTGCCAGGCTGATTTACGGCAAAGCTCTCAGTCGTATCTCCAGTATTCCAAAGATAGGCGAGTTGTCCAGCTGGAGCATTCAATAATAGCGTATCCTCAACACAGAAAGAAGTATCGTTTCCTAAGCTAAACTGAGGGCCTGTTTCAAAGAGAACAGCGGCTGTATCAGTGCCTTCACACCCATTGGAGTCTATAACATTCACCCAAAAAGCACCAGAAGTGTCAACCGTAATTATTTGTTGGGTTACAGCTGTACTCCACAGGTAGGATAGCATGCCAGATCCTGCATTTAAACTTTTACTTTGTCCTACACACAATGTATCATTACCTCCCAAGTTAGGAGCAGGAGGTGTGTAGTTGTTTACAGAAGAAAGCCCTACTCTAAAACAGTTCAGAGAATTTGTAACCGTTACACTATACGTCCCCGGAATTGCGGTTTGAATAGAAGTGGTGGTATCACCTGTATTCCATAAATAGGTTACCGCGTAGGTGGTATCTATTAATATAGTATTCATGGTTCCTGTATCACCAGGGCAAACAGAATCAGGAGTAACGGCAATTAGCGGCTTAGGATTGCCAGAAAGTTCGGTTGAATCTCTTAAAACACATCCGTTTGCATCTACCACTTCTGCCCAGTAAAGGCCTGAGAAGTTTGATGAAGTAGTTTGGTTTGTAGTTAAATCGCTCCACAGGTATGAGACAAACCCAGGGCCCGCATCTAGCAATACCGTATCGCCTTGACAGAAGAAAGTGGTATCCCCACCTATTGAGAAGTTGACTGTAGCAAAAGTATCAAGCACCAATGTATCTGATGAAACACATCCATTGGAATCAACCGTTCTGAGCCAATACGTATCTGGGGTAAACGCGAATATGGAATCTGTGGTAGCACCAGTACTCCAGAGATAAGAATTAAACTCTCCTATTGGTTTCAAGATTACCGTATCCCCTTTACAAACTGTGATATCTGGTCCCAAATCTGTGATGGCCGCGGCATAATTCGCCAAACTCATGGTATCAGCACCCGTGCAACCATTTGTATCTGAAACCGTAACGGAATAGTCACCAGGTAGTAAAGCTGCAATTGAAGAGTCTGTACTGCCAGTACTCCACAAATAAGTTTGGTAGTTATTTACGGTGCTTAGTATTAGGCTATCTCCAACGCAGATTGTGTCATCTGCACCAATGGATGGAGCTGTTACAGGATATTGATCTACAAAGATTGTATCAGCACCTACACAAAGGTTAGCGTCTGAAACAGTAACAGCATAAGTGCCAGAATCATTTATTGTAATTGTGTTACCAGCAGATACGTTACTCCAATTGTATGTTGTAAAGCCTGGTGGTGCATTAAGATTAAGTGCTGTAGCTTGGCACAATGCAGTGTCTGGCCCTAGTGAAGGAACAGGCAAAGAATCAACAATTATATCTACTGTAGCTGTGTCAATACAATTGAGATCATCTTCAACAATTAGTGTAACGGTGTAGGTTTGAGAAGAATCATAAACATGAGAAAAATTCGTGTCTGTGCTTACCGTTCCATCACCAAAATCCCAATCCCAATTTGTAATTGTGGCTGCAGTAAATCCTGATGTTAAGCAAGCATTGTTTACTGATTGAAAGTCAACCGTATCTCCTACACAAATCCGTTGGTCTGAAACTGATATGTCTGCAATAACTTGATAGGAGAAGTCATAGTAAGTAGAGAACTCCTGCGAGAGATTGTAAAAACCAAACCTTCCTGGAGGAAAACATCCATTTATGTCAAAAATAGTATCGTTCTCAACGATTACTGTAATAGTTGTTGTTGTGTAGATTAACGAGAACTCATACTCTACACCTTCTTGCCATCCTCTGTTATTACCATAATCTGTTCCTAATGCCGTATATCTGGCTGAAGGGGTTCTACCCCAAAATGTAGGAAACCAGCTTGCATTCGTATTCCAGTCAAAAATTCCTTCAACTTTACCCAGAGCAAACCCTTCTTGACCCGTTGCACCATTAAAGGTTTGGGTGTTGGCTTTCCAGTCAAACAAGTAAAAATTACAAGAGTCGGTATTTGGTTGGAAGGGACTACTATATCCGAATACAAAACCGATGAAGTCATCATCATTCGTTGCAGGGTCAACGTAAAATTTACCGTTAATTTGTACGTTAATCAAGGTATCAGTACTTACGAAAAACGTTGGGTCTCCGTTAACAGATTGGCTTACTGAGTCTCCGGTGCCTCCAGTAACCATCCAATTACCATTGGTAGTATCACCTTCTTCTACCCATGTATTCAGGTCAATATCTGTACCGCACTGTGCATTAAGATTGGTAGATACAAAACCCAACAAGGCTAAAGTCAAAAATATATGTGTGCTCCAAAAGCTTTTCATTGCGGCTAAAATACATTTATATTACGATTGTTATTACCTTAGGTTGCCCCGTTAAGCACGCTAAATCGTTGATAAATGAGTTACAAGATATTTCATAATCCCCGTTGTGGGAAAAGTAGGACAGCATTAAAAGCACTTCAAGAAACTGGAGAAAGCATAGAAGTGGTTGAATACCTGAAAGAAACACCGAGTTTCAATGAGATTAAAGATGTGTTGATGCGCTTAGATATGAAGCCTATGGACATAATCAGAAGGAAAGAAGCTGAATTTAAACCCTACAAAAAACTAGAGCTTACAGACGATGAGTGGATAAAAACCTTAACGGAGTTTCCTAAGCTTATCGAGCGCCCCATTATAATTAAAGGAGCCAAGGCAGTTATTGCTAGAACTCCTGAAGCTATTGAGGAAATCTTATCTAACTAAGCTTCGGTTTCTTCTTCGTCTTCCTCTTCTTCAGAAGTTGGTTTAGCAGCTAACGGAGCTGTTGCGCCTAATGCTACAGGAACAAAGAATGCTGCAGATGCGATGACAACAAAAATTAAAAATCCTAAAAACTTCATATCGATTCGTGTTGTTGCGTCAAAAGTAATTATTCTCTGTTCATACCACTCATGAGTTAATAAAAATGGATGCTTTTTACTCCCATCCCACATCAGACCCTAAATTTGTGTTCTTCATTACGAATTCATTTTCAAACTCATGGAATACAGAATAGAAAAAGACACGATGGGCGAGGTTAAGGTACCTGCCAATCGTTACTGGGGAGCACAAACAGAGCGCTCAAGAAATAACTTTAAAATAGGTGCAGAAGCCAGCATGCCGCTTGAAGTGGTTTATGGATTTGCATACCTTAAGAAGGCAGCAGCCTATACAAACCACGAGTTAGGTGTTTTGGCTGTAGAAAAAAGAGATTTGATTGCGAAAGTGTGCGATGAAATTTTGGATGGGAAGCATGACGGTGAGTTTCCATTGGTAATCTGGCAAACGGGGTCTGGAACGCAAAGTAATATGAATGTCAACGAGGTGGTGGCCAATCGTGCTCATGTACTAGCTGGGAATAAACTAGGTGAAGGAGAACGTTTCATACACCCCAATGATGACGTGAATAAATCACAGTCTTCTAATGATACTTATCCTACTGGAATGCATATTGCTTGTTATAAGATGGTTGTTGAGACGACCATCCCAGGAGTGGAAAAGCTGAGAGATACCTTAAAAGCAAAATCTGAGGCTTTTAAGAATGTGGTAAAAATTGGTAGAACTCACCTAATGGATGCCACACCGCTAACCCTAGGTCAAGAATTTTCTGGATACGTTTCACAGCTAGATCATGGTCTGAAGGCATTGAAGAATACCTTGCCTCACTTAAGTGAATTGGCACTTGGTGGAACAGCTGTGGGTACGGGAATAAATACCCCAGAGGGTTATGCAGAGGCTGTGGCTAAGCACATTGCCAACTTCACTGAGCTTCCTTTTGTTACTGCTGAAAATAAATTTGAGGCACTTGCTGCGCATGATGCGCTCGTAGAGACGCACGGAGCACTAAAGCAATTAGCCGTTTCTCTAAATAAAATAGCCAATGATATTCGCATGTTGGCTTCTGGACCAAGAAGTGGTATAGGTGAGATTGTTATTCCAGCCAACGAACCTGGCTCTTCAATTATGCCTGGTAAGGTAAACCCAACACAGTCTGAAGCCATAACAATGGTTTGCGCACGTGTTATGGGTAATGATGTAGCGGTTACGGTAGGTGGTACGCAAGGTCATTATGAGCTTAATGTCTTTAAACCGTTGATGGCTTCTGCTGTATTAGAATCTGCAAGATTGTTAGGAGATGCGTGCGTGTCTTTTAATAATAACTGTGCGGCTGGTATTGAGCCTAATCATGCAAGCATTAAGGCACACGTGAATAATTCACTCATGCTAGTAACTGCATTAAATACCAAAATAGGATACGATAAGGCAGCTAAAATTGCTAAAACGGCACATGCAAACGGCACTACCTTAAAAGAAGAAGCAGTGAAATTAGGATACTTAACACCAGAAGAGTTTGATGCTTGGGTTAAACCTGAGGAGATGACGGGTAGTATGAAGTAACATGTACTGCATAGAAAATAAAAGAGCCGGCTATTGCCGGCTCTTTTTAGATGTATTCATCTCCAAATTTCTCACCAATGCTTTTCCGCATCGGTTTAATAGTCTGTTCTTTTTCTTTTCGCACTACTAGCAATGCTTCAGGAGTGTCTACTACAATGTAATCTTCAAGCCCTTCTAAAATCGCGACCTTGCCCTTCGGAAGCCGAATTAAGGTGTTTTTTACGTTTTGTAATTCAACCTGTTGCTCGTTTACGGTATTGCCTTGTTCATCTAATGATAAATGCGTGTATACCGAGCCCCATGTACCTAGATCGCTCCAACCGATATCAGCATTAATCATAAACACATTTTGTGCTTTTTCCATAATGCCGTAATCAATGCTAACACTCTCACATTGCGGGTAGATTTCGTCAATAAAAGCCTGTTCTTTATTAGTATGGTACAACTCGTGGCCTTTTCTAAATAAAGCACTCATATCGGGTAATAGATCTTCAAAGGCAGTAAGAATAGAGGCGAGACTCCAGAAAAACATACCGCTGTTCCAACTAAAATTTCCTTTGCTAAGGAACTCCTTTGCCGTTTCCGTATCTGGTTTTTCACGAAACTGGATGACTTTTTTAAGCTCACTGCTGTCTTTATTGTACTCAATATAACCGTAACCAGTATCTGGTCTTGTAGGTTGTATTCCCAGTGTTACCAAATGATTATTCTCAGCCGTATGATCCAGTGCGGTAGAAACGACCCGTTCAAAAGCATCTTGCTTAGATATTAAATGATCAGCCGGAGTAATAATCAAATTCGCTTCATGGTCATGAGCTCCAATTTTATAGGCTGCGTAAGCAATGCATGGTGCAGTATTTCGCATCATCGGCTCAAGCAGTACTTGCTCTTCAGTAAGATCGGGGAGTTGCTCTAGTACTAGGTCTTTATACCGCTCATTAGTCACTACCAGAAAACAATCTGGTTCACAAAACTTCTGAAATCTTCTATACGTCTGCTGGATAAGTGTTTCTCCAGTTCCTAGAATATCTAAAAATTGTTTTGGGAGACTTTGCTTGCTTGCTGGCCAAAAGCGGCTCCCCACTCCTCCAGCCATTATGATACAATAGGTTTTCATCTTATTCTTTAATCAGTTCCACTTCTGCTAACCCATGAATGCGGTAAATTCTGCCCGTTGTGAGCTCTTTACATTGGTAGCGTGTTCTAAGTTTTTTTCCTCGTTGAAAGATACGACTGTTCTTTAAGCTAAAAATAGCACCATCTGGTAAATCTTCTAAGAGAACCTCAAGGGTGGTATCATATGCTTGCATTGCCTTGCGTAATTCAGAATCTGCCCCAGAAGATGCTCTTGGATTTTGCATGTGTTTTTCAAGTGGTCTTAGTACCGATGCTGGAAAAACCTTTTCTGTTAAGAATGGCATCATAAACTGCTGAAAACAACTTTTCCATTCTTTTCCATGAGGCAGAACTTTACTCCCATACTTGAGATTTACACTGTAATGTGCATATTCATGAATGAGGGTAAGTAGAAAGGCATATGGATTAAGCGTGCCGTTTACAGAGATACGATGCCCTCTGCCATTATGAGGTGGGCGATAATCTCCAAGTTTTGTTCGCCTATCTTTAGTAATTCGAAGTTCTATGGGTTTGTTATAGAACAAGTCTGCTACCGCTTCTGCGGAGCCCTTAGGGAGAAATTTAGCAATTCGAAAGGTATACTCCTCCTTGGTCATTTAACGCTTTTTTTTCCAGGTAGGGCAAGGCGGTTCGCAGGATTTTTTGAATAGGCTACACCCGCTGTTACACAATAGTGCGCAGCTAAAAAGAAGTATTGCAGAAATAGTTTTTAAACGCATGGTGTTTATCATCGAATTAGATTGACTCAAAGGTAAGGGCTTGAATGGCTAATTTTACCCAAATTTGCTAAATATGCAGTTTCTCCGACATCTCGGAAGATACATGATTCTAATGGGTACCATGTTCAGTAAGCCTGAACAATGGAGAACATTTCGTATTCAAGTATTTAAAGAAATGAATGCCTTAGGTGTAGATAGCTTACCCATTATCGCCATTATATCAGTGTTTATGGGAGCTGTAATAACTATTCAAACAGCATCTAACCTAGATGGTGGTCTTATTCCTTTGTATTCGGTTGGTTTTGCTGCTCGTCAATCTATGATTTTAGAGTTCTCTCCAACTATTATTGCACTTATCTTAATTGGAAAGGTGGGGAGCAATATCTCCTCTGAGTTAGGTACCATGCGCGTTACTGAACAGATAGACGCATTGGAAATTATGGGAATTAATTCAGCTAATTATCTCATTCTTCCAAAGATGGTAGCATGTATAATCTTTAACCCGTTTTTGATCACTCTTAGTATGGTCTTGGGAATAGGAGGAGGGTACCTAGCCACAGTCTTAACTGGAATTATGTCTGGGTCTGACTATGAATACGGGATTCGCTATGATTTTCATGCGTTTGATTATGTCTACGCCATGATTAAGACTGTTCTTTTTGCCTTTGTAATTGTAACAGTTCCCGCTTATTACGGCTATAACGTAAATGGCGGTTCTGTTGAGGTGGGTAAAGCATCCACTAAGGCAGTTGTATCAAGTTCCATTGTAATTCTTATCCTAAACTATATTGTAACGCAACTCTTACTCATATGATTGAAGTAAATAACGTGTGTAAGAGTTTTGGTGAAACAGAGGTGTTAAAAGATGTTACAGCCTCTTTTATCAGAGGAAAAACCAATTTAATTATTGGGGCTAGTGGTTCAGGTAAAACTACCCTTACAAAGTGTATTGTTGGGCTGCATGCCGTTACTTCTGGAGAAGTATTGTATGATGGGGTTGATTTCAGTAGCATGAATAAACCCGAGAAAAAAGAAATTAGACAGCAGATTGGGTTCTTATTTCAAGGGGGTGCTCTTTTTGATTCTATGACGGTAGAAGAGAACGTGATGTTTCCTCTACGAATGTTTACCAAACAGACCTTGGGAGAGATGAAGAAGCGGGTAGACTTTTGTCTAGATCGGGTGAATCTTCAAGAAGCGCACGGACTTTTCCCTGCGGAGTTATCTGGAGGGATGAAAAAGCGGGTAGGAATTGCACGTGCTATAGCCATGAATCCAAAATATCTATTTTGTGATGAACCAAACTCCGGCTTAGACCCCCAGACTTCCATTGTAATTGACCAATTAATTCGAGAGATTACCAATGAATATGACATGACTACCATTGTTATTACCCACGATATGAATTCTGTTTTAGAGATAGGAGAAAAAATCATTTTCATTCATCAGGGTAAAAAATGGTGGGAGGGAAATAAAGAGGCCATCTTGGAAGCCGATAATCGTGAGCTTACAGACTTTGTTTACGCTTCAGATTTCATGAAGAAAATTAGAGACCGAGCTCGTTCTCAATCATGAATAGAGACTCTTGGTTTAGCAATACTCA
>CBFIHE010000022.1:0-37162 GCA_965662345.1 Salibacteraceae bacterium
TTCTCTGCATTGGCTTTTAAGATTGCAACTGACCCCTTTGTAGGTCGCTTGTGTTTCACTAGAGCTTATTCTGGATCGTTAGAGTCTGGTTCGTATGTGCTGAACACACGTACTGGAAAGAAAGAGCGTATTTCTAGAATTTATCAAATGCATGCTAACAAGCAGCAGCAAATTGATAGCTTAAACTGTGGAGATATTGCAGCGCTTGTTGGGTTTAAAGATATCAAAACAGGTGATACACTTTGTGCTGAAAAATCACCAATTGTATTGGAATCAATGGATTTCCCAGATCCAGTTATCGGTGTTGCTGTTGAGCCTAAGACGCAAGCAGACGTAGATAAATTGGGAATGGCTCTAGCGAAATTGGCTGAAGAAGATCCGACATTCCAAGTACATACAGATGAAGAAAGCGGTCAAACCGTAATCTCTGGTATGGGTGAGCTTCACTTAGATATTATTATCGATCGCCTTAAGCGTGAGTTTAAAGTAGAGGCTAACCAAGGTGCTCCACAGGTATCTTACAAAGAAGCGATTACAAGTAGCGTTGAACACAGAGAAGTGTACAAAAAGCAAACAGGTGGTCGTGGTAAGTTTGCCGATATTCAAGTTCGCATTGAGCCTGCTGAAGAAGGTAAAGAAGGACTAGAATTTGTTAATAAGATCAAAGGTGGTAATGTACCAAAGGAATTCATTCCTTCAGTTGAAAAAGGTTTCAAAGAAGCAATGAAAAACGGTGTATTGGCTGGCTACGTAATTGACTCTTTGAAAGTAACTCTCTTTGATGGTTCATTCCACCCTGTGGATTCTGACCAGCTTTCTTTTGAGTTGGCTGCTAAGATGGCGTACAGAAGTGCTGCCCCTAAAGCGGGTGCTGTACTAATGGAGCCTGTAATGAAAGTGGAGGTTCTCACTCCAGAAGAAAATATGGGTGATATTGTAGCAGATTTCAACCGAAGAAGAGGTATTGTGAACGGAATGGGCGATAGAGCTGGTTCCAAAGTGGTGAAAGCTTTTGTGCCTTTATCAGAGATGTTTGGTTACGTAACGCAGTTGAGAACAATTTCATCAGGTAGAGCAACATCTACCATGGAGTTCGATCACTATGAGCAAGTACCAGCAAACTTGGCAGAGGAAATCATAGCGAAAGCAAAAGGAAAAGTAACTGCTTAATTTATCATAAGATGGCGCAAAAGATTCGCATAAAATTGAAGTCATACGATCACAATCTTGTTGATAAATCAGCAGATAAGATCGTGAAAACCGTAAAATCTACGGGAGCAGTCGTGAACGGACCAATTCCGCTTCCGACAAAGAAGAAAATCTTCACGGTGTTACGTTCACCGCACGTTAATAAAAAGTCTCGTGAGCAATTCCAGTTGAGTACGTACAAGCGTTTGATGGACATTTATAGTTCATCATCCAAAACGGTTGATGCGTTGATGCGTTTGGAGCTTCCAAGCGGGGTAGAAGTAGAAATTAAAGTCTAAAGGACAAAGCGATGTTAGGAATTATAGGTAGAAAAGTCGGGATGACCAGTGTCTACTCCGAAGAGGGTAAAAACTTGCCTGTTACGGTTATTGAGGCCGGTCCTTGCGTTGTAACTGATATCCGTACGGAAGAGAAGGACGGTTATAAAGCAGTACAATTAGGATTTGAAGACAAGAAGGAAAAGCACACGAACAGTGCGGAAATGGGCCAATTTAAAAAGGCTGGCATTTCTCCCAAAAGAAAAGTAGTGGAATTCCGCGACTTTAGTGGCGAGGTGAATATTGGAGACACTGTAGATGCTTCTGTATTAGAAGAAGGAGCATTCGTAGATGTTATCGGCACTTCAAAAGGTAAAGGATTCCAAGGGGTTGTTAAGCGTCACGGTTTTGGTGGTGTTGGGCAACGTACCCACGGTCAACACAACCGAGAAAGAGCGCCAGGTTCTATAGGTGCAGCTTCATACCCTGCACGTGTGTTCAAAGGAATGCGCATGGCTGGTAGAGATGGAGGAAAGCGTGTGAAGGCACAGAACCTTCAACTTGTAAAGGTGTTGGCAGATAAGAATTTATTGTTGGTTAAAGGTTCCGTTCCCGGTGCTAACGGATCATATGTAATTATTGAATCATGGAATTAAGCGTAGTAGATCAAGCCGGAAAAGACACGGGAAGAAAAGTAACGCTTAGCGATGCTGTTTTTGGCATAGAGCCAAATAAGCACGTGGTTTACTTGGATGTAAAACAATACCTAGCAAACCAGCGTCAAGGTACTCACAAGTCTAAAGAACGCGGTGAAATAGCAGGAAGTACACGTAAGATAAAGCGTCAAAAAGGTACAGGTACTGCTCGTGCGGGTAGTATCAAGTCACCAGTTTTCAGAGGTGGGGGTAGAGTTTTCGGTCCTCAACCAAGAGACTACGGGTTTAAACTGAATAAGAAGGTTAAGAAATTGGCCAGAAGATCAGTGTTGACTACGAAGGCAACTGGAGGCAATATCATGGTAGTTGAGAACTTGAATTTCGAAACTCCAAAGACAAAACAATATGTGAGTCTTTTAGAGAATCTGAAGGTTTCAGACAAAAAATCTCTTCTAGTTCTTGCTGAAGAAAATAAAAATGTATATTTGTCGGCTCGAAATTTAAGAGGGGTTAAGGTTGTAAGCGCCTCGGAGCTAAACACTTACGATGTTTTGAATGCTTCAAAGCTTATTTTGTGTGAAGGCTCAATTGAGAAGATAGAAACCGTTTTAAGTTAACAGCGATGGGAGTTTTAGTAAAGCCGATAATAACGGAAAAGATGACACGCGAAGGAGAGCGTAACAACAAATTCGCTTTTGTTGTTGAACGCAAAGCCGACAAGAGTCAGATTAAAAGTGCCATTGAAGAACGCTACGAGGTAACTGTAGAATCTGTTAACACAATGGTTACTCCTGGGAAGCGTAAGGTGCGCTACACCAAGTCAGGAGTTCAAGAAGGGCGAGTTGGTCCTATGAAAAAAGCTGTAGTTACATTGAAAGACGGAGACGTCATCGATTTCTACAGTAATATATAAGTAGAATTAAGGAGTAGATAATAAAATGCCAGTACGTAAATTAAAACCTATTACTCCAGGGCAGCGTTTCCGCGTGGTTAATGCTTTCGATAGCATTACTACAGACAAACCGGAAAAGAGCTTGCTTGAGCCCATTAAGAAATCGGGCGGACGTAACAATACGGGTAAAATGACCATGCGCTACAGAGGTGGTGGTCATAAGAGACGTTACCGTATCATAGACTTCAAAAGAGATAAGCAAAACGTTGAAGGTTCTGTAAAGACCGTTGAATACGATCCAAACAGATCAGCTCGGATTGCTTTAATCGAGTATAAAGACGGGGACAAGCGATACATAATCGCGCCTCACGGAATTGAGCCTGGACAAACTGTTGTTTCAGGAAAAGGAGTAGCTCCAGAATTGGGGAACTGTCTTTACATGAACGAGATTCCACTCGGTACTATCATTCACAATATAGAGCTTCGCCCAGGTCAAGGTGCCAAGATGGCAAGAAGTGCTGGTTCTTACGCTCAATTGGTAGCGAAAGAAGGAAAGTACGTTGTGCTTCGTTTGCCTTCAGGTGAAACACGTATGGTACTTGGTACTTGTATGGCAACCATTGGTTCAGTTTCAAACTCCGAGCATTCGTTGCAGAGAGGTGGAAAAGCAGGTGCAGCCCGTTGGAAGGGTCGCAGACCACGCGTACGTGGTGTTGTTATGAACCCAGTAGATCACCCGATGGGTGGTGGTGAAGGTCGCCAGTCAGGTGGACACCCACGTTCTAGAAAAGGTCTTCCTGCTAAAGGTTACAAGACTCGTTCTAAGAAAAAGATGTCGAACAGATATATCCTCGAGGGTAGAAAAAAATAAGGAGCAATGGCTAGATCGTTAAAGAAACCCCCGTTTGTACATTATAAGCTCGCTCAGCGTGTAGACGCTATGCAAGAGAGTACAAAGAAGAGCACAATAAAAACGTGGTCAAGAGCTTCTATGATTACTCCTGACTTCGTAGGATTGACTATTACCGTTCACAACGGAAATAAGTTCATACCAGTTTTCGTAACTGAGAATATGGTAGGACATAAGCTTGGAGAGTTTGCTCCAACGCGTAATTTCCGTGGTCATGCCGGTAATAAAAAAGATAAAGGCAAAAGGTAATAGGTCATGGGAGCAAGAAAGAAAATTGCTGCAGAAAAGCGCAAAGAAGAAAGAAAGAGCACGTATTTAGCTAAGCTGAATAACTGCCCTACTTCTCCTCGCAAGATGAGATTAGTTGCCGATTTGATTGCCGGTATGGATGTAGAAAAGGCTGCTGCTGTACTTCAGTTCTCTAAGAAAGAAGCGTCTATCCGTATGGAAAAGCTACTTCGTTCTGCTGTTGCGAATTACGAGCAGAAATCTGGAGAAAGCGCAGACGGAGCAGGACTTTTTGTAAAGGAAGTGAAAGTAGACGGAGGTCGCATGTTGAAGCGTATTCAGCCAGCTCCTCAAGGTCGTGCACATCGCATCCGCAAAAGATCGAACCACGTTACAATGATTTTGGACACTAAAGAGGCAAACGCATAATTCAAATGGGACAAAAGACAAATCCAATCGGAAATAGATTAGGTTTCATCAGAGGATGGGAATCTAACTGGTACGGAGGAGATGACTATGGTGATAAAATTGCCGAAGACTATCAAATCCGTAGATATTTGAACGCCCGTTTGAGAAAAGCAAGCGTTTCCAGAATTATCATTGAGCGTACACTAAAACTAGTTACCGTTACAATACACACGGCTCGTCCGGGTATAATCATTGGTAAAGGTGGTCAAGAAGTTGACAAGCTTAAGGAAGAGTTGAAGAAGCTTACGGAAAAAGAAGTTCAAATCAACATATTTGAAATTAAGCGTCCAGAGCTTGATGCTCGATTAGTTGCAGACAGCATTGCGCGTCAAATTGAAGGAAGAATCTCTTTTAGACGCGCAACTAAAATGGCGATTGCTTCAACCATGCGAATGGGAGCAGAGGGAATCAAAGTTTTGATTAGCGGTCGTTTGAATGGAGCTGAAATGGCTCGTTCTGAAGCGTACAAAGAAGGAAGAACACCTTTGCATACATTTCGTGCGGATATTGATTACGCATTGAGTGAAGCCCACACAACTTATGGCCGTATAGGTATCAAAGTGTGGATTTGTAAAGGAGAAGTTTATGGAAAGCGTGATCTGAGCCCGAACTTTGGTGAAAAATCCAAAGGCCCTAAAGGTGGTGGTAAGTTCAGAGGTAAGCGTAAATAATTAACGGTTGAACGAGCAGAAAGATGTTACAGCCTAAGAAAGTAAAGCACAGAAAGGTCCAGAAAGGACGTATTAAGGGAGTAGCTTCAAGAGGTCAAGAGATTGCCTTTGGAACGTTTGGGCTTAAAAGCCTAGCAGCTACACGTATCACCTCCAGACAGATAGAGGCTGCACGTATCGCAATGACGCGTTACATGAAGCGCGAAGGTCAGGTTTGGATACGTATATTCCCTGACACCCCAATTACAAGTAAGCCTGCAGAGGTACGTATGGGTAAGGGTAAGGGTGCCTTAGATCACTGGGTAGCGAAAGTGAAACCAGGAAGAATAATGTTTGAGATTGACGGTGTGTCTGATGAAGTTGCGCATGAAGCATTGCGCCTAGCTGCTCAGAAACTGCCAGTTAAAACCAAAACAGTGGTTCGTAGAGATCACGTAGCTTAAAGGAAGGTAAAATGAAGCAGTCCATTATTCGTGAGATGACTTCCGATGAAATCATCGAAAGAATTGAAATTGAAGCAGCAGCTCTAGAGCAGATGCAAATGAACCACAAGGTATCTCAGCTTGAGAACCCCATTCAAATTCGTGAAAAGCGCAGAGCTATTGCGAGGATGAAGACTGAATTGAAGAAAAGAGAATTGAACGAGCAAACCAAATAAGCCATGGAAAGAAATTTGAGAAAAGAGCGTATCGGTGTGGTGACCAGTTCTGCTATGGAGAAATCAATTGTGGTTTCTGTGGAGCGTAAAGAAAAGCACCCGATCTATGGCAAGTTCGTGAAGAAAACCAAGAAATTCAAAGCGCATGACGATAAGAACGAATGCGGTGTTGGTGACACGGTTAGAATCATGGAAACACGCCCACTGAGTAAAACGAAGAATTGGCGTTTGGTTGAGATAATTGAAAAAGCTAAGTAAGCTTCACAAGTAAGATTACCGAAAGATGATACAGCAGGAATCAAGGTTAGGTGTGGCAGACAACAGCGGAGCGAAAGAAGTTTTGTGTATTCGCGTATTAGGCGGTACCAAAAGAAGATATGCTTCAGTTGGAGATAAAATTGTCGTATCTGTTAAGAATGCGATGCCTAATGGTAACGTTAAGAAAGGACAAGTTAGTCCAGCAGTTGTTGTTAGAACGCGTAAAGAAGTTAGAAGGCCTGATGGGTCTTACATCCGTTTCGATGAGAACGCGGTGGTTCTTTTGAACGCGGCCGGAGAAATGCGCGGTACACGTATTTTCGGTCCCGTAGCTCGTGAGCTTCGAGACAAGCAATTCATGAAAATCGTTTCACTTGCACCGGAAGTACTTTAATTAAGGAACATGAAACAGAAACTTCACATAAAAGTTGGCGATACTGTAAAAGTATTGGCGGGCGAGGAAAAAGGAAAATCCGGCAAAGTACTGGAGATTCTTCGTGCCAAGAACAGAGCTACTGTTGAAGGTTTGAACATGGTGAAAGTTCACCAGAAACCTTCAGCAACCAGTCCGCAAGGTGGTATTGTAGAGCGCGAGGCAGGAATTCATATCTCTAATTTGATGGTCGTAGACGGTGCTGGAAATGCTACACGTATAGGACGTAGAAAGAACGATGAGGATAAGCTTGTTCGTTTTTCTAAAAAATCAGGGGAGGAAATCAAGTCATGAGTTACACACCAAGACTGAAAACACAGTATAAAGAGAGTATAGTTCCATCTTTAATGGAGCGTTTTGGATATAAGAGTATCATGCAGGCTCCTCGTTTGACCAAAATTGTTTTGAGTCAGGGTTTGGGAAGTGCTACTTCAGATAAGAAGTTAGTTGACAATGCCGTAAATGAGATGACTCAAATTGCTGGTCAAAAAGCGATTCCTACTTATTCTAAAAAGGATATCTCAAACTTCAAGTTGAGAAAAGGAATGCCAATTGGTGCCAAAGTTACCTTGCGTGGTGATAATATGTATGAGTTCTTAGATCGCCTTGTATCAATTTCTCTACCCAGAACGAGAGACTTTAGAGGTGTTCCAAGAAAGTTAGATGGTAGGGGTAATTACAACTTGGGGATTAAGGAACAAATTATTTTCCCTGAGATTGATATCGATAAGGTGCCAAATATTACGGGTATGGATATCACGCTGGTTACTACTGCAAATACAGATGAAGAAGGGTTTGCTTTATTGGAATCATTAGGCTTACCATTTAAAAAATAATTCGGAGAAGAGATGGCTAAAGAATCAATGAAAGCACGCGAGCGCAAGAGAGAAAGACTCGTTGCCAAATATGCAGATAAGCGTGCACAACTGAAGGCAGAAGGTCGTTGGGATGAGCTTCAAAAGCTCCCTAAAAATTCTTCATCCGTTCGTTTACACAACAGATGTAAGCTTACAGGGCGTCCACGTGGATATATGAGAAACTTCGGTATCTCACGTGTAACGTTTAGAAAAATGGCGGTTGCTGGGTTAATTCCTGGTGTAACCAAAGCAAGTTGGTAATTTAAAGAAGGTAGAAAATGACTGATCCAATAGCAGATTACCTTACACGCATCAGAAATGGTGTTTCAGCAGGACATAGAGTAGTTGAAATTCCATCATCTAATGTTAAGAAAGAAATGACAAAAATCCTTTTTGATAAAGGATATATTTTGAACTACAAGTTCGAAGATGAGAGTGGTCCTCAAGGCACAATTAAAATTGCATTGAAATACCACCCGAAGACTAAAGTTTCAGCCATTAGAGAAATGAAACGAGTGAGTACGCCCGGACTCAGAACTTACACAGGTGCAAAAGAATTGCCGCGTGTATTGAATGGATTGGGTATTGCCATCGTTTCTACTTCTAAAGGAATGATGACTGACAAAGAAGCAAGATTGTTGAATGTTGGCGGAGAAGTGATCTGCTACGTTTCATAAGAAGAAGAAGCTATGTCAAGAATAGGTAATGCAATAATAAATGTTCCCTCAGGTGTAACCGTTGATATCAAAGGTAACACCGTGGTTGTTAAAGGACCAAAAGGGGAATCTACGCATGAAGTGGACGCAGCACTTGCTGTAAACATAGACGAAAACGTAATCTCTGTTTCTCGCTCTTCCGAAGAAAAGGAAATTAAAGCGAAACATGGTTTGCACCGCTCTTTGATCAACAATATGATTATCGGAGTAAGCGAAGGTTACAAAGTAGAAATGGAATTAGTAGGTGTAGGTTACCGTGCTGCAGCTCAAGGTCAAAACCTTGATTTGTCACTAGGTTTCTCTCATGGAATCATGTTCCAGCTTCCACCAGAGGTGAAGGTTACTGCTGTAACTGAGCGTGGTAAGAATGCTTTGGTAACACTGGAATCTCACGACAAGCAATTAATAGGAATGATTGCTGCAAAAATCAGATCATTCCGTAAGCCTGAGCCTTACAAAGGAAAAGGTGTACGCTTTGTGGGTGAGCAAATACGTAGAAAAGCCGGTAAGTCGGCCTCTAAATAATAGATATTAATTAATCATGGCAGTTTCTAACAGAAAACGTAGAGCGAAAATTAAAAGGAGAGTTAGAGCTAAGGTTAACGGCACAGCTGAAAGACCTAGACTAACTGTTTTCAGAAGCAACAGCGAGTTCTACGCGCAATTGGTGGATGACGTGAATAACGTTACCCTCGTAGCCGCAACTTCACTAGGTAATAAAGACCTAAGTAAAGGAACCAAAACCGACCAAGCCGTTGGTGTAGGTAAATTGTTGGCCGAGAAAGCTATTGCCGCAGGCTTAACAGATGTTGTTTTTGACCGTAATGGATACCTTTATCATGGACGTGTTAAGGCTTTTGCTGATGGTGCACGTGAAGGAGGACTTAAATTCTAATTGAACCATGGCAAGAGAAAACGTAAGAAAAGTAAAGTCAAGCGACATCGAGCTTAAAGATAAGCTTGTGAACATTAGAAGAGTTACCAAAGTAACTAAAGGTGGTAGAACGTTTAGTTTTTCTGCTGTAGTTGTTGTAGGTGACGAAAATGGAGTAGTTGGACATGGTTTGGGAAAAGCCAAAGAGGTAACTACCGCCATAGCTAAAGGAATAGATGATGCCAAAAAGAATCTAATCAAAGTTCCCGTAATTCGCGGAACGTTGCCACATGCGCAGAATGGTAGATTTGGTGGGGCTCGTGTGTTCTTGAAGCCAGCTTCTAACGGTACCGGGGTAATTGCTGGCGGTGCGATGCGCGCTGTATTGGAAAGTGTTGGTATTACTGATGTATTAGCCAAGTCTAAGGGTTCCTCGAATCCCGCCAACGTGGTTAAGGCAACTATTGATGCATTGAGTCAATTAAGAGACGCTGCAACAGTTGCTGAACACAGAGGTATTAGCATGGATAAAGTGTTTAACGGTTAAAAATAGATCTGATGGCTAAGATTAAAGTAACACAGGTTCGTTCACAAATCAAACGTCCACAAGATCAAAAAGCAACACTTGTAGCACTCGGTCTTAAAAGGATAAACCATACAGTAGAGCACACAGCAACACCACAAGTGTTGGGTATGGTGAAGAAAGTGTCCCACTTAGTAAGAGTGGAAGAAGTATAATCATACAACACAAGACACATGGATTTAAGTACACTCAAGCCCGCAAAAGGGGCTGTAAAGAATAAGACACGTAAAGGTAGAGGAGTAGCATCTGGTAAAGGAGGCACCTCAACACGTGGGCATAAAGGAGCAAAATCAAGATCGGGATATTCTAAGAAGGTCGGATTTGAAGGTGGGCAAATGCCACTTCAAAGACGAGTTCCCAAGTTTGGTTTTAAGAATATCAATCGTGTAGAATACAAGGCGATTAACATTGACACACTTCAAGAGTTGGCAGACGCTAAAAAAGTAGATGCTATAAACTTGGAAGTATTAGTGAAAAATGGTTTGGCTAGTTCTAAAGATTTGGTGAAGATTTTGGGAAGAGGTGAGTTGAAAGCTAAACTTACCGTAGAAGCTCATAAATTTTCGGCAACTGCTAAAGCGGCCATTGAAGCAAATGGTGGTGAGGCTAAAACGATATAATTGATGAAACGCTTTTTAGAAACCATAACGAACATATTTAAGATAGAGGAGCTAAGAAACCGCATCCTTATTACACTAGGTTTTTTGTTAGTGTATCGTGCAGGTTCATTTGTTGTTCTTCCAGGAGTAGACCCAATTAAGTTGGAAGCAGCATCTGAGGGTGCGACTGGTTTGGCAGCCCTCTTGAATATCTTCGCTGGTGGAGCGTTTTCAAGAGCATCTATTTTTGCACTGGGTATCATGCCGTATATATCAGCGAGCATCATCATGCAGTTGTTAGGTATTGCGGTTCCTTCAATCCAGAAGATGCAGAAGGAAGGAGAAAGTGGTCGTAAGAAAATCACACAGTGGACGCGTTTCTTGACTATTGCAATTACACTTGGTCAGGCACCAGGGTACCTTGCAACTCAAGTACCTGGTGAAGCTATCAACGCTCCAGGGTTCTTAACGTTCACCATCCCTTCTGTAATCATATTGACTGCAGGAACATTGTTCGTAATGTGGTTGGGTGAGAAGATTACTGACAAAGGAATTGGAAATGGTATTTCATTGCTTATTATGATAGGTATCATAGCAGGCTTACCAACGGCATTCTTGTTTGAGTTTGATTCTCAAATGGGAGATAACGGTGGAGGTCTAGTAGTTATCCTCATAGAAATGGTGATACTGCTGGTGATCATTTTAGTAACAGTTCTACTCGTTCAAGGTGTAAGGCGAGTTCCAGTACAGTTTGCTAAGAAGGTTGTAAGCGGTCAACCCCAAGCCGTAGGAGCTAGACAGTATATCCCTTTAAAGGTGAACGCTGCTGGTGTAATGCCAATCATTTTTGCTCAGGCGCTTATGATGATTCCGATTACCCTTGTGAATTTTTCTGATAGTCAAGAGTTGACAGGTTTTGCGGCCTTGTTCAATGATATAAGTGGATTTTGGTACAACTTCATCTTTGCATTGATGATTGTGTTATTCACCTATTTCTATACGGCTATTACGATTAACCCACAGCAAATGGCTGATGACTTGAAAAAGAATGGTGGTTTTATACCGGGAGTTAAACCTGGCACTGAAACATCTTCTTTCTTGGATAATGTTCTATCGCGTATCACGTTGCCAGGATCTATTTTCTTGGCATTTATCGCAATCTTACCTGCATTTGCAATGAAAGCAGGCGTGTCTCCTAACTTCTCTTACTTCTTCGGTGGTACTTCACTACTGATTATGGTTGGGGTTGTATTAGATACATTACAACAAATAGAAAGTTATTTATTGATGCGTCATTATGACGGATTAATGAAATCTGGTAAATTAAAAGGAAGAGCGTCTGCATTTGGAATGGCAGGCTAAACTTGGAAGAAGTATATGGCAAAGCAAGCATCTATAGAGCAAGATGGTGAAATCGTAGAAGCACTCTCAAACGCAATGTTTAGAGTAGAGCTAGAAAACGGTCACATGATTACTGCTCATATTTCAGGCAAGATGAGAATGCACTACATTAAGATTCTACCTGGAGATAAGGTGAAAGTAGAGATGTCGCCATATGATTTAACCAAGGGACGTATAACATACAGATACAAGTCGTAAAAAACGAATTGATAAGATGAAAGTTAGAGCTTCATTAAAAAAGAGAAGTGCAGACTGTAAGATTGTTCGCAGAAAGGGCAGACTGTACGTGATTAACAAAAAGAATCCGAAATTTAAACAACGTCAAGGATAAACGTTATGGCTAGAATTGCAGGTATCGATTTGCCGAAGAACAAACGTGGGGTTATTGGTTTAACCTACATTTATGGCATCGGGTCGTCTACAGCACAGCAGATTTTATCTGCAGCGGAAGTAGACGAAAACAAAAAAGTTCAAGACTGGGACGATGATGAGCTTGGTCGTATTCGTACGTTTATCAATGACAATCTTAAAGTTGAGGGTGCATTGCGCTCAGAGGTTCAGTTGAATATCAAGCGTTTGATGGATATTGGTTGCTACCGAGGTGTTCGTCACCGTGCAGGGTTGCCTCTTAGAGGACAGAGAACCAAGAACAATTCAAGAACGCGAAAAGGGAAGCGTAAAACTGTTGCCAACAAGAAAAAGGTAACTAAGTAATCTTCTAAAGAATTTTGACGATGGCTAAACAAGCGGCTAAGAAGAGAAAAGTAAAAGTAGATCCAGTTGGACAGGCGCATATCAGCTCCTCTTTCAATAACATCATTATTTCCATAACGAATGCATCAGGTCAGGTTATTTCCTGGTCATCTGCAGGAAAAATGGGTTTTAGAGGATCTAAGAAGAATACACCTTACGCAGCACAAGTTGCTGCAGAGGATTGCGCTAAGGTTGCACATGATGCAGGTATGCGCAAGTGCAAGGTTTATGTTAAAGGACCAGGTTCAGGTCGTGAATCCGCAATCCGTTCGGTACACAATACTGGAATAGAAGTAACTGAAATAATTGATGTTACTCCTCTTCCGCACAATGGTTGCAGACCTCCTAAACGCAGAAGAGTTTAATCCGCTGACAAGCGTATCTTAAAGAGTATTAAAAATGGCAAGATATAGAGGCCCAAAAGCAAAGATTGCAAGACGTTTTAAAGATCCGATTTTCGGACCTAGTAAAGCACTTGAGAGAAAGAATTACGGTCCGGGAATGCATGGTCCCAACAGACGTAGAAACAAGCAATCTGAATATGCAATCCAATTAGCAGAAAAGCAAAAAGCGAAGTATACATATGGTATCCTTGAGCGTCAGTTCGCTACGTTATTTGACAAAGCTTCTCGTGCAAAAGGTATTACTGGTGAAACATTACTTCAACTTTGTGAAGCACGCTTAGACAATGTGGTTTTCAGATTGGGAATTGCACCAACAAGAAGAGCTGCTCGTCAGTTGGTAACACACCGTCATATTTTAGTAAATGGTGAACTAGTGAATGTGCCATCTTATCACATGAAGCCAGGCGATGTTATTTCTGTAAGAGAAAAATCTAAGTCTATCCCTGTAATTTCTGAGGCATTGGCAACGATTAGTCGTAGCTATCCTTGGTTAGAAATGGACAAAGCCTCTTTTACTGGCAAATACATGAGCACACCGTCTCGTGAAGACATTCCTGAAAATATTAAAGAACAGTTGATTGTCGAGTTGTACTCGAAATAATCTTAATAAACCGTTACACATGGCTATACTTGAATTTCAGAAGCCGGATAAAGTAATCATGTTGAACTCAGATGACAAGATTGGTCAGTTTGAGTTCCGTCCTCTAGAGCCCGGATACGGGATCACAGTTGGAAATGCATTGCGTAGAATCTTACTTTCTTCTTTGGAAGGTTTCGCAATCACTTCCATTAAAGTAGAAGGTGTTGAGCATGAGTTTTCATCTATCAAAGGCGTAATTGAAGACATGACTGAATTCATTTTGAACTTAAAACAAGTGCGTTTTAAGCGTCAAATTGAAGATACCGATACTGAGCGTGTAACGGTTAAGGTTGAAGGTAAGAGTTCGTTTACAGCGGGCGATATCGGTAAGTATACATCTGCATTCCAGGTGTTGAACCCAGATATGGTTATCTGTAGCATGGATGAAACCGTAAGTCTAGAAATGGAGCTGACCATTGGTAAAGGTAGAGGTTATGTTCCTGCAGAAGAGAACAAAGAAACAGGAGCTCCTGTAGGTGAAATTTCTATCGACAGTATTTTCACTCCTATCCGTAATGTAAAGTATGCGATTGAGAATTATCGTGTTGAGCAAAAAACGGATTATGAGAAGTTGTTGCTAGACATTGAGACCGATGGTTCTGTGCATCCAAAAGATGCATTGAAAGAAGCTGCAAAAATTCTAATTCATCACTTCATGTTGTTCTCTGATGAGAAGATTACATTAGATACTGATGAGAAGGTTGCAGATGAAGAATTTGATGAGGATATCCTTCACATGCGTCAGCTATTGAAGAGCCGCCTAGTAGATTTAGATCTAAGTGTGCGCGCTTTGAATTGCTTGAAAGCTGCAGAGGTTGAAACACTTGGAGACTTGGTTCAATACCAGCGTAGTGACTTATTAAAGTTCCGTAATTTCGGTAAGAAGTCATTAACTGAGCTCGATGAATTGGTAGACAAGAAAGGCTTGACATTCGGTATGAATGTGGCTAAGTATAAGTTGGATAAAGACTAATAGCCTGAAGTAGGGATACTTCGTAAATAGGAAGAAAATGAGACACAAAAAAGCATTCAATCACTTAGGAAGAAAGTCTGCTCACCGCAAAGCGATGTTAGCCAACATGGCGTCTTCTTTGATTGAGCACAAGAGAATAACCACCACCTTAGCCAAGGCTAAAGCGTTGAGAGCTTATGTTGAGCCGTTGATTACGAAATCTAAAGATGATACTACACATTCTAGAAGAGTTGTTTTTAGTTACTTGAAAAGCAAGCATGCTGTAACTGAGCTCTTCAGAGAGGTAGCTCCAAAGGTTGGCGAAAGACCGGGAGGATACACACGTATTATTAAAATGGGTCATCGTTTAGGTGATGCAGCAGATATGTGTATGATTGAATTAGTAGACTTCAATGAAATCTACGGCAAAGAAGAGCAAAAAGCTACTCGTAAGAGAAGAAGCAGAAGAGGTGGTTCTAAGAAGACAGATGATGCGAAGCCACAAGCTGAGGCTGATTCTAAAGAAGCAGCTCCAAAAGCTCAAGAAGCTCCTAAGACAGAAGCGAAAGCGGATGAGCCGAGCGCTAATGACGAAGGAAAAAAATCTGACGAAAAGGCAGCTGAATAAATCAAATGTCACAATATCAATTATTAATGAAAGGATAGGGTTTTTACTCTATCCTTTTTTTATTTTTAATACATGAGATTCAACGAGAAAGATAATGCGATTCTAGTGCTAGAAGATGGTACTGTATTTCACGGAAAGGCGGCAGGAGTGATTGGCACAACTACAGGTGAGGTTGCATTTAATACGGGAATGACTGGTTATCAAGAGATCTTTACGGACCCGTCTTATTACCGTCAAATTCTGGTGATGACACCTGCCCATATTGGGAATTATGGAATTCACGATGAAGAAATTGAGTCCGAATCTATTAAAATTGCGGGCTTGGTATGTAAAAAGTTCTCAGATGTAGATTCTAGAGAATCTAGCTCTGGTACCATTCAGTCTTATTTTGAGAATAATGGAGTTGTTGGTATATCAGATGTAGATACACGGGCTTTAGTACGTCACATACGTGATAAAGGTGCTATGAATGCGATCATTTCCTCAGAAGAGTTGAATGTGGAAACGCTTAAGGAAAGGTTGAAAGAGGTTCCGAGTATGGATGGTTTGGAACTTGCTTCGAGAGTTTCAACTAAAGAGAGTTATACATTGGGCGATGAGAATGCTCCATATCGCGTGGCGGTTATGGACTATGGAGTTAAAATGAATATTTTACGATGCCTAACAGACAGGGATTGCTTTCTAAAAGTATTTCCGCATACAGCATCAATTGATGAAATTTCTGCCTTTAATCCAGATGGATATATGTTGAGTAATGGTCCTGGAGATCCATCTGCAATGCCAGAGGAACGCAACACCGTTGAACAACTCGTTGCAACTGAAAAGCCGATATTCGGTATATGTTTGGGGCATCAAATTCTTTCATTGGCTTCTGGATTGAAAACCGAAAAGATGCACAATGGACATAGAGGCATAAATCATCCCGTTCTTAACCTAGAAACAGGTAGGGGTGAAATCACCTCTCAGAATCATGGATTTGTTGTTTCGGTTGACTCAGTTGAGGGGCAAGAAAATATTCAAGTTACCCACAGGCATTTGAATGATGATACCATAGCTGGTATCAAAAGATTAGATACACCAGCTTTTAGTGTTCAGTATCATCCTGAAGCTTCTGCTGGACCACATGATTCAAGATATTTGTTTGACACATTTATCGAATCCATGAAATCGCATAAAAACTAAAAAAAAACTTAAAATAAGATAGTTATGAGTCAAATAGCACAAATATTAGGGCGTCAGATTCTTGATTCAAGAGGAAACCCAACAGTAGAAGTAGAAGTGTATACTACTTCTGGTGCTGTTGGTACGGCAGCTGTTCCCTCGGGTGCATCAACAGGAGTTCATGAAGCTGTTGAACTTAGAGATAATGATGAGGGAGTATTTTTAGGCAAGGGAGTGCTTACCGCGGTTGATAATATTAATGGAACAATTAATGATGAATTGAGGGGGATGAGTGTATCCTATCAAAATGCTATAGATGCTGCATTGATTGAATTAGATGGTACGTCAAACAAAGGTAACCTAGGTGCTAATGCTATTCTAGGTGTCTCTTTAGCAGTTGCTAAAGCGGCTGCTCAAGAGCACGGGCTACCATTGTATCGATACGTAGGTGGTGTAAACGCAAATACATTACCCATCCCAATGATGAATATTCTTAACGGAGGAAGTCATGCAGATAACTCTATAGATTTTCAAGAGTTTATGGTGATGCCTGTTGGAGCTTCTTCTTTTAAAGAAGGACTTCGCTGGGGAACGGAGGTGTTTCATCATTTGAAGAAGGTATTGAAATCTAAAGGGCTTTCTACGAATGTTGGTGACGAAGGAGGTTTCGCCCCCAACATTGAAAGCAATGAAGGAGCTATCGAATATGTATTGCAAGCCATTGAAAGCGCTGGTTATAGACCAGGTGAAGATATGTACATTGCTATGGATGCCGCTTCCAGTGAATTCTTTAATAAAGAAAAAGGGGTATATCACTTCAAAAAATCATCAGGTGATGAACTAACTCCTGCTGAAATGGTTGATTATTGGAGTGATTGGGTAAGTAAATACCCAATAATTTCATTAGAAGACGGCCTAGATGAGGATGACTGGGCAGGCTGGAAAATGTTAACAGATAAAGTTGGAGATAGAGTGCAATTGGTTGGAGACGATTTATTTGTTACCAATACCTCAAGACTCTCTAGAGGAATTAAAGAAGGAGTGGGTAACTCCATTTTGGTTAAGGTAAACCAAATTGGCTCTTTAACCGAAACAATAAATGCTGTTGATATGGCCCACAGAGCGAGTTATACTTCTGTTATGAGTCATAGATCTGGTGAAACAGAGGACACCACAATTGCAGATTTAGCTGTTGCGTTGAACACTGGCCAAATAAAAACAGGTTCTGCTTCGCGTTCAGATAGAATTGCAAAGTATAACCAGCTATTGAGAATTGAAGAAGAATTGGGAGAACAGGCTCTTTACATTGGGAAGAACTTGAAATTTGTTTAACGAGCACTGCCTTTTAATTCACAAAGTGAATGATTAAATTCGCGCAGCTACCGAGAGGAATGCGCAATCGTACAAATAACAAAAGATAAAAAGGGAATATGTCTGAACATGCTGAACTAAAAATCAATGGTGAATCCTACGAATTACCATTGGTTGAAGGAACCGAAAATGAGGTAGGAATTGATATTGGTAAACTTCGTGCCATGTCTGGTGCTATTACGTTAGATCCGGGATATAAAAATACGGGTGCAACAAAAAGCGCAATTACCTATCTAGATGGTGAAAACGGCATATTGAGATATAGAGGTTACTCTATTGAAGAACTTGCCGAGAAGGCAGACTTTTTGGAAGTATGTTATTTGTTGATTCACGGAGAGCTTCCAACCAAAGAGCAGTACGAAGAGTTTGCCAATAGCATTAAAAAGCATACCCTTATTCATGAAGACGTAAGAAAGATTTTAGAAGGTTTTCCATCAAACGCCCACCCTATGGGCGTACTATCTTCGTTGGTATGTTCTATGACTGCTTTTTATCCTGAATCTCTTGATCCTAACCGTTCTTGGGATGCGGTGAACATGAGCATCGTGCGAATTTTAGCTAAGTTACCTACGATGGCGGCATGGGCTTACAAGAACGAGCAGGGGCATCCCGTGAATTATCCAGATAATACGTTGAGCTATACAGAGAACTTCTTGAAAATGATGTTCGCAATCCCTGCTGAAGATTACAAGGTTGATCCTGTGGTTGCTAGCGCATTGAATAAGTTACTGATTTTACATGCAGATCATGAGCAAAACTGTTCGGCTTCTACAGTAAGAATAGTGGGTTCTTCACATGCAAGTCTATACGCTTCTATTAGTGCAGGAATCAATGCCCTTTGGGGTCCATTGCACGGTGGCGCTAACCAAGCTGTGATTGAAATGTTGGAGAACATTAGAAAAGACGGTGGCGATGTAGATAAGTATATTGCGAAAGCGAAAGATAAAGATGATCCTTTCAGATTGATGGGCTTTGGACACCGCGTATATAAGAACTTTGATCCTAGAGCGCGTATCATCAAAAAAGCAGCAGATGATGTTCTTGGATCTTTAGGTGTTGATGATCCTGTATTGGATATTGCTAAAAAACTTGAGCAAGTAGCACTGGAAGATGAGTATTTCGTTTCTAAGAAACTATATCCAAACGTAGATTTCTACTCAGGAATCATTTACAGAGCACTAGGCATACCAACCGAAATGTTTACTGTGATGTTTGCGATGGGCCGCCTTCCTGGATGGATTGCTCAGTGGAAAGAAATGCGCGAAAACCATGAGCCAATTGGTAGACCTCGCCAGATTTATACAGGAGAAAATGCAAGACCATATGTAGAGATGACTAACCGTTAGTCTCAAACCATAAAATGGAAAAGAAAGGGATGAAGAAATTCATCCCTTTTTTTATTTAACTACAAGCTTAGCCAAGCGAGTTTCACCGTTCTGTTCTTGCACATGTATTACATAACTGCCTGATGAAAGGCCTGATATTATAGCCATTGAACCATTCAGAGTAATCTGCGGAGAAACTTCTGATCCATTGATATTGAAGAGCCTTACAGAACCAATATCGTTATTCGTAGTGGTCTCTACTCTTACAGTGCCTGAACCCGGATTTGGAAATAATAATAACCCTTGGGCATTGTCTTCTAGGCGATCGACTCCCAATGCAGTATGGTCTAGGTTAGCAAGAGTGTATTCTCCAAATAGCACTTGAGATAGGTTCATTACTCCTAGAGCGTTGTTGCTATTACCAAGTGTGTTCTTTGTGTAATGCGGATATTCAACCCAATCGTCTTCTGGTCCAGTACGATAAAGTAAAACGAGACTATCTTCTGTTAAGGAAACAAGTGAACTATCTAAGAATCCGTTTCCTTCATTACCGTCATAGAATAGTACCGCTTCAGCCTCTATTCCAGCATTTTGACCTCCTGTGATTTGCCAGTAACGATAATCTGATAACCTGTATGGTTTTGTATTGTATTGTTTAATGGGGTCTGGGGCAACCCAATAGTGTTTAATGTGAATTCTTCCAGAGTCTTGAATGGCATTCACAGAAAAGGTTGCTATTAAAGCATCTGTAAAGTCGTAGTTACCTGTACCGTTAATGGTCTGCTCAGCATCCGTTATGGCTAAAGCGAGTTTGTTATTCGGGTTCAATAGAATTTGATCTGGCTCAAAGTCTAATGTGAGGCTTACAGTAGTAAGATTACTATCTAAAACAACAGTAACATCTTCACTAGTGCCATCATCAGCAGCAAAGCGGATTTCCATAGGTACATTCCTAAAATAGCTAGAGGTTCCTCTAAGTTTTTGTTCTATTTCTAGGTTTATGTCTTTACCACCTGTAGCGTTATCTGTGGAAGTCCATTCATTCATTTCAAAAGCAGGGTAGCCGCCATTAAATACCCAATCATTGAAGAAGGGATTTAAGCTCACACCAGTAATGGTTGATAGATCATCTCTGAATTCTTCTGAATTCATGGTACTAAATGCATGCATTTGCATAAAGCTTGCTATTCCTGAAAAGAAAGCAGAATCACCTAGGTAAGCTCTTAGGTTCCAGGCAACAAGAGAACCTTTGTCGTAGGTATGTGTGCCATAGGTGAGGGAGTGCGGTAGTCCACTCACTGCTAAATAACCACCTTCATCCAGATGTGCTTTTTGAATAACAGGTTTAAGCGTAGATTTCATTTCAGCTACGGCTCTATCCCAATTATATATGCGCTCAAAGAAGAGGTAAGAAGAGTAAGAAGCCCAACCTTCATTGAGCCACATATCTTCAGGAGTTTCGCAGGTAACCAAGTTTCCCCACCAACTATGAGCTAGCTCATGTGCCATAAGGCTCTCACTATTCAAGGTTCCGTTAACCGCATTTCGGGGATAAGTAATATTACTAGCATGCTCCATCGCTCCTCCGTTGAACGGAACTATTGTGTAACCTACTTTATTCCACTGGTAGGGTCCATAACCTGTTTCAAAGGCATGAACTGCATCTTTCAAGTGAATGAAAGAGTTTTTCATGGCTGTTGTGTCTCCAGGGTTGGCATAAAGTTCAATTGGGATTTGACGCTGCAAGCCCTGGTGTATATCTTCAACCACTGTATAATTAGAAACAGCGCACATACTCAGGTAAGTAGGTATAGGTTCAGCCATTTCGTAGTGCCATATGGTGGTGTTGTTACCTGTTGAAGTTGAACCGATAAACTCTCCCATGGAGGACCCTCTGTGGTTGGAGTCAGTTTCTATAAACATGCTGTAAGTAGCACGCTCTTTAAAGTTGTCAAAGCAAGGGTACCATGCTCTGCCGAAATTATGTGGCTTGGCATCAAAGCCAACCCCTAAATTGAAAGCGTATCCACCCGAGAAGTAAAAGCCACCCCATCCAGATTGGTCAATAGCTGGACTTCCAGAATAGTTGATTGTCACCTCCTGTGTATCACCTACAGGATAAGCTTGTGGGAGTTGTATACGAACGAGCGTATCATTGTAATTAAATGAAGCACTTTGTTGATTCAACTGAACGTCTTGAATCGTAAATCGCAACAAGTCAAAGGCAATGGAATTGACGTTGGCCATTTTGGGTACCCAGGTAATGGTAGCTTCTCCATTGATGGTTTTACCAGAAAAATCAGTTATATCCAAGTTTAGAGCATAGTTGATAATATCAATAGTATCTGATCTTAGGTTTTCCTCATTGAGGTATAAATCTCTATCAGATGAGCGATGATTACAAGTGTGCTGCCCAAAAGCTAGGCCAAAAGGAATTGTGAACAAGGCTACTAGGGCGAGTTTTAAATTAGCTTTCATAATCGTTGTCTAACAATTTCATACATTAAAATGCCTGCTGCCACAGATACATTGAGCGAACCAATTTCTCCCTGCATAGGTATTTGGATAAGTCCAGTACAAGTACGAATTACATCATCTTGTAATCCAAACTCCTCATTACCCATGACCAATGCAACAGGTTTGTTTAAGTCTATCTTGTATGGATAATCAGCAGCTTTTTCAGAAGCGCCAAAGACTTCAATTCCGAATTGCTGCAAATCATGAATAGCACTTCTAATGGTTGTTACCTTGCAAATTGGTATTTTAAACAGGGCACCAGCCGATGTTTTTACAGCATCTGCATTAACGCTTGCGGCACCGCGCTGAGGAATCACTAATGCGTGCACACCAGCTGCTTCTGCAGTCCGAGAGATTGCACCGAAATTGCGAACATCTGTTATGCCATCGAGTAAGAGAACAAAAGGCTTCTCACCTTTTTCATAGGCACGTGTTACCACTTCATTCAAATCTGTAAACTCAACTGGCGAAATAAACGCTACCGCCCCTTGATGATTCTTTCTTGTGATTCGATTGAGCTTTTCTACCGGAACACGCTGAGCCAATACGCTTGCGTTTTTCGCTTCTGCTAGCAATTCTTGAATGAGATCGCCTTGCGCATCTTTCTGGATAAATAGTTTATCAATTTGACGATTACTATTCAAAGCCTCCATAATGGGGCGAATGCCAAATATAAAGTCGGATTTGTTCACGTTTAAAAATCTAATGTTGATACTCTTCCTTGGCGCCAGGCATCAACTGCACGGTACCATTGGGTTTTATAGGTTGGTGAGCGTTGTAAAACAAAATCATTAGGTGTAAACGGGTTGTTAACACGTGCAAAGTTAAAGGCAACAGATAAGTAGTTTCCTTCTTCTCCGTAAAGCCAACTTTCACTGTCATTACTTTTATAAACGGTGGTGGGAGGTCCAAAAACCATATATATTATTCCACGGTCAGTTTTCCATCCTTCTTTATAGCTAGAAAAGTAGGTGTTTGCATTTTGAACTCGATTGAAATAGGCTTTAATGAGCTCCCTAGCTCTATCTGGGTTATTGGATGCAGAGAGCCAAAATGCATCCATAGCTGCTTTTTGATCTGTGGCATTGGCTATTTTAAAATACTCTTTTTTGCTTGTTACAAAACGCAAGGCAGATACCATTTCTGGCAGTGTATTCACCATTGGAAATCCAGAATCAAAACGGCAGAGAGTAAGGCCATCTCTATCGCTTTCCTCAATAGTTAGGTGAAAGAAGCCTTCTCTTTGAGATTGAAAGCTGAGGGTAGCAGAATCAGAAAGGGCTACTGTAAATGTTGAATCGGGAACATAGTCAAAAGGTTTGGGAGTAAAAGCAGCAAAGGGTGGAGGTGCTACAGGGAAAGAACGGTTATAGAACTTTCCGTGAATTACTCTGCTTTGTTCCGCTTGGGAGTACTGAATATTAATCTTCTCTCCAGGGTGAGCATAATATCTAAATAATGGCCTTCCTAATGTATCGGTTAAGAGATACTCATGCCGCCCTTTCTTACTTTGTTTTTGGATGGTCTGAACAGAATGGGCGTGTTGACCCCTGTTCATATCCGTGGCTCGCAATCTGAGTATGTAGTTGTTACCGCGCATAACGGGAATAGCAAAACTGCCTGTAACCCACTTAGGATTTTCAGTCTTTAAGGGGTCGGTAAGCACTACACTTCCGCTATCAAGCAGAGCATTACTTTCGAAATTTTGATATAGCCTATATCCCAGCCGAACTCTGGCAGATGGATTTTTGCTGTTTAGTTTTCTCGAGTATAGAAGGTTCTTGGTGTTGAATCTAAAGAAAACCGTAGAGCTATCATTGGTGTGATGATAAACCATAAAGCTAGGCTCAAGGAACTCATCGCTACTGCGGTACATTTCAGATAAGTTAGCATCGCTTACAGCCTTGTTAACCGTGCAACTAGCAAAAATGATTAATACAAACGCAAAGAAGAAGAGAACTTTATGCATCATGGTTTTCCAATCTTTCTTCATCTTCTTCATCCAGGTATTTTCGATCTATTTCTTTGCTTACGGAGGCTCCTAATTTCCGTAATTTTTCTGTTCGTTTCAAGATAGTCCCTCTTCCTTCTGAAAGCTTGTTCATGGCTGCCTCATAAGCATCTCTGGTTTGAGATAGATTCTTGTCAATCTTCTCCATATCTTTAATGAAGCCAACTATTTTATCATAAAGCCTACCGCCTTCAATTGCTATTTCTTGTGCATTTTTAGTTTGTCTTTCTTGTTTCCAGATGCTTGCAATTGTGCGCAATGTTGCCAAAAGAGTACTTGGACTAACAATGACAATTTTTTGTTTCCAAGCCTCACTAAAAAGAGAAGCATCTTGTTGAACAGCTAGAGCGAACGCTGCTTCAATAGGCATGAATAATAGAACAAAATCTGGACTCTCAATTCCATTACCTGTTTGGTAATTCTTTCCGCTGAGCTGTTTAATGTGAGTTTTAACAGATACAAGATGAGCTTTTAAGGCTGATTTGCGAAACTCTTCATCATCTGCATTCACAAAGTTTTCATAAGCCACCAAAGAAACCTTGCTGTCAATAATAATGTGTTTTTCTTCTGGAAGATTTATTACCACATCAGGAAGAATACGGTCTCCGTCTGCGTTTTGTGTAGAAAATTGAGTGAAATACTCCCTACCTTTTTCCAAACCACTTTGTTCAAGTACTCGTTCTAAAACTACTTCTCCCCAATTCCCTTGTTTTTTGGCATCTCCTTTTAAGGCTTGAGTTAAGTCTTTGGCTTCTTTGCTTATCGTTTGGTTGAGTTCAACTAGTTTCTCTATTTCTGCCTTGAGAGTTGCTTTTTCTTTAAATTCCTGCTCGTAGTTCCGCTGTACTTTTTCTTCAAACCCTTTAATCTTTTCTTTGAATGGGTTTAAGATTTCGCTTAGTCTCTTTTCTTGAATTCCCGAGAAAGACTCTGTGTTCTTTTGCAAAATGGCCGCTGCCATCCCCTCAAATTCTTTCTTCATTTTGTCTTGAAGCAGCGTGAGTTCTTTCTTTTGAAGAGCTAGGTTATTCGCATCACTCTCTGATTTGGTTAAATCAACCACCAGCTTGTTTTTAGCTTCTTCTAACTCTTTAATCCGTACATCTTGTTTTTTGAACTCTTGAATAGCCCCGTCTAAACGTGTTCTTGCTTCAACGAGCTCTTTTTCAGAAAGGTGTAATGCCGCTAAGGTATTTTCATGGGTTTCAAGGTCTATCTTATGGGTAGGTTCTTCTTGGCCGGAGTTTTTAAACCTTAGCGAAGCAATTAGGTAACCCAAAACGGCTCCTGTGAGTAGACCAAAAGAAATGTAAGCGATTATCTCCATAGTATTGAATTGTACGCAAATTAAGGGCTTAGAAGAAACTTACAAAGCCAAAGTGAATCTTTCCTGAGCGTAAATCTAAAGATTGATTAAACCGACTTCCCAATCCATAGTTTACAGAAAAAATCCCCGCACCAGTTCTAAAGCTAACACCAGCTCCAAAACCATATGGGTCATCTCGTTCATTTGTGTTGGCAGAAGTGTTCTCATAAATGGCATAGTCTAAAAAGAGATAGGTGTATGCATCCTTCTCAAGCAAGAACCGCGTTTCCAAGGTTTGGATTACATATCCTGAGGCGAAAATAGACTCTTCATCAAAGCCTCTTATACTTCTCAAGCCCCCCAACCTAAATAGCTCATTTCTGAAAAGTGTTTCGTTTTGTATCAGTCCTGCTTGCGCGCGATAGTGTATGGCAGCCCGCTTAAACACTGGAATGAAGATGCTTCCATCTGTGGTTACTTTATATTGCGTTGTTTTGAAGTTTAACGAATCGTAATTTACATCTTCTAAGGCTGGATTTTCTCGTATACTTTTTTCACCAACGCCTCCTGAGGCGTGAAAGCTATAGCCTTGCCTCGGATTCAATTTGTAATCTAGGCGAGCAGTTTGAAAAGTTATTCCATAGTGTAAATAAGAAACATCTGCAACATCAGGTAAAGACGCACTTCCTTCGTAAGGTGCGGTAGATATAATATTTGAGTTTTCAGAAGTAACATTCACTTCAAAGTAATCCCCTCCTGTAAGCGCATATTGAATTCCAGCTTTAGCGGTTATGGTAGAAAATGTAGTGTCTCTTCTGTAAATTCTAAAAGAGCCATCTAAACCTAGAGGAGTATTTAGCAAAAACGGCAGATTTAAGGCTAATCCAATATCTTGAGTTTGCGTTTGTAGTCTTCTCCAACGCAGTTCAAAACTTTCACCTTTTCCCAAGGCGCTCAGTAGTTTCAGGTGAACATCTCCCGTAATGACTAATTCTCCAGTATTTGCATCGGGCTGGAAGCCCAGGACTCCATTAAAGTCATTGGCCTTTTCTTTATTTAATGGAAGAACTAAAGTGGTCTTTTTGTCTGTAAACAGAATTTCTGAAGACGTTGCCTGACTAACAAAAGCAAGTTCATCTATGCGCTGCGGAATCTCTCTCAAGCGTTGCTCATTGTAGAAGCTTCCTGGTTTAATCCGTATGTAGTTAGATATGTATTTATCGCTTATTTTGGCAGACCCCACTATGCTTACAGAGTCTATTTTGATTTCTGGCCCAGGAGAACTCACCAAAGTGGCACTAATTTCATTTCCATCTATGTGGATACTATCTAGCTGTACTGCTGCGAATGGAAATCCAGAATTTTCGAAATAGGTCACCAAGGTACTCATGTATTCAGACAACTCTTGGGGTGATACAGGCTTCTCTTCAAGTACCTTAATGTTTTGTTTGCCAGAACTGAGGATTATGGATTCTTGCTGACCCATTCTTAAATCTATCCATCTATATTGAACCCCTGGTAAAACAACAAGAATGGGGTTAAGACTATCTGAAAAGTCTTGACGAATGATTGGATTTAAAAAACCATTTGAATAGCAAACTGTGCGAGCGGTTTGTAGAGCATCTGTATTGGCTACAGATTGAACTTCTTTCTCTAATAGGCGGCATATTTCAGGCACAGTATCGCAATGCACTTTAAGTTGAACTTGAGAGAAGCCAACTCTTCCCTGAATCAAAAGGGTTAGTATGATTAGTACTCTATACGCCAATCTATTGGGTCTAACTGATGAGATTGCAAAAATGCATTGACTTTTGAAAAAGGCTTTGAACCAAAGAACCCGCGATTTGCCGAAAAAGGAGAAGGATGCGGACTAGTATGAATCAAATGCTTGTTGTTATCAATCAAATGTGCTTTACTACCTGCAAAATTGCCCCACAGAATAAATGCAACGTGTTCTTTTTGAACAGAAACAGATTTGATTACCGCATCGGTAAAAGTTTGCCATCCAATCTTTTGGTGTGACCCTGGGTCGCCTTGCCTCACCGTTAGCATTGCGTTTAACAGTAATACTCCATTATTGGCCCAAGAGGTTAGATTCCCGTGTTGTGGAGGAGCAATTTTTAAATCGGATTCCAATTCCTTATACATGTTCTTTAGTGAAGGAGGTATGCGAACTCCTCTTTGAACAGAAAAGCTAAGCCCGTGTGCTTGTCCTGGCCCGTGGTATGGATCTTGTCCCAAAATAACTGCTTTAACATTCTCCAAAGGAGTGGAATTGAATGCGTTGAACACCTCCGATCCTTTGGGGAAAACTGTAAACTCTCTTTTTTCGTTTAATAATATTTTTTTGAGTTCGCTGAAATAGGGCTTTCGGAATTCTGGTTCTAGAACCTTTTTCCAAGAGGAATGAATCTCAATTTTATCTGGATTAACTGCAGTGCTCATACTGGGTATTTGAAATGGATATACAAACAAAACTTGAAATTTGGGAATTTCGTTTGAAAGGGGGTACATTTGTGTAGATAAAATCAAATAAATGAAAAAGTCTATCACACTTTTAGTTGCCGTTGTAGCTGTATTAGCAATCTCCGCATCTTGCAAAAGCCATGAGCGTTGTCCAGCATACGGAAAGGTAGCGCCTGATACCCAAGAGGTAAAGGTATAATGTGGAAATACATCCGTTCAGAGGAAGAATTAAACGCTGTACTTGATGAAAGTGCAGATCGCCCTACGGTTTTATTTAAGCACAGTACGAGATGCCCGCTCAGTTCGATGGTTAAAAGAAGGTTTGAAGCAGACTTCAAACTTGAGGGTGCAAACATCTACCTTGTAGACATTATTTCTTACAGAGGTATTTCAAACCAAATTGCTTCGTTAACGGGAGTCACGCACGAATCTCCACAATTACTAATCCTGAAGGATAGAGAAACATTCTTCAATGCATCTCACGGTGCCATTGATGGAGTGCAAACAGTTAGATTACTAACTAACGGCTAATTCTCTCTTATCAAAACAAAGTTTTTGCATACTCGTTTAATCACTAAATTCGCACAGTGATTAAGCTTAGCACATATGTACTTATTCTTGCCGCACTTACTCTTGCTGCTTTTGGAGTTAAGGCGCAAGGTGCAACAGACCCTGCTAAAAAAAAAGCTAAGCTATATTACAAGTCTGAGTATGTGTTTGGTGCATTTCTGCATACGCAAGGCTATGGAGGATATTTTAGGTATATGCAAAACCTCACTGGTTCAAGCCAACTGGTATATGGTTTTGAGCTGTCGAACATGAGACATCCTAAACAGCAGAAAATTTTCAATCCATACTTCGAAGAAGCCAAAGGTTATTTTTATGGCAAGCTCAACTCTCTTACGATTACCAGATTTAACATGGGTAACCAAAAGGTTATTTTTGGCAAAGAGTTAGACAAAGGAGTGAAGATCAGCTACATCTACCAAGGAGGTGTAACGCTAGGGTGGGTAGCCCCAGTTTACTTAGAAGTGTCAGAAGGACCTGGCATTGGCGGTGGAAGTATAAACACAGAACGTTACGACCCACTGAAGCATAACTTGAACAATATTTATGGAAGAGCATCTTTTGTTCATGGCTTAGAGCATCTAGGTATTACGCCAGGGGCTCACCTCAAACTAGCCATGAATTTTGAGTATTCACCGGAAGATGAATCGGTCAAAGCGCTTGAACTAGGCTTTACAGCCGATGCTTTTGCAAAAGAAATTCCCATTATGGCCGCCACTGAAAATTATCAATTTTGGTACACCTTCTACTTAAGTATTCACTTAGGTAAAAAGATTTATTAAAAATATGTCTACAGCTGTCGCAACAAAGAAGACTACATCTATCCATAATCCTGAGGGGAAAGTGATGACACAAAAACCGAAATGGTTACGCGTAAAATTGCCTACGGGAGAGGATTACAAACAAGTGCGTAAAATCGTTTCAGATTACAAATTACATACGATTTGTGAAAGCGGTAATTGCCCTAATATGGGTGAATGCTGGGGCGAGGGTACGGCTACTTTTATGATTTTAGGAAATATCTGTACCCGTTCATGCGGATTTTGTTCAGTGGCCACAGGTAAGCCAGATAAGGTAGATCCTTTTGAGCCTATTCGCGTAGCCAAATCAGTGAAGTTGATGGGGGTGAAGCATTGCGTAATCACCTCTGTAGATCGCGATGATTTGAAAGATGGAGGTTCAGGTGTTTGGGTTGATACGGTGAATGCAGTAAGGAGAATGAGTCCAGAAACTACAATGGAAACCTTAATTCCTGATTTCCGAGGTGTTTGGGAAAACTTGGATCGAGTTATTGCTGTGGCTCCAGAAATTGTTTCTCACAACCTAGAAACAGTGAGAAGACTTACCAAGCAAGTGAGAATTCAAGCTAAATATGATAGAAGTCTAGAAGTACTATTTCGCTTAAAAAAAGGTGGTATGGTTACGAAATCTGGAATTATGTTGGGGCTTGGTGAAAAAGAGGAAGAGGTTTTGGAGACTATGGATGATTTAAGAGCTGTAGGTGTAAGCATACTTACCATGGGTCAGTATCTCCAACCAACACCTAAGCATTTACCTGTAGATGAGTTTATTACGCCTGAGAAGTTCGAGGAGTACCGAGAAATTGCTCTCTCAAAGGGGTTTCGATTTGTTGAAAGCGGTCCTTTAGTGAGAAGTTCCTATCATGCAGAAAAACATATCGAGAAATAACCTGTTACCATTAATAGTTTATTGAAAACCGAAAAACCATAAACAACCACCGTTATCGGGTTTGCACTACCAAAGAATTGTGAAAAAAAGTTAAATTGCAGGCCTTTCTAATTTCGAACTACGAATTATTGGATACATATATGAAAACTAAAGTTCTACTTGGTTCTGTTTTAATGTCGGCTGTTGGTGCAGGATTCCTCTTAGCGGAGTGGGGAGCAACAACAAATACATATTCACCTAGAAGCGAAGAAGTTCGTGTTCGTCCTGATATAGAGGAACGGAAAATGGGTGGCGACAAGATTTTTAAAGAGTTGCGTGCTATGCCTGATGGCACTATTGATTTGAATGAAATCAACAGTGTGAAGGAAGAAGTTAAGCGCCAGATGTCTAAACGTAATTCACTTGGTCTCCAATGGGAGTTCATGGGGCCTGCGAATAGAGGTGGTAGAACAAGAGCAGTTCTGGTTGATAAAGATAACAGTAACCGTGTGTATACTGGTGGAGTCTCAGGTGGGATTTGGATTACTGATAATGCAGGTGGTACATGGACTCAGTATGACGACTTGATGGAGAATCTCATGATTTCTACCATCGTACAAGGTGCAGATGGCGCCATTTACGTTGGTACTGGTTCTACTTTCGAAGGTTCTGCTCCAATGCCAGGTGCTGGCATCTTCAAATCTACTGATGGTGGTCAATCATTTACAAAGCTCGCTTCAACAGACCCTGCTACCGAGGGTAATAACTGGAGATATATCAACAGGATAGCTACCAATCCAAACAATGCTTCAGAAGTATATGCAGGTACTGCTCAAGGGCTCTACGCTTCTTCTGATGGTGGTAATACTTGGTCTCAAACGTTGTATATAGACCCTTCTTGTAATATTGTGGGAACCAGCGAGATTGAAGATTTGGAATACACAGAATCAGGAAGATTATTAGTCGGGTATAGTGGTGGAGTGTTTTATTCAGACAATCCAACAGACCCTTGTTCTTTTGTTAGACCAACGGGTATGCCAACAGCTTCACAAAGAATTGACATAGATTACTGTGAAGACGATAACAACATTGCATATGCTATACAAGTAAGTGGTGGATTCTTATCAGGAGTATATGAATCTAACGATGGTGGTGCAACCTGGTCTTCTATCAGCCCTGCTCCTCCATCAACTACAATTGATAGTACGTTCAGCTTATTTGGAGACAATGGCCAAGGTAATTACGATTTGGCATTAGAAGTTAAACCAGATGAGTGTGGCAAAATTTATATAGGGGGAGTTCAGACTTACCGAGTAGCAGGTTCTTGGGCACGTATTGCTGAGAATTTTGCATTTGAGCACAGCGGTCTCTACGTGCACTCAGACAAGCACTATTTTGAATTTGATCCGAATAATCCGGATGTAATGTATGTAGGTTCTGATGGCGGTATTGGTAAAACTACAAATGCTGGAGCTACGCAGCCATTCTGGACAACACAAAACAGAAACTATGGTACAACTCAGTTTTACGGTATTGCTTTTTCGCGTGATGGAAGAGTAATCGGTGGAACTCAAGATAATGGAACATGGTTGCTAGATCCTTCTTTACCAGGTATTTCTGCTAAAGATGGCTCAACGGTGAGTGGTGGTGACGGATTTGATTGTGCGGTTAGCGATATAGGTACTTTGGCTTTTTCCACTATCCAATATGGTGTAGTGAATAGGGTAAACGCTGTAACTGGAAATTTTGCTCGGTTAACCGATGGAGCTACCTCAGGTGAAGGTGTAGCGCCTTTCTGGTCTGTAATTCGCTTGTGGGAGTCTACAAATGATGTTACCTCCAAAGACAGTGTAGTATTTAATAACGACACCACAGAACTTTCCTTGGCTAAAGGTAACGGTGCTACAAGGAACTACACGGGAACAATGCTACCAGTGCAAGATGCAGCTGTAGTTAATTCAGGGTCAGTATTTTTTAGAAATGCATTCGCCAGTTTGGTTCAAGTTGTTGATGACTTTGACGGTGATGGTGTTTTGACCTATGTCAACGATTCTGGTAATGTAGTTACCGCAGGTTCATTTGATTATGTTACTGGTGCTTACAATGTGACTTTCCCTGTTGCACCAGCAGATCAGAGCGATATAAAAGGATTTTTCACTTCTTCTTTTGATGCTGGAGATACCCTTGTTTTACGTTCGAATACGTTAAACTACGGCTTTGACTATGTATTGACAGCTCCTTTAGGAGTAGGCGATTCAATTATTGTTCAAGATCCTGTACAATCACTAATGGCGCATGCAGTAGGTGGAGGACCAGTAATTACAAGAGATGCCTTGAACGAAGGAAAAATTCCAGACTGGATAGATTTACGTACAGTAGCCAATAGTGGAACACCAAGATGTTTCGAGTTTTCTGAAGATGGTAATCATTTGTTTGTTGGATCTGCTTCTGGTGTTTGGAGATACTCTGGCTTGAATGATTTATACCTATTCAACGAAGACTCAGTAGCAAGTGTGGTAACGGGTACACGTATTTACAACAACCCAACTGGAGCTGTTACGGGGTTAGTATTGCACCCAAGCGATGACGAAAAAATGCTTGTTACCATGGGTGGATATGGACATAGTACACACGTTGTTGAATTAACTGGAATAAGAACTGGAACTGCAATACCTCGTGTTGTTGAAGGTAACCTTCCGGGCTTCCCTGTTTATGACGGTGAATATGATGTTAGAAATCCATCTACTGTTCTAATCGGTACTGATTTTGGAGTATGGTCTACTCAAGATATCGATGCAGGTACAGTTGAATGGGCCAATGAAAATGCCACATTAGCAAATACTCCAGTATTTGATGTGATACAACAGCGCTTACCATGGCAAGATGCAACTAACCACGAAGTATTCTATCTAGGTACACATGGTAGAGGGATTTGGTCAACAGGCGACTTGGTCAACAGTGCACCAGACTTTGAAGACTTTGCTGATAGTGATGCAGAGCTAGGCCTAAGTATGTATCCTAATCCTGTGACGAATCAAGGTAGAGTTGACTTTACCCTTGGCGAGCAGGGAACTGTAGACATTCAAATTTTTGATTTGAGCGGAAAAGCAGTTAAACAATACATGGGGCGTTCGTTCCCAGCTGGTGATAATACATTCAGCTTTGAAGCTGGTGATATGCCTGGTGGAACATACGTTATGACAGTTAAAACTGGAAGTACTTACAGCACAGGTAAATTCGTGATTGTAAAGTAATCCTCAGTGTAATTCATTATTCAAGGCCTCTCTTTTGAGAGGCCTTTTTTTATGCTTCATTTGTAGACATGAAAAAGAGAGTTGCGATAAACGGATTTGGTAGAATCGGAAGGCGAGTACTTCGGTACCTACACAATCATCCTCATTTTGAAGTGGTAGCTGTTAACGATTTAAGTGATCACCCGACTTTAGCACATCTGTTCAAGTACGACTCTATTCATGGACGGTTTGAAGGAGAAGTGCTCTTTGAATCAAGAGAACTATGGTTAGACGGGCAACGAATTTCAATGCTATCAGAGGGTGACCCTAACAACTTGCCATGGAAAGAATTGAATATTGATTATGTTCTTGAGTGCACAGGGAAATTAAAAACTAGGGAAAAAGCTGGTGGTCACATTAGTGCAGGAGCAACTAAGGTAATCCTATCAGCTCCACCGCAAGATGAGAGTATTAAAACTATCGTGTTAGGTGTTAATGAGGACATATTAATTAATACGGATACAATCGTTTCTAATGCCTCTTGCACAACGAACTCTGCTGCACCACTGGTAAGTGAGATACAGCGATTATCACCTATTGAAACGGGATACATAACTACTGTACACTCCTATACTACAGACCAAAAATTGCATGATACACCACATACAGACTTAAGACGTGCACGAGCTGCAGCCCTAAGTATAGTTCCAACAACAACGGGTGCAGCAAAAGCGATAACTAAAATATTTCCAGACTTAGAAGGTAAATTAGGTGGGTGTGGAATACGTGTACCAGTGCCTGATGGTTCTCTAACAGATATGACATTCATAGTAGAGAATGAACTCACAATTGAGCAAGTCAACAAAGCATTCAATAATGCAGCGCAAACGAACCTAAAAGGAATTCTGCAGTATACAACAGACCCTTTGGTATCTGTGGATATAATAGGTAGTAAATACTCAAGTGTATTTGATAGCCAATTAACCTCAGTACTAGGTAAGATGGTTAAAGTAGTCGCATGGTATGATAATGAAAGTGGCTATTCTGCTCGTTTAGTGGACCTTCTGTCCTACATTGACGACTTGAATTAAGCGCCAAATATTTCTTTCAATTTTTCTTCAAGAGAAGATCCTCTTAAGTTTTTAGCAATGATGATTCCATCTGGATCTACCAATACAGTTGCTGGAATCGAGCGCACTCCATAGATTTGAGCTGGTTGAGATTGCCAGCCACCTAAGTCACTCATCTGTGGCCAAGTTAGTCCATCTGCAGCAATTGCATTTACCCATGCATCTTTGGTTTTATCCAACGAAACGCCAAGAATTTCAAAACCTTTGTCTTTGTATTGAGCGTACGTGCGAACAACGTTAGGATTCTCCATTCGACATGGTTTGCACCAGCTCGCCCAAAAGTCAATAAGTACGTATTTTCCTCGTAAAGACGATAAGGAGATTATTTCACCTTTAGGGTTTTCAAAAGAAAGTTCAGGTGCTTCTACACCAACTGCAACGGACTTCATTGCTTTAACTTGCTCTGCAATTCCGTCATAAAAGAAGTGCCCTGTCATAGTTGGTTCTAACCCAGTAATCACAGTTTCAAAAGTACTGTAGTACTCTTCAGGGTTTAACTGCTGAATAGCAATGAGAGAAGCTATACTAGAGGCGTTATCTTCAGCAAAAGAAGCAAGTCTCTCACTGTATCGTTTTGCTTCAGCTTGAGCCAAACCATTCAATTGCATGTAGGTCTGAACATCGTTGCTCTGTCCAGCGCGTTGCATTACTTGGTTAATAGAATCACTCTTTTGAAAAGCCTTGATTTGAAGACTTATTATCTCCTGAATTTTTGCTGATTCTGGTGATCCTTTCACAGAATAACCATCTTCTAGTCTTGAATTAGTGAATGTAAGTTCTACTTTCTCGTTGGGTTGTAAGCCAAGATTGATTCGGTTCTGCAGACTTACTCCAAACTGATAAAAACCGAGTTCATCAACATTACTAACCATGTTGAAGCTTCCATCTTCATTTATAGTAACCGTATCAATTGGAACCGCATTTTGCGGAGTAACACGGTATAAATAAGCCTCTTTCTCAGTAATTGCCTGAGGCAGAGAGCCTGCAAGGGTAATATTACCTTGTTCTTGTTCAGTACAAGAAAACAGGCCAATGGAAAGTCCTAAAATGATGGATAATCTTGTTTTCATATCTTAAAGTTTATCTAGTGCTTCTTTAATCAAGCGGTTAGATTTTTTTGGATCAGCTTTCCCTTTGGAGACACGCATTAACTGACCCATGAAGAAGCCTAAAAGTTTTTTATCTCCGTTTTTGTAACGTTCAACCTCATTTGAGTTCTTTTCTATAACCTCTTGGATGTAACCATGAATAGAATCATCATTACTTTCTTGAATGATATCAAGTTTAATAGCCAACGCTGTAACATCAATTTCTGGAGTCTCCAATAAAGCAGGGAATAAATCACGGCTAGCGGCTGTATTACTTACTTTTCCCTCATCAATAACCTTAATGATATCTGCAATTTGAGTGGGTTTAAGCGGAAACTCGTTCATGTGCAAAGCACGCTCATTTAAGTAAGCTTTTACCTCTTTCATCACCCAATTTGCCGCAGCCTTGTAGTTTGATGTATGTGAAGTTACCTCTTCAAAATAAAGGGCAACCTCTTTAGCATCAGTAAGTACAGCAGCATCATATTCGTTCAATCCAAAAGCAGAGGTATATTTTTCAAAGAGTTCATGCGGGAGTGGAGGCAGAGCTGAAGCAATATTGTTGACGTATTCTTTTGTAATAGTAAGTGGTAATAAATCTGGTTCTGGAAAAAAGCGGTAATCATTTGCTTCTTCTTTGCTACGCATTCCTGAAGTGGTACCAGATACAGCATTGAAAGCACGTGTTTCGTGAACAATTTCTTCTCCATCTTCCAGCGCATCAATCTGCCGTTTGATTTCATAATCAATTGCTCGTTGTACATTGCGTATGGAGTTCATGTTTTTAACCTCCACCTTCTGCCCGAAAGCGTCAGCCCCCTTCAACCGAACGGAAATATTGGCATCGCAACGCATTGATCCTTCCTCCAGGTTTCCATCACAAACTTCCAAATACCTAACTAATTTTCTTAGTTCTGTTAGGTATTGATATGCTTCTTCAGCAGATCTAATATCAGGTTCCGTAACCACTTCTAAAAGCGGAACGCCTGCTCTATTCAGATCAACTAATGAATATTCTGGGTCTTGATCGTGTATACTTTTTCCAGAGTCTTCCTCAATATGAATACGAGTTAGCCCTATTGATTTTTTTATTCCGTCTTTTGTTTTGATGTTGATCTGGCCTCCAGTGCAAATAGGCGTATCAAATTGCGTGATTTGATACCCTTTTGGCATATCTGCGTAGAAGTAGTTCTTTCTTGAAAAACGATTAATCTTCGTAATATCAGAGCCACATGAGATGCCGAGCTTTACAGCATATTCTGGACTCTTTTCATTCAACCTCGGTAAGGTACCAGGATGGCCTAGAGATATAGGGCTTACATTCTCGTTGGGAAGTGCCCCATAGTCATTTAAGTCTTGTGAGAAAGCCTTGGATGAGGTGAGGAGCTGAGCATGTACCTCTAGCCCAATAACGGCTTCATATTTATCGTAAATATCATTCATTTCCCAATCGCTTCTAAGGCTGCAAATGTAACTATTGCAAGCGGATGAACTCTTGCAAGAATCGCGTAAGATGCTTACCCGCTTTCTCAGCTTCTGCTTGAACTTCTGCATGAGAAACCTCACCTATTTTTCCTTCAACGCCTAAATCTGTAATTACAGAAACACCAAACACCTCCATTCCCATATGTCTGGCGGCAATGGTTTCTGGAACCGTAGACATGCCAACAGCATCTCCACCAATTATGCTTAAGAACTTGTATTCTGCAGGGGTTTCAAAAGTAGGACCAGATACGCCCACATATACTCCTTCATGAACAGTTGCAGGTGTTTCAATTGTTCTAGCTATTTCTAGTAGGTTTTTGCTATACGAATTATGCATATCAGGGAATCGTGGCCCAAGCTCATCAATGTTGCTACCTAGCAAAGGGTTAGCTCCCATTAAGTTGATGTGATCTGTAATGAGCATTAAGTCTCCAACGTTCTGCGCAGGATTAAGGCCACCAGCTGCATTGGTTAAAATGAGCTGTTCAACCCCCATTTGTTTAAGCACTCTAATGGGAAAAACAACATCTTGCATAGAATAACCTTCGTAAAAATGAAACCTACCCTGCAATAAGGCTATTTCTTGGCCAAAAAGTTTGCCGAAAATCAAGTTTCCGGCATGTCCTTCTACTGTTGACGTAGGGAAGTTGGGAATGTCTTGATATTTAAAGGTTTCTGAAAGTTCAATGGATGAGGCAAAATTACCTAAGCCAGACCCCAAGACTATTGCTGTTTTAGGCCTTATCGGTGTCTTGGTTTTGAGAAACGTTGCGGTGGATTTGATTTT
>CBFIHE010000023.1:0-35806 GCA_965662345.1 Salibacteraceae bacterium
AGTTATGTTTCTGCTCTACAACATCAAAAATCCCAGATTTCTTTTTCTACAACTACACCTCAGATAGCAAAACAAGTAACCACTATGGTTTTACTAAGAAACACGGTTATCGCAGGTAGCCAAGTATATCAAGGTCTCTCATATTGTATTAAGTTGCAGTACTGTTAAATGATTCACCAACATGCTGAAAAGGTTTTATTCGTACCCGTTATCTGTGCAATGGGCCATAGCCCTTCTTCTATTTGTTGGAGGAGTTGGTGCTCTAGCCCCCTTATTCCTTAAGCCATATGGACTCCTAGTTCTGCCCTTAATCGCGCCACTGCTTAACCTAGTTACGGTGCCATTTTTTCGGTTAATCGGGTACTACAAGTATTTGAATCCTTATGTTATTTCTACAGAACAGACTGACAAAACATACGACTTACACAATGTTTTCACATTTGACTACCTCGTAAATTTTACCTGGGCAGATAGAGGGAAACCAGTGCAAATGACTTTACTTCTTCATTATTTTAAAGCACTGGAAACCATAATTCAAAGAATTGAGAAAGAAGAACTTAACTCCAACGTACTAATTGTTGGCCACAGCTACTTCTTTAATGACCGAACGGCTGAAAAGTTGGGGTTCAAAGTTAAAAAGGCAGGAGCCTTTTGGATTTTCAACTCCTGCCTTCAATTCATAGAGCTTAGCTACTTGTACTCTTTCAGTCAAGGCCGGTGGGCATTCCCAGCGTTTTGGAAGGTGAAACGGGCAGAAATACATGGACATGACTTAGTGAAGAAAAAACTCTACATTCAGAATCTTATCACCAAGCTAGAAAGACATACTTCCTCTTGAGTTTGGGTAGCATTTGGATTAGTCCAAAGCACATGGCTTTAATCTTTCCTCTTTGTATACTAGCATTTACCCAGTTAACGTTTATTTGCAACTGTGCTAGGGCTAAAGAAACTAGATAGATACATCATCAAGCAATTTTTGGGTACGTACGTGTACTCCATCTTATTGCTTTCTGTCATCATCATCATTTTTGATGTTTCAGAGAAAATAGACAATTTCACACGAGAGCGTGCTGCCGATGCCACTGTTTGGGACATTATTACACAGTACTATCTAAACTTTGTACCCTTTTTTGTTAATCAGTTTAATGCTCTCTTCGTCTTTATTAGCGTGATATTCTTCACTTCCAAGTTAGCTTCTAGAACAGAAATTATTGCCATTCTTACTAGTGGAGTGAGCTATAAACGACTCCTTCGCCCATATATAGTAGGTGCTGTGTTTCTTACTTTGGTAAACCTACTCATGACTTTATTCATTATTCCAGAGGCAAATAAAGTGCGAATAGAGTTTGAGAATCGCTATATCCACCTAGCTCCCAGGTTCACGGAACGCAACATTCATCTAAAGCTTGATGAGAACTCTTACGCCTACTTTCAGAGCTTCAATATTAACAGGAATACGGGCTATCAATTCTCATTAGAAACCTTTGATAATCAACGATTAACATATAAAATCATGTCTACCTTCGCTAGATGGGATAGTGTTAATTCTCAATGGCTGTTAGAAGACTACATGGTTAGGCGCATAGCCGATGATGAAACAGAAACGGTTTGGCGAGGCAAGAAAATGGACACCGTTCTAACTATAACCCCCAAAGACTTTAAGCTTTGGGAGAACAATACAGAAACAATGAACCAATTTGAGCTCAAAGAATTTATTGAGCGAGAGCGGGCTAAAGGGAGTGACTTGGTAAATGCATACTTAGTTGAGTATTACAAACGCTACGCGTTCCCTGTTGCTTCGTTGGTTCTTACATTAATGGGCTTTTCTGTTGCAAGTAGAAAAGTGAGAGGAGGGATAGGAATGCACCTTGGATACGGTATTTTGTTGTGCTTCACCTACATCATGTTTAGCCAACTATTCTTTGTCTATGCTGAAAAAGGTGGAATGGCGCCAAGCATAGCTGTGTGGATTCCGAATATCATTTTTGCTATAATTACGCTGTTTCTGCTGGGTCGAGCTCAGCGCTAATCTCCCACTCTTTCTTCCATAAACTAATGGGAAAACCTACAATACTAACCAAGATGGTCATCATCAAAAATCCGAGCGACAAAAACAATGCATAAGCTTCGTTGAGCATAACATACCTGGCTCCGTAAACAAATGCAAGCTCTCTAATTCCTATCCCACCAATTGACAACGGAAAAACACTAGCCAATGATGAGGCTAAAAAGGCAAGCCCATAGAAGTTGGCTGCAATTCCTGTAGAGATAGCATTTAATAATGCAATCACAGATCCTATTTGTAGCCACTGAATGACCACACTCAATCCAGTTAATTTCCAAAAAGCAGATTTACTTTTTTCTACAAAAGTTGAAATTAAGAAAATCCCTAGCCCAACACTCAATAAGGCTATACCCCAACCTATAAGCTTGTAAGAGATAGGAAACGGAGTATAGGTAAACAACATGGCTCCGGCACCAAGCAAACCTAGCAGTCCGAAAGAGCGATCTACTACAAGCAACTTGGCTAAGTCTAACGTTTTCCCTCCAGTTGCACGTTTTATAACAATAGTCTTATAGCCATCGCCACCAATACCACCGGGTATTAGAAAGTTATACAACATGCCCACTAAATAGAGCTTTACATTCTCCAATTGCGTCATTCGTATTCCATGACTGCTAAACAACGCGTTCAATCGAATTGCTGAAAGACCTTGCGATACAACGTATAGAATAAGTGCTGGCAAAATCCAGAGAAAGTCTGTAGATTCCGATACCCCTGCCAAAGACTGCACATCAATAGCTGATACGGCAAAGTAGAGTGCCAGAGAGCTCCCTGCAATTTTAAACAGGGTTTTTATCCAGTTAGGCATCTTGTTCTTTTCCGCCTACAAAAATTCCTCTAATGCGGTACGGTCTTTTGTTTTGCCCTTCATAGTAAATACGCATGAGTAACTCAACCACAATCCCAATGGTAACCAATTGAATTCCACCTAATAACAACATCATGGCCAGTACCATGAGTGGCTTACCCCAGATATCTTCACCCATGAGTTTTAGAACGAAAAGGTATCCATTAAGTGCTCCGCCTATCAAAAAGGTGATGATTCCAACTGCACCAAACAAGTGCATCGGCTTTGCCAAATACTTTTTGAGGAAAATCATCAAAATCAAATCACTCATCACCTTAATCGTACGATTAAGCCCATACTTTGATGTACCAAACATACGTGCGTGGTGCTTAACGTCTACCTGATGAATCTTAGCACCCTCCAAAACAGCCAATACAGGTATAAAGCGGTGTAGCTCTCCGTACAATCCCATATTCTTGGCAATATCTGCCGTAAAAACCTTAAGCGTACAGCCATAATCTTTGATATGCACTCCAGTAGATGCCCTAATTATCCAATTTGCGATTTTACTAGGCAATAAACGAATCACTGCATTATCCTGACGTTTAGCTCTAATACCAGCCACTACATCCACACGCTTCTCATGAAGAAGGTCTAGCATCATTGGAATATCCGATGGATCATTCTGCAAATCTCCATCCAGCGTAACAATATAAGTTCCACTAGCTACATCAATTCCTGCAGCTAGCGCTGTACTTTGACCATAGTTCTTTTTGAGCTCTACTAGCTTTACACGCTCAGATGTATGAGCTAGTATGCGCTCTACGGTGGCATCTGAAGAGCCATCATCTACATAGATGAGCTCATAGTCTATATCGGTCAAGCTCTTTTCTACCTGCTCAACCATGGGGTTGATGTTGTCTTCTTCGTTATAAACGCAGATTACTACTGATAAATAGGGACTATTCTTCATTTTTTCTCTGTACAATTAAACGCTTATGCAAATGCCATTCAATGGTTAGGGTATCTACCACATGAGCATTCGGATGCAATTCTTCAGAATATGGAACAACAAGCAACCCATTAGTGGGCAACGATTTTATATTGGCGTCTTGAATGATTTGCCCTCTTTCTCGTGAAAGGTAAAAACTTTCAAAATGACCCAAAAGGCGAGAGTTGTCTCCTTGCCGGGTTTCAGGGTTTGCATTAAAGTAAAACAGCGGCAAGTCTTTGTATTTTTTACCTAGTTCAACTAGTCCGTCTCTAACCCAGACTTCATTCGCTGTTTTTTCTCGAGAAGGAAATACGAACCAGCTAAAACTTAACCGCACAATTATAAGTATTGCTGCAAAGCCGATGAAGGCATAATTCTTCTGATAAATCATAATCAAAAGCGGTAAGATTCCAAGTAGCATAACAGTTATGATCTTGAGCATCCTGAACTCCACCTCAAAAAGCTCAACAAATAATACAGCTGGTTGGCCAACAATTACAAACCCACCAAGCACGATAAAAACTGTGTAGACAACCTTTAAGAATGGCGATTTCTCTTCTCGTTTAACTGCTGCTGCATATAAAAAGAACAGCAGTGGAGCTAGCATATGCAAGTAACGCGGAAAGACTTCTGGGCTAGTCCAGTACGGTATAACCCCCACTAAAAAGGTTAAAGCTAAATAACTCTGAAACGGACTATTCTTAATGGCTCTATAGCTGCGCTTAGACAGTAAGAGAAAGACAAAAAGCGACCATGGTAAGAAGTGGTAAACCATTTCAAATGGGAAGGTGAGTAAGTGCAATAAAGTCCTAGCAATTCCAAAGCGAACTACGGTACGTTTACTGGTTTCAGAAACCAAAGTTTCAAAGGCAACATCTAAACCATTATACTGGTTGTAAATGGCGTAGTAAGACCCTACGAGTGCGAAGAATACGAGCCCTCCAAGTATATGTTGCCATGAAAAAAATGTTTTCCAATCTTTGGCTATAATCAGACGCATAATAACTGCTGTACCCACAAAAACAACACTTGGTAACCCTTTCATTAAAAAGGCTACCCCTGCGATAGCATACACCAAAGCGTAGTAGCCAAACCGGCTCCTCCACTGATAACCGTAATAAACCACCATAAACATGACATAGAGCACCCAAGAAAAGGTTATATCTATTAGGGCTAAGAAACTATCGTAAAAGAGAATTCTGCCACAGGTTAAGAACATGAGAGCAGTAAGTAGAGCATAAGGCTTAGAAATCTCCTTTTTACTAAATAGATATATAGTAAGGGTATATCCTATCGTGCTAACTACAGTAGGAAACCTAGAAGAAAACTCATTCATCACTCCCCAGAGCTTCCATGAGAGAATAATAAGCCAATTAAAAAGAGGAGGCTTGTTGTAGTAGTATTCACCGTTAATCTTAGGAACCCAGTAGTTGCCTGTAAATAACATTTCAATAGCCACCATTACACGGGTTGGCTCATCGCTATCAAAAGGCATCATACCCAAATTAACTAGCAATGCGAGTACTAGCACAATGAATAGTGCGGATAATGAAAAGCGATAATGCTCAACAACCCATGCCGATACCTTTTTTGCTACCTCCACCTGTGTGTGGGCTTAGAGTCTTCTATACATTTCCTCAATATCTTCTAGGGTAAGCTTCTCTTCCCAATCATGACCCAATGCGTGAGTCCACATGTGAGGAAGATTGTAGGCTACCTCTGCCATCTTGCTAATATCAGCATCACTCCAATTCGCTGAAAAATTTTGAGGTAAATCGATATTATGGTGCTCTACCATCTGCTTGAATTCATTCACGGCATCGCCATAGAATTCTTCCAAATGATTGAATGCAATACAGTTGGCAAAGCCATGTTTGTAACCGAAGACATATGAAAGGCCATATGATAAAGCATGACAAGCACCAACCTCAGAGTAGGTTAAGCTCAATCCACCAAAAAGTGATGCTATCATAAGTTTCTCGTCATTCTCAGGATTTTGACCCGAGTTCTCTCCCAAGAACACTTCTCTACAAAGTTGTACAGATTGGTCTCCGTAAGCCTTAGAATAGGCATTGTAGAAAATACCACTTTCTGCCTCTATATCGTGTATGTACGTGTCCATACCTGTGTAGAACCATTGGTTCCGTGGCACTGAAGCGGTTAAGTCTGGGTCCAATATTACTTGGTTGAAAACCGTCCAATCACACTTCAAGCCTAACTTCTTAATTGGGCCAGTGAGTACAGCAGTCATAGAGCATTCAGCGCCTGTTCCAGAAATTGTAGGTACACCTAGGTGATAAATACCTGGTTTCTTTATAAGGTTGAGCCCTTGGTACAGGGTAGATGAACCTTCGTTGGTAAACATAAGTGCAGCGGCCTTGGCTATATCCATAATGCTGCCTCCACCAATTCCTACAATACCACTTGGAAGACCATTCTCCTCTAATACGCTATCGCGCAGCTCATCTATTTGTTCTGTTGTGGGCTCCTTGGGTTCAACATCTATGTACCGAACTACGTCACCATTTTGCAATGGAATACGCTCTGCTAATGGCTTACCTTCAAAGTAGCTATCTACTACAAACACAAAGAAACCATCGTTCTCTTTGCGAACGGGAGCAATGATTGAAGCCAATTCATCAAACGAGCCCCTACCGTAAACAACCTTGTCAATATTTTTGAAATTCTTGTGCATCACAGAACTTTTTTGATGGATGCCAATGTAGCATCTGCAAAGGTTTTCATTTCTTCCTCAGTCCAGGTAGTTTTAACTCCTAGTGAAATTAGTCTTCCAATTACCTCTTGAGATTTTGGTAACTCCAAGTTTTTATAATCTTGTGGAGCACCCAAATGGTGAATAACCATTTTTGCAGGGGAACGCAACTCTTTCAAGTGATCCCATTGGTTAATGAAATGATACATGTTAGTGAACCAATAGTTAAATCCACCCAAACCATCGGCAGCTAGTTGTTTAGATGCAGCCTCTGCCAATTCTTGTGTTGGCAAGAAGAAGTTCAAGAACGTTCCGGAGTCACCTTCTGGATCATCCATATGACGGAAAGTAATGCCTTCAACCTCGGCCAAACGAGATTTTAGATATGCTTTATTTTTCAGTTTTGCAGAACGAATATCGGCCACCTTGCGCATCTGTGCCAACCCAACCGCTCCACTCAATTCGCTCATGCGGTAATTAGTTCCTAAAATGGGGTGTTGCTCCATACCTCGGTTACTACCAATATGATCGTGACCGTGGTCAGAAATCTGCTCCATATTGTGGTAAACCTCATCACTGTTAGTAATGCACAGTCCGCCCTCACCCGCAGTAGTGATTTTAAAGAAATCCATACTGAACGCACCTGCCTTACCAAATAACCCAACAGACTTGCCTTTATAGAATGAACCCATTGCTTGACCGCAATCTTCTACCAAGGTGAGATTATGCTTTTCGCAAACCGCTACAATCTCATCCATATTGGCTGCAGCTCCGCACATATGTACCAACAGTACCGCTTTGGTTTTTGGAGTAACGGCTTTCTCAATACCTTCTGCACTTAAGCAAAGTGTTTCATCTAGCTCTGCAAAAACCGGGAGTCCACCAGCCCAAAGCACTGCTTCAACAGGAGCGATGTAAGTAAATGGAGGTACAATCACCTCATCGCCAAATCCAATTCCTGCCGATGCCAACATAGTACTAACTGCCGTAGATCCGCTTGAAACTGCATGTGCATATTTAGCACCTGTGTAATTCGCAGTCACTTCTTCAAGCTCGCGCGATTTCCACATATCGTTTCTCAAGTGCTCATGATTGTATCTGAATAAACACGTGCTTTCTAGCACGTCCATTACCTCTTTGCGCTCTTCTGCGCCAAAAACGTCCATTCCGGGCATAGTACTACCAATTTTATTCAGGCAAATGTACACGAATTCAACGGCTCACAAATTTGGTATCCCTAACTTCGCATCAAATTCTAACACATGCAATTTTTAGGACTTATCCCTGCCCGTTACGGCTCTACCCGTTTAGAAGGAAAGCCACTTGTAGACATACACGGAAAGCCCATGATACAGCGCGTTTACGAGCAAGCATCCAAAGCGCTAGATACCGTGTATGTGGCTACAGATGACGAACGTATTGAACAAGCGGTAAGGGCCTTTGGTGGCAACGTGGTAATGACTTCAAAAGATCATTCTACAGGAACAAACAGATGCATTGAAGCACTTGAAAAAGTAAATGCGCAAAGCGATGTTTCGTACGATGCCGTTGTAAATATTCAAGGAGATGAGCCTATGATGGAGCCTTCGCAATTGAAGGAGTTGTTGGCTTGCTTTAAAGATGCTGCTACAGACTTTGCCACTTTGGTAACACCCGTAAGGCGATTAGATGACCTGTATAACGAGAGTGAGGTATTTGTGGTTTTGGATAAAAACCAAAACGCGCTTTACTTCTCCAGATCTGCAGTTCCACATGTAACGCGTCTTGATAGAAGTAAATGGCTAGATAGAACAACTATCTACAAGCACCTAGGCCTATATGCCTACACAGAACAAGCACTAAAGCGCTTTGCAGAATTAGAGCCAGGTAATTTAGAACAGCTTGAATCTCTTGAGCAGCTTAGGTGGCTAGAAAATGGTGGTAAGATAAAGGTAGGAATTACAGCACACGACTCCATTCCGGTAGATACAGTAGACGATTTAGAGCGAGTAAGAGACATGTTGAAAGACCTTGAAGGACCAAGCCTAAGCGAATAAGATTAATCCCCTACTTTTGACACCGTTTTTAAGCACTAAGAATGAGTCTAAAAAAAGTACAAGTAGGTAACGTTACCTGCGGAGCCGATGAGCTCTTTTTAATCTCTGGACCATGTGTGATTGAAGAAGAATCAATCATGATGCGCACAGCAGAGAAAATCAAAGAAGTTACAGAGAAACTAAAGCTTCCAGTAATTTACAAATCGTCTTTCATGAAAGATAACCGCAGCTCAGTAGATTACTACATGGGCCCAGGTATGGATGAAGGGCTACGCATCTTACAAAAAGTAAAAGAAGAGTTTGGTTTTCCCGTTCTAACAGATATTCACTATCCAGAACAAGTAAAGCCTACTGCAGAAGTGGTAGATATTATTCAGATTCCGGCCTACTTGTGTATGCAAACTACGCTTACAGTAGAAGCGGCCAAAACTGGAAAAACGGTTAATCTAAAACACGGGCAGTTTTTGGCTCCTGAAAACATGATTAAGCCCGTAAATAAGATTGAATCAACAGGGAACGAAAACATCATTCTTACTGAACGTGGTTACACATTTGGTTACAATGATATGGTAGTTGACCCGCGCAGTTTTTATGAAATGCGCAAAACCAACTATCCGGTTGTATTTGATGTAACGCACTCCATTCGTAAATACGGCATACCTAGTTCAGACCCATCTGGTGGGGCTAGACAGTATTTAAGCGTATTAGGAAGAGCCGGAGTAGCTGCTGGAGTAGACGGTTTATTTGTAGAAACTCACCCTTGCCCTAACGAAGCGCTTTGCGATGCCGCAAGTCAGCTAGATATGAGCGAATTGGAAGAGTTTTTGAAACCGCTAATTGAACTACATGCGGTAGAATTAAAGTACAGGAAATAAGGAATTGCCTAGAAAGCCACATCTTTGCGCGCAATTCATCTTTAGGATAAAGACAACACGAAGAAGATTATCATGGAATTATATTTAGATTCAGCCGACATCTCCGAAATAAAAGAGGCCTTTAAGATTGGCTTTATAGACGGATTAACGACTACACCAACTTTTATGCACCGCCACGGTATTACCGATGTGGATGCTACCATAATGGAATTGGCCAAAATTGTACCTGTTCTTCAAATTGAAGCATTAGGAGAAACGGCTGATGAGATTGTTGCTGAAGCTCATCGTCAAGAGAAACTAGGGTTAGATCGTAGTACTACGGTTTACAAAATTCCAGTTTCTATGGAAGGACTTAAAGCTTGTAAAACGTTAACTAAAGAAGGGTTTTTAGTAAACGTACACTTGGTTTACACCTTGCAGCAAGCCTACATGGCTATGCAGGCAGGCGCTTCTTATGTTTGCCCGTTGGTTGGTCGTTTGCAAGATCAAGGAACTGATGCCCTGCAATTGGTTGAGGCTTGTGTTCATGCTGTTAATTACTATGGTTACGATACTAAAATCATGTTCTCTTCTGTAAGAAACGTAGAACATGTGCGCAACGCTATAGAAGTTGGTGTACACACCATCACAGCTCCATGGAAAATCATGAAGCAGTTAACAGAAAATCATTTTACGGAAATTGGGACTCGTCAATTCTTTGAGCATACACGCTTAATGACTGTACGAGTAAAGGATATCATTAATGACAATAACCCAACCGTTAGCAAAGACTCAACCGTTACAGATTGCTTGGTTAAGATGACCTCTGGAGGCTTTGGTGCAGTAACTGTAGTTAATGAAGCTAATGAGGCAATTGGGTTCTTTACTGATGGTGACTTGCGTAGATTAATTGAGCAAAATGGAGGAAATGCCGTTTCGCAAAAAATGAGTGAGTTAGACTTACATGTGCCGCTTAGTATAGACGGTAATGAACTACTTTTTGAAGCACAAAAATTATTCACTGAGAAAAAAGTAGATGAACTTGTAGTTACTTCAGAAGGTAAAGTAATTGGAATGATTGACATCCAAGATTTGGTAAAGCTAAATAGCTAGACTAACTTGGTCTTCCGCAATTTGGAAGATCATGGAAAACGTAGAAGATATATTTGAGAAAAAGGGAGGTGAATTCGTTTCGTCTCCCTTTTCTATTAGAGAGCGACTGCCGCACATTAAAGCAGTTGTTTCAGACTGGGATGGTGTATTTCACTCTGGATACAAAAACGAACATTGTAGCAGCTCATTTTCTGAAGCAGATTCAATGGGTTTCAATATGCTCCGGTTCGGACTATACCTAGAGCACAATGCGATGCCTATTACAGGTATAATAACTGGAGAGAACAATGAAACCTCATTCTCTTGGGCAGACCGAGAACACTTGGATTTAGTTATCTTCAATTTGAAGAATAAAGTAGAGTCACTTCGTTTTCTCAAAAAACAATACAACATAAACCCAGAAGAGATTCTGTTCATTTATGATGATATCCTAGACCTTTCTCTTGCCAAAGAAGTGGGCTTACGCTTTTTGGTTAATCGCAATGCTAACCCGAACTTCGTTGAATATTGCAAAACCCATAGGCTCTGCGATTACATTACCTATTCAGACGGTAATAACCATGCAGTTAGAGAAGTTAGTGAACTCTCCCTCAAGTTGATGGGTAGGTTTGATGAAACCATTGACAAGCGCATGGAGTTTACAGGCGACTACCAGCCTTACCTAGAACAACGAAATGACATTTCTACAGAAATCATAACACTAAGAGATGGAATGCCAGTCTCTAGATAAACCAAAAAGGCGCTTGAGCATTCAAGCGCCTTTTTCATTATCCATTTCAAATTAGAACCGAACTCTTAGCCCAGTCATGAAATTCACTCCCGCTTGAGGGAAGTAGCCGTTTAACTCTTGGAAATCTGAACCATCGTGATAACGGTAAACCCATGCGTTAGACTCATACGCTACATTAAATACGTTTCTAACCAAAACATAAGCCGTTAACTCTTTAAATAGCACATTTTTGAGCGTGTAATCTACACGAATGTCTCCCAGTGTATATGCATCTAACTTACGTTCTTGACTTTGTGTGTTGTCTATAAATTGGTCACCAACAAATTTTTGGAAATACATAAGCTCAATGCGATCTGCCTTGTCGCCTGTGAGTAATAAACCTTCATGGGTATAGCGCAAAATACTTCCAGCAATCCAGTTGGGTGAAAAAGCAATATCTGTATTCTCATGCTCTACCACTTTTCTATCATTTTCATCAACCCAATTGTCTACGTACTCCGTCCACCCAGAAATTTTATTCTGAGAATAGGTAGCATTAATTCGCCAATCTAATTTTGAAGTGATTTGCCATCCGAATTCGGCCTCAATACCGGCACGGAAAGAGTTGCTAATATTTGAGCGAATTGGGGCACCCACATCATTCAATTCACCAGTAAGAACAAGTTGGTTAATGTAATCCATGAAATACCCATTTACGGTAAATGCGTAATTCTTGGTGTTTCTTCTAAATCCTAATTCATAATCGAACAACTGCTCTGATTGCGGCTGCGTGCCAGGGTCTGCATCTACATAGTCATTACGATTAGGCTCGCGGTTCGCTACGGCAAATGAACCATATACTTGCTGCCTTCTGTCTAAATCTAGCGTAAATCCCGCTTTTGGATTAAAAAACAGCATATCATCATTCACATTAATAGGTGCATCTCCCTGGTCAAAACCAGATGCGCGATAATTAACTGCACGCACTTGTAGATCTGCAAAGAGGTTCAAATTATCAACAACAGAGTAATTCGCTTTTAAATACGTATTGAAATCTGTTTTGGTAGCTGTATTATCATAGTACCTATGATATATATCCCCATTACTGGCAAATTCTGCCCAAATAACCTCTCCAAAATGATCACCTACATACTCATTGTACCCACCACCCAGTATGGCATTCAACCTATTCTTGCGATAGCTAAAATTGTAGGTAAAACCATAGAAGTCATTATCTAGCCATCTACGCCTAACTAGATTAGATTCTCGAATTATCTCTCCTCCAATAACAGGGTAACGCAATCCGTAATCTGCCAAATCCTCTTTTGCTCCAAAATTCAAATCTGAGTTGTAGCGATCGCCCTTGTATTGCTCAAAGTATCCTTCCCCTTTTGTGTAGTGCAATGCACCAGAGAAGTTGAGATTTTTAGAAATTACTTGCGTATAATGCAACTGAAAGTGATTCTGCCCGTAGTTATCTACCTCATCTGGATAATCATATGCATTGTAAGTTCGCGTGGAGTCTAGCATGCTCTTGGGTACTCCGTTCCAAGCTTGGTAAGTACGCTCTATGCCGTTGAAAGTGACAAATTTTAGCGTACTCTTTTTTCCATAGTACCCTGCACTGAAATAGTACGAACGCAAATCTGACGAGGCTCTATCTATAAAACCATCACTGGTTATAGACGATAACCTGCCGTCAAACGCAAACTTGTTGTTTACCAAACCAGATCCAAAGCGGATGCTGTTTCTAAGAGTGTTGAAGGAACCATATCCTCCCTCATACTCGCCATATGCTTCTTGATTTAATTCTGTAGTACTCAGATTCACAGATGCTCCAAAAGCCCCAGCACCATTTGTAGAAGTTCCTACGCCTCGCTGAATTTGAATCGAATTGGTATTAGAGGCAAAATCTGGCATATTCACCCAAAATACGCCATGCGATTCTGAGTCGTTCAGGGGTATTCCATTCACGGTAACGTTAATACGTGTGGCATCGCTCCCTCTTATTCGCATCCCTGTGTAACCAACACCTGCTCCCGCATCAGAGGTAGACACTACTGAAGTAGCCATATCAAGAATATACGGGATATCTTGACCTACATTTCTAGACTCAAGCTCTTCTTTAGAAATATCTTGAACGGCCATTGGTGTAAGTTCGTTTGCACGGGTACCTTCTACAACAAACTCATCGGCTTGGAAAACGGTAGAAGGCAACTTAAAATCTAGCGTTGTATTTTCTCCTTCTAAGCTGATCTCTTTTGTGATTTCCTCGTAGCCGATATACTTGGCGGTTACTTGATAATCTCCAGGACTTAAACCTACCAAACTGTAGTTACCATAAAAGTCGGAAGTTGTACCTAAATAGGTACCTTCCAAGTACACAGATGCACCATACATAGGTGAGCCGCTTTCATCGGTTACCTTGCCTTGGATAGTTGATTGCGCCACGCTTGAGCCATAAAAAAGCACGGTGGCGAGTAACAATAGAACAGATCTTGTTTTGACTAACATAACGTCAATTTTTTAACAAGAAACAGGGGCTATTTCTCTACTCGATTAATAATGAATAAAATACCTACGCCCGAATTACCGGGATCAGGTTCGCCTTCGTAAGGAAGGCATGGGTATAATCTCAGCCTCGATATGAAGCACCCCATGAGATATTGAGCAAAACTAGTTATTTGTTAAGAAAAGTAAGCACATATTGCGAGGCAAGTTCAGTTCTTCTCTCTCCACTACCTTCAATTACTTCAAAAGAAAATCCATTGAGGTTGAGCAATTCTACATAGCGATTAAAAAGCCTCATACGCACTGCAAGGTCTGGTGACTCCCTAAGCGGGTCTGGTTCCCATGGTAAATCGGGTTTCAAAAGCAGTATAGCTTTATAGTCCATTGCGTATAACGCGTCTTTAATGTCTGCGCTAACGCTTCTATATTTCTCTTCGCTCCAAACATAAAGTACTTCTGGGCCTGTATCGCAAAGGAGTAATCTACCAGATGGGTCATATGCCTCTTTCTCTGCTTTCAATTGATTCTCTAAGATATCTGATAAGTCTTGCTGCTTATAAGGTCGTTTGAGTTCACCTAAATAGGCTCTAGCTGCCTCAGGCACCCATGGCACATTAAAACGCCTAGAAAGAGCACTACATAGAGCCGATTTACCAGAAGCTTCTGGGCCTGTTATTAAGATTTTATTCATGCTCTAACTGATTTCTAAAATGCGACCTCCATTCTACAAAACCATAAACCACCATACCTGTGTAAAAGAGAAAGAGTATGGCCGTAAGATATAAACCTTTGGTCCAGTACATGTAAATAGCTACTGCATCTATAAAGAACCAGTAGATCCAATTCTCCAAGTATTTTTTGGTAACCATCCAAGTAGTCACTAATGCACCTACTGTTGTGAAAGCATCAATATAGGGCATTTGAGCATCAGAGTACTCTCCCATTAAAGTCCCAACACCAGCCGTTAAAGACAATATACCCAACACAGCCAGCACATGAAATAACAGCGAGCCCGAAATAATTTGTGACTCCCCATCGGCTTTGCCTGAGCCATACTTCCACGTGTACCAGCCATAGCCCGCCATTAGCAAATAGTAGATTTGCAAAGCAGCTTCTGCATAGAGTTTTATATCTGTTAAAATAATGAGATATAACATGGTGCTAACTGCTGCAAAGTACCAGCATGCTAACTTTTCTCTAGCCGCCAAAATAAGATATAATACACCGGTAACTACCGCAGCTACCTCAAGGGCAGATTGGGCAAGAAAGGCTTCTTTAAGGCTATCTATCCAAGACTCCATCTTGAATTGGATCGTTGAGCACTTTCATCACAAAGCTGTACTTTCCTTCACGATTAAATGTGTCTTTCATTTCTTTTTGGAGGCAATCCATAACCTCATCATACTCACCAATGAGCCTTGTACTCATGTGATTGGTTATGATTCTTATATGCTTATACGTATTTATCCTCTCCAGGAATTCGTCAACTTCAGGAACATACCCTTCGGTTAGGGCGTATAATGTGATTTCAACTGCTATGGTCATAGTGAACGCTTTAGAATACAAGGTTAATCAATCCAAGAACAATTAATTGCACTTACATGGCATGGAGTACTTGGCTTTTGCTGAGGAGGGTACAATTGCTTTTATCTCTGCTTGCTCCTCGCGAGTCATAACTACTGTGCGTAAATCAATGAATTCAAGAGATGTACACTCTTTGATGCTCTCAGGCACATAGGTGATTTCAGTATCCCAGAGTACTAAAGTTCTAAGTTGCTTGAGCTCCCCAATATTCTCTGGTAATGACTTTAGTGGATTTCGATCTACTGTTAAGACGCGTAACTCTGCTAATTCTATTACTGTTGTGGGTAAAGACTCCATTCGGTTTCTTGACAGTTTTAGAACCTCTAGGGAACGGCATTTTGAGATGCTCTTTGGAAGCGATTCTATCCGATTCTTGGATAAATCTAAGGCAATAAGTTGCCCAATTGACATAACGATATTTGGAACAGAGTCAATCTTACGCTTGGATAAATCTAACCTGACAGGTCCGTGATGCATCAATGCATCTGAAATGGATGATGTGGTTAATGTGTCTGCAGTTTGTGCAGCTATTGAGTTAGCTAACAAGCATGTGAAGAGCAGCCAAGCGGTCCGTTTCAAGCTGCTTACGGAGTTCTTCAACTGTATCAAACTTTTGCTCATCGCGTATGCGGTGTTTAAATGTAACGCGAATGTTCTTACCGTAGATATCCTCATTAAAATCAAAGATATTCACTTCCACTCGCACTTGGTCATCCTTATTAACAGTAGGGTTAAGTCCAATATTCAACATTCCATGGTAAGGCTTCCCTTTCACTTCACAATCTACAGCATAAACACCTGATCCAGGAATGAGCTTATTATGCGAAGTAACATCTAAATTTGCTGTGGGAAACCCAATGCTTCTACCCAAACGCTTCCCATGCATTACAGTACCCGTTAGCGTGTAATCATAACTTAAATAAGTAGATGCAGTGCCTAAATCACCACCTAATAAAGCGTTTCGGATTTTCGTGCTAGAAACATTAACATGGTCTACATCCAAAGCCTGGATTTCTTCTACATCAAATCCGTAGAGCGGACCGAACTCTTTAAGGTGTTCAAAAGAGCCTTCTCTGTTTCGTCCAAAATGATGATCATATCCAATCACTAATTTTTTCACGTGAAGTGAGTTCACCAGTAAATCACGTACAAATTCAAGTGATGTAGTTCTGGAAAACGCTTTTGTGAATGGATGAATAATAAGGTTGTCTAAACCAAAACGCTCCAACAGGAGTTGTTTCTCAGCTAGAGTAGATAGCATCTTCATAGGCGAATCTGGTTGCAATACACTTCTGGGGTGTGGGTCAAAGGTGAGTAACACGGTTTCTCCGCCAACCTCATCGGCCACCTGTTTAAGCCGCTTCAAGATTTTTTGGTGCCCGATATGAACCCCATCAAAAGTTCCAGCTGTTAGAACCACTGGATTTCCAGGATTTTCAAAAGCTTTGATGTTTTTAAATATTCGCACTTTATAGACTTGCTTTGCAAATGTGGAATATTTACATTGAGTAGCACATCAGTTTATGACCTTCTTGTCTCACTCAAATAAAAATGAAACAAGGCTTAAATCCTTTCTGAAAAGTGCTACTTTTGCACCAAATTTTAGTAAGGTCTTATAATTCCAAAATTAATTAGGAATGTCTCAAGCAAAAGGTAAAATCACGCAAGTAATCGGTGCGGTGATTGACGTAAGTTTCGATTCCGATCAGGCGCTTCCAAGCATTTACGATGCCCTTGTGGTAAAGAAAGAAAACGGACAAGAAATTATTCTTGAGGTACAACAGCACATCGGTGAAGATACTGTACGTACCATAGCCATGGACTCTTCTGATGGAGTTCAACGCGGAATGGAAGTAATTGGTACAGGGCAAGCAATTGCTATGCCTACAGGAGATGCAGTTAATGGTCGTTTGTTCAATGTTACAGGTGATAACATTGACGGTATGGCACAGGTTTCCAAAGAAAATGGACGCCCAATTCACGCTGATGCGCCTAAGTTTGAAGACCTTTCAACATCTACAGAAGTACTTTTCACTGGAATTAAAGTAATTGATTTGATTGAGCCTTACGCCAAAGGTGGTAAGATTGGATTATTTGGTGGTGCTGGTGTTGGTAAAACTGTATTGATTCAGGAGTTGATTAACAATATTGCCAAAGGATACGATGGTTTCTCTGTATTTGCTGGTGTTGGTGAGCGTACACGCGAGGGTAATGATTTGCTTCGCGAGATGCTTGAATCAGGCATTATCAAGTATGGTGATGACTTTATGCATTCTATGGAAGAAGGCGGCTGGGACCTTTCAAAGGTAGACCCAGAAAAACTTAAAGATTCTTCTGCAGCATTCGTATTTGGTCAAATGAACGAACCTCCAGGAGCACGTGCACGTGTTGCTCTTTCTGGTTTGACATTGGCTGAGTATTACCGTGATGGAGCTGGTGACGGAGCTGGAAAAGACATTCTTTTCTTCGTTGATAACATCTTCCGTTTCACCCAAGCAGGTTCTGAGGTATCTGCACTACTAGGCCGTATGCCTTCTGCGGTAGGTTACCAGCCAACATTGGCAACAGAAATGGGTGTGATGCAAGAGCGTATTACATCTACAAAAAATGGTTCCATTACATCTGTGCAAGCAGTATATGTGCCTGCAGATGATTTAACGGATCCTGCCCCTGCAACAACCTTTGCTCACTTAGATGCTACTACAGTACTTTCTCGTAAAATTGCTGAGTTAGGTATCTACCCTGCGGTTGATCCATTAGATTCAACCTCTCGTATTCTTTCTGAAGAAGTTGTGGGTAAAGAGCACTACAAATGTGCTCAAGACGTAAAAGAGATACTTCAGCGTTACAAAGAATTGCAAGATATTATTGCCATCTTAGGTATGGATGAATTGAGCGAAGAGGATAAACTGGTTGTGCATCGTGCAAGACGTGTTCAACGTTTCCTTTCTCAACCATTCCACGTAGCAGAGCAGTTTACGGGTTTAGCTGGAGTTATGGTTCCTATTGAAGATACCATCAAGGGCTTTAACATGATTATGAGCGGTGAGCTTGATAAATACCCAGAAGCAGCATTTAACTTGAAAGGCGACATCAACGATGTAGTTGAGGCTGGAGAGAAAATGTTAGCTCAGGTTTAATTGATTGAAACATGATTCTTGAAGTATTAACACCGGGAAAACTACTTTACAACGGCAATGTGGAACACGTTCAAATGCCAGGGTTAAACGGTTCATTTGGTGTCTTGGAAAATCACGCTCCGCTTATTTCAGCTCTTAAAGCTGGAAGGGTTTCCGTTAAGCAAGCAGATAAGCAAGACAGTCAAGTACAACATGGTTCTTTCTTTGAAGACATTGCTAAATCCAAAGATTTCGACTTTGAGATTACAGGTGGTGTTGCAGAAATAAATAACAACAAAATCATCATCCTTGCAGAGTAAGGTTTGAAATAGATTTTAATACAGAAGCCTCGCATTGCGGGGCTTTTTTGTTTTCATAGATTAGCATCATCTTTGAATCATGTCCATTATATCAAACGATATAGAGCACGCTATTGAACTCCTCACGCGAGATGAACTTGTGGCAATTCCAACAGAAACGGTTTATGGTCTTGCTGGGAACGCGCTGAGCACAAATGCTGTTGTCAAGATTTTTCAAACGAAGAACAGACCAAGCTTTGACCCTCTAATCGTCCACACTTCCTCATTAGCTGAAGCATCAAAGTTTGCGGATGTTTCGAGCGCAAGGATTCAAAAGTTAGCAAATGCACTCAGTCCTGGGCCGATTACTTTCATCCTTCCGAAAAAGAATAATATTTCTGACTTAGTAACATCAGGGCATGATACTGTAGGTATTCGGATTCCTAATCATCCATTGACCTTCGAACTGCTCTCGAAACTACCTTTCCCCGTAGCCGCGCCAAGTGCCAATCCATTCGGGTTTACTAGCCCAACCACCGCCAATCATGTAAATGACCAACTTGGCGAAAAACTATCGCTGATTTTGGATGGTGGACCGTCATCCGTAGGATTGGAAAGCACTATTGTAAAAGATACCAAAAAAGGTATTCTAGTTCTTCGCCTTGGAGGTATTTCCATTGAAACCGTAGAAGAGGTTTTGGGAGAAAAGGTAGTATCAGTCAAAACCTCATCCAGTAATCCTACAGCACCAGGGATGTTGAGCAGTCACTATAACCCTGGCACACCTGTGCTACTGGGAAACATAGAGGAAAACTACAAATTCCATAAAGGCAAACGCATTGCCGCAATCGCCTTTCAACAACTACCTTCACTTCATTTTACTTCTGTTGAAATACTTAGTCCAAATGGAAACCTGAATGAAGCAGCATCCAACTTGTTTAAAGCGCTTCGAAATCTCGGAAAAACTGGTGCAGATATCATCTTAGCGGAACCTGTACCCGATAAGGGATTGGGGAAAGCAATTAATGATAGATTGCAACGCGCTTCTGTCTAAATACTATTGTAACTAGCTTACCTCAAGGTTAACAACTTCATGAACATAGGTAACAATCAGTAAAATTACATCACTTTCATTTCAAATGGGAGTCAATGGAATTAAAGTACATATAAACCTCGTTTTACACGTCTTATAGATTATGAAGAGATTTTTGTATTCAAAATTTCTTTCATATGAAACACATATTTTATACAGTTTTACTGGGATTTGCAGCCCTTACTACAAATGCTCAAAGCGCAATTACTGTGCGCATAAATGCTAGTACCGATGATGCCGAAGAAGCGGTTGGAAATGGTGCTATGTATGATACTAGCTCAGACCTTGAAATGAGCTTTGACGACTTTGTTTCGGATGATCAACTCATTGGATTGCGATTTACAAACGTATCTGTACCAACTGGTGCTACTGTAACCAGAGCATACATTCAGTTCCAAACGGATGAAGACAAAATGAATAATCCTTGTCAATTGTATGTTTTTGCAGAAAACAACGCAAACCCAGTCACATATTCAACAACAAGCTTTGATATTTCAGCGAGAACTTACTTCAATGACTCTGTGATGTGGTCTCCGGGTTTATGGCCTTCAAGTAGTATTGGAACTCAAGGGTATGCTCAACGCACTTCAGATATATCAACGCTAGTTGATTCTATTATGAATCAATCTGGATGGGTAAATGGCAATTCAATGGCATTTAAAATTCAAGGGACAGGAACAAGAACTGCTGAGTCCTTTGACGGTAGTTCATCTGGTGCACCAATGCTTGTTATTGAGTATACCATGAACCCTAACAACTTCTTACTTCAAGTAATGCATGCTTCAGATTTAGAGGGTGGAGTTAGTGCTATTGAAGATGCTCCTGCTTTTGCTTCAATTGTGGATCGTTTAGAAGATGAGTTCCAGAATACTGTAGTAATCTCTTCTGGAGACAACTACATTCCAGGTCCTTTCTTAAGCGCTGCAAATGAAGATGCAGTTGAAGATTCTCTAAGAGCAATTTTATCCGACTTCTACGGAACTCCTTTAAACAACTTAGGTACTGAAGGTGGTAGAGTAGATATTTCCATAATGAATGTTATTGGCTTCAACGCTTCTGCACTTGGTAATCACGAATTTGACTTAGGAGAAGGCACAGTTGCAGATGTAGCGTTTGCAACAGGAAGTTCAAGTAATTTAACTTGGATGGGAACTCAATTCCCTTACTTAGGAGCAAACCTAGATTTTTCTGCAAGCTCACTCAATAGCCGTTACACGGATGCAGTTATGCTTTCTTCGGCATTTGAAACGGATGTTTTGAACCCAGGTTCTGCTAGTTCTACAAGCAAAATTGCTCCAGCTACTATCATTGAAGTTGGTGGCGACTCAGTTGGTGTAGTAGGTGCAACAACACAATTGCTAGCTACAATTTCATCTCCTGGTGGAGTAACGGTTAAAGGTAACCCAACAGGAAGCGACATGGCACAATTAGCCACAGTACTTCAGCCTTACATTGATTCATTAACAAACAAAGGCGTTGATAAAATAATCTTAGCATCTCACTTGCAGCAGTTCTCTCTTGAGCAACAGTTAGCAGGTTTACTAACCGGTGTAGATATAATTCTAGCTGGGGGTTCAGATTTTAGGTTAGCAGATAATACAGACATCCTTCGCCCGGGCCATACCGCAGATGGAAACTATCCATTTGTTACCACAGATGCTTTGGGTGATTCAGTACTTGTTGTAAGCACAGATGGAGAGTATAGTTACGTAGGCCGTTTAGTGGTTGAATTTGATCAAAACGGAAAAGTGATACCATCTACTGTGAATGAAATCATCTCTGGAGCATATGCTACAATTCCTGAGGTTGTTGATGGAATTTACGGTAACGATGATCCTTACGTGCATGGTTCTAAAGGCTACTTCGTTAATCGCCTCACAGGTTCAGTAATAGATGTAATTGTAGCAAAAGATGGAAACGCGTTTGGTAAAACAAACTTCTTCCTTGAAGGAAGAAGAAGCGCTGTTAGAACAGAAGAAACCAACATGGGTAATATTTCTGCTGATGCCAATCTTTGGATGGCTCGCCAAGTTGATCCTTCTGTTGCTGTTTCCTTGAAAAACGGTGGTGGTATTCGCGCAGAAATTGGTGAAATAGATTTTCAAACTGGAACACTCTTACCACCTCAAGCAAATCCTGTGGCAGGAAGAGATTCTTTAGAAGTATCACAACTCAACATTGAAAATACCCTAAGATTTGACAACAACCTCAGAATTGTGGAAACAACACCAGCCGGACTTAAAGCACTTCTAGAACATGGCATTAGCGATTGGGATGGTGTTTCAACACAAGGAAAAATGCCTCAAGTAGGTGGTGTTCGCTTCAGTTTTGATCCTACACAAACAGCTGGAAACAGAATTGTGAACATGGCGCTTATTGATGATATGGGTGTTACCATTGATTCAGTAATTGTTAATGGAAGTGTAAATGGTGATGCAACCCGCGCGATTAAGGTGGTTTCTCTAAACTTCTTAGTTGATAATGATGGCGATGGCTATCCATTCTCTACAGAAACAACAAATACGGTAGCTCTTGATTCAACAAATCTTCCTACTACTGGATCTGCAAACTTCTCAGAAGTTGGAGGCGAGCAAGATGCATTAGCTGAATACCTAGCCTCAGAATTTACAACGAAACCATACAATGAAGCAGAAACACCGGCTGATAGAGATTTAAGAATTCAGATTTTAAGTATTCGTACTGATAGTGTTTTTGAAGCAGGTATTGCACCTGATGGCACTATTTCTGGAATTGATTGTGCAAATGCAACGGCTAACCCTGCAACTGCACAAACCAATACAGCTTATACAGGAACGATTACCATTGACTATTCCGGTGGAAATGGTTTCAACTACGATGCGCAATCTGTAACGTCTACTGGTGTTACTGGCCTAATAGCAGATTTACCTGCTGGTACATTCATGAATGGAAATGGTACGGTAACTTACAATGTTACTGGAACAGCTGCAAGTGCAGGAACAGCTTCTTTTGCTATCAACCTTGGCACACAGTCGTGCAGCATCACACTTAATGTTGAAGACCCAGCTTCAATAAATGAAAATGGTCTAGGATACGTATCAATATATCCTAATCCTGCTAAAAGCAAGCTCTTTATTCAAACTGAAAATATCGAATTACAAGAGATCGTAATTTTCAACATGAAGGGGCAAATGCAATATCAGTCTTCTAACATGAATTCATTGAATGAAGTTGACTTGAGCGCATTTACTTCAGGGATGTACATTATTCAATTAACAACATCTCATGGAGTTCAAACCTCTACTATACAGGTAGCTAAGTAATCCATATTCAACCCTAAAACGCAAAAAGGCGAGTCTTCCAGACTCGCCTTTTTTACTTTTCTATTTAGAAGAACCAGGTACCAGCTTCTCAATGGTTAATCCTTGAACAAGAATAGTAAAGATGACTACACCATAAGTTAAAATGAGCAAGAAGTGCTTTCCAGGGAATTCTGGTAGTGAAAGGGCTAAGGCTATAGAAAGTCCACCTTTTAATCCACCCCAAGTCAAAATAGGAATTGTTCGTTTTTCAAAAGATCTAAACATTGCGAGTACACTTATTGGAATGGCAACCCCAATAAATCTCGCAAGCACCGCAATAAGAATAGTTACTAGAACAGCAGTGATGTAGTGAAACTCAAAATACTCACTGATGACGATAATCTCAAGTCCTACAAGAATGAAAAGAATGGCATTTAAAGTTTCATCAATGAGATGCCAAAACTTGTAAACGTACTGCCCCATGAAGTTGGCCTGATCTCCTACTCTTCCTTCTTTTCCTAAGAAAAGCCCTAAGATTACCACCGCTATAGGACCAGAAAGGTGAAGATGGGTAGCCGTAACAGCTGCCAGAAGAACCCCTGATAGAGTAACCAGCGCCTCTATTTGCACATGTTCATTATCTATCCAATCCAATAACTTTAATCCTAGATAGCCCATGATTAGACCAAGCATGGCACCACCAAACACCTCTTGCCCAAAAAGAATAGAAACCGATTCCACACTTGCAGACTCCACCCCCGTGGCTTCAATTTTAAGTAAGGTTAAGAATACAACTACACCTATACCATCATTGAACAAGCTCTCACCTGCTATCTTGGTCTCCAAGTTCTTAGAAAGGCCTGTTTCTTTAACTATTGCTAGAACAGCTATGGGATCTGTGGGTGCTATAAGCGAACCAAAAAGCAAACAGTGGATATATTCTATCTCCATATCTGCTAAACCAAGCACCTCTATTTGGGTAAGCAGGTAAGCTCCTGTACCTACTAAAAAAGTAGATACAACTACACCGAAGCTAGCAAGCAGTAAAATGGGCCATTTCTCTTCAAAAAGCTTATTTACATCTACGGTAATTGCTCCAGCAAAAAGTAGAAAAGGAAGCATTACATTGAGTAAAACTTCTCCAAAATCAAAACCCTCTGTAACATGTATTGCCAAATCATGAACTGATGGAAACAATGTTCCTATTCCAAGCACCACCAAAGACAGTAATAATGCCATGGTCATTAAACCTATGGTACCCGGAAGTTTAAGCACGCGCATATTGAACATTGAAAAAACAGAGGCCAACACCAACAAAATTGTTGTGAGTTCAATAGCATTCATAGTTAACTGGGTTATTTGAGTTTCTTATTGTTTTTGTGCCTGTCCGCATCGCGCTGCGTTTTCAGGCGCATCTTGTTCTGAAAGGCTTCTTCCAAATTTACACCTGTTTGATTAGCCAAACAAATTGCAACGAAAATTACATCTGCCAATTCCTCTCCTAAGTCTTTTGACTTGTCAGACTCCTTTTCACTTTGCTCTCCATACCTTCTGGCAATGATTCTTGCTACTTCGCCCACTTCTTCAGTAAGTTGAGCCATATTCGTGAGTTCGTTAAAGTACCTAACTCCAACCGTTTTAATCCAATCATCTACTTGCTTTTGAATTTCATCAAATCCAGCCATTATTCTTTGTTTTTAGTGTCTACAATTAGAGTTACAGGACCATCATTCACCAGAGATACTTCCATATGTGCACCAAAAATGCCTTGTTCTATTTCCTTGTTTAGTCGCTTCCCGAGCTCCTTGCAAAAGTAATGGTACATCGGTTCGGCTACTTCTGGTTTCGCTGCTCTTATAAAACTAGGCCTAGTACCCTTTTTAGTTTTAGCATGCAGGGTGAACTGGCTAATAACTAATGCTCCGCCATTAACTTCTTTAAGTGAGAGGTTCATTAATCCTTTATCATCTGAGAATATGCGAAGCTTAGCAATCTTATCTGCCAACCAAAGGGCATCATATGAAGTATCATCACCCTCTACACCCAACAATATCAAAAAACCCATTTCTATGCTTCCTGTAACCGATTGATTTACGGTTACACTAGCCTCAGTCACTCGTTGAATTACGGCTCTCATGGTTTAATCATATGTTTTAAGAAGATCCTCGTCTTCATAAAAATTGAGGTAGCTGCGGTAACGATACGCAGAGAACTCTCCTGCTTCAACCGCAGCTTTCACAGCGCAGCCTGGTTCATTCACATGCATGCAGTTATTGAATTTACAATCATGCATTAACGCTCTAATTTCTGGGAAGTAATGCCCCAAATGGGCTTTATCAAATTCATAGAAACCAAAGCTACGCACTCCAGGTGTGTCTATAATTTCGCCTCCGAAAGACAGGTCATGCATTTCCGCAAACGTTGTAGTATGCTTTCCTTTTTCATTGAAATCGCTAACCCCAGTTACGCGCAGATCTAAAGAGGGTTCTATAGCATTAATTAAGCTACTCTTACCTACTCCAGATTGGCCCGTGAGCAGACTTCTTGAGCCTGCTAATTCATCTTTTAATTCAGACAGGCCTCTACCTGTAACTGCAGAGGTTACAATGCATTTGTAACCAATGGGATCATACGTGGCCAATCTCTCTGCAAGCTCATCTATGTCTTCATCTCCGCAGAGGTCTATTTTATTAAAAACAATAACAACTGGAATATCGTAAGCCTCTGCCGTTAACAGCACACGATCAATTAATCCACGCGGCACCTTGGGTTTCACAACTCCTGTTACCAGAACAACCTGATCTAAGTTTGCAGCTAGAATATGCACCTGCTTGCTTAGGTTGGTAGACTTCCGTACTAAGAAATTTTTGCGCGGATAGAGCGTAATGATGGCATAGGTTTCATCAACTTGTTCAAGTTCTACCTCATCTCCCACAGCAACTGGATTAGTAGACTTTATACCTTTAACACGAAACTTACCGCGTAACCTACAATCGTAGATCTCGCCATTCTCGGCTTTAACATTGTACCGGCTACCTGTTGATTTTAAAACTACACCTCTCATATTTTCTACAGTGGGTAAAAGTAAAAAAGCAAGCGGGGTATTTTGGTTAAATTCGCAACTCTCAATAGAGAAGCATGTCGATACAGGTAGAGAACGTAACTAAAAAATACGATGAGCAAGAAGCGCTGTCTAACGTTTCTTTCTCCATCAACAAAGGTGAAATCGTTGGTTTCTTAGGACCAAACGGTGCAGGTAAGTCAACCATGATGAAGATTATCACCTGCTACCTTCCGCAAACCATTGGTAAAGTGAGCGTGTGCGGTTTTGATGTTGAAGCAGAGCCGATGAAGGTTCGAGCTAAATTGGGGTACTTGCCAGAGCACAACCCTCAGTATGTGGAAATGTACATTAAAGAATACCTGAGGTTTGCAGGAGGAGTTCATAAAGTAAAGAACCTTGATGAGCGTATTAAAGAGCTTATAGAGTTGGTTGGCCTTCAAAAAGAACAACACAAGAAAATAGGTATGCTCAGTAAAGGGTATCGCCAGCGTGTGGGACTAGCACAGGCACTTATTCACGACCCAGAAGTGTTGATATTAGATGAGCCAACTACAGGGTTAGACCCTAATCAAATAGTTGAAATACGTGAACTCATTAAATCTGTGGGAAAAGAAAAAACAGTGATGATGAGCACGCATATCATGCAAGAGGTTGAAGCCATTTGCGATAGGGTCATCATCATAGATGAAGGAAAACGCGTTGCCGATAAGAGCACCAAAGAAATAAGGCTTGATCAAAATCAAAAATTAGTTCGCGTTTTATTTGAGTCAGCCCCAGAGGTTGGCACCCTAAAAAGAATTAACGGAGTAACTAAATGCTCCAAACAAGACGATGGAGCATGGCTCATTGAAAGCTCAGGTAGCAATGATTTACGCAAAGAATTATTTCAATTTGCCATTGCCCAAAAGCTGATCATATTAGAGATGCACGAACAAAGACAAGATTTGGAAGGCGTCTTCAGACAATTAACTTCAAAGCGTGCTTAGCTATAGAGCTAAAAGTTGGTATGGTTTTGCCGCTCCGTTCTATGATTTTATCAAAAAACTCTTTTATCCGCGTATAGTCAAAATCACAGATGATTGTATTTCTGAACTACCTGCTTCAAAAGAGATTCTCATTGTTGGAGGAGGAACAGGAAGTATCCTTTCTAGCTTCTCCAAACGATTTCCTGATTCTAACATCACCTTCTTAGATATTTCGGAAGATATGATTGCCCTGGCAAAAAAGAAAAGAGGTTCCCGAGTATCTTTTATTTGTGAAGACTTTTTTCATTTTGAGGGTAGAGGATCTTATGATCTCGTTTTCTTTCCCTTTTTTTTAGATCATTTTTCACAAAAAGAATTACGTGTTATTGCAAAACGTGCACATATGCAGATTAGCAATGATGGTGTTGTAGCTATTGTAGACTTTCACCACCATAATAAACAATTGAGTTTGGGTATTGCTTTAAAGTTGGCGCGCTTACTGCTTGGCTTATCCATCACAAAACTAGAAGATTCAAACCCAATCTTGGCTGAACTCTTCCCCATGCAAGTAGCCTATATAGTTGACGAGAATACCGAGTTCTATTACAGCATCAGGAGAAAACTGACTAAATAAGAATAGCTCCTAACACAAGTATGGATTGGATAATGATATTTCCTTCTATGGCTAGAGCATACCACAAATCGTCTTTCATTGGCTTGGCTTTCCTTATGTAAACATCTGCAATAATCTCGCTTACCCAAAGCACGATGAAAACCAGAAGTGAATAGGCATCAAAGAAGAAGAAAGACACAAAATTGAACACCGTAAATAGTACATTGGCAAACAAGGCAACTTTTGTAGCCTTATCAACTCCTAGCCTAACTGGCATAGTCTGTAGACCTGCCGCCTTATCCCCTCCGTAGTCTCGTATGTCAAACGGAATGGTTACTGCAATTAAAAAGAAGGTTGAACCCATAAACAAACTCCACAATACTCCCACATCAGCCTTGCCCCAATACGGAAAAACAATGGTGAGATAAGAGACTACTGCCGCTATGAACACAGACTTTACAAATGGTATCTCTCTGAGCTTCAACTTACCCTTTTGTGCGGGAATAACAGGAAATACATAAGCTATTGCCAATAAGGCCACAGGTGCATGAACCCATAAACGGTCAAGTGATATTTTGCTAACGAACCACAATGACAATAACGCTCCCAAAATCACTAGGGTATACATTGCCTTTTTGTACCTCTCTGCAAAGGAATGCCTATCAGTCTTGAAAGCCTGTGGTATACTCTGTAATCCATAAATTCTGTGTAACGGATATAGAAACAGGGTGGCTGAAAGAACTAATAACACCTCATAGGTGAAAAACGGCTGATTAGACCTCAGAATAGCCCAGGATTTAAGCAGCAATGCAACAATGAGGAGAACGGCATATACATTGGAATAAACAAGAGATGCAAATAGCTTCTTCATAATTCTGGCTTATGGATTTGCCAAAAAACCTCCGGTAACCCCAGCGATAGAACCAATTAAACTCCCAGCAAGTGCGGCAAAAACACGTTTGCTTTTGGCTGCTTTTATAAAGCCCATTTGATAGGCCTCATTGCGCTGCAAAAAAACAGCCTCACCTTGCGGCTCATTCATTTTAGGCACGGTAATACCAATGCCTACTGTGTAGGCAAAAGGAACTGCAGCTACCATAATTTGATCATGTAGGAAATATCCTCCTACACCTCCAAATGCCAGACCTCCAGTAAAAATCAAACCCGTTTTATGGTACTTGCGTGCGTCTTGTTGACCGCGAATAAAGTAATACATTTCTTCAGCGCTGTACTGTGAATCTTGGTAAGCAGGGTTGTTTTTGCTGTATAGTATTGTATCGGTTCCGTTAGAGTACTTGATGGCGTATATCAATTCCAAGCCCATGTAACTTGGTTTTCTAATTTTTCCAGACTTTTTAATTTTCTCGTAGGCTACCAAATCTCCATCTACACGGGTGCGATTCACTTGAATTTCTTTACCGTTCATCAGAAGCAATGTATCTGGTTCTACAGCATAAGTTGCAGCATATTGCAGCAATAAAATGAACAAGCTTATAAGTGTGCCGTTAAAGTGATTCACAATGTATTGTTTACACGAAAAAAAAGCGGATTTTCGCGGCAAAGTTAAGCCACTCAGCCCGCTGATAACGTATTAATTTCAATTCCTTTACATAAGCAAAGAAGTAATGGGGTATAACGAGTTTACCAAGCGCCACATTGGCCCAAGAGAAACCGAATTGAACGAGATGTTGAATACGGTTGGAGTTTCTTCACTAGAAGAGTTAATTAAACAAACCGTACCAAGCGATATTCGCATGCAGGACGAGCTGTTTTTGTCTAAGTCAATGACAGAATATGAATACGGTATTCATATTGATGAGTTAGCGGAGAAGAATAGATTATTCAAGACATATATCGGGTTGGGCTACCACAGCACCATTACACCAGCTCCCATTAAAAGAAATGTAATGGAAAACCCAGGTTGGTACACGGCTTACACGCCTTACCAAGCTGAGATTGCCCAAGGAAGATTAGAAGCTTTGCTGAATTTCCAAACCATGGTAATGGATTTTACTGGGATGGAGTTAGCGAATGCCTCATTATTAGACGAGGGAACTGCCGCGGCAGAAGCCATGAGTATGTTCTTGGCATTGCGTTCTAGAAAAGCACAGAAAGAAGGTATTTCTAAGTTCTTTGTATCTGAAGCATGCTACCCACAGACCATAGAACTAATAAAAACTAGAGCCACTCCAATTGGAGTAGAAGTTATAGTGGGTAATCATTTAACCACAGATATCTCAGATGGATTCTTTGGTGCCCTACTACAATACCCACAGGTAAACGGAGAAGTCATTGATTACACAGATTTCATTGCTGCGGCACACGGGCACGATGTTAAAGTTTGTGTAGCCACTGATTTAATGGCGCTTGCCATGATAAAGTCTCCAGGAAGTATGGATGCAGATTGTGTTGTAGGTAATAGTCAGCGCTTTGGCGTACCAATGGGTTATGGCGGACCTCATGCTGCATTCTTTGCTACAAGAGAAGACTATAAAAGACACATTCCAGGTAGAATTATTGGAATTTCCAAAGACAAAGATGGAAGGCCGGCATACCGCATGGCTCTTCAAACGAGAGAACAACACATTCGAAGAGATAAAGCCACTTCAAATATTTGTACCGCACAAGCACTGTTGGCCGTTATGTCAAGCTTCTATGCAGTGTATCATGGAGCAGAGGGAATTAGAAGTATTGCAAACAGGATTCACAGTTTAACCTCTCTCATTCATGGTTCACTTACAGCGTTGGGAGCAGAGGTTGTAAACGATACTTTCTTCGATACTGTTGCTGTTAAGATGGTTCCTAAACGACTAGCTAGACTAAAAGCAATGGCGGAAGGTGAACATATTAACCTTAGATTTACTGATGATCTATTCAGTGTGAGTCTGCACGAAACTGCTACACGGGAAGATGTTGAACTCATCATTCATTTAGTAGTTAGGGTATTGGAAGAAGAGCGTGAGCAACTTGTAACCACAGAAACTGGAATCCCCATGGAATTGCAGCGTGCTACCGATTATTTAACGCACGAAGTTTTCAATCTCTACCATAGCGAAACAGAGTTGATGCGTTACATAAAGAAGCTAGAAAATAGAGATATGTCTCTTACACATTCAATGATATCATTGGGGTCTTGCACCATGAAGTTGAATGCCGCTTCTGAGCTAATGCCCATTTCGCATCCACGTTTTGCAACGTTGCACCCGTTTGTTCCAATGGAGCAAGCATCAGGATACATTGAAGTAATCCAAAAGCTGGGTAAAGATTTGGCAGACATTACAGGGTTCGACTCTGTTAGTTTTCAACCTAATTCAGGTGCCCAAGGTGAATACACTGGTCTTATGGTTATAAGGGCATACCATCAGGCAAATGGTGATTCACACAGAAACATCTGTCTAATTCCTTCATCTGCCCACGGCACAAATCCAGCATCTGCTGTAATGGCGGGAATGAAGGTTGTAGTTGTTAAATGTGATGAGGCTGGTAATATTGATGTAGAAGATTTAAGAGCCAAGGCCAAAGAAAATGCAGACAACCTTTCTGCGCTTATGGTTACCTACCCTTCCACACATGGAGTGTATGAAGCAAGCATTCGCGAAATAACCAAAATAGTGCATGAAAATGGTGGCCAAGTCTACATGGATGGGGCTAACATGAATGCCCAAGTTGGTTTAACTTCACCAGGATTGATAGGTGCAGATGTTTGCCACTTAAACTTGCACAAAACTTTTGCAATTCCGCATGGAGGCGGAGGCCCTGGCATGGGCCCTATTGGAGTTGCTGAACACCTCACACCATTTTTACCTTCGCACCCGTTAGTGCCCACGGGTGGTAGCCAAGGAATTTCCCCTATTTCAGCAGCGCCTTACGGAAGTGCGCTCATCTTACTAATCTCTTATGGGTATATTAGGATGTTAGGTAGATCAGGCGTTACAGAAAGTACCAAGCTTGCAATTTTGAATGCCAACTACCTAAAAGAAAAGCTAGGTGGAGACTACGATGTTCTTTACAAAGGTAAAAACGGTCGCATTGCACACGAAATGATTCTAGATTGTAGAGAATTCAAAAAAACGGCTGGAATAGAAGTGGCAGATATTGCTAAGCGTTTGATTGATTACGGTTTTCATGCGCCTACGGTTTCCTTCCCTGTTGCGGGTACGGTGATGGTTGAACCTACTGAGTCTGAATCAAAACAAGAATTAGATCGATTCGTAGAAGCCATGCAAAGTATACGTGAAGAAATAAGAGAGATTGAACGCGGTGTATCTGATCAAGAGAACAATCTGCTTAAAAATGCTCCGCATACTGCAGCTTTAGTAACTGCAGATGAATGGTTCTTCCCGTATTCAAGACAACAGGCTGCCTATCCTTTACCTTATGTTTCTGAAGCAAAATTCTGGCCGCATGTCAGCAGAGTTGACAATGCCTACGGAGACCGGAACTTAGTCTGTAGTTGTCTTCCGATGGAGGCATACAACTAAAACACATATATCGAAGACAAGAAAGGCCGCGCATGCGGCCTTTTTTGTGATTGTATCCTTCCTACTTAATCAGCTTTTAACCAGTATTCAAAAACTGAAACTTAGTATGTAGGTTAATGACACATTGCTAGTGAAATGCTGCCAGACCTCGTATATGTCAAAATTCAATCCCCTAATTCATTTAATACATTACACATTCCTATGACTTTGGAAGATGATATGTACATACACTCGGACCGCAAATACAGATTTTACATGTAAGATTAAGGGAGACCTTTTGCGCCTAAAGAAATACATCGCATAAGCCACCAATAGAAAATACACCCAACTTCACGCTGGGTTTTTCCGTTTATAGTGATATATTTACCGACTAAATAAAAACGAGTACTATGAAGAAAATTTTACTTGCTGCCACAGCAGTGGCATTGAGTGGGGCTACCTTCGCGCAAAACCAATTCTCAGGAATTCAGAAGGCGCCAAAACCTCAAAAAGTAGGTATTCACACAGATGAATACAGATCAGTTAACTATATCAACCGTGCAGGTGGTGGAGCTTCCACAGCAGCATTGGGCGATACAATTATGATTGAAACATTTGGAAACGGTTACAATGGTGACGGTACAAATGGTACATGGACAAACAACGGCTCAACCTCAGCAGCTATCTGGGAATACCGTGGAACATCTACTACGCCTAATAACACAGTAGGTACAAGAGGTGCTTACGGTGGAACTGGTGGAACTCCAATCGCTTCTCCAACAGTAGCGAATGGTTTCATGATTTTTGATTCTGACTATTTAGATAACGGTGGTACTGCTGGTGCTTTTGGTCAAGGTCCTGCTGCAACTCCGCACAATGGAGAGTTGATTTCACCTGTTATAGATTTGAGTATATACCCTGAGGTGATTATGCAAATGAACGTTAAATACAGACGTTTCGTTGGCGATCTTTTCGTTGTATTCTCTACAGACGGTGTAAACTGGAATGATTCTATCCAAGTTTTTGGTGAAGCACTAGGAACACCAACAAATTCACCGCATACAGATGACATAGTGAGTGTATACGTAAGTAATTTAATTGGTGGTTCAACAACCGCTCAATTTAAATTATTCTTTGATGGTACAACTACACATGGAAACCCGAATGGTTCTGGATACTACTACGCAATGGTAGATGACATTCTTTTGTTAGAAGCTCCTGATAACGATTTGGTGCTAGACCAGCAGTATATCCATACTTCAGTAGACACTGGCAATAAGCGTTACTACACAGAAATTCCATACAATCACTCAGTATTAGATACAGTGTTCTTTGGTGGTGATGTAACCAACTTGGGTACAGCTACACAACAAAATACACGTGTTAACACGTACATTACTGAACCGAACGGAAACATTGCTTTGAGAGCTTCTCAAGCGGTTAACCTTACTGCAGGTTCTTCTGATTCATTAACAGCAACTTCAGGATACACGTTTAACGCTGGTTTGGGTACGTACAACGTAGCGTTCACTGCTGAGTCTGACTCAACTGATGACGTTCCTGCGGATAACGTAATCGACTGGACAACCATTGTATCCGATACAGTTTACGCTCGCGACCGCGATGCAGCAGGAGGTACAGGCCGTTGGTATGGTGCTGGTACAAACTACGAGATAGGTAACTTGTACACAATCCGCACAACGGATACTATTACTTCAATTTCTGTTCAATGGATGGATTTGACAGCTGTAGGTTCAGTAGTTAGCTTGAATGTATATGATGCTTCTCTTACTACACCAGTTGCTTCTCGTCAGTTCGTTTCTTTAACTGCGAACGATATTGGCCAGTGGGCTACATTCGATATTACTGATACAGAGTTGACTCCTGGTGATTACATTGTAACTTACGAAACATTCTCTGACTCAGTTCTTTGGGCATTTGATATTGAAGACCCTCAATCTGATGATCAAACAGTTTTTGTTGATCCAGATAACTCTGGAACTTGGTTCTTTACAAACTCTCTTCCAATGATTCGTATGAACTTGAAAGGTTATAACTGTCCAACTCTTAGCTTAACATCTTCAAATATTAACCCATCTGCTTGTGGTGGTGCTGATGGTACTGCTACAATATCTGTAGGTGGTTCTAACTGTGCTACTTGTAACTACGACTGGGGTGATACTGCTGCTGTAGGACTAAGCACTCGTAACGATTTAGCTGCAGGTTCTTACAATGTAACTGTATTTGACGCAACTGGTTGTTCTGATGTAATTGTGGTTAACGTTCCTAACGCTAACGCACCAATCGTAGACCAAGTAAACGCAACTGATGTTGCTTGTTTTGGTGATGCAGACGGAGAAATCAACCTGACAATGAACGGTAGTTCAGGTACTGCACCTTTCACATATGACTGGAGTACAGGTTCTCAAACTTCAACTCCTACAATAACAGGCTTGTCTTCTGGCACTTACGATGTAACAATCGAAGATGCATCAGGCTGTTTGACTGTTGAAACAGGAATTGCAATTACAGAGCCATCTTCTGCATTAACTGCAACTGCAGCTGGTGATGATAATGGTTACGGTTCAGGTTCTGTATCTGCTTCAGGTGGTACAGCTCCTTACACTTACTTGTGGAGCACAGGTGAAACTACTTCTTCAATTAGTGGTTCTGATGGTGGTAACTTAACAGTTACTGTAACAGATGCTAACGGTTGTGAAGACGTACAAGCCGTTTATGTAACTCCAGTTGGAACAAATGACTTGGTATTCGCTTCTAGCTTGAATGTATTCCCTAACCCTAACGGTGGAACATTCAACATTAGCTTTGAAGAGTTGACAGGTACTTACACAATCAACGTTGTAAGCACAATCGGTCAAGTTGTTGATACACGTGTAGTAGCTGTAGCAGGTACACACGTTGAAACGTTAGATAATGTTTCATTGACTAAAGGTATCTACTTCGTTAACGTTTCAAACGAAGAAGGTTCTGAAGCAACATTTAGAGTAGTAGTGAAGTAATTCACGCTTTCTTAATAGTACAAAGCCGGTGAGCATGCTCACCGGCTTTTTTTGTGCTCACTTTATTCAAAACACTCAACTTAGTACTTCTGCTGGCACAGCAATTAAAAGTGGACATCTCCTCTAAAAGACCAATCTGTAGCATAAATAAATCGAGATTTGCTAGCAGAATAAGTTTTCAGTTGTTTCCACTAGTTCAATTTTCTCTAGCATTACGCACACAACAATCTCATCTCTAGCTAGTGCTATGACGCTGCTCTAGTTTCAACTGCGCAAATATTCACCCCAATCACAGTGAGATACTAAACTTATCGCCAATGCAATTGAGGTTTAACTGAATAACTAGTTCGAGTTAATAAAAACTCCAAATAATCAACTGTTCAAGATTCAGTTCAAGGAAGGGTAAAGAAATGTAAAGAATGATTTGTCAAGGTCTGATTGAGTTCATAGAGTATCACTGCCTAGTGTACCTATTTAACCAGACGATACCTCAGGATAATTTAGAAGATACAGTGTGAGTATTGCT